>CAMCMZ010000065.1 GCA_945876185.1 Candidatus Kuenenia stuttgartensis | reverse complement strand
CTCGGTTTCGTGCCGATCCACGCTGGCGCGACCACGAAAGCCGACCCATGAAGCCAACGGGAAAGCCGGATGCGGGAAATCTGCAAGTCCGGTTTGAAGAGGGGGATGGCGACCGTCAGGACGGCGCCATCCCTACTCTACTGGCCATTTCCCTTCTCCTTTCAGTTCAACACCTTCGCCAGATCCAGCGGCTTCAGCCCATGTCCTTGGATCCAGCGGTCCCAGAAGGCGTCGACCACCGGCTTGCCGAGCTTTTGTTCAAGATGCCGGCGCCACGCGGCGTTGTCGATCAGGCGCCAGCGGTTGCCGGCGGCCCAGGCGGTCAGGCAGTTCAGCCAGGCCTCGTCACCGACCTGCTTGCGAAGGGCCTGATAGGCGAGCGCGCCACGGCCGTAGACCTGGGATCCGTGCGGGTCGCCGGGTTCCGTCCACAGCGGCCGGTCGATGGCGGGGTAGAGGTCGCCGTTGGCATCGGCTTTGCGGCCCCGCATCTGCGCCTGGGTCCAGATCATGCGCCAGGCCCAGGTGCCGACCTGGGCTGAGTCGCCTTCCAGGATCCAGCCACTGGTCCAGTTGGTCAGGCTTTCATCGAGCCACGCCGTGGGCAGCGGATCGTTGCCGACCAGATCGTACCACCACTGATGCGCGACCTCGTGTACCACCGTCATGTCAAACATGAAGACCGGCAGGGCCGAGGCCGGCGGATCGTCGCCCATCAATTCGACCTGGCTGGCGCTCGATCCGCCGATCAGCACCAGGCCGCTCGATTCGATGCCGCCTACCGACTCACCGAGATTACCGGCCAGCACCACGTCGAGTTCCGGCCGGGGCGGCGGTGCGAAACGCCGGCAGCGGTTCAGCGCCAAGATCGTGCGCGCGAGCGCTCGTTTGGCGGCGTGCGGCTGGCCGCGATGCCAGACCCGGACGAGCACGCCATCGACCTCCTGTTCGAGGCTTTCCCACTTCCCGAGGACCACCGTCAGGTTGCGCGCGAACGGGCAGGTCAGCTCCAGGATCCGGCGCGGACCGGGCAGGTCGTCGACCACCATGCGGCCACCGGCCGGGATGGCGGTGCCGTCGTCGACCTCCAGCCGCGCCTGGACGTGGTACAGCCACGAACGCGCCGGGTCGCAGAGTTCCGGCAAGGCGTCGACCTGCCAGGCGCCGTCGCGCCACAGCGCCAGCTCGGGAAACCATCCGTGCAGCACCGCGACGCCGCTTGGCCGATCAACCGTCCCCAATCCGTGGTAGCCGCCCGTGGTCGACAGCGCGTGGCGGAAGGTCAGATCGACCGCGACCTGCGTCCCCGGCGCGAGCGGACGCGCCAGCGGCACGCGCCAACCCAGGCCGTCGCGCACCACCGCGCCGGCGACCGGCTGGCCGTCCACTGCGGTCGCACTGACCGCCATCGTCGCGCCGTGCCAGACGGGGTCGTTGGGATACTGTTGGAAGACGAGATCCTGAAGCGGTGCGCCGGTCGTGTTTTTCCAGGCCATCCGTACCGTCCCCGTCACCACGCCGTCGCGGTACGCGGCTTCGACCCGGTAGATGGCCGCGTCGTCCCGTTCGCGCAGTTCCTTGGGATCGGCGCCGGCCGCGACGTAGGCCGCCACCGCCGTCGGAGTCAGCAGCGACTGACGGGCGCAGCCGCCGAGCACCAGGACGACGAACGCGAGGATCAGGGGCAGGCGGAGGGGGCGCATGGCCGAAGCCTGCCGGCCGCCGAGCCGGGTGCCAGCCAGGCCAAGCCCGCTAGTCCCGGCGTGCGCCACCGGCCCGACCCCATCCGCCAACTGGCATCCGGCTGCCTTCCGGCCACGCTGCCGCGACGCCGCGCATGCACCCCGAACGCCCCTCTCTGTGGCCTTTCCTGATCCTCGCCGGCGTCCTGGGCCTGTTCGCCCTGCTGGGCTGCGGCGAGGACGCGGCGTGGTCGGCGTGCCTGCGCATCGACGACGGGCATCCCGCCGCCGCGACCCTGCACGCGGCGGTCGACGTGGTGAAGGTCTTCGGCCGGGGCGAGGTGCTGGTGCTGGTGGCGCTGCTCCTGGCCGCGCTCGGGCGCAAGCGGACGGCGTTGCAGATCCTGGTCGCCGGCCTGATCCTGGCGGTAGCGGTCACCGCCCTCAAGCACGGCTTCGGCCGCATCCGGCCCAATGGCGGCACCCTGTCGTTTCCCAGCGGCGACACCGCGACCGCCTTCGCCATCGCGGTGCCGTTGGCCATGCTGCGGCGCTGGTGGCTGGGTGTGCCGGCGCTGGTGCTGGCGAGCCTGGTCGGGCTCGGGCGGGTAGTCGAAGGCTGGCATTATCCGAGCGATGCATTGTTCGGCGCGGTGTCCGGCATCCTTGCCGGGGTCGCCACCATCCGCTTGTCCGCTGCCACCAGGTGGCAGCGCGCCTTCGCCTGGGCTGAACGCGCCGGTTGGCACTGGTGGCTGGGCGCGGCGGTGGCGTATGCCGGGATTGGCAGCCTGCTGGTGCTGCTGTTCGCCGGCCCCGGTGACCGGGTCTGGATCCAGGTCTTCGCTGCGATCTGGGGTCCGGCGCTGGGGTTGCTGATCCTCGCCCGTTGGTTGCGCGCCCAGGTCCGGCGTTCGGCCGGATCGGCGCTGTCCGTCGGACCAGGGCGCTGGCGCATCGGACTCATCCTCGCCGGCCTCGTCGCCGCCTACGCCCTGATCGCCGCCGCGACGACGCTGTGGGACCGCGACGAACCCCGTAACGCCAAGGCCGCGCTGGAGATGGTCGAACGCAGCGACTACATCGTGCCGCACCTCAACGGGGAACTCCGCCTGCATAAACCGGCGCTGGCCTACTGGTTGATGGCGGGGTCGGTGCAGGTCTTCGGGCCGACCGGCTGGGCCGTGCGTCTGCCGGCGATCCTCGGCGCGGCGGTGAGCGTGTTCGCGACCTGGTGGATCCTGCGCCGGTTGACGCGCGGACCGCCGGGGTTGGAAGCCGCGCCGGCCCTGGGCGCTGCGCCGACATACGCCGCGCTGGTGTTCGCCAGCACGCCGCTGCTGATCATCTCGGGCACCGCTGCGACGCACGATGCGTGGCTGGTGGCCTCGATCTGCCTCGCGATGGCCGCCTTCGTCCACGTGCTGGTGCCACGCGATGGCGAGGCCGTGAAGCCGTGCTGGGGCGCGACCGTGGTGCTGGGACTCGCGCTCGGCCTGGCGCAGCTTGCCAAGGGACCGGTCGGGCTGCTGGTGCCGCTGCTGGCCATCGGCGGCACCTGGGCGCTGCTCGGGCGGCAGGCGCGGTTGGGCCGTGGCTACGCGATCCACCTGCTGGTCGCGGTGCTGATCGGTGTCGGCATCTTCCTGGCCTGGGCGATCCCGGCGAACATCGCGACCCACGGTGAGTTCGCCCGCGAGGGTCTCGGCCGCCATGTGTTGTATCGCATTGGACTGAAGGATCTCGCCGATTGGCTTGATCTGACACCGCATGGGGATCCGCCGAAAAACGGCATGGAAGGCCACGGCGGCCCGATCTTCTACTACGTCCCCGTCCTGCTCGGCACGTTCTTCCCCTGGGTCGCGCTGCTGCCGCTGGCGGTGGTGAAACTCTGGCGCCGGCGGCTGGGATCGCCGCAGTTGACCGCCGTCGTGCTCGCCTGGTTCGTGCCGGCGTTCGTCGTGGTCAGCCTTGCCACGACCAAACTGCCGCACTACTTGCTGCCTGCCTTTCCCGCCCTGGCGCTGGCGGTTGGCGCGGTGCTGGCCGGCGGGGAACTCGATCGCAGCGAGCGTCGCGCCCTGGCGATCGGCTGGTGGGTGACCGCGACGGTGATGGTGGTCGGCGGGATCGGGCTGGTGTTTTTCCTGATGGTGCCGTGGTTCGTCTGGTGGCCGGGCAAGGCGATCGCCATTCCCGGCCTGGTCGCGCCGGCCGCGGCGGCGGGCCTGGTGCTGCTCGCCCTGGCGATCGCCGGTCGACGCGCGGCGACCGGTGGCCGGTTGCCACTGCTCGCGTTGACGTTCACCACCGGCCTTGCCGCCTTGATGCTGGTGCTGGGCGGTCTCGCTGCACCGGCCATCGAACGGATCAAGCCGGCACGGCCGGTCGCTGAGGCGATCCTCGCACGCACGGCGGCCGATGTGCCGGTAGCGGTGATGGATCAGGTCGACGGCTTCGACGAGGCCAGCCTCTATTTCCACCTCAACCGCACCCCGGTGGAAAGACTGCGCGGCTGGTATCAGGTGCTCGACTGGCGCGAGCGGCCCGGCCCCGGCGTCATCGTCGTCACCGCCAGCATCCTGGCCGATGCCGAGAAAGGCCTGGCGGAACGCGGCGTGAAGATCAGCGACCGCGAGTTCCACCCGCTCGGCCTCGACCTCATCGCGCAGGTGCCCGGCTTCAACTACGCCTCGGGAAAACCGGTAGTGCTGATCGCGCTTGGCCGAAACCTGCCCAAGCCATGACCGAGCAACCGGGAAATTCCGGCGCTCTGCAGCCGCTCACCGGCCGCCGGGTGCTGGTCACCCGCGCCCAGACCCAGGCGGCGGGATTGGCCGAGGCGCTGCGCGCGCTCGGTGCAACGGTCGTGCTGCTGCCGCTGGCCGAGCACCTGCCGGTCGAAGACCCCAGCGCGCTTGATGCGGCTTTGGCGAACCTGCCGGAGTGGCTCGCGTTCACCTCCGCGAACGGAGTGCGCTTCGTCGCCGACCGCCTGCGTGCGCTCGGCCGGCCCGTCGTGACGCTGGCGACCAGTCGCATCGCGGTGGTCGGCAGCGCCACGGCGCAGGCGATGGCCGAACACGGACTGGCCGCCAACATCATCGCCGAACCGGCCACCGCCGCCGGGCTGGCGGATCACCTCGGCCGCGAAAATCCCAGCGCCATCACGATCTTCCAGGCCGCAGACGCCAGACCGCTGTTGGCCGACCGGCTGCACGCCGTCGGCTGGCGGGTCAACGCGGTGGTCGCCTATCGCACCCGCCCGTTGGCGGTGGCCGCCAGCGACCTCGACCGGATCGACGCGATCACGGTGGCGTCTTCGGCCACCGCCGAACGCTTGGTGGCGGCGCTGGGAAAACAGCTGGAATCGTTGCTCGCCAGCGGCTGCCGCTGCTACGCGATCGGGCCTGAAACCGCCGCGACCATGACCACCCTCGGCCTGCCGGTCTCGGCCGTCGCCCCGGTTGCCACGGCGGCGGCGCTGGCGTGGACGGTGGCGAACGACCTGGCCCGGCGATGAATGCCAGGTCGCGGTTGCGGACCTGCGCAGCCTGGGGTACCTTTCCGGCACCCAGGTGACCTATGGCAACCGCAGCTCCCTCCAAATCCGCCCTCAACCTTGATTACATCAACCCCTTCATCGAGGCGGTGATCAACACCTTCCAGACCATGGCGAGCGTGACGCCGGTCCGCGACAAGGTGTTCCTCAAGGGCGAAGGCGAGGAGGTCTACGGCGTGTCCGGGATCATCGGTCTCGGCGGCGAAGCCACCGGCGCGGTGGTGCTCAACTTTCCCGAGGCCGTCGCCCTGGCGGCGGTGGGCAAGTTCGTCGGCGAGGACTTCGCAACCATCACCTCGGGGGTGGTCGACGGGGTGGGTGAAATGACCAACATCATCGCTGGCGACGCCAAGAACCGTCTTATCCAGAAGGGCTACAAGTTCGAGATCGGCTTGCCCAAGATCGTCACCGGGCGTAACTACATCACGGCCCAGAACCGGGCGATTCCGTGCATTGTCATCGCCTTCGCCTCGGATCTGGGCCGATTCTGCCTGGAAGTAAGCCTGAAGAAATCGTTCTAGTCCGTTTCCCGGCCAACCGCCATGAGCCATTCCGCGTCGTCGGTGCTGGTCGTCGATGACGATCCGCTCCTGCTTGCGTTGGCGCGCGAACTTGAACCCGGCAGTGACCTGGTCATCCACACCTGCGCCAGCACCGCCGAGGCCGACCGCCTGGTCGCCCACGTCCAGATCGATGTCGCGCTGGTCGATCACCACCTGGGTTCAGGCGAACCGACCGGCCTCGCCTGGCTGATCGGGCACCGCCGCCGCGACCAGGAATGCTTCCGCATCATCTCGACCGCGAGCACCGACTTCGGCCTCGCCGTCGACCTCATCAACCAGGACACCGTCGACGCCTTCCTGCCCAAGCCGTGGACGCCGGAACAGTTGCTCGCCCTGTTGCACCAGGGTTGCGAGGCCGCGCTCATCCGCCGCCACAATCGCTCGCTGGTGCATGAACTTGGCACCCGCAACGCCGAGTTGCTCGAACTTGCCTCGCGCCTGGAAACCCTGGTCGAAGAGCGCACCGCGCACCTGAGCGAGGCAAACGAGCGTCTGCGCACCGCCCACGCCGAACTGGCACGCAGCCAGGGCGAACGCATCCGCCTCGAAACCCTTGGCGCGGTGGCGCAGCTGGTGCGCGGCCTCGCGCACGAACTCAACAATCCGCTCGCCACCATCCTCGGCTACGCCCAGCGCCTGCAGATGATCCACAAGGCCGATGAGGACACCAAGCGCCGGCTCGGTGTCATCCTGGCCGAGGTCGACAGATGCTCGTCGCTGGTGTCGCAGCTGCACGGCCTGGCCCAGCCGCCCGACGAGGACACCGAGGCGATCGCGCCCGGCGAATTGCTCGGGCGCGCCCAGGCCCGGCTCATCCAGCAGGGCGCCGCCTGCCCCGACGTCCGCATCGATCCCCGCCTGCCCATCGCCCAGGGCGGGCCGCTGGCCTTCCAGCAAATCTGCGAACAAGTGCTGGCCAATGCCGCCGCCGCCGGGGCAAAGACCTGTCGTTTATCAGGCCGGCGCGAGCAGGGCCGCGTCCGCCTGATCATTGCCAATGATGGTGCGACCCCGGACGCGGAGCAGATCCGCAACGCCCTGCGCCCGTTCTACACCACCATGTCGGCCGAGGGCCATCGCGGCCTCGGCCTGTCGCTGTGCTACGGCCTGCTGCGCGAGCAGGACGGCACCATCGAGCTCGCCGTCCGCAGCGATGGCCCCGGCGCCGAGGTGGTGATCACCCTGCCCACCGCGACCAGCGCCCCGCTCGCGATCCCGCTCGCCAGCAGCCCCAGCGTCCCGACCGAGACCAAACGCGTCCTGGTGATCGACGACGAACCCCTGGTCGCGGGCCTGCTCGTCGACGCCCTCGCCGATTTCCGGCTCGAGGCCGACGTGGTCAGCGACCCCGCCGCCGCCCTCGCCCTGGTCGCCCTGGGCGGCCATTCCGCTGCGATCGTCGACGTGCATCTGGGATCCGTCAGCGGCATCGATCTCGCCCGTCGCCTGATCGAGACCTGGCCTCCGCTGGAGGGCCACCTCGCCCTGGTCACCGGCGACGGCGATGTCGAGGCGATCTCGCGCGCGACCGGGTTGCCGGTGATCGCCAAACCCTTTCGGATGGACCACATCGAACGCCTAGCGATGTCCTTCTTGTAAAACGGCCATAGCGCCCCATCTGCGGCGTTGGTCGTCGGTCATTGGGCTCCGCCCAACTCCCTCGTCCCGCCTTGCATCTGGGGCACTCTGGCCGTTTTACGATGCTACGTTTGCGGCATTGGGCTTCGCCCAACTCCCGCCTCCTTCTCCCGCCTTGCATATGGGGCACTCTGGCCGTTTTACGATGCCAAATGGGATTTGGTGGGTTGGATCTTCCGTCCTGCTTCGCGCAGAGGTTCCGTGGTTGGGATGTCGGTTGCTGGAAGGCGCGGGCCTGGGACAACGGCCGACGTGAGCATTCGCACGTTGCTGGTCGAGGCTCCGCTGGTGGCGGGCGAGGTCGTGGTCTCCGGGGCCGAGGCGCGGCATGGCGCGGCGGTGCTGCGGTTGCGGCCCGGCGACGCGGTGCGACTGGCCGATGGCGATGGACGTGCCGGGGTTGGCGCGGTCGTCTCGGCCGAGGCGGATACCGTGGTGGTGCAGGTGGACCGCGTGGAAGACCTGGTGGATCCGGCGATCGCGGCAGTCACCGTCGCCTGCGCGTTGCCCAAGGGTGATCTGGCCGGGGATCTGGTGCGGATGCTGAGCGAACTCGGGGTTGGGGCGCTGCGGCCGCTGCGCTGCGCGCGCGGGGTGCGGGTTGAACCCCAACCCAGGCTGGCGCGGATCAGCCTGGAATCGCTCAAGCAGTGCCGGCGGGGACGCCCGCTGAGCATCCTGCCGGCGCTCGACGTGGCTGAACTGGCGGCAGGGGGTGGCCGGATTATCCTTGCTGATGCGCAGGGTGGTCGATTCAGCGCCGGTGCGCCCGGGCCATTGACGGTGGCGGTCGGGCCTGAAGGCGGCTTCACCGCCGACGAGACCGCCGCCCTCGTCGCCGCCGGGGCTGAAACCTTCCGTCTCGCGCCGCACGTGCTGCGCATTGAGACCGCCGCCGTGTCTGCCGCCGCCGTCCTCGCCGCCGCCTGGGAGCACCCGTGACCGATCCTGCCTCGACCGCTCAATCTTCATCGACTTCTCTTTCTTCCACTGCCGCCGGTCCCAGCCCTGCAACCGGCAAGGGTCCGGCGAAACCGTGGCTGTCGGAGCGCGCCAAGCTCATCATCGCCGCCGCGCTGGCGGTGGTCGCGGCGCTGGTCTGGTGGCAGGTGGGCCGCGGCTGGGGGTTCGCCTGTGCCTGCGCCAGCGCGTTCTTCCTGCTCTGGGTCTACACTCCGGCCCGCTTCACTGATCCGGGTTGCCGCACCGATGTGCGTCTCGGTGCGCTGCTGTTGGTCGCGGCGATCTTCCTGCTGCCTTTTTCCGCCATCATCAAGGGCGGGCCGACCCTGATGAACCAGGTCGGTTTGCTCGGCGCGCTATTGCTGTTGTGGGGCATCCCCTGGCAGGCGATCCAAGGCTGGCGCCAGGGCCGGCCGGGCTATCCGTGGAAACTCGCCATCGTCCTCGGCGCGATGGCGCCGGTGATGTTCCTGGACGTGCGCTACCGCGAGAACCTCGGCGACCATTTTTCCGGCATCCAGTACAGCGTCCCGGTCGGGGTGCTCTTGGCAGCGTCGCTCTGGACCCTCATCTGGTGGCCGGTGTCTTTCCTGCCCAGGCCGCAGCCACGGGATTGAACGCCTCGAGGTGATTCGGTGCAGGGCTTGTGGAGGAATCCCCTCTTCCCAGGCGGATGGGATCCGGCACGGTTGCCGCGCCGGTGGCAGCCACATCCCGGTGAGGAGCAACGCGCATGACCGATGACCAGCGGAATTTGGCGATCTGGGGCGGCAGCGCGGCGGTGATCGTGATCGCGGGCTGGGTGTACCTGGCGAGCGACGACCTTGCCGGCAAGCTCTCGTCCGCCGAGGCAAAACAGGGCGAATACGAGAAGAAGTACGTCAATGCCCGCAGCGGCGAGCTGGAAGGCGAGGCGCGCAAGCGTCTGGAGCAGTTCAAGGTCGATCAGGTCGGCAGCCTGAACGAGGCCGAGAACCTGCTGGTCGCCTCTTTGCCCAAGGAGTTCACGCCAGAAAAGACCGACATCATGGCGGCGCAGAACACCGTCCAGCGCACCAACGCCGCCCTGCGCGACCTCTGCGAAAAGGCCCAGGTCAAGCCGGCCGGCGACCTCATCACCGCGCTGCCCGACGACCCGGATCAGCGCAGCCTGCAGCTCGCCCGGCTGTGGGTCTGGCGCGAGACCGCGCTGCTGCTCATCGATGGCGGCTTCAAGGCGATCCCCAATCCGGGACTGGTTCCGCCGGCCGCGGATCCGACCGGGAAATACGCCCGCCTGGGCGTGGAACTGACCTTCGACGGTCCGTGGGAGCAAGTCACCCGCCTCATGAATGACAGCCAGCTCGCGCACCGGCGCGGCCTCGGATTGCGCGAAATCGAGATCGTGCTCAACAAGGACGGCAGCCGGAAGGTGAAATTCCAGGTTACCGCGCTCATCCCCAACCAGCCCGGTTGGAAATTGGTGCGCGATGCCGCGACGGCAGTCGGCAAGGCGGCCCCCGGCCCCAAGACCGAACGCCCGCGCCTGACCCCATCTACGTCCACCAGTTCCGCCGGCGACGGCAATGGACGCCTGTGATCCTATGAAACTGACCCCGCATCAGATCGTCGCCGCCATCATCCTCATCCTCGCCGTGGCGGCCGCCTTCACCCCGCTGACCACCAGTGCCGGCGGTTACGCCGCCCCGGTGCGCGACTACCGCATCGACACCGGCAAAGAAAAAAGCACGCTGGTGCCTGCTGATCGCCCCCTCGGCCCCGTGGTCAAAGGTCTGCCGCCGATGGAGGTCGATCCCTTCACCATGAAGCGGACCGGTGGGTCTAGCGCGGGCGATCTGCCGCCCACCCCGCCGTTCGCCCTGCCTGCCCTGCCGGTCCTGCCGCTGCCCGGGGAGAAATAAAATGCGCTCCCTTCCCAGCCGTCCGTCCCGCGCATTCGGTCTCGCCCTCCTGCTCGGCCTCATCGGGTTCATCCACGGTCTCGCCGCCGGCGAGTACCTTTCGCTGGTCGACAAGAAGTGCGACACCCTGTACCTGGGCACCAACCCGCCAGTCGAATGCATCATCGCCAAGGAAGGACTCGGCGCCGATGGTTTCGTGACCTACACCCTGATCGAGGGCAATGTCACCAAGCGCAGCAAAATGGTGCCCGGCAGCCACATCGATGCCCGCCGCACCTTCGCCGAGTCGATCACCAAGCGCGGCGCCCAGGCGCTCGCCTACAAGGACCTCAACGAGGTCAAGGCGATCATGGACAAGGGCCTCAAGCACGCGGAAAAGGCCGAGAAGGAAGCCGCAGAAAACGAGAAACTCGCCTGCCTCGATCTTGCGCGCAAGGCGCTCGCGATCTGGCCCGGCGAGACCGTCCTCGCCGTCACCGCAGTCGATCTGATGCGGGAGGCCAAGTTAGCCGACGACGCCGAGGCGCTGGTCAAGGTGGTGCTGGCGCAGGACCCACGCTGGGAATACGGCATCGTCTTCCTGGTCGAGGTCTACCGTGCCCGCAAGCAGCTGAAGGAGCTGGAGGAGCTGGCGCAGCGCCTGTTCGCGCTCAACCCGACCGACCGTTTGGCCAACCTCGTCCTCGGCCAGATCGAAGAGGACAAGGGCAATTTCGAGAAGGCGCGGTTCAACTACGAACGCGCCTGGACCCATGCCAAGGATGTGGTGGCCGGGGCCGCCGCCGCCCGCCTGACCCTGCGCGTCGGGCGGATCGATCCCGCGCTCGTGCTCGCCCGGGCCGTGCTGGAGACCGACGCCGCCAACGCCGACGCGTCGGCGGTCGCGGGCTCCGCCCTGCTCGCTCAGGACAAGGCCGACGAGGCCGCGCCGCTGCTTGAGACCGCGCTCAAAGGAAAGCTGACCGGTGAACTCGGCGAAACGGCGGCCTACAACCTGGGTCTCATCCACTTCCGCGCCGGTCGCAGCGCCGACGCACAGCGCCTGTGGAGTTCGCTCAAGCACCCCGCCGCCCGCCTGGGCATGGCGATGACCCGGGGCGAAGCCTTTCCGGACGAGGCGACCCTGCCCGCCGCCCTCAGGCCGGTGGTCAGCGAATACAACGCAACGCTCCGTCTTCAGCGGATGGATCCGCAGGTCACGGGCCTGCAGGCTGGTAATCAGCGTCACGACCTGATCGCCCAGGTCGCGGCCATGCTCGCCCGCGCGGGTGATCCGCGCGAGGCCCAGAAGGTCGCCGCCCTCGGCACGCCCGAGGCCTTGCGCTGGAGCGCCTTCGGCCAGGTCATCGCCCGGCGTTGGAAGGAAGCCGAAGCGGTGCTCGCCAAACTGCCCGAGGACGACAGCTACGCGGCCCTCTACCGCGTCCTGGCGGCCGAGGGTCAGGGTGATCGCCCCCGCGCCAAACTCCTCCTCGACAAAGCCCTGCAGGCCAACGGCCCCCCAGCGTTAGCAAGTTTTCTCCAGAAGCTGGCACTGCGCCACAAGACCGCGATTGACGATCGCTTCATCGAGGATTTCGCCAAGGATTCCGATGCTCCGCCGGCGAACGGCTGGCTCTGGACCTCGACCAGCGGGATCGGCGCCAGTACCAAGGGCGGTCGCCTGGTGCTCAGCGGCACCCAGTCTGGCAGCACCGATCCAGTCAGCCGGTTGACCCGGCTCGCGCCGGCGGCCCGCCTGAGCGCGGTGCGCGCGACTTTCGACTTCACCGGCATCGCGACCGGCCTGGGCGGGATCGAGGTCACGGATGAAGAGCGCCAGAACGGGGTCGCCTGGGCGGTGCTCAACGACAACAAGTTCGGCTGGCGCGAACTCAGGTCCGGCACCTGGGGCAGTTGGCAGGCCACCCAGGTGGCGGTGCAGGGTAACCAGATCACCCTGCAACTCGACCTTGCCGGCGGTCGTGTCACCGCGCGCCACGACGGCGGTTCGACCCCGCTCGGCGGTGGCGTGCCGCGTTCCGCCACCACCCTCGCGGTCGGCCTGTTCGGCCTCGCGAATCCGGGCGCGACCTGGTCGCTAGCGGTCAGCAACGTGCGCCTGGAATACCGGCAGCAGGCCAGGTCCGAACGCTGAGCATCCTAAAATCGCAATTGTACCCCATCTGCTGCGTTGGTCGTCTGCTCGTCGGCTCCGCTGGCGCTGCCCAACTCCTTCCTCCCGCCTTGCATCTGGGGCGCACTTGCGATTTTCCACGAACCAACTCCTTCCTCCCGCCTTGCATCTGGGGCGCACTTGCGATTTTCCACGAACCAACTCCTTCCTCCCGCCTTGCATCTGGGGCGCACTTGCGATTTTCCACGAACCATCTGGGGTTGAGAATTGCGGTGTTTAGGATCATCTGCTGCGTTGGTCGTCTGCTCGTCGGCTCCGCTGGCGCTGCCCAACTCCTTCCTCCCGCCTTGCATCTGGGGCGCACTTGCGATTTTCCACGAACCATCTGGGGTTGAGAATTGCGATGTTTAGGATCATGCGTCGATTCGTTGCCCTGCTCGCCGTCTGGGGGGCCGTCTGCGCGACTGCGGCCGACGCCAGCTCGGCTGAAACACCGCCCATCGGCACCTGGGACCATTTGCCTACGGCGTGCTACCTCGATGAGGTGCTGCCAGTGGTGCTGCGTCCGGTCGGCGGTGCGACAGGTTGGAGCGCCCGCCTCGAACCGGGCGCGCAGTCAGTTCCGGTCGAGGTCGCCGCTGACGCCGCGACCTGCGCCGTGTCGGTCGCCCTGCCCGCAACTGCCCAGGCCCTGCATCTGGCCGGCAATGGTCGCGCGATCGCGCTGCGCCTGGTCACGCCCGGCGCTGGCGCAGCGCTGGTGCTCGGTCCCGACCATCGCCTGTATCAGGGTGCCGATCCGGCGGTGCTGGTCCTGAACCGGGTCGAAGCCAGCGAAGACCGCCGCTGGCATTGGCTGCAGCAGGCCGACGCGGGCCAGCCCTGCCGGCTGCGCCTCGCCGCGCCCGCCGTCGCGTGGGGCGATTCGCCGCTCGTGGCCCAGATCGTCGCGAGCCAGGCGCTGAAGCTGAAAGGCGAAGGCGTGCTGATCGAAATATCCGGCCTCGACCGGCTCGTCGCCTGGAAGCACCGGGCTTTTCGTCAGGTCGTGGCCTGGCTGGTCGCCGACTGCTTCGCGCGCGGTGCGGCGCGGGTCGCGCTCGCCGAACCCGTCGCCCCGGCGGTCGAGGTCAAGGCGCTCACCGCGCTGCTCGCCCAGGTCCGCGATGTCGCCACCTCGTACAAGCTGACCACCATCCCTTGCGGCGACCTGGCGCGCGAAGCCTTGTGGGAGATCGCCCCCGGCGTGCTCGGCCTGACCCTGAACGAGGCGGGCCGACGCGAGCGCGAACGCCTGTTTGCCCCCATGCTCGCACCGGAAGCCGCGGAATCGCTGGAAAAGACCAAGTGAAGATCACCCGTTACCGCTTCGATCCCGCCACGTTGGTCCAGGCGCTGACCTCCGACGCCCTGCTCGACCGCTATCAGGCGGGCATTGCCGACGAACTCCCCAGCCTCGCCGACCCCGCCATGGCCAAGCACCTGCGCCGCATGTCCGCGCTCGCTGCCGCCGCGCGCGCGCACGGCTTCGCGCTGCTTGCCCGTCGCGATCCCGCCGGGGCCGATGGCCTGCTCTCGGATCTCCTTGCCACCGCCACCTGGCATGGCTGGGAACTGCCGCTCGCGCACCTCGACGACGTCGAGATCGAGACCGCCGGCCTGCCGCGCGGTCTGCTCGGTCACGACAGCGAAGCCGATGGCGCCGGGGTTTGGGTGCTCGATCCCGCGACTATCGGCCTGGCGCGTTGGCGCATCGCTGGCTCGACCTGAAGCAGAGCGCAGCGCTTCCCCTCGCCGGCGGCCGAGCATCATCCTCGGCGCCCATGCACCTCGTTCCTGCCTGCGACCTCTTCGTCTGCGCCGGCGAACCCTCCGGCGACGCCTATGCCGCCGCCGTGGTGCGGGAACTGCGCCGTCGCCGCGATGACCTGATCGTGGCCGGCATGGGCGGTGAACGCCTCGCCGCCGAAGGCGCCGAGATTGAGCAGGACATCGACGGCCTCGCGGTGATGGGCTTCCTGCCTGTACTTGCGCGGCTGCCGCGATTTCTGCGCCTCGGTTGGAGCCTCGCCGCGACCATTCGCGCGCGCCGGCCCAAGGTCGTCCTCACGGTCGACTATCCCGGCTTCAATCTGCGTCTGCTGCGTCGCCTCGCGCCGCTGCGTCGCGACGGCGTGCGCTTCGTCCACCTCGTCGCGCCCCAGGTCTGGGCCTGGAAGCCGCGCCGGGCGAAATCCATCGCCCAGACCGTCGACCGGCTGCTCTGCTTCTTCCCCTTCGAACCACCGCTGTTTGATCGTTTCCGCGCGAGCGGCGGCGGGGTCGCCGAGTTCGTCGGCCATCCACTGCTCGACCTGCTCTCGCCGCCGCCCGATCCCGCCCCGATCCGGGCCGAACTCGGCCTGGCGCCCGAGGACCGTCTGATCCTGGTCGCGCCGGGGTCGCGCGCGCGCGAGGTCGGCCCGCTCGTCGGCCTGCTCAACCGCGCCGCCGACGCCGTCGCGCGGCGCTGCGCCGGCCGTCAGCGCGGCCGCATCCGCATCGCGGTGTCGCGGGTCACCGATCTCGACCGCGATCTGTACCGCGAGGCGAGCGCGCCGCTCATCGAGGGCCGCTACCGCGAACTTTGCGCCGCCGCCCATGTCGCGCTCATCGCCAGCGGCACCGCCAGCCTGGAGGCCGCGCTCATCGGCCTGCCCCACGTCATCAGCTACCGCACCGACCCGGTGCAGGCCCGCCTGGTCCGCCACCTCATCCGCACCGACCACGTCGGCTTGCCCAACATCGTCGCTGGACGCCGCGTCTGCCCCGAGGTCTTGCAGGACCAGCTCGACCTGCCGCGCCTGGTGGCGCATCTGACGCGCCTGTGGGACGGCGACGGCCGCGCCACCTGCCTGGCGGGACTCACCGAGGTGCGTCAGCGCCTAGGCGCCGGTGGTGCCCTGTCGCGCATCGTCGACGCGGTCGGCGCCGAACTCGACCACGCGACGGAACAGCGCCGCAAGGCCGGCCGGTCCTCGGACAGCATCCGCCTGAAAACGGCGAGCGACAGCGCGAGTTGAGCCACCGGCGCGGAATTCCGCCGTCCACGCAGCAATGAGGAATCCATGCTCATCTCCATGACCGGCTTCGGCCAGGGTGTCGCCACCACCGCCGGCTGGCGCGTCCAGGTCGCGGTGTCGTCGGTGAATCACAAAGGGCAGCAGATCACGGTGCGCGGCGATCTGCGCGATGCGACGCTGGAGGACGAGCTTCGCCGCAGCGTGCGCGAACGCGTCGGCCGTGGCGCGGTGACGGTGCAGGTCCAGGTCGCCGGCGACGCCGCGACCGGGATCGACCGCGAGCGCATCGCCACCGCTTGGCGCGAACTCGCTGGCCTGGCGCAGGTGCTGGGCGCTCCACCGCCAACCCTCGATGTCGCCGCCACCCTGGTGCAGCGCAGCGGCGCCGGGTCAGAGAACGGCCTGCCAGCCGAGGTCGCCGCAGCGGTGCGCGTGGCCCTCGCTACCGCGCTCGCCGCCCACGCCGATGCCCGCCAGGCCGAAGGCCAGCGCCTCACCACCTGGTTCCAGGCCGAGGCCGCCCGCCTGCGCCAACTCGTCGCCAGCATGCGGCAAGAAGCCGACGCCCGTCTGCCGCGCCTCGCAGCGACCCTCATCGAACGCGTCCGCACCGCTGTGGCCGAACTCGGGCAGCAGGCCACCGCGATCACCCCCGAGATCCTTGTCCGCGAGATCGCCCTCATCGCCGACCGCATCGACGTCAGCGAAGAACTGACCCGCCTCGCCAGCCACCTCGTCGCGCTCGACCAGATTCTCGCCGCAGCGCCGGGCGACGACCAGGGCCGCAAACTCGAATTCCTCCTCCAGGAGCTCGGCCGCGAGATCAACACCACCGGCGCCAAGGCCAACGACGCCCGCCTGACCGCCCTGGTGCTGGAGGCGAAATTGGCGGTGGAGCGGTTGCGGGAGCAGAACGCGAACGTGGCGTAATCATCCGCGGGGTTCCACCCCGCCCGCGTTTTCCGCGGGGTTCCACCCCGCCAGCGTTTTCCGCGGGGTTCCACCCCGCCACGCCCCGCCAGGGCTCTGCCCTGGACCCGGATTGGCCGGACGGGCGCAACCGCGCGTTCTTCCGTTGGCCACGTGGTTGCCCATCCGGGCGGCGGGGGGCGCTGCGCTGCCCCGCCTGCGTTCGGGGTTCCACCCCGCCAGGGCGCTGCCGGCGCTGCCCTGGACCCGGATTGGCCGGATGGGCGCAACCGCGCGTTCTTCCGTTGGCCACGTGGTTGCCCATCCGGGCGGCGGGGGGCGCTGCGCTGCCTCGCCTGCGTTTTTCACCTTTGGGCGTGGCGGTCGCTTTTCAGGTCGGGTCCGATGGATCAGGTCGAATACGGCATTGCCATCGCGCTGGATATGAAAGGAACGCTCAGGCGAACCACGCCGGGGCGGCGTCTTTCTTCCATTTGATGTTGCAGCCGATCGACGGCAGTTGCGCGAGCGCTTGCGGCTTGCCGGCGAGGACGGCGGCGACGGCGGCGCGCAGATCGGCGCCGTCGGGGGTGCCCTGGTTCGGGCGGGTGGCGTCGAAGCGGCCACGATAGACGAGGCGGTGGGCGCGGTCGAAGAGGTAGAAGTCGGGGGTGCAGGCGGCGCGGTAGGCCTTGGCGACCTCTTGGGTGCCGTCGAACAGGTAGGGGAAGGTCCAACCGCGCGCGGCGCGTTCCTCCTTCATCTGGTCGGGGGCGTCGGCGGGGTGGGTGGTGGGGTCGTTGCTGCTGATGCCGACCACGGCCACGCCCTGCTTGGTGACGTCGGTGGTGAAGGTCGCGAGGGCCTGGGCGAGGTGCTTCACGAACGGGCAGTGGTTGCACATGAACACCACCACCAGCGGTTTTTCGGCGAATTCGGTGAGGGTGACGGTGCGGCCTTCGGTGTCGGGCAGGGCGAAGGCGGGGGCGCTGGTGCCCAGCGGCAGCATCGTCGATTGGACCATGACCATGGCGGGATCTCCGGACAGGAAGCTAGCGCCACGCCACGGGCAGGCGAGGTCAACGCCGAGGGGCCTCGACCGCCTGCGGCAGCGTCGGCTGGGCGGGGACGTCGGCCTGGTCGGGCGGAACGGGCACGGGCAGGCAGCGGTTGACGACGGCGACCAGGGCGGCAAGGGCCGGCGCGTCGCCCCCGGCGGCGGCGCTGGTGCGGATCACCGAGTTGAAGGCGTTGAGCGGATCCGCGTAGGCGTTCTTGGCCCCGTTGACGATGGTGACCAGGGTCGTGCGGGCATGGATCATCGCCGCCAGGCGGTAGACGGTGGCGACGAAGTCCCTGGGCGGGGTCGCATCGAAGCGCAGCGCCGCCATGAGGTCTTGCATGGCGTCGTGGCAGTTGGTGTCAGTCCACTGCTCTTTCAACGGCGAACGCGTGAATTCCCAGGCGTTCTGCACCTCGGGGAAGGAATCGCTCAGCGCCGGCAGGCGGGCGAGGGCGCGCAGGTAGTGGTCGCGCCGGGTTGGTTTCACGTTCAGCCGGCCGTCGAGCAACGCGATCGCCTGGCGCGCCTGGCCGGCACGGATCAGCGCCAGAGCCGGATCGTCGCCAATCTCCAGCGGATCGGCGGCCTCGGCGCCCAGCGCCGCGCGACCGGGCGGAGGCAGGAAGAGCGGTCGCGGCGAGCGCGCCTGCGCCGGCTGGGCCGCGAGCCACGCGGCGATGGCGTCCCAGCGTTTCGCCACCGGTACCCCGACCTGGCGCGGAACTTCGACCACGGTCGGCGGCAGCTTCGCCTTGGTCAGCCATTCCACCGCCGCGCGGGTGCGCTCGGCCTGCGGCGGAAAGCCGCCGTCGTCCTCGGCTTCGCCCTGGAACAGGTAGAGCGGTACCCCGGCGAGGCGGTCGAGCCGCTGCGCCAGATCCTTGGGCGCGCGGCCCGACACCGCCACGCCGGCCCACCACACGCCCGGCTGGTCGAGCAGGTGCGTCCACACCGCCGTGCCGCCGTGGCCGTAGCCGACGATGGCGAGGCGGCGGAAGTCGAGCCGCACCAGGCGTGCCGCGTTGCCAATCAGACGATGCACTAGGCCGACCTGCGGGGTTTCCGCCCACGCCGCCCCGGGTTTGCTGCTGGTCGGCATCAGCACCGCGAAACCGGCCTTCACAAAAGATCCCGACGCGGGCAGCACCTGGTCGGCGTCACCGCTGCCGATCAGCGCGCCGGCCTGCGGCCCGTGCAGCAGCACCACCAGCGGCAGTGCCTCGCGCGGGTCGTAGCCGCCAGGCACCAAGAGGTGGAAGAACTCGCGCTTGCCCGCCGCAGCGCGCGGCACCGGCAGGTGCAGGCCGGGCCGACCGTCGGCAACCTGGGGCAGTTCCCCCGCGGCCAGCGCCAGGAGTTCGTCGCGGCTCAAGCCGCTCGCCGCACCCGCCAGCGCCTCGGCGGCAGTCGCGCGCTTGGCCGCATCAGCTTCGCCGCAGAGCGCATCCAGACGCGCTTCCAACGCCGTCGCGGCCGTCGCATCAAGAAATCCCGGCGACGGTTTCGCCTCACCGGCGGCCAGGCTGCAAAACAAGACCGCAAGCAAGACCGCAGGCAGGAACGCAGACAGAAGCGCAGAGCAGGGGACAACACGCATGCTCGCACGGTCACCGCACCGGCCGTCGGGCAACCTCCGGGTCGGCCTCGGACGGTCAGCTGTTCCGCGACGCGCCGCAGCGCCGGGCTGGATTGATTGATCCTGAACGCCAGCACCAGAGCCGCGAACCGGCGCGGTTCGCCCTGTGGTTGCCGTGCGGTTGCCGCGCGTGGCCAGGGATCCATCATGTCAGCCCGACTGCGAATTCCCCCCGCCGAGGTATTTGGCATGCCGTCCACCGACCCTGCCGCCGCGCCCGATCCGCGCGCCGTCTTCCTGCGCCGCGAATCCGAGGTGCGCGGCTATTGCCGTTCCTTCCCGGCGGTGTTCCGCGCCGCCAAGGGCGCGCGCCTGATCGCCGACGACGGCCGCGAGTGGATCGATTTCCTCGCTGGCGCCGGCAGCTTGAACTACGGCCACAATCCGCCCGAGGTGGTGGCCGAGGTCGTCGCCTACCTGCAACGCGACGGGATCGGCCATTCGCTCGACCTGCATACCACGGCCAAGCGGGATTTCCTGCTCGCCTTTGAGGACTGCGTCCTCAAGCCGCGCAACCTGGACTACCGCGTCCAGTTCACCAACCCGACCGGCACCAACGCGGTCGAGGCGGCGCTGAAGCTCGCGCGCAAGGCGACCGGTCGCAGCGGCATCATCGCTTTCACCAACGGCTACCACGGCATGACCCTGGGCGCGCTCGCCGCGACCGGCAACAAGTACAACCGCGCCGCCGCTGGCGTGCCGCTGTCGGGCACCACCTTCATGCCCTACGACGGCTGGCTTGGCCCCGGCATCGACAGCGTCGCGGTGCTGGAAAAATACCTCGACGATCCCAGTTCCGGCGTCGACCTGCCGGCGGCAGTCATCGTTGAAACCGTGCAAGGCGAAGGCGGCATCAACATCGCGTCGACCGCGTGGCTCAAACGCCTGGAAGCCGCCGCGCGCGCCCGTGGCGTGCTGCTGATCATCGACGACATCCAGGTCGGCTGCGGCCGCACCGGCACCTTCTTCAGCTTCGAATCCGCCGGACTGACGCCTGACATTGTCGTGCTGTCGAAGTCGATCGGCGGCTGCGGCCTGCCCTTCGCTGTGCTGCTCAACCGGCCGGACCTTGATGCGCGCTGGAAGCCGGCCGAGCACAACGGGACGTTCCGTGGCAACAACCTCGCCTTCGTCGCCGCCGCCGCCGCGCTGCGCCACTGGTGGACGGGCCGGGCATTCGAGTCCGAGATCGCCGCCAAGGGCGACACCGTGCGCGCGCGCCTCAACGCGATCGTCGCCGCGAATCCGGGTAAAAAACTCACCGTGCGCGGCCGCGGCCTGATGAACGGCCTGGTCTGCGCCGACCCCGATCTGGCGGCGCGGATCTCGGCGAAATGCTACCAGGACGGCCTGATCATCGAACGCGCCGGCCCGCACGACGAAGTGGTGAAGTGCATGCCGCCGTTGACCATCGACGCGGCGGACCTCAATCGCGGACTCGACATCCTGACGGCGGCGGTCGCGGCGGTGTGAGCAGCCGCAAGCTGCTCACGGCGCAGCCGGAACTCGCGAAGCGGGGAAGTTCTTCGGAAGGCCGCAGGGGATGGCCACAGAGAGCACAGAGAGCACAGAGAGCACATAGGCTCAGAGATCCTGATCCGTGCAGACGACTATCCGCGGCCGGAGTGGGTCTTCACCAAAAAGACTGGACGTTTGATCATAGCTGAATTTCCAGCTTCCGTTCAACCGCCCTACCGTCGGGATCTACATTTGAGACTTTGCTTCAACTTCAGTCGTCCCTACGGGACTGGCAACCTTCTTCTTACCCGTCC
>CAMCMZ010000064.1 GCA_945876185.1 Candidatus Kuenenia stuttgartensis | reverse complement strand
ATCAGGATGAGCTTGAAGATCGCGAAACCGGCCGAGGTCGCGATGGCCACCAGCACCGCCGGCCAGAGCGGAAAGGCCGCCGGCCCAGGCCGCGACGGATCCGGCGATGTACTCACGGCGGGTTCCGGACGTTCGCCTTCGCGAGGCTGAACGGAGGTGGGCGGGTTGGCGGCGGGCAGGGCGCTCAACTGGGTAGGCATCAGGCGGCCGACGTGCCGGCGGCGGCAGCCACGGTCTCCTCCAACGCGTCGTCGGCAGGGCGGGGCGGCTGGACCAGCCCCGATTCGACCAGGTCGTGCCAACGCACCACCTGCCAGGCCCCCTCGGCGAATTCGAGTGCGCTCAGGCTGTCGACCCAGTCGCCACTGTTCAGGTACTCGACCGTCTTGCCGTCGACCGTGATCGTGCGCTTGGCCGCGACGTGGATGTGGCCGCACACGACCGCGGCGTAACCCGCCCGCGCCGCGACGCCGGCGACTGCCTCCTCGAAGCGGGTGACATGGCGGCGGGCGGCGGGCAGGTGATCCTTGAAGCGCGTCGCGAGCGACACCTTGCTGGCGCCGAACCAGCCGCGCACCCGGTTGATCCAGCCGCTGAGTGTCTCAAGCGTGTCGTAGCTGAAACTGCCCAGGCGGCTCAGCCAGCGGGGCGTGCCGAGCAGCATCTCGACCACGTCGCCGTGGATGAACCAGGTCTTGCGGCCTGCGAGATCAAGTTCCAGCCGATCGACCAGTTCGACTGCACCGGCGGCGAACGGCGCGTAGCGGCGCAGGGCCTCGTCGTGGTTGCCGCAGACGTAGTGCACCGGCACGCCTTGGGCGGCGAATTTGAGGATCCGGCGCACCACCTTGGTCTGGGCCTCGCTCCACTGCGCGCTGCGCAGGCGCCACATGTCGATGATGTCGCCGCACAGCACCAGCCGGGCCGGCACGATCGACTTGAGGTAGGCGTTGAGTTCGGCCGCGCGACAGGCGCTGGTGCCCAGGTGCACATCGGAGATGACGCAGACGTCGACGGATCGTTTCATGGCCGAGGTTTGGTTCCTTGTGGCTGGGTCACAGCCCGCAGATGGATCCGAGCGCCAGCGCCGCGCCCGCCAGACCGGCGCCGATCATCGCCCCCACCAGGACATCGCTCGGATAGTGCAGTCCGAGAACGAGGCGGGACAGCGCGACCAGGACGGTGAACGGGGCAAGCACCCAGAGCAGCGCGGGATGCCACCAGCCGGCCATGCAGGTGAAGGCCACCGCATGCAGGGTGTGGCCGGAGGGGAAGCTGAAGCGGTCGAGCGGTGCCACGGTCACGCGCAGATGCTGGTAGACCTCGGACGGGCGCGGCCGCCGGGTGCGGCCCTTGATCCAACGGTAGGTGAACGTGCAGGCGAGACCGCTGACCGCCATGAGTGCGGCCTGGAACAGACCAGTCAGACCCCAGACGAGGGGCATGGAGACGAGCAGGGCGTACCAGAACCAGCCGTCACCGAGCCGGCTGACGGCGGCGAAGATCGCCGAGGGAAAACGGTGGTGGTTGACCAGGTTGAAGCGGGTGCAGGTGGCCGCATCCCAGTCGTGAAGGGTGTGGAGCGTGTGGAGGTTCATGCGGCGTCTCCGGTCTTGGGTCCAGCTGGCAGCGAAGCGGCAGAGGTCAACGCGAGATCGGCCAACGTCGGTGGCGGATCGGCCAGCGCGGAATTGGCGGCGCAGCGCAGCATTTCTTCAAACCGGGACACCACCCGATCCCAACCGATGCCTTCGGCGGTGGTCCGCGCAGCGAGGCGCAATCGGCCGCGCAGTTCGGCATCGGAGCCGAGCCGCACGGCGGCGGCGATGAACGCTGGTTCGTCGCCGTAGGCCGCGAGCAGCGCGTCGACATCGTCATGGGCATGACGCTCGGCCGCCGCGTAGCGGAAGCCGACGCAGGCCAGCCCGCTCGCCATCGCTTCCAACAGCACGTTGCCGAAGGTCTCGGACATGCTGGGGAACAGGAAAACGTCGGCGCTGGCATAGTGCCGCGCGAGGTCGTCGGCCGGCAACGCGCCGGTGAAGCGCACCTGCGGATACTGAATCGCCAGACGCTCGCGCAGCGGCCCGTCGCCGACCACCACCAATTTGGCCGGCACCAGGCCGAGGGCGGTGCGCTGGCGGTTCACTGCCTCGACCGCCGTGAAGAGCAGCGGTAGGTTCTTCTCCTGGGCGACGCGACCGACGTGCAGGATGGCCAGGCCGGCGTCCTCGACACCCCACACCCGGCGCAAATCAGGGTCGCGACGGGTCGGATCGAACATCCGCGCATCGACGCCACGTGCGAGGATGGCGAGGTTGCGGAATCCATTGCGGTCGAGCCGCTGGGCGAGGTCTTCGGAGGGGACCATGGTCACCTGGGTGCGATTGTGGAAGCGGCGCAGCCAGCCGTTCGCGGCGGGCGCCAGCACGGAACAGCGGTAGCGCCGGCAGTAGTCCTCGAAATCGGTGTGGAACGTCGAAGTCACCGGCAGGCCGAGCCGGCGCGCGGCGCTGAGCGCGCTGGAGCCGAGCGGACCTTCGGTGGCAAGGTGGACGACATCGGGCCGGCGGCGGCGCCACACCGTGCGCAGGCACATCGCCGAGGGCAGGCCGAAGCGCAGCGTTCCATAGCCCGGTATTGGCAGGCCGGGCCGCAGGATCTCGACCACCGCACCCTGACGCTTGAGCACCGGCCGGGCATCCGCTGCTTGGCGCGGCCGCACTACCATGACCCGGTGCCCGCGCGCGACCAGACCATCGACCAGCCGGCGCAGCGTCATGGCGACGCCATTGATCTCGGGAGGAAACGTCTCGGTGACCAGGCAGAGCCTGAGGCCCGCCTGCCGTGCACCATCCGCCGTGGAGATCCTTTCACCGTGCATACGAGAAGGTGGCACGCGAACGTGAAGGTCCGATGAATGACCGGTGAATAGTTCAAGAAGACTCGGCAAAGCGCTGGTTGGAACGATCTTATGGTGGTGGATTCAAACGGGCGGTTTCGCCGGCGACATTTCCGCGTCATACTCGACGACCCGTCATGTCCTGCTTCGATGCCCATTGGTGCGATGCGGTCCGCTTCCTCGCCGGCAGCGTGGTGGCTGCTGCGGCCCTGTTGCTGGCTGCGCTCGGACCGGCCGGAGCCGCGAGCCGACGGCTGGCCTTGATCACCGGTGTCACCGCGCTGGCGACCTGGAGCGGCCTTGCGGCGATCCTTTCCCCGCTCAGCGCGGCGGTGGCCGGGCTGGCCGGGTGGGCCCTGGCGCTGGGGTTGCTGCTGCGTTCCTGGCGATTGGTTGAGACGTCACTGCGGTGGACGCTGTTGCCCTATATCGGCCTTGGGGTGGTCTGGACCCTGGTCGACCTGGAGATCGGCCGCGATCAGACGGTCCTCGCAGCCGCCTCGACCAGCGCCAGCGTGACCGACGCCGTCTGCCAGGTCGCGATGCTCGTCGGGGCGCTCGCGGTCGGGCTGGTCCTGGGTTGGCGCTGCTGGCGGCCGGACGACGGACTGCGCGGACTGCGCCAGCGCTTCCTGCTCGCCGGCCTGGCGGTCGTGATCGTGGTCACGGGACTGGGCTGGCTCGCAGGTGAAACCTTGGCCGGATTCTCGGATCGGCAGGAACGTACGGCGCATGAGCAGCGCACGGCGGCGGTCGCGGCCGGGCTCGATCCCGCCCTGATCGCCGCCTGCCGGGGCGAAAAGGCGGATCTTGAGCGACCGGGCTGGAAGGCGCTACGTGAACGCCTCGCCGCCGTGCGCGATCGGGTTCCAGGCTGCCGCTACGCCTACCTCATGCACCACCGTGCCGACGGGAAGGTGGTCTTCTTGTGCGACGGTGAACCGCCGGAATCGCCGGATGCCAGCCTGCCCGGGTCGGTCTACGACGAGGTCACCCCCGGCATGCTCGCTTTGTTCGCGCGCGGTTCGGGTTCCGGCACCGAGGGCCCGTACCGCGACAAGTGGGGCGCTTGGATCTCGGGGCTCGCGTTGCTGCCCGTGCCGACCGGCGGACGGCCAGCGATGCTCGGAATCGACATCCCGGCCAACGACTGGGCGCTGAAGCAGCGGCTGCACCGGATCGAAGGCATGGCCGTCGCCGCCATCGTCCTCCTCGGCCTGCTGGTCGGGTTGAGTGCGCTTTGGCGCGCCCGCGCCCATGCCCTGCAACTCGCGGCCGAGGACCGCCTGCTGGTCGCGGTCTCTGCCACCGTGCATGACCTGCTCGGCGGGAGCTCCGCCGTCGTAGTCCTCGACCGCCGCCTGGCCGGCCTGGGCGAGGCGGCCGGGGTCGCCCGGATCTGCCTGGCCGGGCCCGATGGCCGCATCCTGGCCGGCTGGTCGGCGGAGGGCGCCCTGGTCGCGAGCGCTGACCCGCGCTGGGACGCTTGGCGGAGCCGATTCGCCGAGGACCGCTCTGCTGTTATACGCTGCGCGGCTGGCATCCGCTGCGCTACTGGCATCCGCTGCGCTGCTGACACGGATCCGGCCACGGATGCCACCGGCACCATCGTGGTGCCGGTGCATTCCGAGAACGGCTTCGCCGGAGCGCTGATCATTTCCAGCGGGAAACGCTCGTGGCGCGAGGGCGAGCTGGCGCCGCTCACTACCCTTGCCGGCGCGGTCGGCACCGCGATCGCGCGCGAACGCGTCGCGGCCGAACTGGTGCGCGCCAAGGAAGGCGCCGAGGCCACCGCGCGGGCGCAGGCCGCGTTCCTCGCCGCGATGAGCCACGAGATCCGCACCCCGATGAACGGCATCCTGGGGCTGGGACGGTTGCTGTTGGAATCCGGCCTGGACGGCGAGCAGCAGGAGCAGGTCGAGATGGTGCAGTCGTGCGCCGAAAGCCTGCTCGCGGTGATCAACGACGTCCTGGATTTCAGCAAGATCGAGGCCGGCCGGATGGAGATCGAGCACGTCGCCTTCGATCCCCGCGCCGAGATCGAGGCCGCCGCGGTCCTCCTCGCGACCCGGGCCCAGGACAAGGGGCTGGAACTCATCCTCGATGCCGAACCTGGCCTGCCGGCGCAGGTGCGCAGCGATCCGGTGCGCCTGCGCCAGATCGCCCTCAACCTGCTCGGCAACGCGATCAAATTCACCGAGCACGGCCGGATCGTGGTCCGCCTCGGCTGGCGCGCGGACGGTGAACGGCTGGTCCTGGCGGTGGCCGACACCGGCATCGGCCTGGCCGCCGACGAACAGGCGCGCCTGTTCCAGCCGTTCGTCCAGGCCGACGCCTCGATCCATCGTCGCTATGGTGGCACCGGCCTTGGCCTGGTGATCTGCCAGCGCCTCGCCGGATTGCTTGGCGGGGCGATCACCCTGACCAGCGCCGCCGGCAGCGGATCGACCTTCACCCTCGATATGCACGCTCCGCGTCTGGCTGCGCCCCTGGCCGCTGTGGTCCCGTCGGGCACCGCCTGCCGCGTGCTGGTGCTCGAACCCGATCCTGCCGCCCGCGCGGCGCTTGTGCAGCTTGCGGAAACCCTGGGCGCGACCGTCACCGGCCATCCGGACGTCGACGCGGCGACGGCCGCCAGCCCAGCCGACGCGGTTGACCTGGCGCTGGTCGCTGCCTCGGCTCCGGCGCGATCACGGGCCGCGGCTGAGATCCTGCGGCGCACCGGGGTGCGGCGGTGCGTCCTCGTCCATCCCGCCAATGCCCGGCCGGACGCCGAAACGCTGGTCCACCTCGGGTACGACAGCGGATTGTCGAAGCCAGTGCGGCGCGTCCGCCTGGCCGGCCTCCTGCGCGCCGTGATGGCCGGCGACGATCTCGCCGCCCTGCGCGCGGCCCGTCAGCCCCGGGTGCAGGCGCGGCGGTTCACCGGCCATGTCCTGGTCGCCGACGACCATCCGGTGAACCGCTCCATGATGACCGCCCTGCTCGAACGCCTGGGATTGACCTGCACCTGCGTCGGTGACGGCGATCAGGCGGTGGCCGCCTGCGCCGGCATGGACCTGGTGTTCATGGACCTGGAGATGCCGGTGCTTGATGGAATCGCTGCGACGCGCCGCATCCGGGCGGCAGAACCGCCGGGGAAGCACCTGCCGATCATCGCCCTCACCGCCAACCTGTTCGCCGATGACCTCGCCGCCGCACTCGCGGTCGGCATGGACGGCCACCTGGGCAAGCCGTTCGAGCACGAGGAACTCCTCGCGATCCTGGCGCAGCACCTGCCGTCCACCGCTGGATCCGGCACCGCCGGATCCAGCGGCGACGACGGCACCAGGCTCGCCACCCACGCGCTGCCGACCCCGTCCGCCACTGCTACGACCGTGCCGGTGCTGGATCAGGCCGTGCTCGACCGGCTCGCGACGCACCTCGGCCGCGACGGCGTCGCGGCGCTGATCAGCGAATTCGCTGAGGGCACGCACCAGGATTTCGCCGATCTTCAGCAGGCCTGCGCCACCGACGCGCATGAAACCGCCCGCAGCATCGCCCATCGCCTGGGTTCCTCGTCGGGGTCGTTCGGCCTGCTCGCCCTGATGCGGCTTTGCCGCATGATCGAAGGCCACGCCGAAGCCAGGGCCGGACTTGCTGACACCACCACACCCCTCGCCGAGCACCGGCGCGAGGCCCTCGCCGCCCTGGCGCACTGGAGGACCGATGCCCACTGACCCCCCGCCAGTGCTCGATGGCAAGGTCATCGCCAGCCTGCGCGCGATCCGCCGCCCGGATCGCCCCGACCTGGTGCGCGAACTCACCGCGATCTTTCGCAGCGATGCGCAAAAACACTCGACCCAGCTCGCCCACCACCTCGCCACCGGCGTGCTGCACGAGGCCGCCAATCTCGCCCATCGCATGAAGGGCAGCGCTGGAATGATCGGTCTCATGCGCTTGGCGGCCCGCTGCGCCGCGATCGAACACGCCTGTCGTGCGAAAAACCTGGATCAGACCAAGGAGTCGATGGCCGGCCTGGAAGCCGATCTCGCCGAGGCCTGGCTGGCGCTGGATCAGGCGATCGGGCAACCCGCGCAAGGCTGAAGTCCGCTGACCGTACCGGCTGAGACCTGTGCTACGGTGCCCCAGCCAGGGAAATCACCCGTCCTGGAAGATCAGGTAGTGCCCGGGGCCGGCGAGGGCGGTGGTGCCGCCGAGGTCGAGGCGGGTGCCTTCGCTCAGCGGGGACCAGGGCGCGGCGGCGCCAGGGCGATGGAGCCAGCGGCCGTGGAAGACCGCCAGTTCGCAGGTCGTGGTGCTGCCGGCCACCGGCAGATCGGCACCGGCGCCACCCAGGCTGAGCCGGCGTAGGACGAGCGCGCTGGTCATCTGCGGCCGGTTGCCGAGGCGGGTGATCACCAGGGCGTCGATCGGGTGGTCGCGGTCGAGGCCGCAGTCGTGCTGGCCGGCCTCGCTGCCGACCCCGCGTAGCGAGGCGATCGGCGGCTTGGCGCGCAGTATGGGCTTGAGGTCGAGATCGAGCACGCCGGCGACGTTGCAGCGGTGGGTGCGGCCGGGATCGAGTGGGCGGGTCTCGTCGATCGGCAGGCGCTCGCCGTCGAGGAACGTGCCGTTGCCGCTGCCCAGATCGGTCAGCAGCGGCCGGCTCAGTCCGGCGTCGTAGCGCAGGCGCAGGTGCTGGCGGCTGATCTTCAGGCAGTCTTCGCGCCACTGGGCAATCGGGTATTTGCGCAAGCACAGTTCGACCGGCGGCTCGCAGAGCTTTCCGATCAGCAGTTGCGTCCGGGCGTAGAGCGACAGCGGCGTGCCGTCGGCAAGCATCAGGACCAGCCACGGGTTTGTCATCGCGGTGGCGAGATCGCCTTCCACCGCGTCGCCGCCGGCGGGTTTCGGCTTGGGTCGGGGGATCGGCACCAGGGCGGGCGAGGTCGGCCCTTCGGCCCAGGACGAGGCCGGACCGTTGATGGTGACCTCCTGGATGCGCCGGGTGGTGACGGCGGAAGTCTCTGGCGGGGCGGTCGACGGCGCAGCGGTGGCTTCGGTGTCGGTGTTGGGGAAAGCGATGGTCGGCACGCTGTCGCCATTCCCGGCGGCCGGTTCCTCGCCGCCGGACAGATCGGCTGTCATGGTGTTGGCGTCGTGCACTTCGCTAGGCGGTGCCGATGGCCCGGCCAGGCGGCCCAGACCGCTCAGGGCCTGGGCGATATCTTTGAGCATCGCGGCCGGCTCTGGGTAGCGCTGATCGCGTTTCTTCGCCATGGCTTTGGCGATGACGGCGATGGTCGCGGGATGCACCTCCGGCCGCACCAGAGTCACATCGGGCACCGGGGCGGTGCGGTGGGCGTGCAGGACCTCGTTCAACGTGCCGCGATAGGGATCCTGGCCGGCAAGCAGATAGTAGAGCACCGCGCCCAGGGCGTAGATGTCGCTGCGGATGTCGAGATCGGCGGCGGCGACGACTTGTTCCGGCGACATGTAGAAGGGGCTGCCGACCAGGGCGCCCTGCATGGTGAGCATGGTGCGGGTGTCGGCGGTCGATCGCGCGATGCCGAAGTCGGCGAGCTTGGCCCTGCCTTCGCGATCGCAGAAGATGTTCGCCGGCTTGATGTCGCGGTGGATGAGCTGATGCCGGTGCGCCTCGCCCAGCCCGTCAGCGACTTGGTGCACGATCGCCAGGGCGAGGGCTTCGGGCAGGATGCCTTCCGCATGCACCAGTTCGCGTAGGTCGCCGCTGGGTTCGAATTCCAGGACCATGAACAGGGTGCCGTCGCTGGCCGCCCCGTGATCAAGGCAGTGCACCACGCGGGGATGGCGGATCTCCATCATGTAGCGCGTTTCACGCTCGAAGCGGTGCGCGACCTCTTTGTTTCCTGCCAGATTGCCGCGCATGGTCTTGACCACCACCAGGCGGTCGTCGGCGTCGCCGGCCAACCAGACGCTGCCCATGCCGCCATCAGCCAGATGGGCGTAAGGCGTGTAGGCACCGAACTTCACCTGATCCGGCTGGGGCAGGTGCTCGACCAGGCGCTGTGCCATGAGCGGATCGATACCGGCCGGGCCGAGCACGAAGCGACGGGCCTGCTCCACCGTGACGATCCCTGCCGCCTGCATCAGCACCGCCAGGCGGGCGCAGGCCGGGCGGTCGAGCAGGCTACGCTTGCGCGCGAGATGGACGACGGAATCGATCAGCGTTTTCCCGGCCATGAGGGAAGGATGACCCAGGCCGAGACCATGAGCAAGACCGGTCTGGCCGGTACCGGGGCAGCCCTGACCCGTGCTGGCACCAGGAGGCCCGCGCCCAACGGACCAGCCTGAGCATTCCAGACAATTCCGTGGTATGTTCCTCCACCCCAATCCGGGATCCGGGAGCACGCACGTGGGCGAGAACGATCCTGCTGACCAGCCGGCGCCGTCAGACGCCGCCAGGCCCTTGGACAAAGACACCACCAAGGTGTTCCGCAAACCGAGCGAAGCGGTGCGCGAGATCGCCGGGCGCGAGGTCACCTTGCAGCCCTTCAGCCGCTTTCCCGGCGGTCGTCCACCGAAGGAGATCCTGAGCGGCCGCGAGGCGACGCTCAGCGATTCGCCGTTAACCGGGATCACTGGTAGAGAGATCACTTTCACCGATACGCCGGCGACCGGGATCAGCGGCCGCGAAGTCACCCTTTCCGAAACCCCAGCCACCAGCCTCACCGGCCGCGAGCAGACGCTCTCCGACACCCCGGCCACCAACCTGACCGGCCGGGAAGCCACCTTGGGCGACACCCCGGTGACCGGATTGACCGGACGCGAGCAGACCCTCGGCGACACGCCAGCTACGGGGCTCAGCGGACGCGAGGCCACCCTGGGCGACACCCCGGCTACCGGACTGACCGGACGGGAGCAGACCCTCGGTGAGACGCCCGCAACGGGCATTGCGCTCGGCGCTCGACTGCCCGGCACAGCACCACAGACGCCGGTGACCAGCCCGGGCAAGCATCGCACCCCGGCCGGCGGCACGTCCACCGGCAAGCCGCGCACCGGGCACGGCACCAGCCACACCTTCGACGACGCCTGGCACCTGGACGGCCGCAAGGGGCCGTACACCGGCCAGACCTGGAACGACTTCGTACTCGGCGGCATCCTGGGCGAAGGCGGCATGGGCGCGGTCTACCGGGGTAAACAGATTTCGCTCAAGCGCCGGGTCGCGATCAAGGTGCTGCCGCCCAACCTGGCCGCCGACCAGCGCCTGCTGCAACGTTTCCAACTCGAAGCCCACACCTCGTCGCAGTTGTCCAGTCCGCACGTGGTGCAGGTCTACTCAGTCGGCGCGTTCGAGGGGAACCACTTCTACGCCATGGAGTACGTCGAGGGCACCGACCTCTACGACCTGATGAAGGCCAAACGAGACGCCGGCCAGCCGATCGACGTCGACGGGGCGGTCGACTTCATACTCCAGGCCGCCAAGGGGCTGGCCGAGGCCGGCCGGCACGGGGTCGTGCACCGCGACATCAAGCCGCCCAACCTGATGATCACCAAGGGTGGGTTGCTCAAGATCACCGACTTCGGCATCGCCAAGCTGGTCGGTGAACACAACCTGACCATGACCGGCCAGGCGGTCGGCACCCCGGCCTACATCAGCCCGGAACAGGGCCGAGGCGATGCCGCCATCGATCAGCGCAGCGACCTCTACAGCCTGGGCGTGGTCTTCTATGAAATCGTCGCGGGCGAAAAACCCTTCAAGGGCACCACTCCGAACGCCCTGATCTACCAGCACTGCTACGAGGAACCCGACCTGCCGCGCAAGCTGAACCCGGCGGTGACCGAGGAGGTCCAGGCGATCATCCTGCGTTGCCTGCAGAAGAAGCCCGAGCACCGCTACCAGTCCGCAGATGAATTGATCCATGACCTCGAATCGATCCGTACCGGGTCGATGCTCAAGTCCGCGATCGCACATTACCGACTCGGCACCGGCGCGGACGAGGCCAAGCGCGAGCAGATGAACTGGTGGCAGCGCAACCTGCTGCCGCTGTCGCTTGCCGCGGTCGCGCTGGTGCTCGCCGGCGGCGGCGGTGGCTGGTGGTGGCTCGACCGCCGCGCCAAAACGGAAAAAGCCATCGAGATCGCCGCCCGCACCCGGGAAAGCAGCGAGCGCCTGGCCCAGGAGGAGATCAAGAACCGCCTGCGGCCGCTGCTGAAGACCCTCGACGAGCGCGCCAGCCTGCCGGACCAGGTTGATCAGCTCCTCAAGGAGTTTGCTGAAAGGGTAAAAGACGGCACGAACGATCGCGAATACCTGGTCTGGACGCGCAAGGTGACCGAAGTCCGCGCAGCGGCGTTGAAGCTCGCACCGCTCGACAAACCAGGCATCACCTTCGCCCTGCGCCAGCAGGGCAGGCGCGACCTGGAAAGCTACACCACCCTGGTCGGCACCGCTGATCCGGCGCAAAACCGCTGGACCCGCACCCTCGACGGGCTGGACGGCGAGGAACGCACCCTGCGCCAGTCGATCGGCGAGGAGATCGACAAGGGCCGCCTGACCCAGGGCAGCCGCGACGCCACCGCCGCCGCGCTGACCAGCCTGCGTGCCATCGCCGATCCGGCCGAGGCCAAGGTCGTCGCCTGGTCGGCGGCGATCACCTCCTTCGACCAGCGCATCGCTACGCTGACCGCCCTGCTCGCCCCGCTCGATGACGCAAACCGCACGATCAGCGACCGCCAGCGCGAGTCCTACCGCGAGGCGATCGCTGAGCTGCGCAAGCTTGAGGCGCGCGAACCCCGGTTGAAAGCCTGGGCCGATCGCCTCGCCCGTGCCGAGGGCGACATCAAGCGGCTGCGTGACGGCCTGGAGTCCGAACTGTCAGCGGCGGCGGTCGGCGAACCGGCCCTCGACCGCGCCGACGAACTGCTGCCGGCCTACGCCGCCCTGGTCGCGGCCGACGACGCCGACCTCAAGCGCTGGAAGGTGAAGGTCGAGGCGGTGAAGGCCGGCCTCGCGGCCAAGCGCAGGCTGGTCGCCGAGACCGTCGACCAGCTTGGCAAGGACGGCCGCGACGCGTTCCTGGGCGTCGCCCAGCTCGAACCGCTGCGCGAAAAGCTGCGTGAAATCAAGGCGCTGGCCCGACCCGGCGACCAGGACCTGGCGCGCTGGGAGGACCTCTGCCGGCGCAGCGCCGCCGAGCATGTGGCGCTGGCGCGCGATCTCGCGGTGCTCGATCCGTCCCGCCCTGAACCCATCAGCCTGGCGCAGCAGACGGACTTGCGCGCCAAACAGGCGCGCTTGGTCCGCCTCGGCGGCGTTTCGGTCGAGCAGGCCGAGACCCAGGTCAAGCGCCTCGACGCCGAGGCCGCCCGGGTCGCCGGTCTGCGCACCCGCCTCAAGCCGATCTTCACCGCCGCCCACGCCATCCTGGCCGACGCGCGCAGCGACCTCGACCGACTCGCCCTCGATGTCGGCGACGCCGATGCCGAGGTGGAGGTCTGGAAGACCAAGCGCTCGCGGGTCGACGCCCTGCGGGCGCAACTCGCGGTGCTGGATCAGCGCAAGATCCCGGACCAGGTCGAGACGATCTTCGCCCAGCTCGTCACCCTGGTCGGCGAAGGCGATCCCGACGTGGCGCGCTGGAAGACCACGGTGGGGCGCATTCGCACGGTGTCGGCCGCGCTCGCCCCGCTCGACCGCGATGGCGTGCCGATCCCGGCCGATGCCGCGTCCCAGTTGTCGGCCCTGACCGAACTGGTCGAGGCCACGGATCCGCTTTTGCGCCGACGCCAGGCTAAGTTCGACGAGGTGTGCGGCCTGCGCAGCCGGCTCGCCAAGCTGACCTCGGTGCGGGTGCTGACCGACCGCACCCTGGCCGCCGAGGAGACCGCCCTGGCGCGTCTGACCACGCTGATCGGCCCGAGCGAGGCCGACGTGCAGGGCTTCGCCCGCCGGCTGGCGCAGCTTGCCGGTCCAGGGCAGCCGCCCTGGGCCAGCGCACATGGCCGCGACGGCTTCGGCCCCTGGGCCGAGTTCCAGTGGTCCGGTGAATCGGTGCGCCTGCGCTGGATCGCCCCCGGCAGCGTCACCATCGGCAGCCCGGAGAGCGAACCCGGCCGCGATGCCGACGAGGTCCAGGTCGTGCTGAGCGTCAGCCGCGGCTTCTGGCTCGCCGACGCCGAGTGCACCCAGGCGGTGTGGCAGGCGGCGACCGGCCGCGAACCCAGCCGCTTCGCCGGCCGCCAACGGCCGGTCGAAAGAGTGAGCTGGGACGCGGCGCAGACGATGCTGGCGGCGGCGCGCGCACGCCAGGGCAACCTGCCGTTGCGCCTGCCCAGCGAGAGCGAATGGGAACTCGCCTGCCGCGCCGGCGGCAGCGGCCGCTGGCCGGGCGAGGCGGAAGACCCCTGCGCTGACCGCATCGCCTGGACCAGCAACAACAGCGGCGGCGCGACCCACGAGATCCGCCAGCGTTATCCCAACGCGCATGGGCTGTACGACCTGCACGGCAACGTCTGGGAACTCTGCCAGGATGCCTACGCGCCGTATCCCACCAGCGCGAGCACCGACCACCTGGGCAAGGGCGGCGACCTCAAGGTCGCGCGCGGCGGATCCTGGGGCGATCCCGCCAACGCGGCGCGGGCGGCGAACCGGCTTGCGGTGCGGGCCGACCTGACCAGCGCCTATCTCGGGTTGCGCCTGGCGGTCGACGGGCCGGATCCGGCCACGTTGGAACCACGCCAGCTTGCCAGCCGCAGCGGCGGCTGGTCGAAGCCCATCGCCCTGTCGCTTGGGCCGGTTCGGCTCACCGGCGAACTGAGTCTGATCCAAGCAACCTCGGCCCCTGAAGCGGTGCGAAAACCATGAAGAACACGGTTCTTTCCTGCGCGGTGCTGCGTTGCTTAACCGTCAGTCTGGCGTTGGCCAGCGCCTGCGCTGCCGACCCGACCTGGAATGGCGGCGTCGGCACCTGGAGCAACACCGGCAACTGGACGCCAGCCAGTGTGCCCAACGGCAGCACCGATTCCGCCACCTTTTTCGCGGCGGCCACTCCTGCCCTGAACCAGGACGCCACCCTTAACAGCCTCGTCATCATCAGCGCCAGTACGGTCACCATCGCGCCGACGGCGACCCAGAAGCTGATCTTCGCCCGCAACATCGCGTCCATTCCCAACATCGATCCGACCATCACCGTGCTCGGGGCCGACCACGCGATCTCGGCCGACCTCCAGCTCGATGGGACGGTCCAGGTCTACGTCGCCGCGACCAGGACCCTTACCCTGAGTGGGGTGATCAGCGGCAGCGGCGGCATCCTCAAGACTGGTCCGGGAATACTCAAACTCACCGGCACCAGCGCCAACACCTTCACCGGCAGCCTGATGGCCGGCACCGGGGTCATCGAACTGGAAAAGACAGCCGGCATCAACGCCTGCGCTGGATCGATCTCGATCGGCTACGGTGCCTTGCGGCTGCTCGCATCGCACCAATTGCCCGACACCACGTTGGTCGATGCCAGCGATTCGACCTTCGATCTCAACGGTCAGACTGAGGTAATCGGCTCGCTCAACGTCAGCAGCGGAGGTCAGGTCCTGCTCGGCAGCGGGGCGCTGACCATCGCCGAGACCGCCAGCCACCGCATCGATGGAACCATCAGCGGTAGCGGCACCGTGGTCCTCAACGGCACCGGCACCGTCACCCTGGCCGGGAACAGCACCGGCTGGTCCGGCGCCTGCACGGTCAGCGCCGGCACCCTGGTCGCCGCCCACGCCGGCGCCCTGGGCACGAACGGCACCGGAACCACGGTCGCGGCGGGCGCAACCCTGGGGATCGAAGGCGGCATCACCCTCGCTGAACCCGTCACCCTGACCGGCGGGGCTGCGAATCCGGCCCGCCTGCATAGTCGCAGCGGCAGCAACACCTACAGCGGCACCCTGACCCTGGCCGCCGGCACCGCCGGCGATCCGGTGCAGATTCAGGCCGACAGCGGAAGCCTGGCCATCTCGGTCGCCAACGGGCTTGGGGCCAACCATCCCGCCTTGGAATTCACCGGCAGCGGAAATCTGAGCCTGGCCGCCGCGTTCACCTGCGGTTTCCGGGTGGCGACCAAGAACGGCAGCGGCACGCTCACCCTGGCCAATGCCGCCAATACCTGCGGCGGATTTTACCTGAATGCGGGTCGGGTGGTGCCGAACCACATCAACTCCTTTGGTACCATCCCTAGCACCGTCGTTCTGGCCGGGGGGGTCCTGGTCGTGCCGGATGGCCAGATCCTTTTCAATGATTTCCATCTCAACGCTGATTCGACCATCGCGGCGCTGGGCACCACCTGCAATCTTTTGGGCGCGTGGAACCTCAACGGCGGGAACCGGACTCTGACCCTGAGCAACGGCACGGCGGCGGTGCATCAGGTCGTGCTCCAAGGAATCATGAGCAACGGCACGCTCGCCAAGGCCGGCAATGACGAGTTGCATCTGGCAGCCGTCAACACCCTGACCTCGATCACCGTCGTCAACGGCCAGCTCAAGCCGCTTGCGGCCGGTTCGGTCGACTCGGTGCAGGTCAACGCCGGAGCGATGCTCAACCTATCGGCCCTGCCAGGGCCGACTCCGACCTGCACCCTCAACGCGCTTACCGGGGCCGGCAGCGTAAACCTGGGCGGTACCAATCTCATCCTGAACCTAAGCACCATCTCCTATTTTGACGGGGCGATTTCTGGCAGCGGCAATGTGACCAAGACCGGCGCTGCGACGCTGCGCCTGACCAGTCCGAACCTCGGCTACACCGGCAGCACCACCGTCCAGAACGGGGTCTGGCAGATGGTCGGCGACAGCGCGGCGTTGACCGCGACCTCAGCGATCCACCTAGAAGGCGGGACGTTCCAGATCTCCGCCGACGGGACCTTCAACCCCAACCGGCTGCCCGATACGGTCCAGATCAATCTCGGTGGCGGGACCTTCCTGATGCATGCCGCAGGCTCGGACCGGATCGAAAGCGTCGGCCGGATCGTGGCCACGGTGGGAAGCTCCAGCACGGTCCGCCTCATCGCCACCGGCAGCAGCCGCTGCCAGCTCACCGCGACGGATGGCAACAAGGGCATCGACCGCGTCGCCCGCGCCAGTTTCAGCCTGTGGCGCGATGCGGTCTCGCCAGCGACCGCGAACCTGTTCAGCACCAACGGCTGGGCGAACAACGCGACGATGCCCTTCGCCCAGGTGAAGGAGGGTTCCGGTAGCTTCGCCACCGGGGGGTATTCGACCCTCAGTGGCCTGGTCAATCCCAGCACCGCCACCAGCAAGACGACCGCCGGCGGCACCGGCACGGACTGGAGCGACCCCACCACCTGGGTCCCGAACGGGGTACCGACGGCCACCGACGATGTTCTCATCACCAAGTCCATCGCGCTTGATCTGCTGACGGGACCAGCCCTGTGCCGCAACCTCACCCTCGGCGCCCTGGGATCGCTGACCGCCACGATCGCCGGAACCCAGACGACCGCCGACCGCGTGGTGCAGATCCATGGCGATCTGGTCACCTTTGACGATCGCGGCAATGCGGCCGCCTACAGCCTGCCGGCCACGGTCCATCTTTTCGCAAACAACGCCTTTCGCGTCAATGTGAACATCGGGGGAGGGACCAACACCATCACCCTGCTCGGCTACCTTAGCCGTGACTTCTTGACCAAGTCAGGTCCGGGAACGCTGGTGCTGACTCGCGACAACGACCGCGCAGCCAACGATCCGCTGACCTCCGGCACATACTATTTCGACCACACCATCGTCGAGGCAGGCGTGCTGCGCATCGCCTCGGCCAACGCCATCATCTACCAGGGCGGAAACCCGGCCAACACCACCTGCACGATCAATGGTGGAACCCTCGATCTCAATGGGTTCGATTACACCCCCTACAGCCTGACCGGATCCAGCGGCGCCATCACCACAACCACCGCCTGCACCCTGACCGTGGGGTCGTTGGGCGGATCCTTCGGCGGAGCCCTGTCCGGTCCACTCGCCCTGGTGGTGACCAACGGCCTGTCCCTGGGTGGAACCAACAGCAATACCGGGGGGATCTCGGTGACCGGAGGAACCCTGGCCCTGACCGGACCGGGTGCGGTTGCCGACACCTGCGCCGTCCAGATTGCGGGGACGGCCTCGATGCAGGTCCGCTTCTCCGAGACCATCGGACCCCTGTCGGGCAACGGTAATGTGGTCCTGGATGCGGATCTGACCGTGGACCAGGGCAGCACGATCTCGGCCTTCACCGGCAACCTGATCGGCGCGAAGATGTTCACCCTGACCAGCAGCGGCACCGGCGGCACCCTGTCCCTGAGTGGAACCAACACCCAGGCGGGCGGCACCAAGATCAACGGAGGAACCCTGGTGGTCGGCGCCAATGCCAACCTCGGGCAGGCCGGCAGCCCCTTCAGCCTGACCGGGGGCTGCCTGCGCCTGGCCGGCGACGTCAACATGACCAGCAGCGCCATCGCCAGCGTTGCCTATGGCACCCGGCCCAGCGTCAGCATGGCCGCCGCCGCGGCCACCCGGCCGGTGACGGTCAGCGGCGGGACGTTCGATCTTGGCAGCAGTTCCCTCGCCCTGCCCGGATTCAGCACGCCCGCTGCCCTGGGATTCACCATCACCGCCACCAACGACAGCAGCGACCGCGCCCTGTTCATCGTCACGAATGGCGTCCACACCTGGGCCGGTCCCGTGTTGTCGGCAGGGGCCAGCGATGGTTTCGGGTATCTGATCGCCACCGGGACCGGAACCCTGTACCTGGCCGACACCAGCCTGCCCAGCTTCCCGCTGCGTCCGAACGTGGTCCGAGTTGAAGGCGGCACGTTGGGTGCCACCTCGGGATCGCTGGGCGCGGTCGTGACCGAGGTCCGCGTCCTGAACGGAGCCACTTTCCAGGTCCAGGATTTCAGCCAGTTCGGCCTCCCGCTCTACTTGGGTGGATCCCTGATTTCGACCGGGACGAGCTCCTGGACCGGCGCGATCGCCTTGGATTTCGGCGGGGTGACGCCGCCTTCAATCCCGTCGGTCACGGTGAACAGCGGTTCCTTGACCCTGGGCGATGCCACCCATCCGCTGACCAGCGTTGCGGGCAGCGGCCAGGTCTGGAGCAAACTCGGCCCCGCAACGCTGATCCTGGCCAACCCAGCTTCGACCAGCGAAGCCGACCTGACGATCCGCAACGGCACGGTGCAGATCTCGGCCGACCGCTGCCTGGGCCTGACCAGTGCCAACGTCGGGCTGGGACTTGCCGGCAACACCTGCGTCCTGCGCACGACCGCCAACCTGTCGCTCGCTGCGACCCGCACCCTGACCTTGAACGCCGCGTCGATCCTCCTGACTGATCCGGGCAAGACCTGCACCGTGCTGGGTCCGATCACCGGCACTGGCGCCCTGATCAAGGCCGGGACGGGCACGCTGGTCACAACCCAAGCCAATTCCTGGTCCGGCGGCACGGTGCTGTTGGCCGGTACCCTGAGCGTGTCCGCCGACCAGCAGTTGGGTACGCCCGCGACGCTGACCGGCGACGGCGGAACCATCGCCTTCACCGCTAACCTGACCGTGGATCCGGCCCGCACCCTGAGCCTGGCCAGCGGAGGACTCACGGTGCAGGTCGATCCCGGGGTGTCTGTCGACTGGAGCGCGGTCTTCACCAGTTCCGGGACCGGCAGTCTGGCCAAGACCGGCACCGGCAGCCTGCGCCTGGGCGGCAACAGCCCGGCATTTGGCGGCGGTGTCCTGGTCTCGGCCGGGATGATCGAGGCGGCGCACGGCAATGCACTCGGCACGACTGCCGCCGGCACCACCGTGGCGCCCGGCGCGACCTTGGCCTTCAGCGGCGGGATCTCATGCAGCGAACCGCTGACCATCGATGGCGGTGGGGCCGCCAGCCTCGGGGCGCTACGCAACCTGTCCGGCGCGAATCTCGTCCTGGGCCGGGTCCAGCTCAATTCCACCCAGGCGGTCATCCTGGCGGCGGATGCCGGCAGCCTGGGCTTGAACGGGCAGATCTCGGGGGCGAATGCCCTCACCGTCGCTGGCAGCGGAACCGTGCTGTTCACCAGCAGCAGCAACACCTTCACCGGCAACGTCACGATCAGCGGCCGGCTCGACGTCGGCGCGGATGGGGCCCTGGGGGCACCTGGCAACGGCCTGGTCTTCGCCGGCGGCACCCTGGGGGTCACCAGTCCGCTCAACACCAACCGCACCGTCACCATGACCGGGACCGGCAGCTTCGCGGTCGGCGCGAACAAGCTGGTGATCCCGGCCTTTGCCACCGCCACCGGTCAGGACCTGGCCCTGACCGGCGCCACCGGGACGATCGAGTTCACCGGCTCGACTGACCGGACCATGAACGGCATCCTGAGCGGCGACGCCGGCACCGTGCGCAAATCCGGCAGCGCCACTCTGACCTTGGCGGGGGCCAACACCTTCACCGGGGCGCTGGTGGTGGCCGACGGCGTGCTGCAGGCGGCGCATGCAGCTGCGCTCGGATCAGCCACCACCGGCACCGCCGTCCAGCCGGCCGGCACTCTCGCGATCGATGCGGTGGCGGTGGCAGAGCCGATCCAGCTTGCCGGCGGAACCCTGCGCAAGAACGCCAATGGCAGCGGTTCGGTGAGCGCCGCCATCGGCCTCACCGCGCCCTCGGCGATCCGCTGCCTGGCTGGCGGCCAATTCACGATCGCCGGCCCCATCGCCGGCTCATTCCTGCTGACCCTGGGCGGTGACGCGACCGGGGCGAACAGCATTACCGGGGCGATCGCGGCCAGCGTCACCGGCGTGACCAAGGACGGCCCTGGCACCTGGATCCTGGCCAACCCGGCGAACGCCTTCACCGGATCGGTGAATATCAGCCAAGGGACCCTCAGCACCGCCGCCAGCGAGGTGATCCCGGACGCGAGCGACGTGGTGCTGGCCGATGGGACCCAGTTCGTCCTCGGTGCTTCCTGCAACGAAACCGTGGCGCGCATCACCACCGCCACCGGGAACGCCACCGGGGCGGCCATCACCATCGCCGGCGGAACTCTGACCAGCGCGACCGAGGACACCGGCCTCTTCGCCGGCACCATCGGCGGCAATGGTGGACTGGCCAAGACCGGCACCGGATTGTGGCGGCTCAGCGGAGCCAATCCGTGTACGGGGCCGGTTTCGATCGCGGGCGGAACCGTGCGTCTGGAAGGCGCGGGCGGGGCCTTCAGCAACCCGGTCGCGATTACCATCGCCGCCGGCGGCAGCCTCAGCCTGCTCAACACCGGTACCGCCAATGCCGACCGCCTCGGCGACACGGTGCCGGTGATCCTGAATGGCGGCAACCTGATCCTGGCCGGGGGCGCCTCGGTCCTGACCGAGAACATTGGTCCAGTGACCTGCCAGACGGCGTTTTCGACGGTGAATGTCAGCTCGATCGGCAGCATCGACGCCACCCTCGCGGTGGCCGATCTCGCCTCCAGCGGTGGCGGGCAGTTGTCCTTCCAGCGCAGCAACGGCGCCTCTGGCGGCATCGCCAGCCTGCGTTCGGCCAAGGTCGCAGGCGTCGCCGTGACCTCCAATCTACCCAGCGTTCTCTTCGCGACCGTCAATGGCGAACCAGCGACTTACCTCTTCGCGCCGCTCCACCTTGGGCTCGTCAATGCGACCCGGCGCAGCGTGGCGGACGGCCCCTGGAACGCGACATCGACCTGGCTCGGCGCGGTGGTCCCCGCCGTCGATGATGACGTCACCATCGGACATCTGGTCCAACTCACCGCTGACGCGACGTGCCGTTCGATCCAGTTCACTGGGGCCGGGCCACGGGTCTGGTCCGTGGACGGCAGGACGCTGACCATCGGTAACGGCACCGTCACCACCAACGCCGCAGCAACCAACGCCGAGATCGGCCTCGGGGTCACGCCTGCCGGCAGCGATGTCGGTGCCAGCCTCGCCTCTGGGCTGACTGACCACAGTTGGGCCAAGCAGGGCCTGGGGACGCTCACCGTGAGTGGATCCAGCGCGTTCACTGGCCTGGCCGACATCCAGCAGGGCACGCTGGTCCTGGCCGCCGGCGGCTCGCTGGCCTCGGCGGCGCGGGTGCGGGTGGCGGGTGGCGCGACCCTGCGCCTGGATGCGACCGCCACCCTGGCGGAACTCACCGATTTCGGTGCGGTCCAGCTCAATGGCAGCGGCGTCACCCTGGTGATCGCCCCGCCCAGCGGCCAGGCAAAGGTTCCGAGCTTCGGCGGCGTGATCAGCGGCAGCGGCGCCCTGGCCCTGGCCGGCCCCGGTTGGCAGGCGCTAGGCGGGGCCAACACCTACACGGGACCCACCCTGATCCAGCAGGGCTATCTGCTCTTGAGCGGTGCCGCCACCCTGGGCGCGGATACGACCGAAACGCCAGCCGGCAGCGGCGTGACCATTTCGGGCAACGGCAGCCTGGCCCTCGCCTCAGGCGCGCGCATCCCGGCCGGCAAACCGCTGAGCATCGGCAACGGCGCGATCGTCAACGTGCTCGGCTTCAACACCGTCGACGCCGCGATCACCCTGACCGGCCCTGCCGTCTTGTCCGATCTCGCCGACACGACCCTGCCGGACGACACCGGCAACTTGACCGTGAACGGGACCATCGCGACCGCCGGGTACACGCTGACCTTGACCGGCGATGCCGTGGGCAAGGTCAGCACCGTGAATGGACGGATCACCGGCACCGGTGGACTGGACAAGCAGGGCACCACGACCTGGGAACTCGCCGGCACGACGGCGCATGACTACACCGGAGCAACCGCGCTGACCGGTGGGACGCTGCTGGTCAACGGCACGATCTCGGCCTCCGCCACCACCGTGGCGAGCGGCGCGGTGCTCGCCGGCAGCGGCGCACTCGCGACGGTCGCCGTGCAGGATGGCGGAACCATCGCACCCGGCCAAGGCGGCGTGGGCCCCCTTTCCACCGGCACGCTGTCGCTGAGCGAAAGCACCCTGGTCAAACTCGACCTGGGCACCGCCAGCGACCTGATCCAGGTCCAAGGCGATCTCGTTCTCGACGGCCAGTTGACCGTCGCTGACTCAGGCGGGTTCGCGAGCGGGGACTACACCCTGTTCGCGGTGAGCGGGGCGATCACCGACCGTACCCTGACCGTGGCCTCACTGCCTGGCGCGGTGGCGCACATCCTGAGCGTGGGCGCCGGGACGGTGGTGCTCACCATCGACACCGTCGCGCCGGCGATCGCTGCGATCTCCAGCGCCAACGCCGACGCGACGTACTACGCCGGCGACATCATCGACGTGACCGTCGCATTCACCAAGCCGGCTACCCTGAGTGGAGGCCTGACGGTCACGCTCAATTCCGGTGTCACCGTCGCTTTCCCCGCTTCGACGACGCCGGTCACCAGCGTTTCGACGACCTGGACGGTGGTCGCCGGTCAGACCACCCCAACCAGCGCGCCGGGCAAGCTCGACGCGACCGCGATCGCCTTCGCCCCGGGCGGCGCGCTGACCGACCTCGCCGGCAACGTCACCACCGGCATCTCGCTGCCGGCCTCGACCATCGCCCTGACCTCGACCATCGTGGTCGCCAACCAAACGCCTCAGGTCACGGTCAACA
>CAMCMZ010000063.1 GCA_945876185.1 Candidatus Kuenenia stuttgartensis | reverse complement strand
GACGCCAACAAACCGGTGTCGACGGCCCAGCAGGCGGCCCTGGATCTCAAGGCACCGTTGGCTTCGCCGGCGTTCACCGGGACGGTGACGGGGATCTCGGCGACCATGGTCGGTCTGGGCAATGTGACCAACGCGGCGCAGTTGACGGCAAGCCAGCTTTCGATCGACGGGATCCTGGCGGCCAACCTCGACACCAACGTACCCTCGCAGAAGGCGGTCAAGACCTACGTCGACACCGGACTCGCCGCCAAGCAGGCGACGATCACCGGCGCGGCGACCTCGATCACTGGCTCGAACCTGGCCACCAGCGTGGCCCTGGTCAGCGACGGCAGCGGCAAGGTGGCGGCGAGCGCGGTGACGGCGACCGAACTGGGATTCGTGTCGGGCGTGACCTCGGCGGTCCAGACGCAGTTGAATGCCAAACAGGCGACGATCACCGGCGCAGCGACTTCGATCACTGGCTCGAACCTGGCGACCAGCGTGGCCCTGGTCAGCGACGGCAGCGGCAAGGTGGCGGCGAGCGCGGTGACGGCGACCGAATTGGGATTCGTGTCGGGCGTCACCTCGGCGGTGCAGACGCAATTGAATGCCAAGGCCAGTACCGGGTCGATGGCTTCGAGCGGCCTTACCATGGGCACGGGGAATCTGCTGGGCCGCAGCACGGCGGGCAGCGGCGCGATTGAAGAACTGTCGGGAACCCAGGCCACCGCGATGCTCAGCGCCGTGGTGGGCGACAGCGGCAGCGGTGGCACCAAGGGCCTGGTACCGGCGCCGGCCTTAGGCGATGCGGCGGCAGGAAAGTTCCTGAAAGCCGATGGCATCTGGACGGCCCCCAGCGTCACCGCAGCCGGCGGCAGCCCGACCCACGTCCAGTACAACAGCGGCGGGGCTTTCGCCGGCAGCGCGAATTTGACCTTCGATGCCACCACGGGAACGGGCGGCCTGGCCATCGGCAACACCACGACCAGCACCAGCACCGGTACCGGGGCGTTGAGGGTGGGCGGCGGCCTGGGGGTGGTTGGGGCCGGGTTCTTTGGCGGCGAAGTCAGCGCCACCAACGCCTACCGATTTGCGGCGCAGACCGTCATCGTCGGCAATGCCGCTGCCGGGGCGGGCAGCAATCCGATCGCCATCGGCAGCGGGACCGACGCGACCACGGCTCCGTCGGTGGCTGGCAACTACGGCCTCGCCATCGGAGCCGGAGCGGTCACCGGCGCCAGGGCCGCTGCGGCCGACGCCATCGCCATCGGCTCCGCCAGTGCGGGAAACGCGGCCTCCGCTGCGGGTGCGCAGTCCATCGCGATCGGTCGGGAATCCTCTGCCGCCGCTCCTTCGTCCGTCGCCATCGGTGCGGGTCCGGGCACCGGTCTGGGTGCAGTCGTTACAGGTGCGGTTGGCGGAGCCATCGCCATCGGGGGCGGCACGACTTCGGTTCGTGGCGCGTATTCCACCCATGACAGTACGGTCGCCATTGGAGGCGCCGGCGAGGCCGGCGCTGGTGCGTCAACCTCCGAGCGGTTTGCGATCGCGATTGGTAGCGGGGCGTCCGCGTCAAGTCGCGGGGCTATCGCTCTTGGGTGCGTCTCCAGAGCCCTCAATGGAAACTACAACATCGCTATTGGGAACGGCGCCATGGCGAGCGGGAACGCTGATTCTGTAGCCCTCGGGTCTGGGGTGATCGCTGCGCACGATTTCAGCGTAGCGATTGGCAAAGATGCGACGACGACCAAGACCAATCAGATGGTGCTGGGCAAGGCGACGAACATTACCGAGGTGAACATCCCGGCCACCACCGCCTCGACCAGTACCACCACCGGCACCTTGGTGGTTGGCGGCGGCGCGGGCATCGCCGGCGCGGTCTTCGCTGGCGGGGCGATCACCACGACGAGCACCACGGATTCGACGTCGTCCGGCACCGGATCGTTGATCGCGTCCGGTGGCGTCGGCATCACCAAGACGCTCAGCGTCGGCGGCGGCATGAACCTCAAGATCGCTACCAAATCGGCGGATTACACGGTTGATTCCGGGGCGATTGCAGACCATTCCTTGATCGTCGACACCACGGCAGGCAATGTGACCATCACCCTGCCCGGTTCTCCGATGACCGGCAAGATCGTGGTGATCAAGACGAAAGTTGCTGGAAATAGCCTCATCATCAGCCCGAACGGCGGAACCATCGATGGCAGCGGCAGCGACTTCACCCTGACCGTGATCGGCAGCATGAAGACCCTGCAGTTCGATGGCACGGCCTGGTGGATCATCAGCGAAAGCGCCACCTATGCGAACTGAACCCGGAACAATCCGCCAGTTCCGCGCTGCGGAACCGGTTCGACCCGCGCGCAATCCACATGCGTCGTTGGTCATCCTGCGTCTGGTGGCGGTCTTGGCGCTCGGGGTCTGCCTGCGGTTGGAGGCCGCCGTTGCGACCTCTGCCACGGCGACGATGGAACTGGATGAGAACCTGATCTCGACCGGCACCTCGCTGTCGGCCAGCGCCAGCGTCGATGGCGGTGCGGTGATGGTGCATCACCTGCGGGCGCGTAGCAGCGGGGCGCAGATCGGCCTGCTGGGCGGCGTCTGGTCGGTAGCCCCGGCCGGCAATCATGCGCCGGTGGTGTCCGATAGCGCGGTGAGCACCACGTCGGCATCGCTGGCGCTGGCGATCAGCGCCAGCGATGCCGATGGCGACGCGCTCATCTACGACGTGGGGACGCCATCCACCGGCACGGTCAGCGGCCTGGCCCAGGCGACGGGGCTGTTCACCTGGACCCCGCCGGTGGGATTCGTGGGGGCAGCCACCATCCCGGTCAGCGCCGGCGATGGCTGGGCGGTCGGGACCGGGACGATCACCGTGACCGTGGTCACCTCGGCGGTGATCGTGTCGCCGGCCGGCCCGTTGACCGTGCGCGAAGACGGCACCCAAGCCTCGGTGACGGTGCGGCTCAACGCCCCGCCGACCGCGACTGCGACCATCCCGGTGCAGTCGTCGAACCCCAGCGAGTTCACGACGTCGGTGAGCAGCCTGGTGTTCACCGCCAGCGACTGGAACCAGCCCCAGACCATCCTGGTGACCGGGGTGCGCGACAACATCGTCGATGGCGATCGGACTTCGACCCTGCAACTGCTGCCGATCACCGGCGGTGGCAACTTCAACGGGATCGATGGGTCGGACGTGTCGGTGGTGGTGATCGATACCGATCGCGCGTCATTCAGCGCGTCGCCGGCGAGCGTGGTGGTCAACGAGACCGGTACCTCGGCCCAGGTGACGGTGCGCCTGGCGACGCCGCCCTCGACGGCGGTCACCATCAGCGCCGGTTCGTCGAACGTCGGCAAGGCCACGGTGTCGCCGGTGTCCCAGACCCTGGCGCCTTCGGCCTGGACGACCCCGCTGGTGTTCACCATCACCGGCGTCGACAACCTGATCGCGGACGGCAACGTCCAGTTCAACATCACCTTCGTCGCCAGCGGCGATACGGCCTACGCCGCGCAGCAGCCGGTGACGGTCAGCGGCATCTGCCTCGACAATGACGGCAAGACCCTGCTGGTGAACCAGGGCGGCACCACCCTGTCGGTGGCCGAGGGTTCGACCACCCCGGCGACGTGGTCGATCAGCCTGTCGCAACCGCCCAGCGCCCCGGTGACGGTGACGCTGACCCCGGATGCCTACCTGACGGTGACGCCGGCCACGGTGACCTTCACCAGCGCCAACTGGTCGACGTCGCAGACGATTTCAGCCCAGGCCGTCGACGACCAGATCGAGCAGGGCGTGCACAACGGCACCGTGACGCATACCTGGACCTCAGCCGACACCGGGTATGTCAGCGTCGGTACCGGGGTGGTGATGACGGTGGCGGTGACGGACAACGACACGTCGGCCATCATCGCCACGCCGGTCTCGGGACTGGCCACCACCCAGGTCGGAGGAACCGCGTCCTTCACCGTGCAGTTGGCGACCCAGCCGGCCGGACTGGTCAGCGTACCGTTGACCAGCAGCGACCTGACCCAAGGCACGGTGTCGCCCGCCTCGCTGACCTTCGACGCCACGACCTGGAACACGCCGCAGACAGTGACCATCACCGGCGCGAACAACGGGCGGTTCAACGGCGATGTCGCTTACCAAATCCAGGTCGGCGGGGCCTTTTCCAGCGATGCGTTCTACCAGGGCTTGGCCGGTACGCCGGTGCAGGTGGTCAACCGGGGCGTCGACTTCCCGCCGACCCTCAATCCGCTAACGGACCTCAGCGTGGCCGAGGATTCCGGCCAGACGACGGTGGCCCTGAGCGGTATCAGCGCCGGGCAGCCGGGTGAGAACCAGACGGTCAGCGTGACCGCGAGCAGTTCCGATCCATCCCTGACCGGGGCGGTGACGGTGTCGTACGCCAGCCCGTCCGCGACTGGTTCGCTGAGCCTCACCCCGCAGGCGAACGCCAACGGCACCGCGACCATCACGGTCATCGCGTCCGATGGGACGCAGACCGTGACCCGCACATTCGTCCTGACGGTCACCCCGGTCAACGATCCGCCGGTGGTCGTGCGCAGCACCCCGCTGGTGGTCGCCTACCACGGCAGTGCCAGCCTGCTGCCGCTGCAGTCGTCGCCCACCGCGCCGGGCCAGTTCGCCGTGAGCGACGTCGAGACCCCCACCGCCAGCCTGCTGATCCGGGTGGTCGCCAAGCCGAACTTCGGCGACTTGGAACTGCTCAATCCGGTCAGCGGGGCGCCGGCCACCCTTGGTAACGGCAGCGTGGTGACCGGCGCCGACCTCGCCGCCGGGCGGGTGCGCTACACCCACACCGATCCCTCACCCACCCCGGCGATCAACGACGCGGCCCAGCTCCAGGTCGATGACGGTCAGGGCGGCACCGCGGCGGGGGTGCTCGCGATCCAGATCGACACCAGCGTGCCGCGCATCGATCTGCCTGGGTCACGTCTGGCCTATACCGAGGGCGATCCCGCCCTGGCGCTGGGCAGCACGGCGTTGGTCCTGAGTGGAACTTCGCCGTCCTTCGCCGGCGGATCCCTGACCGCCACCATTGCCGCAGGAGCCGGCCCCGGCGATCGGCTGAGCGTGGTTCCGGTCGGCAACGGGGCGGGCCAGATCGGGCTGGCGGGAACCCAGGTGTCCTATGGCGGCACGGTCTTCGCCAGCCTGAGTGGCGGTACTTCTGGCACGCCACTGATCGTCACCTTCACCGGGGCGACCGATGTGACCATGGTCCAGGCCCTGGTGCGCTGCCTGGCCTACGACAACAGCGGCCGGAATCCGGGGGCCAGCGACCGCGAGGTGGCCTGTGTCGTGATCGACCAGGCCGGGAAAAGCAACCCGTCGGCGCAACGTACCATCGGGGTGACCCCGGTGAACGATGCGCCGACCGTGGCGGGCGCGTCGCTGCTGGCGGTCGCCGGCAGCGCGATCCAGGGTGCGGTGATCGGAACTGATCCGGAAGGCGCGACCATCACCTACGCGGTGGCGACGCCGCCCAGCAAGGGTGCCCTCACCGCGTTCAACACCGCCACCGGCGCATTCACCTACCTGGCGGGCAGTTCGCAGTCCGGCCAGGATGTGTTCAGTGTGACCGTGAGCGACGGGACCCTGATGTCGGCCGCAGCGACGGTGACCATCGACATCACCGGTGGCGCGTCGACGGTGCGGCCATGGATCTTCTCTCGGCCGCCGCTGGTCGCCCAGGCCGGGGATCTGCTGCAATGGACCGCGACGGCGGACGTCAGCGAACTCACCGGCCCGATCCTGACCTGGAGCCTGGTCGGCGCACCGGCCGGCATGACGCAAGTGGCCGGGGCCGGCGGCCTGGATGCGGGAATGTCCTGGGCGATCCCGATCAACGCGAGCGGGTGGTACCGCTTCACCGTGGTGGCAACCGACAGCGTCAGTCGCACCGCCGCCGTCCAGCACGTCGCATTATTTATACAGGCCCTGCCCGGAGGTGGCGGATGAGTCGTTTCCTGATGATCCTGGTGGCGGCATTCAGCCTCGCCGGATGTGGCAACGTTGGCAGCGGTAGCACGGATCTGGTCAACCAGGTCGCCGCGGGGAATGCCACCTGTCTCGTGGTGGACCTCGACGCCAACACGGTGCGGGCCGAGGTCTCGTTGACCGCCGCCCTCGCGTTGTCCGGCATCCGCGACAGCAAGCTGGTGCTGGTGCGCATCCCGGCCGGTTCGGTCGCCGGCGGTTCCGGCCCAGGTGTTCGCTGGGGATTGCCGGACGAGGTTGCCGGCGCCAAGGGTTCCGCCCAGGTGTTTGTTTCAGTCTTTGAAATCACCCGCGGCCAGTGGCGGCGGCTGGCCGGCAGCCAGCCCTGGGCGACCCTGCCGGCCGACTTGGTCGGGTCGGGTGATAGCCTGCCCGCCTGCGGCATCTCGCTGGATGCAGCCAATGCGGCGGTGAACGCGGTTGCGGCGCGCATACCCGGCCGCTTGTCGCTGCCCACGTCCGAGCAATGGGAATACCTGGCCCGGGGTGGATCGACCGCACGGTATCCCTGGGGTGACAGCAATGATCCGTCGGTGGCCGGATTGTACGCGGTGACGGCTGACACGGTCACCGCCCTTTCGGGCCCCCAACGAACGGGATCGTTGGCACAAAACGCTTTTGGGCTGTATGATGTCGCAGGCAACGCATGGGAACTCACCTCCGATGGCACCATTCACGGCGGGAGCTGGCTCGACGGCCTGCCGATGGCGCGGTCGGCAAACCGGTTCAGCCTCGATCAGGCCAGCGCGCATGCGCTGGTCGGCGTCCGCTTCCTGTATCGGCCCACAAGTCCGTGAGCCGTAAGTCCGTGAGATGGTGCACTGGGCTCATCTTGGCGGCGGGGACCAGACTACTTCCGGCTGCGGACCTGGAGGAGTCAGCCTGGGCGATCGGCCTGGAACGCCTGCCGAATCCCTACGATTACCGGCTTTCGGCGCCGAACGGCGCCTTCACCGGCAAACTGTCCAGCGAGACCGAGGCCCTGGTCGCGGGCTGGCGCGGCACCTTCGCCCAGCCCGGTTGGTCGCATGGCCCGATCGTCCTCGCCGAGGGCGCGGTGCTGCGGGGCAGTTTCAGCGGCGGCGACTTCACTGCGGCGGAAGGTCGGTCCGGCCTCGGCTGGGCCTACGCCCTCGACCGGCGCTGGACCGGTTGGACCTATGCCCAGGCCACCTACGGGCTGGGCCAGTTGTCCGTGAGCGAGCCGAGCCTGGGATCGCAGACCTACCGCGGGCGCGGCTGGTCGTGGATGCTGGGCCTGGGCGGTAGTTGGGCGATGTCGGATTCCTGGTCGTTCACCGCCCACGCCGGCTGGCGCGATGAACGCTGGGATCTTTCCGGGCATGGGAACACCATCCGCCTCAGCGCGGCCGGGCCGACCATCGGCCTGGGCTTCGAGTGGCGTCCGGCCGCCAGCCCACGGAGGCTCGAATGAGCGCCAAGGACGAACGGATCATCCTCGACGACGATGACGACTGGTTCATCCTCGACGACGATGACGACTGGTTCGTCCTCGAAAGGTCGTCGATGTCCCGCCCGGCGGTTCCGGTCAAGGTCGAAGGCGTGGTATCGGTGTCGGAGTCCGCCCGCACCGGTGAGGACCCCACCGCCGTGCCGTCGACGATGTCGCTGCCGACCGGCGTGGTCGGCAATCCGTCGCCTGGCCCCATCCTGCCCGAACCGGTGACCGAACCCCTGACCTGGACTGGCGAGGACCGCACCCTGGTGCCGGCGAGCGCTCCGGCGACCACGCCCGCACCGCTGAGCACCAACGTCCTCAAGCCCTCGCCCTGGACCGGCGAGGACCAGACCGGCGTTCCGCTGAGCGCTGCCATCCCGGTGCCCCAGCCGGAAAAGTCGGCGCCGTCGGCAAACCCTGGCACCTGGCAGGGCGAGGACCGCACCGTCGCCCCCGGGACCACGCCTCCGGCGGGCGCCCCCGGGGCCACACCTCCGGCGGGCCCCCGGGCCGCGCCCGACATCAAGACCGCCAACGTCAGGCAGACCAGCGACCGCCTGCGCACGCTGAAGGGCTTCAGCAAGCCCGACACCGCCTGGATCATCAATGGCCGCACCGGGCCGCTCAGTGGCCAGCGCCTGGGCGACTTCCAGATCGGCGGGGTCATCGGCGAAGGCGGCATGGGCCTGGTCTACCGGGCGCGCCAGATCAGCCTCGACCGCCGCGCCGCGCTCAAGGCGTTGGCCTCGAACCTGACCAGCGACGATGGATTAGTGCGCCGCTTTTTCGCCGAGGCGCATTCCGCCAGCGTCATCCAGAGCCAGCACGTGGTGCAGGTGTTCTTCGCGGGCGAGATCAGCGGAAACGTGTTCTACGCCATGGAATTCGTCGATGGTGGGGATCTCGCCCTCATGGCGCGCCAGGCGCGGGACGCGGGATCGCCGGTGCCAGCCGGGTTGGTGGCGCAGCTCATGAGCCAGGCGGCGCGCGGCCTGCAGGCCGCTGCCGAGCACGGCATCGTGCACCGCGACATCAAGCCGCAAAACCTGCTGCTGTCGCCTGAAGGCGTGGTGAAGATCGCCGACTTCGGCATCGCCAAGGTGCTGGGCGAGCAGTCCCTGACCCTGGCGGGTCAATCGGTGGGCACGCCCGCCTATTGCAGCCCGGAACAAGGCCGCGGCCAGCCGGTCGATCACCGCAGCGATCTGTATTCCCTCGGCGTGGTGCTCTACGAACTGTTGACCGGGTCGAAGCCGTTCAGCGGCAGCGACGCCAACGCCCTCATCTACCAGCACAACTACGTCGAACCGAAGGCGCCGCGCCAGATCGATGCGGCCATCCCCGAGACCCTGGAAGCCGTCTGCATGCGGCTCCTGCAGAAGGAGCCGGATCAGCGCTTCCAGAGTGCGGCCGAGGTCGCTGAGATCCTCGAACGCTTCGTGATCGGCGAGCAGCCGACCCAGCTGCCGTGGACGCCGACGCTTGGCACCGGCGCGCCGGCGGCCTTTGCGCGCGATCACGGCGGCTGGAAACGATGGCTCTGGCCGGCGGTGGCGGCGGCCGGCATCCTGGTCGCCGGCGGCATCGCCACCGCCCTGCTGGTGACCGGCGACGGCAAGACCCGCGACGAGGTTCTGCGTCATCGCGCCGCCCTGGCGGTGCTTGATCGCGCGGAACCGATCCCGGCCTCGGCCGTCGGCGATCTCTCCTGGCTGGCACGCGAACTCGGCGGCGGCAACCCCGACGTGCGGCGCTGGCAGGACAAGCTCACCCGGGTCGCGACGCTGGAAAAACGCCTGCGCGAACTCGACGTTCCCGGCGATCTGACCGCCGCCCGCCACCAGGCGCTGGCGGCCGATCTTGCCGCCTATCAGGCGGATACCGGTGCCAGCGGCCCGCTGGTCGAACGCTGGCGCGGCTCTCTTGCCCGTTACGACCGCGAGGTCACGGCGCTGCGCGGCGAGCTCGCGGCCCTTGATGCGCCGCCACCCCTTGCACGGACGGTGGTCGAACGCTGCCGGCCGCCGCTCGAACGCTATGCCGCCATGGTCGCCAGCGACGACGCCGCGCTGATGCGCTGGCGCCAGGTCGAGGCGCGGCGTACGGCCGAGATCGCAGCCCTGGCATCCTCTCTCTCGCGTCTCGATGCGGCGGACACCGTCCTCACCGCGGCCCTGGGCGAAACCTTGACGGCGGAATTGGCGCGCTTCGTCGCGCTCGAAGGTGACGACGCCACGACCCGCGCCCGGCGGGTTCGGCTCGACGCCTTCGCCAAGGATCTTGCCGCCCTGCGCGGCCGCCTCGCCCGCATCGACCGGGTCGAAACCGTCACCATCCCCTTGGCGCAGGAGCTGACCCCCGACCTGGACCGCCACCGCGCCCTGGTCGCCGCCAACGATCCGGTCCAAGCCGGATGGGAAGCCAAGGTGGCCACCGGCCGGGCCCGCGCCGCCGCCTTGCGCCGGGATCTCGCCACGCTGCTCGATGCGACCAAGGTGCTCGACGCGGCGGCCCTGACGGCGGCCACCCGCTCGCTGGCCGAATACCGCGCCCTGGTCAGCAGCGACGACGGCAATCTGCTCGCCTGGGAACGCCGTCTGGCGCGGGAACAAGCCGATATCGATGCCCTGCGCGCAGTGGCCAAGTGCCTGGATGGCCAGCGTCGGCTCGCCGCTGCCGACCGAGAGGCCTGCACCGTTGCGGTGGATACGCTCGCCCAACGCGGCTTCACCGGCGGCGTTGAACTCGAAGGCTGGCGCCGCCGGCTCGCCCAGGACCAGGCCGCGACGGCGCAACTGCGCAATTCGCTGCGCGCCCTCGCCCTGGCCGGCGCGCTGCATACCGCCGAGGCGGGCCAGCTGACCACCAAACTGGCCGAGAGCGTCGGCGCGGCCGACCCCGAACTGCAGAACATCGAGGCCCGGCGCGCGGTCTCGCTGCGTCTGCGCGCCCGGCTCGTGCCGCTCGACGCGGTGCGGCCCGAACCCGAAGGCGTCACAACGCTGCTCAACGACTATGCCGCCCTGGTGCCGGCCGGCGATGCGGATCTCGCACGTTGGCGCGGCAAGGTGGCCCGGATCGCCGAGGTCGTCGCGGTGCTGACGCCGCTCGATACGCCCGGACGGCCCTACGCCCAGGCGACGGCAGACCTGGAAAAGCTCACCGCCCTGGTCGGGAAGGATGATCCCCGCGTGGTGCGCTGGTCGGCGCGGCTGGCGGATTGCGCGGCGTTCCGCAGCCGGCTTGCTGCGCTTGACCGGCTGATGGTGCTGGAACTCAAGCCGAAACATCCGCCCGAAACCGACCTCGCCGCCTGGGAAATCCTAGTCGGCAAGGACGATCCTGAGGCCGTGCGTTGGCGCGCTCGCCTGATTCAGCTCAGCGGACCGCCCACCCCTGCCTGGGCGTCGGCGGCGGGGCGCGATCGTTTCGGCCCCTGGATCGCGGCCACCGTGGGCGCGAACACGGTGCGTCTGCGCCACGTGCCCGTCGGCGACACCCGGATCGGCAGCCCCGAGGATGAACCCGGCCGCGAGGCTGATGAGCGCCAGACCCGGATCCGGTTGTCGGCATCCTATTGGCTGGCCGAGACCGAGGTCACCCAGGCGTTGTGGAAGACCGTGATGGATTCCGATCCGAGCCGCTTTCCCGGGGCCCAGCGGCCGGTCGAGTCGGTCTCGGCGACCGAGGCCGAAACCTTTGGCCAGCGGCTCGCGCAACGCCTGCCCGGATCCGCTTTTCGCCTGCCCACCGCGGCGGAATGGGAACACGCCTGCCGCGCTGGAGGCGAAGGACGGTGGTTTGGCCCGGATGGCCCGGTCGGCGAAAACCAATTGAAGGATACCGCGCACCATGGCCGCAGCGAGGGCCACCAGGACGTCGGCGTGCTGCTGCCCAACGCCTTCGGCCTTTACGATCTGCACGGCAACGTGTGGGAATGGTGCGCCGACCGCTTCGGTCCCCAGTTCGCGGATGGCAGCGACGATCCCATCGGCCGACGCGGCAGCCAGCGCGAGATCCGCGGCGGGTCGTGGGCGGATCCGGCCAAGGCCCTGCGCGCCGCGAACCGGGTTGGTCTCGATCCCACGGCGCGGTCGCGCATGGTCGGCCTGCGGATCGCCTGCACCGCCGTCTGGCCGGCAGCAGTGGCCGCAGCAGGAACAGCATCGGCGGCGGGGGCAGTGAAGGCCGTGCCATGAACGCGGTCACGGTGCGTGCCCTGGTCGAGGCCGGCCGGCGAACGCAGCTCATCGATCCCGTGGCCGCCACCCGGCTGGTGGAGCGCCTGACCGCCGTGCCGGGCGAGGACCTGCTGCAGGCCCTGGACACCTGCGATGCCGTGCCCGCCGACCTGCGCCACCGTCTGGGCCGGCTGTTGGCGCCATCTGGTCGGCACGTCGGCGATTGGACCCTGCTCGCCCGTCTGCCGGCGGCCACCGGCCAGTCTTGGCTGGTCAGCGATCCTTTTGGCGAAATGGCGTCGCTCCGGCTCATGTCTGGGCAGCAGCTTGGCGGCGATCTGGCCGAAGCTGAAATCTCGCGCCGGCGCTTCCAGCGCGAGGCCGATGCCTGTCGCAGGCTCGACCACCCGAATCTGGTGCGGGTGCTCGATGGGGGCACCACCCGCGAGGGCGAGGCCTGGTTCGTCCTCGAATACATCGACGGTGGCGACCTGGCCATGGCCCTGCGCCTGGCCGGCGGCCATTTCGACGAAGCCGCCACGGTGTCGCTCGGGGTGCAGATCGCTTCCGGCATCTCGGAACTGGCCCGCCTTGGCCTGGTGCACCGCGGCGTCGCACCGAACAGCATCCTGATCACCACCAACGGCATCGCCAAACTGGGGGAATACGGACTCCTGCGGCCGGGGGAAAACGCGCTCGCCCGCATCCAGCCGGGCAACAGTGACGCGGCCTCGTGGGTCGCACCGGAACTGTCCGCCGGCGGTTTCGCCACTCCGGCGGCCGACGTCTACGCGCTTGGATGCCTGCTGTTTGCCTGCCTCGCCGGGCGGCCACCCTTTGTCGGCAACTCGCTTGAGGTCATGCGCGGCCACGCCCAGGTTCCCCCGCCTGAACTGCGTCAGCTCGTGCCGCAGGTCAGTGAGGCCACCGCCGCCGCCATCGCTGGTGCGCTGGGCAAGGATCCGGCCCGGCGTCCGCCGGCCGATGCCTTGCGAGCGGCCCTCGCTTCGGCGCGAGAGCAAGTGCGCAATCGCGGCCGGGCCGGCAATGAACGCTCCAGCAGCCGCCTGCTCGCCGTCACGCCCGGCGGCACCGTGCGCCAGGGCGCGCTCACCGTCGCCCGGTCGCGGCGCGCCATGGCCCTGTCCGGCAACCTGTCCGACATGCCATTGGGCGATCTCCTCCAGACCATCCAGCGCATGCAGTCAGAGGGCATCCTCAAACTCACCCACGGCGAGCGCGTGTTCGCGGTGGCCTTCGCGAACGGTTGCCCGGTCGGATTCCGCCCGGCTGACCGTGCCGATGCTGAGGAACTGATCGAGCGCATCGCCGACGCCGGTGGCGAGGTCGCCCTCCAGATTCATTCCCAGGCTCACTCCCTTGCCGACGACCAGCCGATCGACCGTTTCCTGTTCCGTCTCGGCCAGGATCCACTCCTGCCAGCCTCTGTCGTGCACCGGGCGATGGAGGAGCAGCTCTTCGATCAGCTCTGCCGCCGCTGCGCTGGCAGCGACGAGAGCTTCGAGTTCATCGCCATCGACGAGGGCGACACCGGCGATGACGCCGCGCTGCTCAAGCAGGCGCTGCTGGTGCGCGTGCCGCACCTGCTGATGGAGGCCGCACGCCAGTCCGACGAGACGCGCAAGCTGTCGCGCCGCCTGCTGCCGCCCTGGGATGTCCCGCTGGTGCCCGAGGCCGACCGCGCCGCCTTGGCGCGCGAATACCGGCTGTACCCAGAGCGCACCGTGCTGCGCCGGCTTGATGGATCCTGCGCCGTCGCGGATCTGCCGGCGCGCGCCCTGGCATCGCCCTACGCGGTTCTGCGTTTCTGCGCCGAATTGCAGGAGCGTGGTCTGTTGGTGCGCCTTGACGCCGAGGGCTGCCGGGCGGCGGCGCTGCGGATCGGGCAGCGCGATGCCCCGGCGGCGCAGATCTTCGCCCGAGCCGCCCTGGCCCAGCGCTGGGATGACGCGGTCGCGGCCGGCATCGTCGCCCGGGCGGTGGCCGAGGCCGGTGAGATCACCTCGATCACCCTCGCCTCGGCGGTGGCCCGGGTCGGCATCTGCGCCGGCGACGCTACGACCGCACTCGCGGTGCCGTGGCTCGCCCTGGTGGCCAATTCGGATGGTTCCGGGATCGCCGTGCACCTGTTCTCTGGCCCCGAGTTCATCCTGGGCAAGCTCGCCCGCCTGCCGGTGCACCTGACCCTGCGCAAGTACCCGGAGCAGAAGTTCCTCGCCGACAGCAACCAGATCAGCCGCACCCACTGCCGCATCGCCTGGCTGCCCGACGGCAGCGGCTGGACCGTGACCGACCTCGGTTCCGCCAACGGCACTACGCTCGACGGCAAGCGCCTGCCGCCCGAGCAGGCGCAACCATTGCAGGCGAGCGAACCCGCCATCCTCGAATGCGCGGGAGTCGTGCGCTTCCGCCTCGAACCCGTGTCCTCGTTCCGTCCGGAACTGCCGCCGCCCCCGGCGGAACTCGCCGCCCAACCGGTGACCTGTCCCGCCGCGCTCGTCCTGGCCCGGCAGGGCAACCGCCCCGAACTGGGCGCCGCCCTGGTGCGCGGCCGCATCAGCCTCGGCGGCCGCGGCGCCGATCTCGAACTGCCGGGCGTGCCGCCTGGCCCGCACCTCGTCATCTGCCTTCTCGCCGGCCGTTGGTGGTGGTGTCCCGCCGCCGGCGGCGACCCCTGGCGGCCCGTCGCTGCTGATGCCCGCCTGGTGGTTGGACCGCTCACGCTCACCGCGATGCCTGGGGATTACCGGCTGCTGCATTGAACCTAAAAATCGCAATTGCACCCCAGCTGCGGCGTTGGTCGTCAGTCATGTGGCGCTGCCACACTCCTTCCTCCCGCCTTGCATCTGGGGCGCACTTGCGATTTTTGTTGGATATTTCCAGTGAGGATGTCTCGAAATCATCTGCTGGACCAGCGCAGCAGATCGGCGACCTTGCTGCCATGAGCACCCGTCCCGCTGCGCCGCTGACCTGGTCCTTCCCCATCCTCCGCCCGCATGCCGGGGTGCCGCTGGCCAACGGCATCCAGGGTCTGCTGATCTGGGGCGAGGGGCGCAAACTCAGGATCACCATCGCGCGGCAGGGCTTCTGGCACCGGCAGGGGGGCAATCCGGCGATCGCCCACACCGACTACCAGACCCTGCGCCGGCACCTGGAAGCCAACGATGCCGAGGCCATCCAAGCGATATTCGGCAAGCCTTCGGACATGTCTGAGGCGCACCCGCGTCAGCTCGGTGGCGCCAGGCTGTCCGTCACCTTGCCGGCGGGCTGGTGCTGGAGTGAGGCCGTGCTCGCACGCGACGGGGCGGTCGCCTTGCATGCGGTGAAGGCGGACGGCACCCCGGTGCGCTTCGTCCTGCGTCAGGCGATCACCCGTGAACGGGCCTGGCTGGAACTGCCTGAGGATCTGCCGCGTCTGGGCATCGGCCTGACCCCGGCCGGGGTGCTGTGTGCAGAAAAGTACGCAGAATACGGTTACCCCGTGCCGGAATCGTGGTCGGGGCGCGACGCCTGGGGGTGCCTCCAGCGCCTGCCGGCGGATCCGGCCCTTGGCATCCAGGTTCGGCGCATCCAGGTCCCGCGCTTCGGCCACGTCCTGCAGCTGGCGACCGGCCTGGAAATCGCGGATCGCGCCGCCGTCGAGGCGCTGCTCGCAGAACCGACCGACACCGCCGCCGAGACCAGGAACGCCAAACGCTGGTGGAAGGGCTACTGGGCCGACGTGCCCGCGATCGATCTGCCCGAGGCCGACCTCAACGAGGCGGTGGAATTCGGCCTGCACAAGCTCGCGATCTGCACCCCGCCGCACGGCCTGCCCTGCGCCCTGCAAGGGCCGCTGATGGAGGACCAGCCGCCGCCGCCGTGGTCGAACGACTACCATTTCAACATCAACGTGCAGATGATCTATTCCCCGCTGCTGGCCGCCAACCGCCCGCAGCACCTCGAACCGCTGTGGACGCTGCTGCGCGGCCTGATGCCGAGGCTCAAGGAGATCGGCGCGCGCTTCTTCGGCGATCCCGAGGCGGTCCTGCTGCCGCATGCCACCAATGATCGCGGCGAGGTGATCGGCGCCTTCTGGACCGGTAGCATCGACCACGGCTGCACCGCCTGGATGGCCTTGATGGCGTGGTGGCAGTACCGCTTCACCGGCGACCGCGCCTTTTTGCGGGAATTCGCCTGGCCGTTCCTGCGCGGCGCCTTCGCCGGCTACTGGGCGATGCTGGCCGACGGTGATGATGGGCGGAAGCATCTGCCCGTGTCAGTGAGCCCAGAGTTCCGTGGCTCAGCGATGAACGCCTGGGGTCGTGACGCGTCGTTCCAGCTTGCCGCCCTGCACGCTACCGTGCAGGCGCTGGCCACTGCCGCCGCCGACCTGGGGGAGGCAGCCGATCCGCGCTGGGCCGAGGTCATCGCCCAGGTGCCGCCCTATGCCACGGTGCAGGGGCCGAAGTTCATCGAGTGGCCCGGCAAGGACGAGCCGCGCATCGGTCTCTGGCAGGGCCAGGATCTCGACTTCAGCCACCGCCACCATTCGCACCTCGCTGGCATCTGGCCCTTCGCCAGCTTCGATCCCGCTGCACCCGAGCATGCGGCCATCGTCGCCAATTCGCTGCACCGCTGGACCCTGGTCGGGCCGGGCGCGTGGAGCGGCTGGTGCGTGCCGTGGGCCGCAACCCTGCAGGCCCGGGTCGGCAACGCCGATGCCTGGCTGCGCTGGATGCACCACTGGCGCGATGTCTTCGTCAACGAAGGGCGCGGCACCCTGCACGATAGCGCCTACGCCGGCGGAAGCGCGCTGCACACCGGCGGATTCAGCGGCGGCAACGGGGTGGGCGCGGTCTCGTTCCACCACCTGCCGATCGACACCGCGAACACCGAGATCTTCCAGCTCGACGCCGGCTGCGGCGCGCTGACCGCGATCTTCGAGCTGCTCCTGCAATCGCGCCGCGACGGCCTGCACCTGCTGCCCGCCGGCCTGCCCATGCATTGGCGCAACCTGTCGTTCGCCCGTCTCGGAGCCGAGGGCGGCTTCCGCCTCGGGGCCACCGTGCGCGCCGGCCGGCTGGTCGCGGTCAGCGTCGACAGCCAGCGCGGCGGTCCGTTGACTCTCTGGCATGGCCTCGAACGCGACGCCCAGGGGATCATTCGTCCGCGCCGGATCTGCCAGCGCCGGTTCAAGCCTGGCGAACACTGGGAATGGTCGGCCTGACGGCGACCTGGGGTCGCCCGCCGACCTGGTTTTGCTGCTGCAGATCTTGCAGTTCCGCCTCGCTGAATCCCGCCGCACGCCGGCCGACCAGATCCAGGGGAAACGGCGAAGCGGGTTCCCCGGCCAGGATGCGTTCGCACACCGCGTGAAAATGCTGGCCGGGGTCGAGGCTGCGTTCCTGGCACCAGCGGGAGTGCCAGCGCGTGCCGGCAGCGACGTGACGGATCTCGTCGGCGTAGATGCGGTCGAGCACGGCGGCCGCTTCGACATCCGCCGTGCGCAGACGGTCGATCAGACTGGCGGTGATGTCCAGGCCGCGTGCTTCCAACACCCGTGGCACCGCCACCAGATGATCGCCGAGGTCTTGGCAGCGCCGGGCAGTCTGCCACAGGCGGTGATGCACCGGCGCGGAACCGGGCGGGAAGCCGCGCCGGACCAGCAGGTCTTCGATCAGCGCGGCGTGCGAGGCTTCCTCGCGGGCGATGTCCAGGAAATCGGCATGGAATTCAGCTGGCATTCCCGACCCCCACCAGCAGCAGGCCGCCGCGAGATCGATCGCCGATAATTCGATGTGGTGCAGGGCGTGGAAGAACAGCAGCCGGCCGTGGGGATGACCCAGACCCTGGCGCCGGCGTGGTGGTTCATCGGCGACGCGATGGCGTGGGGCCCGACCGGGCGCTGGCGGCAGGATCGGGGCGGGCCAGACGCTGTGGTCGGTGGGCGGCCCAAGCGTCGCGAGCAACGCGGCTTTTTCCCAGGCCTCGCCAGCGGCGATGACGTGGACCAAGGCCGCAGGAAATACCGGTTCCGACACGGCGGGCTGCCGGTCTGGGTTCACGCGGTGCGGAGGCCGGTTTCGCCCGCGGGCCCGACCTGCGCCGCCGTGATTGGGCAGAGATCTGCCGCACCCCGGATCCAGTAGGGATGGAACCGCGCCGGCGGCACGGCCGGCGGGAAGATATCGTGGTAACCATTGCCGCGGCGGGGGCCGTGGTACCAGGGCCGCGCTGCGTCGCGGTCGAAGCGCAGACGCAGATCGCGCACGCGCAGGTCCTCGATGCCGTCGGCGACGAGGGCGGCCGGGAAGCGCCGCGCCTCGGGGCTCAGGTTGGAATCCTGGGCACTGCCGTAGTCGGGGCGGTTGGGGACGATGCCCGGATCCGCAATGCGCGGATATTCCAGGGTGATGTCGGCCAAGTCGACGTCGCGCACCTGGGACCCGGCCGCCGTCATCAGGATACGGCCGTCCGTCCGGCAATGCAGGCCACGTACGCGGACATGGTGGATGCCGCCGACCGGGGTGCCGATCGGTTTCCTGAAAGGCCGCGCATCGAGGTGGATCGGCCGCCCGCTGACCAGGGGGCAGTCGGTGTCGGCCAGCACATCGGTCATGGTGATGCGTTCCAGCACGCCGGCTTCATGGGCATAGCAGGCCAGGACGCGGTTGGTCCGGCGTACCACGCAGCGCGCGAAGACCAGGTCGCGCACCGATCCGGGATAGTCGCACCAGTTGTAGGCTTTCAGCGCGACGCAGAGGCTTTCGAGGATGCAGCCGTCGACCACGATGCCGCTGGCGTCGCGCCGTTCGCTCGGGAAGACCACGATGGCGTCGTCGCCGCAACTGATCCGGCAGCCACGCACCACCACGTCGGACGAACCCGAGATGTCGATGCCGTCGGTGTTGGGTCCGGCCGGATCGGTGGTGATGACGCAGGCATCGACCAGGACGCCGGTGCATTCATAGATATGCAGGGTCCAACCCGCAGGGGCGTCGAAGTGGACGCCTTCCAGGCGCAGATCGGTGCAACCGCGCAGGTCGACCATGGGGCTTGGCCGGCGCGGGTTGTCGTGGCGCAGCCAGCCGCCTGGGTGTTCGGGTTGACGCCAGAACGCCGCGCCATGCCCGCGGATGACCCCGCCGGCGATGGTCAAGTGTTCGCAGTCCTGGGCATTGATGACGTGGTAGGGGCAGATGTCCCCGAGCCAGCCGGTGACGGCGGGGTAGTCCTCGATCCGGGTCGGACCTTCGAGCACCGCACCGGGATCAAGTTCCAGCCGCAGGTTCGACACCGGTTTCAGGCCCGCCACCCGGTAGCGCCCCGGTGGCACCCGCACCCTCCCGCCGCCGTTGGCGGTGATGGCGGCAAACGCCGCGTGGAAGGCAGGGGTGTCGTCAACGCTGGCGTCGCCCCGGGCGCCGAAGGCGCGGACATCGAGATCGGTCATGGGGCGGGGCTCCTGGAAGGTTTAGGGTGGACACACGTACGGAAAAACCCCAGGCTTTCACCTGGGGTTTTCGGCGAAGGTGCCGCCCGGAATCGAACCGGGGTACACGGATTTGCAATCCGCTGCGTAGCCGCTCCGCCACGGCACCGTGGGCGGCCCGCTCAGACGGCGGCGGGCTTGAGAACCTTCTTGGGACGGACGACGAGGCCCTTCTTGATCGCGCGGGTGCTGACCCAGACGCGGCCGATGGTGCCGTCTTCGAGGATGATCGCGAGCTTCTTGAGGTTGGGCTTGACCGCGCGCTTGGTGCGGCCCTTGATCTTGTTGCCCACGCCGCCATCGCGACGGGCGCCTTTTTCGGCACGGATCCAGCCAGCGGTGGTGCGCTTGCCGGTGAAATAGCAGACTCGGGGCATCGGGACCTCAGCTTTGCAAATGGGGCGTGGCTTTTATGGGGGAAGGGGCGCAGGTCAAGGCGGAGGTCGACGACGATCGCGTCAGGACTCAGCGGGCAGGGAACCGGGCAGGAACAGGCAGGCATCGCCGTAGCTGAAGAAACGGTAGCGTTCGGCGATCGCTTCGGCGTAGAGCGCCAGCAGGCGTTCGCGGCCGGTCAGGCAGGCGACGAGCATGAGCAGGCTGGAGCGTGGAAGGTGGAAGTTGGTCAGCAGGCCGTCGACGGCGGCGAGTCGGCGTGGCGGATGCAGGAATATGCGCGTCCAACCTGACCAGGGGGCGAGTCCATCCGGTTGCGCGGCGGCCGTTTCCAGGGTGCGGACGACGGTGGTGCCGACGGCGATGACCCGGCCGCCGCGTGCCCGGCAGGCGGTGATGGCAGCGACGGTTTCGGCCGGGCAGTCCGCTCGTTCAGCGTGGATGCGGAAATCAGTGATCGATTCGGTGTCGACCGGCTTGAACGTGCCTGGTCCGATGGCGAGGTCGACGAAGGCGGTCTCCACTCCACCGGCGGCGAGGCGATTGAGCAGATCGCGAGTCAGGTGCAGCGCGGCGGTCGGCGCGGCGACCGAGCCGGGGCGATCAGCGAAGACGGTCTGGTAGCGCTCGCGATCGGTGGCGACGGCGTCGCGGCGGATGTAGGGCGGCAGCGGGATGCGGCCGAGGCGTTCGCACAGGGCTTCGACCGCGCAGCTGGGCGGGAAGGCGAGGGTACGTTCGCCGTCGTCGTGGCAGGTCAGCACTTCGGCGCGGGTGCCACTCACGTCGATGACGGTGCCGGGGCGGACCTTGCCGCCAATCAGGCAGCGCCAGCGCGGCGGCTGGGTTTTTTTCTCTGCGTTATCGCCCTCTGCGACATCGTCCTCTGCGTAGTCATCCTCTTCGGGATGGATGAGCAGGACTTCGACCGCGCCGCCGGTCGACTTGCGGCCGAACAGCCGGGCCGGGATGACCTTGGTGCGGTTGAGCACCAGCAGGTCTCCGGGGTGCAGCAGATCGGGCAGGTCGCGGATGTGGCGATGGCTAGGCGCACCGGCGGACGCGCCGCAGACCATCAGCCGCGCGGCATCGCGCGGCTCGATCGCCTGCTGGGCGATGAGGTCGGGTGGCAGGTCGTAATCGTACGCGCTGGTGCGGTCGTCCATCTCGCCGCCGTTCGGCTTAGATGATCCGGTCGCAGATCCCGTATTTCACCGCGTCTTCAGCGTCCAGCCAATAATCGCGGTCGCAGTCTTCAATGAGTTTTTCGTACGGGTGGCTGGTGTTTTCCGCGAGCAGGCGCAGCAGCATTTCCTTCATCTTGATGATGCGCTTGGCGCTGATCTCGACGTCGGTGGCCTGGCCGCGCGCGCCGCCGAGCGGCTGGTGCAGCAGGACCTCGCCATGCGGCAGGATCGCGCGTTCGCCCTTGGTGCAGCCGGACAGGATCACCGCGCCCATGCTGGCGGCCATGCCGCTCACCACCGCATGCACCGGGGCGGTGCTGGAGCGGATGTGGTCGTAGATCGCCATGCCGTCGACGATCGAGCCGCCGGGCGAGTTGAGGTACAGCGTGATCGGCTTCTTGGCGTCCTCGAGCGCGAGGTAGGTCAGCTGGCGCACGCAGCGGTTGGCGGTGCGGTTGTTGACCTCCTCGCCGAACCACACGATGCGGTCGGCGAGCAGCCTGGTGGGGATGTCGAGGACGACGGTCTTGCCCTCACGGGTGGTGAGGATCTTCGGCTCGGCCTCGGCCGCACCGGTCATGTCGTCGTCTTCGTCGTCGGAGCGGAAGGGCTTGGTCATGCGTCAAACCCTAGGTGCACGGTCCGGCGTGCCAAGCCCCGCCCCTAGCCGCCAAACATGGCCAGGCGGGCACCTGGGGCGTTGAACCTTGATCCCGCAGTTGAACCCAAAATCCGCATTCGAGAACGCGGAGAGCACGGAGGAAACGGAGGGCACGGAGGTTAGAGCCGAATGCTCCGTCACCAGATGGGTGACGACGTCAATCGTTCGCAACTCCTTGCCCTCTCTGCTGTCTCCGCGCCCTCCGCGTTCTCGAACCTCGAACTGCGTTTTCAAGGTTCATATGAGCCACGCGGTTCCAACGGCTCCTTCCGCCCGCTTGTACGATCGCGCCAACTATGTTTACTTGCGCCTCACCCACGATGAGGTGCGCGGCATGGTGCTAGAGTCCTTTCTGGGGAGCGGGGGCGCAGCGGGGCGCAGCCCCTGGTCCCCGCTGCGGCACCAGAGCCTGGTGGCGGACTATGGCTGGTTCAACGACCAGGCGGAAACCCGACACGGCACCTCATAACCGGAATGCATACCCATGAATAACCACGCCACAGCCTTCACCTGGGACGCCGAGGCCGTCGTCTGGCGCGGCCTACGCCTGGCACCGGCCTTTACCTGGCGGGAAGGCGAGCGCCTCCTCCACACGTCCTTTGCCGGGGCGGAATTGCTCGGCGGCAGGTTGTCGCTGGCAACGGGCCCCTGGCGGATCCATCTGGATTTCCAGGAACGGGACGGCTGGCTGCTGATCGACGGCGTGCTGGAAGGGGCGGGCGAAAGCCTTTTTGCCGAAGAACTCACGTGGAACGTCTCCGGCGGTGAACTGGCGGCGACCGACCTGCGCTGCTGGGGCTTGCCCTACACCACCTGGGGCCGGCAAGTGGTTGGGCCGGCGGGAGCGGAAACCGCCCCATGGTGGCGGTCCGTGTGGCACCGTCCCGGAGCCGACGGGACGGCTCTGGGCTGGCATATGCCGGCCGACTGGCTGCACCGCGTCGAGCGGAACGGAGCGGGCCTGGTCTGCCACAGCGTCTTCGCCTGCACCCCGGCGCCGGGCGAAGCGCTGCGCCTCGACCGCCTTGCCGTCCACCCGAGCATCGCGCCGCGCGAGGCCCTCGCCGGTCCGGAATCGTTCCGGGTCGCCCGCCGCCGTCCCGAGGAGGCCGCCTTCCACGGCGGCTGGAACACCTGGGATTATTACCGGCTGGCGGTCGACGAGGCCGCGGTGCTCGAGCACCTCGCCTTCCTGCGCACGCGTCCCGACCTCAGCCGGCAGGTGCGCTACATCATCATCGACGACGGCTGGCAGAGCGGCACCGGCGACTGGGAGGTCTCAGACCGTTTCCCGCGCGGCATGGCGGCGCTGGCGGCGGACATCGTCGCCGCCGGTTTCGTGCCCGGGATCTGGACCGCGCCATTTTTCGCGGATCACCACAGCAAGGTCGGCCGCGAGCATCCGGAATGGTTCGTGCACAAGAACGGCAAACCGTTTTCGCCTTTTGCCGAGACCGGCTGCACCCCGCCC
>CAMCMZ010000062.1 GCA_945876185.1 Candidatus Kuenenia stuttgartensis | reverse complement strand
CCTTCACGATCGGCCAGAGGGTGCGCGCCCATCACCCGTACCAACCCCCGTCCAAGGAGCCCCGCGTGAACCGCGTCTGCGCCACCCTCGCCCTCATCGCCGCTACCGCCGCCATTCAGGCCGGCGAACCCACCATCTCGATCAAGCCTAAGGTCTATGTGCAGACCCGCGCGGAATGGCAGCATTCCCAGGCTGGTGGCAACACCATCACCAACGCTGGCAACAGCGGTGGTTCCTACGACGCCACCTCGGGCACCAACGGCAAATCAGATCCGGTCGACTTCTACCTCCGCCGCGCCCGGGTCGGCTTCGACGGCACCTACGGCGACGACTGGTCGTTCAAGTTCTGGATCCGTGCCGACGAATCGGACAAATCCGCTTCCGACACCGCCAGTCGCACCCCGGTCCTGCATACCGTCGTCGTCCAGCGCAACTTCAAGGACGATGCGATCACCCACAGTATTAAGTTCGGCCTCGACTACGCCTTCTTCAACACCGATGCGACCTCGTCCAGCACGGCGCTCTTGCTGAACCAGCGCGCCAGCGACGCCCTGCTCTCGCAGCGCGGGACCGGCGTCGGCTACCGCCTGAACCATGAGATCTGCCGTTGGGGCGTCGACATCCAAAACAACAAGGCGGATGATTCGGCTGCGGCCAACCGGGGATCCAGCTTCAGCGAGCGGGAAGGCCTGTTCTATTCGACCCGCATCGAGCTGACCCCGCCCGGCGAGTGGAACATGAAGAAGTTCCAGGAAGGTTGGGCCGGGGCAGAGGGCCGTGCGGTCGGTATGTCGATCGAACTCGGTTACAACGACCGTGATTTGCAGACTCCCGCCGCCATTCCCAACACAAATCCAGTCGTCAATTTCAACACGACGGTGGCTTCGACCGTCGCCTATGGCACTGAAGTGTTCTTCCATATGGATAGCATCTCGGCCATGTTCGAAGTGCGTGGGGCCAACGTCCGTACCACCAACAAGACCACTACCGGCGACACCCAGAAGAAGAACCAGACCCAGGTGGTTTGGCTGGCCCAGGCCGGCTACGCTATGCGCTCCGACTTCCTGGCTGAAGGAACCTTCCTCGAACCGGTGGTGCGTTACACCCATATCGACCTGCAGAAAACCGTCGATTCGGGCAGCAACGATCGGGAGGTCCCGAGCTTCGGCAACAAGGACTACGGCAACTCGGGCAACCAGTTCGAACTCGGCGCCAACTGGTACATCTCGGGCAGCAACCAGAAGAACAAGCTCGGAATCTGCTGGCTGCACTGGAAGGCCGAAGCTGGCAACGGCAAGGCTGACATCGTCCGCCTGCAGCACCAGATCAACTTCTGAAGACAGTTGACGTTTCATCCGCTGTCCTGTGCTGACGCAGGCAGCGGATGGGTCTGATGATCCGCAGCACCGCCCGGTGCTGCGGATTTTCTTCCTATCCACCCCAGCAAACCAAACCTACCTTGGAGAGACCCATGCTTCGCAATGCCCTCATCGCCCTCGCCGTTTCCGGCATCCTGGTCGGCTGTGGCGACAACCGCCCGAGCGAACCGCCGAAGCTCGGCGAATTCGTCATCCCGGCTGGCCCCTTCAACCCGTTCTATGCCGAGATCTACGTGCCCGAGAAGAAGCGCATCTTCCTGATTGGCACCAAGCATACCTACGAAGCCTTCAAGAAAGGCGCTCAGGAGATGCCCCTGTCGGTTGGCAAGATCCGCGTCGGCCCAAACAAGGAATCGGTCACGGCCGAGACGCTCAAGGAGAGCGACGCCATGGCCCTGCGCTTGATGCGTCAGTTCGCCGCGCGTTGGTCGCTGCCGCCGATCGAATGATCGTGGTCACGGCCTGACGCGAATCAGCGTCAGGCCGTTGGTTGCCAAAAACCGCGTTTTCCGGTTCGCGACCGGCGAACCAGAGTCCACCCCGAGGCCTAGGGCTTGCGGGGTGGTGGCGTTCCGCCGTCGCGCTGGATGCTGGACGGCGATTTCGCGTCTTTCAATCGTCGGATGAAGTGGGTCGTCACCGCTTGCAACGCCTCAGAGCCGGTGAGTTGGCCGGGTTTGCTGTCGCCCAGGGCTTCGGTGACCGAACGGTCGACCTCGGCCAGGGGAATGATACGGCGGGTGCCCGTTCCAGTCCCGGGCGTCTGTTGCTGCTGCCGCTCCGCCCCGCTGCGGGTCGAACGCAGCACCGCCAGGGCGCCCTTGGCCTGGTGGATGAACTGGTCCCAACTCAAGTGGCGCTGGTTTGGCGCTTTCTGGAGCGCCTTCTGGACCAGGGCGCCGGTGGTCGGGCGCAGGCTGCGCAGATACCGGCAGGGATCGGGCGCCGGTTCGTTCAGATGCGCGATGATGGTCAGCGATGCGGTGCGACCGACGAACGGGGGCCGGCCGGTGAGCAGGTGGAAGAGGGTCGCGCCAAGCGAATACAGGTCGGAATGGAAGGTCAGTTGCCGCGCCGCGCTGACCTGCTCGGGCGACATGTAGTAAGGGGTGCCCATGACCTGGCCGGCCATGGTCAGGCGGGCGTCCACCGGGGCGCCTTCTTCGGTCTTGACCTCGCTCGCCAGGGCACCGGCGTCGATGAGCTGGGCACGCGCGCCGTCTTCAGTGTCGGACTGGGACTGCACGATCTGGCCGAGGCCGAAGTCGTCGAAATCCTTCTGCGCCCGCGCCTGCGACAGGCCAAAGTCGATGATCTTGGCGATCGCGTCCTCGGTGAGCTGGGTGTGGCCGCGCAGGTCAACCAGGACATTGCCGGGCTTGATGTCGCGGTGGATCAGGCCTCTCTTGGTGTGGGCGTAGTGCAGGCCCTCGGCAATCTGGATCGCCATGATCAGGGCGAGATCCTCGGGCACGCGGCGGCCGCCGCGGATGAAGTCGGCCAGGGTCGGCCCGATCACGTATTCGACCGCCAGATAGGGCCGGCCGTTGGTCTTGCCATGGCCGGCATAGCCCGCGATGTGGGGATGTTCGAATTGCGCGATGACCTGGATTTCCCGCTCGAACCGCTTCACCGCGTTGGGATCGTTCGCGTACCGTTCGCTCATCTGCTTCACCGCGACGGTGCGGCGGGTGATCGACTCCTCGGCCAGGAATACCTCGCCCATCGCCCCCGCCCCCAGACGCCTGAGGATGGTGAAATTGTCGATGACGGTCGGCCGGGCATCCGAAGAAACGGGATCACTCATAACAGGCCTATGCGGTTAACCATTGCCTGGTGAAGTGCAAGCGACCCGGACGCAATCGTGCGCAGTCTGAGCCTGCCCTGCTGCATGCGGGGGGGCAGGATTCATCGTGACCCACGCGCGTCGGGCTGACCGTGCTGCAGCATCCGGGCGAGTTGCGCCTGCGTGCGCTGCAGGCGCTTCCCGGCATTTTCGCCGGATATTCCCAGGGTTTCCCCAATGTCTGCCAGGTTCAGTCCGGCCTCGTAGCGAAGGGCGAGGAGGGTCCGCTGCTCGGGGGTGAGCTGTTCCATCGCCCGCCGCAGACGATCGAGATCGGGCTCCGCCGCCGTCCCCGGGTCATCGGTGGACCTGAGTCCGGGTTCGGCGATCGAAGCGAGCGGGATGGACCGTTCACGCCGGCGCTTGCGCCGCCACGCCAGGGCCTGGTTGCGCACAATGGTGGTCAGCCAGGCGGGGAAGCCGGCGGGGTCGGTGAGCTGCCCGAGGTGGTCATAAGCGAGCAGGAAAGCCTCTTGCACCACATCATCGATCGCCTCGTTGCCGTCCAGCACCGCGCCCGCCACCGCCCGCGCCCGGCGCAGGTGGCGCGAGACCAGCGCCTCGAACGCGGGACGTTCGCCGGCCATGGTCCGCAACACAAGATCGGCGTCGATGTCTGACATGCGGCTAGCGCGGCTTGCGCCCCAGCCCGACTGCGCCGCTCTGCGGCTTGCATGCTGCGCATGTCCCCGCTGCGCGGGGATCGATCTGCGGCGACGGTGGCTGCGCCACCCGTCCCGCTGCGCGGCAGGAGCCGCTGCGCGGGACCAAGCCCGTCCCCGCTCGGCGCGCAGGCGCCTCGGGGGATTGCTCTTCGCGGGGCGCTGCCCCGCTACACCCCGCCAGGGGCTCTCGCCCCTGGACCCGCACGGTCCCTGCTCGAATGCGGCAATGAACGTGCATGTCAAACTCCCAGCGCTCAAGGACTCTTGCCCAAGCTAATCCGTGCCCCGGCCGATGCGATCCGTGCAACCAGGCAGGCCCGCAAGCAGACTGAGACGGTCCGTGCGGCGGCGGCATTGGGCGATTCAAACCAGTACGGTAGTGCGGTCGGCACCCTTGACGATGCCGGCCTTGCCCGGATAGACAGCCGCCACGCACGTCAGGAGTCACATGGGCCGTTCCCTCGTCATCGTCGAATCGCCCGCCAAGGCGAAGACGATCAACAAGTATCTCGGCAAGGATTTCGTGGTGAAATCCAGCTATGGCCACGTCCGAGACCTACCTGATGGGGCGAGCGAGGGCGAACTGGCCAACACCGATGCGACGGCCTCTGCGGCAATCGGTGCCAACGGCAAGCCGGCGAAGGCCGTCAAGAAGCCCAAAGGCAAGGCGACGGCGAACGAACGCGCGGCGACCAAGCATGCGGCCTTGATCCGCCGCATGGGCGTCGACCCGGAGCACGGCTGGGCCGCGCGCTATGAAATCCTCCCCGGCAAGGAAAAGGTGGTGGCCGACCTGCGCGAAAGCGCCGAGGCCTGCGATCTGGTCTACCTCGCCTCCGATCTTGATCGTGAGGGGGAAGCCATCGCCTGGCATCTCAAAGAGGCGATCGGCGGGCCGGAATCGCGCTTCCGCCGCGTGGTTTTCAATGAGATCACCAAGACCGCGATCCAGGAGGCCTTCGCCAAACCGGGCGCGCTCAATCTCGACCGCGTCAACGCGCAGCAGGCGCGGCGGTTCCTCGACCGCGTGGTCGGCTACCAGGTGTCGCCGCTCCTGTGGCAGAAAGTCGCGCGTGGCCTGAGCGCCGGCCGGGTGCAGTCGGTCGCGGTGCGGTTGATTGTCGAGCGCGAACGCGAGATCCGCGCCTTCATCCCGGTCGAATACTGGGAACTGCACGCCGACACCCGCACTGCCGACCGCACGTTGCGCCTGGCCGTGGTGCGCGAAGCCGGGCAGGCTTTCAAGCCGGTCACCCGCGCCCACATCGACCAGGCGTTGAAGGCGCTGGAAGGCGCGACCTACCGCGTGGCGTCGGCCGAATCGAAGCCGACCCGGGTCTGGCCGAACGCACCGTTCATCACCTCGACCCTTCAGGCCGCAGCGTCGGTACGCCTGGGTTTTTCCGTCAAACGCACGATGTCGGTGGCGCAGCGCCTATACGAGGCCGGCCACATCACCTACATGCGTACCGATTCGACCAACCTGTCGAAAGACGCGGTCGCGGCCTGCCGCACCCTGATCGAGAAGGATTTTGGCGCGCGCTACCTGCCGGCTGAGGTGCCGGTCTACGCGGCGAAGGCCGGAGCCCAGGAGGCGCACGAGGCGGTGCGCCCGACCGACGTGCGCGTCGCGGCGGCAGATCTGGACGTCGAGGACGACCAGCGCCGCCTCTATGAACTCATCTGGCGCCAGTTCGTCGCCTGCCAGATGCCACCGGCTGAATACGACTCCAGCACGATCACCGTCCAGGCCAACACTTTCGAACTGACCGCGCGCGGTCGTGTTCTGCGCTTCGACGGCTTCACCCGCGTCCTGCCGCCGACCAAGTCCGAGGACACCATCCTGCCGCCAGTCGCAGTGGGCGACGTGCTGGCCCTCGATCGCCTCGACCCCACTCAGCACTTCACCAAGCCGCCGGCGCGGTTCAGCGAAGCGAACCTGGTGCGCGAACTCGAAAAGCGCGGCATCGGCCGGCCGTCGACCTATGCGTCGATCATCTCGACGATCCAGGACCGCGGCTACGTTTCGTTGCGCAATCGCCGTTTCTATGCGGAAAAGCTCGGCGATCTGGTGACCACCCGCCTGAGCGAGGCCTTCCCCGATTTGATGGATTTCGGCTTCACCGCCGCGATGGAAGGCGAACTCGACCGCGTCGCCGAAGGCAAGGAACCGTACCGCGCGGTGCTCGACCGCTTCTATGGCGGCTTCACGGCCAAACTCGCCGAGGCCGACGAGCACATGCGGCCGAACCCGCCCGTGCCGGTGCCGGGAATCGCATGCGCGACCTGCGGCAAGCCGATGACCGTGCGGGTGGCGCGCACCGGGGTCTTCCTGTCGTGCTCCGGCTACGCCCTGCCGCCGAAGGAACGCTGCACCGGGACGATGAACCTGGTGCCCGGCGACGAGAGCGAAGCCGTGCGCACCGCCGAGGGCGACGACGAAAGCGAGGCCACCGAGGCCGATGTCGGGGCGCTGCGCGCCAAGCGCCGCTGTCCGCTCTGCTCGACCGCGATGGATTCCTGGCTCGTCGACGAACGCCGCCGCCTGCACATCTGCGGCAACAGCCCGGAATGCCCCGGCATCCAGATCGAGGACGGCCAGTTCAAGTTAAAGGGCTATGACGGTCCGTCGGTGCCGTGCGACAAGTGCGGCAAGCCGATGCAGCTCAAATCCGGCCGTTTCGGCAAGTATTTCGGCTGCACCGGCTACCCGGATTGCAGCAACACGCGCAAGCTGCTGCGCAACGGCCAGGCCGCTCCGCCGAAAGCCAAGCCGATCCCGATGCCGGAACTGGCCTGTGAAAAAGGCGGTTATTTCGTCCTGCGTGACGGCATGCTCGGCTTGTTCCTGGCCTCGAACCTCTACCCCAAGGTGCGCGAGACGCGCAACCCGCAGGTCGCCGACCTCGTCCGCCACCGCGAGGCGCTCGACCCCAAGTTCATCTACCTCGCCGAAGCCCCGATCGCCGATGATGATGGCAACCCGACGGTGATCCGCTTCAGCCGCAAGACCCGTGAACATTACCTGATCAGCGAGCGTGCCGGCGAGCCGTCAGGCTGGAGCGCGACCCTAGTCGACGGGAAATGGGTCGGAGCGAAGAACGCGAAAGACGACGAGGCCGAAACCGTGGGCGCGGCCCGCGGCAAAAAGAAGAAGGCCTGAGTTCAGCGACGACCTGCCGGCTGCGCCAACTCAGCCTTCGCCCAGTCGTAGACCCGGCGTTTCACCGCATCGGTCTGGTGGATGCCGCTGCGGCTGGATTCCAGACGGGGGATCAGGAAGGCCGCGTCGAGCGGTTCGCGGTCAATATCGTTGGCGGCGATACGCTCGGCCAAGGTTGCCGGGGCGCGGGCGCTGATCTGCATGAGGGCAAGTCCGCGCTGGCGGTGGAATGCCGCCCCGGCAACGTCGCCGGCCTGGGCGAGGACGTAGCCGCGCGCCAACTGCGCCAGGGCCGACCAGGGTTTGCTGAGCAGCGCCACATCGTCGCGTAGGCGCGCCGCGTGCGGAGGCGTCGCGGCCACGAGCGCCGCCGCGCGGTCGCCGGGCTGGTGGATGAGGATGACGCTGCGCCAGATCCACGTGGATTCAGCGGCTTCGTTGGCGGCGGTGCACTCCGCCAGCGATGGCAGGGCGGCGAGCGCACCTGGGGCATCACCGGATTCGAGCAGGGCGCCGGCCAGCCGCTTGCGGTTGTCGCAGCGGTCGGCGGCGGTGATCGCCTCGGCGCCGCGCAGGGCGGTCAGGGCATCCGCATGACGGCGCAACTCGATTGCCTGCTTGAGCTGGTGGTGCAGCGTCTCGGCGGCGGTGGCCTGGACGTGCAAGAATTTGAATGCGGCCGGCACCTGATGCTGGCCGACCAGCAGATCGACGGCTTCGAGCCTCAACGCCTGACGCACGGCGTCGCTGACCGGGGTGCGGACCAGTTCGGCGTAGCTGTCGGCCACCGCCGCCGCATCAAGGGCGCGCGCGCGCCGGGCAAGGCCGCACGCCCGGTCCAGGCGCGCGGGATCGTCGTTGGCCAGTTGCTGCAATTCCCATATTTCCTTGGTGAAAGCCGCCTTCAGGGCTGGATCGGGATTGGGCACGAATGGCCCGGCGACGGCCGCGCGGACGACGGCGTCGGCGGTATCAGCATCGACCGGGGAACCTTGGTGCCGCATGGCGAACCAGCCGCCGAGTCCCAGGCCAGCCAGGGCGAGAACGAACGCCAGCGGCAGGGCGTGGCGCTCCAGCCAGGAGCGCGGAGCGGTCTCACGCGGAGCGGTCTTACGCGGAGCGGTATCAGTCGGGATCGGCATGCCGGCATGGTGGGACGTTGGGGATCGACGGAAGGGCGGTGGCACGGACGCATGGATCTGGAGACCTCGTCGAGGTGGACATCGACGCTCCCGCTGCGTGCCTTTCGCCTTAGGAGCGGCGATGTCCACATCGCCGTGGCGGCCCGGCGGGCCGCGCTGGGATTGGCCATTCGTCCGGAGGGATCAGGCGAGCCGGCCAAGGCCGACCACAATTATCCAGCGATTCACCATCTTTCCGGCCTTGGCCGGCTCGCCTCGCGATCAGCGGCCGGTTGCAAACCGGCGGTCCCAGACGCAAGCGTTTTATGATCGTATCCGTGACATTGGGGCCGAATGGCCAATCCCCAGCACGTCGATGTGGACATCGACGCTCCCCCCGCGCGCCTCCCGCCTTCGGAGCGGCGATGTCCATATCGCCTTGGCCGTGCGCTTCACCGCTGGCGGGGCGGGCGTCGGGCCTACGCTCGCCGGGCATGCGGATCGTGGCGTTGTCGCTGCTGCTGGCCTGCCTCGCGGCGGCGGATCCGGATGCTTGGGCCGCGAAGTTGGCTCCGCCTGACGCCGGTTGGAAGCGCGTCACCCAGGAAATCTCCTACAATTGCGAGGGTGAGCCGCAGACGCTGGATCCGGGGCTGATCACCGGGGCAGCCGAGAGCCGGCTGGTGAGCGCGCTCTTCGAGGGTCTGACCACGCCGGACCCGCAGACGCTGGCGGCGCGCCCTGGGATGGCCGCCGCGTGGGAGGTCAGCGCTGATGCGTGCACCTACACCTTCCACCTGCGGCCCGGCCTGGTGTGGAGCGATGGCACGGCGCTGACCGCCGACGACCTGGTGCGCTCGTGGCGGCGGGTGCTCGAACCCGCTACCGGCAGCGAGTACGCGAATCTGCTCTTCCTCATCCGTGGCGGCGAGGATTTCCAACGCGGCAAACTCAGCTGGGACCAGGTCGGCGTGGTGGCGCCCGATGCGACCACGTTGGTGGTGCGATTGCACCGGCCGTGCCCGTGGTTTCTGGAATTGACCAGTTTTCCCACCCTGATGCCGGTGCCGACCGCGCTGGTCGCCAAGCATGGGCCGGACTGGGTTCGAGCCGGAAAGCTGATCGGCAACGGCCCGTTCCGCCTTGCCGCCTGGGAACCGCGCAGCCGGGTGGTGCTCGAGCGTAATCCGCGCTGGCACGGCGCGGCGCGGGTGCGGCTGGAGCGCCTCACCGGGGTGCCCTGCGACGATCCCGAGACCGCCTGGCGGCTGTACCAGCAGGGCGCGATCCACTGGACACCGGCGGTGCCGGTGGGGCGCACGGATGAAGCGCAGCGCCATCCCGACTACTACCTGGGACCGATGCTGGGCACGTACTATTATCGCTTCAACGTCACGCGGCAGCCGTTCGACGACGTGCGCGTGCGCCAGGCCTTCTGCCATGCGACCGACCGCGCGGCGATCGTGCGCCACGTCACCCGCGCCGGTGAACTGCCGGCGACCGGCTTCGTCCCGCCGATGCCGGGACACGATGCGGCACCGGGCCTGGCCTACGATCCGGCGGCGGCGCGCCGCTTGCTGACCGAGGCCGGCTATGGTCCGCAACGACCGCTGCCACGCATCGATCTGCTCTACAACACCAGCGCCAACCACAAGGCGATCGCCGAGGCCGCCGCGGCGCAGTGGCGGCGCGTGCTGGGCGCCGACGTGCGCACTCGCAACATGGAATTCAAATCGTACCTCGGCGCGCTGAGCCGGCTCGACTACACCATGGCGCGCTCGTCCTGGATCGGCGACTACAACGACCCCAATACATTTCTCGACATCTTCCGCACCGACGACGGCAACAACCGCACCGGCTGGAGCGACCCGGCCTATGACCAGCTGCTCGACCAGAGCCAGGCCGAGACTGATCCCCTGCGTCGCCGCACCTTGCTGACCCGGTTGGAGCGCATCCTGGTGCAGGACGGCTGCCCGGTGATCCCGGTCTACACCTACGTCAGCAAGGGCCTGATCAGCGAACGCCTGCGCGGCTGGTATCCCAACGCGCGCGACCTGCATCCCTTCCAGTATTTTTGGTTGGCCCCATGAGCGCGAATCGACAGAAGGGGATGGCCACAAAGAACACAAAGGGCACAAAAAGGATGGGCCCTATGCGTGATTGGATGGAGATCCGTAATCAGGCCGGGGTTGGCGCCATGAGCGCGAGGCGACAGCAATTGATGAACACAAAGAGCACAAAAAGGATGGGCCTTTGTGTCCCCTGTGCTCTCTGTGGCCAACCCTCCCATCTCTGTGGCCATCCCACTTCATCGGTCTTGTCATGCTGAACGCCGTCCTGCGCCGGCTGGCTACCGCGCCGCTGGTGCTGCTGGTGCTGGTCGCGGTGACCTTCGTGCTCATCCATGCCGCGCCGGGCGATCCGTTCGTGGGTGAGCGCGCTGCCGACCCGCAGGCGGTGGCGGCGCTGCGAAAACAATACCGGCTCGACCGGCCCTTGCCGGAGCAGTTCGCGGTCTACGTCGGCAATCTGGTTTGCGGCGACTTCGGGCCGTCGCTGCGCAACCGCGGGCAGTCGGTCGGGCTGATCATCGCTGACCGGCTGCCGACCTCGCTTTGGCTCGGGGCGATCGCGCTCGTGCTGGCCCTCGGCGCGGGATTGAGTCTGGGCATTCTTGGCGCGGTGCGAGCCGGGCGGGCGCTCGACCACGGCCTGGCGGTGGTCGCGATCATCGGCGTGAGCATCCCCGTGTTCGTCATCGGCCCCGCCCTGGCGTGGACGTTCGGGCTGTGGCTTGGCTGGCTGCCGGTCGGGCAATGGGCGGGATTCTTCGGCGTGTCGCATCTGGTCCTGCCGGCGACGACACTGGCCATCCCGTTCGCGGCGCGGGTCGCCCGCCTCACCCGGGCGGGGCTGCTCGACACCCTGCACCTCGACCACGTCCGCACCGCGACCGCCAAGGGCGTGGCGCCGGCGGCGGTGGTGGTGCGCCACGCCTTGCCGCTCGGACTCGTGCCGGTGATCGCGTTCCTCGGCCCCGCCAGCGCTGGATTGCTGACGGGTTCGTTGGTGGTCGAGAAGGTCTTCCAGATCCCCGGCCTCGGCCAGGAGTTCGTCGAGAGCGCTTTCACCCGCGACTACCCACTGGTGTTGGGCACCGTGGTGGTCTACGGCGCGATCATCATCCTTGGCAACCTGCTCGCCGACCTTGCGGTTGTCATGGTCGATCCGCGCGTGCGCGACGGAAAATCCCTATGAGTCCGGCGCGCGCCACCTGGAACCGGCTGCGCCGCCGGCCGTTCGCGCTCGCCGGTGGGTTGCTGGTCGCGCTGATCGCGCTCGCCTGCCTTGCCGCGCCGTGGTTGGCTGGCGATCCGTCGCGCCAGGCGCCGTGGCTGGGCGCGCTGCCGCCCGGCGCGTCGCATCCCGATGTCCTGGACGAGAACCGCCTAGGCGTGGGGAAACCGGCGGAACTGGCGCCAGCGGCGCTGGGCGCCAACCGGGTGGTGCTGACGGTGCGCGAATCCGCCCCGGCGGATCCGGGCGACTACCGGCTGCTGCTGCGCGGCGGCGTGTTGTCGATCCGGGGTCCGGGTGGGATGGCGGTCGATCGCCTCGACTGCGCCCGACCGGGCTTCACCGCGCATGAGATCGTGCCCGGGGGCGGAGTGGGCCGCGCCCTGCCGCGCCAGACGCTCAGCGCCGGCCCACCGCCGCCAGCGGGCTGGTTCGCCCCGGGCGAGCGCGTGCTCATCCTGCGCCAGGTGCCGGACGTGACGGTCGCAACCTGGACGGCGGAGCTCAGGAATGGCGTGGTGACGGCGCTCGTCCGCCGCGTCGGTGCATCAGAAACCACGGTCGCTGAAGCCGCGTTCACCGGCGAAGCCATCACCGCGATCCGCGTCGGCGCACCGGGCCAAGAACGGGAACTGCGCCGGCAGCATCTGCTTGGTTCAGATCTGCTCGGCCGTGATGTCTGGGCGCGCACCCTGTTCGGCGGCCGGATCAGCCTCGCGGTGGGTCTCGTCGCGACCCTGGTCTCGGTGCTCATCGGCATCGCCTTCGGCGCCATCGCCGGCTACGTCGGCGGCGCGCTCGATCGGGTGATGATGGGCGCGGTGGACGTGCTCTACGCGGTACCCTTCATGTTCCTGGTCATCCTGCTCATGTCGCTGTTCGGCGCGAGCTGGCTACTGCTCTTCGTCGCGCTTGGTGCGGTGCAGTGGCTGACCATGGCGCGGATCGTGCGCGCCCAGGTGGTGTCGCTGGCGGCGCGCGAATTCGTGCTGGCCGCGCGCACTGCCGGGCTCGGCCCGGCGCGCATCGTCCTGCGCCACTTGGTGCCCAACTGCCTCGGCCCGGTGGTGGTGTTCGCAGCGCTCACCGTGCCCATGGTCATCATGGAGGAGAGTTTCCTGGCTTTCATCGGCCTTGGCGTGGCGGACGGCGATCTGGGATCCTGGGGCGCGCTGGTCGAATACGGCCAAGCGAATCTCAGCACCGCCCGCTGGTGGCTGCTCGCCGTGCCGGGCGGGGCGATGGTCGCGATGCTGCTCGGCCTGACTGTGTTCGGAGACGGCCTGCGCGATGCGCTCGATCCGCGTTCGGATCGCGGCTGACCAGAATTACAGCACGGTTTCTGAAGGAATAAGATCGCGCAGCTTCTTCAGCGCCTTGGCTTCGATCTGGCGCACGCGTTCGCGGGTGAGGCTGAAGACCTTGCCGATCTCTTCGAGCGTCATGATCGGATAGTCGTCGATGCCGTAGCGGTAGCGCAGCACCTCGGCTTCGCGCTTGGTGAGCAGGTTCAGGCGGCTCTGGATGAGTTCGACGTCCTCGCGGTTGGTCAGCCGGCCTTCGGGGTCGGCGGTGGCGTGGGTGTCCTCGAAGAACGAACTCAGATCGCCGACCATCTCGGTGTCGAGATTGGCGCCGTTGATCAGCGAGGTGCGCATGATGCGCTGGATGAGCTTGATGTTCTCTTTCGGCAGCCGCAGCACCTTTACGATTTCGGCCACGTCGGTGACATGCGGGTTGTCGCGCGCGAACTTCTTCCAGCGCGAGACCAGTTCCGCCATGTAGGCGGGAACCCTGATGTTCTTCACCTTTTCGAGCAGGGCGCGGCGGATCGACTGCTTGATCCAATGGACGGCGTAGGTCGAGAATCGACATTCCATGTCGGGGTCGAAGCGCTCAACCGCGCGCATCAGGCCGATGTTGCCCTCTTCGATGATGTCGAGGATCGACAGGCCCTGGCCGTCATACTGACGCGCCACGCTGACCACCAGGCGCAGGTTGCACCGGATCATCTCCTGGCGCGCGGCGAGGTCGCCGGTGCGTACTTTGCGGGAGATGGTGATTTCCGATTCCCGGGTGAGCACCGGGAAGATCGAAATATCCTTGAGGTACATGTCGAGAAGGGCGTCGCGCGCCATGGATTCTCCGGAGTCGCGTTTGTAACCACGGCGCAGGCCCAGCGCAACGCCCTGTATGAGGGGCGAGACGCTTTCCAGCCGGGCGTTGCGCCTGCTTCAATCGGGTTTCAAGCAGGCTTCAAGCGGAATGGCCCAGGCCGATCGCCTCTACCACCAAACGCACCGGCAGGTTGCGATCGACCAGGCTGCGCAGCGACAGGATGCGGGCGATCTGCTGCTGATGACGCAGGCCATCCGGCCCCGCGAGGCCGGGACGCAGGTGGTTGCACAGCGCCACCAGCCACTGGCGCAAGATGCGCCGCTGTTCACCCGGCAACGTCCGGCCGCTGTCAGCCGCGCCCGGATCGAGCCGGGTCGGCAGGGATTCGACCACCTGCGCCACGCGATCGCTGCTGAAACCGTCCTGAACCAGGGCCAGCAAGGCTTCGATCGGCGGCGGATCGCTGGCGATCCACAGACCGCGATGCCCGCCCGACGACTGCGCGGCGAGGGTCTGGGCCTCAGCCGGCGCGATGCCGCCGCGTTTGAGCACCTCGGCGACCTGTTCGCGCGACAGCGGTTGCAGCCGATAGACCTGGGCCCGCGAACGGATGGTCGGCAGCACCGTTCCCGCGTGCGCCGCGGTCAGTATGAAGTACGCCCCGGCTGGCGGTTCCTCCAGCACTTTCAGCAGCGCATTGGCCGCGCCCGCCGAGGCCGCCAGGCGTTCGACCGCCGGCACGATCGCCACGCGCACGTTCCCCGACATCGGCGTCTGCATGGCGCGATCGGCGAGGTGGCGCATCCAGTCGATCGGGATGCCGCGCGAGATGTCGTGTTCCTCGCCCGACACCAGGCCCTGCCATTCCGGTGGAATGACGTCGCCATCGTTGGGCACCGCGACCAGATCGGGGTGGTTGTCGGCCTGCATCATGCGGCACGAGACGCAGGCGCCGCAGGCATCGCCGGCCAGTAGCGGCTCATTTCCGGACTGGCGCGCCCCGTCTGGCGTGACCCGGGACGTGACCCGGGAATGGCAGAGCAGGGCCTGGGCGAGGGCCATGGCCAGGGTACGCCGGCCGCAACCGGGCGGCCCCTCCAGGATCATCGCGTGCGGCAGACGCTGGCGATCGATAAGGCGCGCGAGCAGGCGCACCGCGCCCGGCTGGCCGATCATGCCGGCGAGGCGGGGTACGCTCATTCGCCGGGCACCGGTTTGCCCGGAGTCGGCTTTTGCTGGGTCCAGGCCAGGCTGTTGTCGAGCAGGTAACTGCCGTAGCGCTTGCCGAGGTTGGTGCTCACCGGTTCGGAGGTCGCCACCACGACGGTCTTGAGCGGGGTCGCCTTGAGGTCGGTACGGATCTCCTGATACAGGAACGGCCTGCCATCGACGGGGTTGCGGAAGCGGTTCACCGCCAGCCGGTCGATGGTGCCGCGGTCCCACATCTCGCCCAGGGTCCTTGGCCAGATCTGGTTCTGGTACGCGAAGGTGACGACCGCCTTGCCGATGCGTTCCAGCATCAACTGGCAGTCGGCCTGGGTGCCATTGCTGACCGGAACCCATTCCGGGCTGACGTAGTCGGAACTGCCGAGGTTCTCGCTGACGACCCGCCCCAACAGCACCGCGTCCGGACCGGAGATCGTGCCGGAGTGCACCACCCCGGCCTTGGTCAGCTTCGCGTACTGCTCATCGGCGATCCAGCCGAGTTGGACGTGGAAGGGTGCATCCGGGCTGGGCGCCTTGCCTTCTTTACGGATGTCCGCGCGCATCTTTGGCTGGGTTTCAGGAATCTTCCCGAGCGCGAGGTACCAGTCCATCGCCTGCGCTGAATTACCCCGGCGCCGGTGGCATTCGGCGATGGCGAGCAGGGTCGACGGCAATTGCGTGCGGTTGAACTCCTCGTTGGCGATCCCCTGGGTCAGGTTGGTCGCGGCAGATTCCAGGAATTCGTTGTACTTCAGGCCCATGCGCCGGCGGTCATTGATGAAGCCACGGAAGATCGGGACGTTGGGCTTGTCCTTCTCGTCCAGCACCGCCTCGAAGCGCTTGCGCAGCGCCTCCAGGATGCCGGTGCATTCCTTGAGGTCGCCTTCGCGCAGGGCGAGGCCGAAGTAGACCATGCCCGCAACCATGTGACCTTCGTTGGTGAGCGACGAATCGGCGAAAACGTCGCGCATCACCGCGAGCGAGCGCTGAGCGTTGAACTTCTCGCTCGGCTTGATCTGGCGCTTGACCTTGTCCTCGACCTCTTGGTAGCCGCCGTCGAGCGCCGCATGGCGCAGCGGCACATTGAGTCGCACCCGGATCGCCCAGGCCCCGGTCAGCGCCACCTTGCCCATGAAGCCCCAACGGGCCTGGCGGTAGCCATAGCAACGCAGGGCGAGCTGGTACTTGGTATCGATCGCAACAGCGTCCTGCGGGATGAGGAAGCTGCGGTGCTCAGGTTCGGCCCTGCCCTGCGCCCGCGCCTGCATCTGCGCCATCTTGTAGGCGTTCTGCAATTCCATCACCCGGTTGCCTTCCAGTTCGCGCGCGACCGCCGCCTTCGCGGCCGGGGTCAGCGGATAGAGGAACTGCCCGGTGCGTGGATGCCATTCGCTCGCCAGCGCGGTGAAATACGAATACGGGTCGGTGATAACCAGGAGGTCGTATTCGCTTTGCAGCGTCGTATGGCGGCAACCGTCGACGTCGGCGCCAAGATCCGCCAGGCTGGACCCTTCCACCTGGTCCTGCGAGGGCACCTGGACCGGAAACGGCTGCCGGGTGATCGGCGACCAGAGCGTCACATCGGTGACCGACATGGCCGCCGCGGTCGGGGCGGCCATGGTCAGGGCGGCGAAGGCGGTGATGACCCCGGTGCCGGCTTGCCGCCGCAAACCAAGGCAAACGACCGCGATCAGGGCCGCGCATGCGGTGAAGACAGCGAACAGGCGCGGAAAGGCCATGGGTGCTCCGTGGTGAGGCGTGAAGCTAGCGCCGGTCGGGGGCGAGAAAGGCCTGCACCCCTGCCAGCGATCCTGGGGTGCCTGCGCCGGTGTATCGCTGGTTTCAGCGGGATGCCCTCTCGTTGTGCAAGACCCAGCGCTGGCGGAACTCAACCGCCCTTGGCAATGATCTCCTCGGCGGCCTGGATCCAGGTCTTCGCTCCGCCCGGCCGGTAGCCGAGTTTGCCGATGACGGTGCCGTCGGGATTGAGCATGAGGATGGTCGGGAAGCCTTTCACGTCGTATTTCTGGACGAGCTGGGTGTTCGCGATCTTGTCCTCTTGCGACTGGCTTTTGCTTTTGGGGAAGTCGATCTCCAGCAGCACCACCGAGCGGGCGGCCCAGCTCTCGAATTCGGGCGTGTCGAAGACCTCCTCCTTCAGCTTGATGCACCAACCGCACCAGTCCGATCCGGTGAAATCAGCCAGGATTGGCCGCTTGCTGGCGGTCGCCTTGGCGGCGGCGGTTTCCCATGAGGAATGCCAGACGTGGTCCCCCGCTGCTCCCCCGCCGCCAGTTGCCTTCCCGACCGGATTGGAGGTGGAATAGGCCCGTGCGATCCACACACACAGGCCGAGGATGATGGCGAGAACGATGACGACGCGCATAGGGTGCCTTTCGCTCCGGGTGATCATGGCTGCGATAAGGTCGCGGCCCAACCCGGCAAGTCCGGATCAAGATCGGCCACCCCGCGCCATTGCCTGCGTTGCTGGGGGCAGCAGCGCCAGAGCGTTCAACGGTCGACAACGGCAAGGACTGGATTTCACCTGCGTTTGCGGCGCGATGAGTCCTTGGGTCGCACCTGTCCGTGGCGTCAATCCTCATTCGGACCGCATCGACCATAAGGCTGCGGCAGCGATCAAGCGAGCGGGCGAAGCTGCGTCTGACGCACCACCGGCCATCGGCACCGAGACGACTTTGTTCGACCAGGATCTCGGTCAGCAGGCGTGCGATGCGGCCGTTGCCGATAAGGAGTGAATCCGGTGAAAACGGGTGCATGGGTTGGCGGAGAATCAAACCGTGGAGCGCGTTAGCATCTCACCGCTCACCCCGCCGCCGCAGCGATTTGCTCCCCGCCGGCTGTTCGACCCGCCCGGCCCGGATCAGTCCGGCAACGGCAGACTTGAAGACATCCTCATCCCAGCCGAGATCCTTGCGCAGGCTTCGGCTGCTGACGGGGGTCCCATCGACGGGGAGTGCCGCGACCAGCACCTCTGGATCGACGATCTGCAGGGCAGCGAGGGCGGATGGATCTGCCGGAGCCGGCTGAGACGACCCCTCCTCGACCCCTTCCGGCCCGCTGATGCGCAGGCGACTGCGGCCGTTGCCCTGGGGGCGTACCTCGATGCGGTGGGCAAGACGTTCGTGCAGGGCGCCGACGTGGCTGATCACCACGATCTGGGTGCCCTGCTCCTGCTGCAGACGTTCGAGGATGGCGAGGCAGCGTTCCAGCGTGGTGGGGTCCAGACTGCCGAATCCCTCGTCGATGAACAAGGTGCCCAGGCGCAGACCTCCGCGCTTGAGGTCCGCCAGAGCGAGGGCCAAGGCCAGGCTGACCAGGAAGGTCTCGCCACCGGACAGCGTCGCCACAGGACGCTGCGCTTCGGCCTGCTCCAAGTCGATGATCTCGAGACCGAGCGAGGGATCCTGACCGACCACGGCGGGGGTCCGCAGCATCTGGTAGCGTGGGGCCAGTGCGGTGAGTCGGTGATTGGCCAGGACGACGAGTTGATCGAGCGTCAGGGCTTGGGCGAAACGACGGAAGCGGGCGCCATCGCGGCTACCGATGAGTTCGCTCAGGGTGGCCGCCTGCTGTGCAGCGGCGAGCAACGGACCGGCCTCGACTTCGATGCGGGCGCGTTGGAGGCTGCGCTGGTCGTCGTCAGTGAGGGTCTGCCGGTCGCGCTGGAGCTGGTCGCGGACGGTGTCGCGGTGCGCCTGGGCCGTGGCGAGGGTCGCCTCGGCTGTCGCTGCTCCGGAGGGATCGGCAGGATCGATGCCCGCTGGCACGATCTGCTGCGCCAAGGCCTGGACCGCGCGTTTGGCCTCGTCCTGGGTCGCGGTCGCTGCCAGCTGGAGTGCCTGGATGCGCTGACGCAGGGCCACCAGGTCGCGTTCCGGTAGAAGGGCTGCCCGCAGGGCGGCTTCGTCAGGAAAGGTGGTTGCGGCCAAGCGTTCGGTCAGCGTGGCGAAATGCTGCGTCACCGCAGCCTGGGCCTCTTCGACGGCCTTCTGTGCGTTCTGGGCGGCTAATCTGGTCTGGTCGACGATCTGCTGCGCGGTGCGGTGGGCCTCGATGGCGGTGCGGAGGGCTTTGATCGGAACCTGGGGATCGGCGACTTGGGTCGGTGCCAGGTCCGGAATGCTGCCAGCAGGCAAGGTTCGGCGGGCCTGGGCCCCAAGGTCATCGTCGACCTCGCGCAGGTGACGCGCCTGATCGGCGAGGGCGCGCGCGGCGCTGATCCGGGCGGGAAGCCCATCCAACCAGGCGGGAGCAGCCGCTGGGGTTGGTTCATCCAATGCCGCGGCGAGACCGGCCACGGTCGTCGTCACGGTGGACTGGGCTGCGGTCAACGCCGTCTCAGTGCTCGCCACTCCGGCACGGGCTTCGTTCAGCGCCGCTTCCTCCTGCTGCTGGTTCGTCTGGGCGATGGCCGCCAGGCGGGCGCTCTCGGCCCGGATCTGATCGACGCGGCGCAGTCCTTCCTGGGCGGTCGTGAACGCGGATTCGGCTCCCCGCACGGCTGACAGCCTGGCGGCCAAGCTGGAGGCCAGGGCCACCGTCGCAGCAGGATCCGGTTCGGTCGGCAGACCGGGCACGAGGGTGACCAATTCGCCCCAGCGTTGCCGGCGTTGCTGCTGCTCCGTCGTCACCCGTTCCACCGTCGCCGTCAGCTTGGCGAGGTCGCCCCGGGCTGTGTTCACCGCAGTCGCTGCCAGCTTCGCCGCCGCCTCTGCCGCCTTGCGTTGCTTCGTGGCCTGAGCGAGCTGGGTGGTCGCTTCGGCGATAAGCGTGCTGCCTGCCACCGCCGGATGCGGATGCTCGGCGGCACCGCAGAGCGGGCAGGGTTTGCCAGCTTCCAAAAGATGGACGAAGTCGGCGATACCGGCCAGGCTTTCGGCGCGCTGCTTCTGGTTTTCGGCCAGTTCGACCTGGCTGACGGCGAGCGCGACGGCCTTGTCCGTCTCGGCCGCGTGCGCGTCGGCCTGGGTAAGCCTGGTCGTGCCCTGGGCCTGGGTTGCCACGGCACCGGCAACATCGAGCTGGGTCAAGGCCTGGGCGATCGCTCCGGCTTCGTTGACCAGGGCGGCCTGTCCACCCAGGGCTGCGGAGTCCCCACCAGCGAGGACCGTTGCCCGGGCGGCCTCGGCCTGGGCGAGAACGGTGGTGGCAGCGGCGTGCTGACCGGTGGCGACCTGTTGGGCACCGAGAGCCTTGGCTACGACAGCCACCGCAGTGCTCGCGGCAGTCTGTTTGCGCTCGGACTGCTGCCTCAGTTCAACGAGCTGGCGCGTGCGTTCCCGCTCCTGCACCAACGCCTCGCGGGCGGGTTGCAGCGCCGCATCCGGGAGTTGGGCGAGCTTGGCGACGGTGGCAGCGGCGGTCTCTGCTGCACGCGTCGCGGCGGTCAACCGGGCTGTGGCTTGCGTCAGTTCCTGCTCGCGTCGATCACGTTCGGCCACAGCACGTTTCTGCGCCTCGGTGCTGACGGCCAGATGCTCATGCGCCTTGCTGGTCTGCGTGCGGGCGGCATCGAGATGCGCCAATTCCGTCTGGAGCTGCAAGGACGACTCTGCGGTAATCAGGCGTTGGCGCTGGGGTTCCGCCTCCTGCCAGAGGTGGGCCGCATCGCTGGCAGCCCGCTGCCGCTGCACCTGTTCGTCCTGCAGACGACGTCGCTCCGTCCACCAGGCGACGACGGCCTGGGCGGCGGACCAGGCGGCCTCAGCGGCGTCGGCCGTGACGATGCCGGTGGCGATCGCCGCCTCGACGGCGGTGCGCTCCTCGGCGGACAACGGTTTCAGTTCGGCCAGGACCAACTGGTGCTCCTGCACCCGCTCCTGAGCCAGTTTGCTCTGCTCGAAAGCCGCGGCTGACAGCTTGGCGTAGAGATCGGTACCGGTGAGCTTTTCCAACAGCAGCGAGCGGTCCCGATCGTCGGCGACCAGGAAGCGGGAGAAGTCGAACTGGGCCAGCAGCATGACGCCACGGAACTGGTCGAAGGTCAGTCGCAGGTGCTTCTCGACCCAGAGCTTCACTTCCCGTGGACCGGAAGCGGCGATGGCACCGTCGGCGGCGCGGGCGATTTGGTGCGTCGGGGCCTGGACGGCGCCGTCGAGTTGCTTGCGGCTACGATGGGCATGCCAGGAGGCGATCCACTGGGTGCCGTCGTCGAGCGTGAATGCGGCCTCGGCGCCACCTTCGGTCGCGTCACGCGACAGCAGGTGAGCGGTCTCTTTCCCCAGTCGCGGAGTGCAGCCGAAGATGGCCAGGCTGAGCCCATCCAGGAGCGTGCTCTTACCTGACCCCGTTGGCCCGGTGATCGCGACCAGGCCGGCCTGACCCAGGATCGGCCCGGCGAAGTCCACGACGGGTTGGACGCCATGGAGGCTGGCGAGCGAGGTGATGCGGATGCGGTCGATGCGCATGTCAGACTTTCTGCGCCTGGACGCTGACGATTTTAGCCAGTGATCACCAATCGTTGCTCTGGACCATCGAAGACGACGCGGATTCGGCTCAGGATGTCTCGGCCAACCAGCACGTCGAATCCGGCCCAAGGCACCGCATGGATCACGGCCACCCGGATGACATGGGGTGGCAGGGCACCAATCCCGAGAGCGGCGAGTCCGATCCAGCCATGCACGTCGCCCCCAGCAGTGGTCAATCTGCCCGTGCCGACGTGGGCCAGGCGCAGGGGCCCGGCCACGGTTTCTCCGAGCACCGTCCGTGCTGCCCCGGTGTCGATCAGCCCGCGCAGGTCATGCGTCGTACCGGCGGAGCGGACACGGATCGGCACGATGGGGCCAAGGCGGCTGAAGTCAGGGCAGTCGATGACGATCGACGCCGCGCTCACCGAAACAGGCCGATGAATCCGAGGTCGAGGATCTCATCTCCAGCCACGATGAGTTTGGGCAGGAACGGGGCGTCCACGCATTGACGCTCGCCAGCCTCCAAGCAGGCCGACTCCGATGGGAAGATGCCGGCAATGGAATCGCCGATGATCAAGGCCCACTGACCCTCATGCGCTGCGAGCAGGCGGGCGCGTTCACGCTCCCAAACCGCCCACTCCGTGGCGAGTTGTGGTTCGATGATCTCAGTCATACGCACAGACTATATTTGCCTGACGGCATGGGAATCGACTTGGTTGCACGTCCTGCAGGTTGGCGCACGCGGATGCGGTCGATGCGCATGTCAGTCCTTCTGCGCCTGGACGGTGACCAGCAGATCGTCGAACGACCCGGCCAAGGCGGGTGGAGGATCGGCGTGGTAGAGATGTTGGTGGAGCAGGCGGAAGACCTCGGCAGGTGCGAGGGCGTCGAGTTCGGGCGGCAACGTGCCGGCACCGGAACCAGGGGTGCCAGCGGCGGTTCCGCCACGTTGGAGGTGGGTCGCAACGCAGCTCCAGTCCCGGGCGCCGGCGGCCTCGCCCAGCAGCCGGGTCAGGCCCGGAACCGGCGTGTCGAGGTGGACGATGGCCTGCAGCCAGGGCGTCGGGGCGCCTGGAGCAGGTTCCGGCAGCGACCGCAGCGTCGTCTGGACCACGTCCAGGGTTCCGACCACGCGTTGATACTTGCGATACGGGATCAGCGGCACGAGTTCGGTGACGGCGGGCGAACCATCATCCGGGATCTCGGCGAGTACGATCGACCGTTCCAGCCCGGCCTCGTCGAATCCGGTCGGCAGCAGGGCCCCGCTGTAGCGCCAGTGTGCCTGCCCGGCGATCGTCTGGGGTTGGTGTAAATGGCCGAACGCCGCGTAACTACTCCCAGCAGCCAGGGACGCGATGTCGGCCTTCCCCAGGTTGCCGACCTCGACCAGCACCGGCGATTCCGCCCCGCCAAGGCGGCCCCCGGTGGCGAAGGCGTGACCGACCGCGATCCAGGGCAGGCCAACCGGCACGGCTGCACGCACTTCAGCCCAACGCCGATGCAGGGCTCGCGCGAGCCGCTGCGGCCGGTCCTCGCCGACATCGTCGCCGGCGCGCAGAAGATCACCCTCGCGCAGGTACGGCACCAAGGCGCACCAGGCGCGCTGCTGCCCACTGCGGTCCTGCATCGGCACGACGCAGCCGAAGGCGTCAGCCTCGCGGGTCAGCAGGCCACGCACCTGGACCCGCCGGCTCGCCAGGAGTTCGCGCGGGCCTTCCAGGCGCAGGCCGCTGTCGTGGTTGCCGGCGATGGCCACCACGGTGCCGACGCCGGCCTCGTCGACGAGCCGCTGCAGGGTCTGGTACCAACGCCGCTGCTCGGCCGCTCCGGGATTCGCGGTGTCGAAGATGTCGCCGGAGATCACCACCGCATCGACCGCACGATCCCTGGCCACGGCGATGATCTGGTCGAGGGCGTGCTCCTCGTCGGCATCGCGAGCGCGGTCGTGGAAGGTGGCGCCGAGGTGCCAGTCGCTGGTGTGCAGGAGCTTCATGACGTGGTCAGTCCCAGTGGTTCGGATGGTGTCGGCGTCGGGGGCCGCAGGGCCAGGGTGCGCCTGTACGCTCGCTTTCTCTACGGGTTGGATGGGAGGTTGCAGGAATAGCCCCACGGCCAGCGCGATTGGAGGGGGTTTGCCGCGCACCATGGCGCCGAACTCTTCCCGACGCTTGCCCATCCTGCGTGAATTCCGCAAGCCAGAGGGCGACCTGCTCATCGCCGGGGTGTCCGACTTCAAGGTGGCGAAATGGCTCGGGCATGCCGACACCCGCATGCTCCATCAGCACTACGGCCACCTGCGCAGCTATGATCCTAAAAATCGCAATAGCGCCCCACCTGCTGCGTTGGTCGTCAGTCATGTGGCGCTGCCACACTCCTTCCTCCCGCCTTGCATCTGGGGCACTCTTGCGATTTTTCCAAGGGCGTTACGGCAGGAAGGGACGGCGAGGCAAGGAGCCAGCGGGCGATGGAAGTCAG
>CAMCMZ010000061.1 GCA_945876185.1 Candidatus Kuenenia stuttgartensis | reverse complement strand
ATTCAAGCATTCAAGCATTCAAGCATTCAAGCATTCAAGCATTCAAGCATTCAAGCATTCAAGCATTCAAGCATTCAAGCATTCAAGCATTCAAGCATTCAAGCATTCAAGCATTCAAGATCCCGCGATCCCGATGCTCGTCACGCTGGTGTACGGCACCGTCTGGTCCCCGACCTTCAACTGGATCGCGCCGGTGCTGTCCATCGACACCTGCTTCACCACCCCGTTACCGGTGGTCTTGTCGGACTTGGTGTAATTTACCGTGGTTCCGAGCAGGATCGCGGCCATCTCGGCAAGGTGGTCGGGATTCGCGGTCTCCGGTCGGATCTGCTTCACGCTGTTGATGGGGTAATCCTTGCCTCCAACGGTGACGTAGACCTGATTGTCGATGACTTTGAAGGAATCGACCTTGCCGTTCACCGTCGCATAGCCGCGATCCAGGATCACGCCTTTGTCAGAGAGCGCCTTGGCCTGGGCGTCGGTTCCGGAGAACTGCTGCACGTTGATCGGCTTGCCCATGAGATCCTGGGCCCACCGGATGTCGTTGCGGAAGTTGGTGTAGGTCGAGTTCTCCAGCTCCTGGATCTTCCGCATGTTGTCGACCAGCTTGCTGGTCTCCTGCGGCTCAAGCGGATCCTGATTGACGATTTCGCCCAGCATGATTTTTAGGAAGTCGGCATTGCGGAATCCCGCCTGGCTGGCGAGCGTGCCGCTCGACGACGACGGGGAAGACAGCGGGTTCACGGAAGATACTGGCATGGCAGACCCCTTGCTGGACAGGTCACGCAAGAAGGGTGCCAGTGGCGTTCCATGGCGATTCCGCAGGCCACCGCAAAAGTCGGTTGGTTGCATCCTTCGGATGCTCTGGGGATTGGCCATTCGTACGGGGTGATCAGGCGAGCCGGCCAAGGCCGACCAAAATTATCCAGCAATTCACTATCTTTCCGGCCTTGGCCGGCTCGCCTCGCGGTCAGCGGCCGGTTGCAAACCGGCGGTCCCAGACGCAAGCGTTTTTTCTGGTTTTTGTAGTTTGACGACGCAAATGGCCAATCCCCAGTGCATCCTTCGGATGCTGCTTTTCCGGCCGGCGAGACGCCGGCGCTCCCAGGAAGGCCGACTTTTGAGGCGCCCCGCGATTCCGCGCGTGGCGTGACTTGCCCGACTGGCCCGTGGTCCAGAATCCCGCCTTCCCGTCAAACCACCCAAGGGTCACCATGTCCGCCATCAACGACTTTCTCCGTAAACATCGCCTGAGCATCGCCGCCAACCCCTGCATCAGCCAGGACTTCTGCCTGGATTGGCCGGCGCTCAGCCAGCGCTTGGCGAGCGGAACCGGGATCACCCGGCACGGCAACAGTCGGTTCGCGATCGCGGCGGGCACGGTCGAACTGGCGAGCGACGTCAACGGCGACTGCGCCTGGATCGTGCGCGGCGCGGGCGCGGCGGTGGGTCTATTGGCGGAGGGCATCACGCTCAGCGACGGCAGTTTTGCCTATCCGGCCTCGTGGGCGAACCTATTGGCACTCAAGAACCTGGTGCTCGAACACGATCCCGAATCGACGATCTTCCCCAGTGCGCGCGGCTCGCTGGCGCACAGTTCGATCGGCGTCGGAGCCCGCTTCACCACCCTGCACTGGCCGGCGGTCGAGTGGGCGATGGCGCAGTTGGGCGTGGCGCTGACCGCGAATCAGAACTCGATCCCGCGTGAGCTGGTGTTCGATGTCGACGCGATGCTCGCGGGCCAGCTCGACAGCGTGCCCTTCCCGTTCATCGGCGGCAACGTGCCGGAAGGCCACCAGGGCCAGAGCGTCGAGGGCATGAGCCACGGCGCGGTGCTGTCGAAGCTGATCACCGGCTTTCACCGCCGGCGCATCGCCTGGGGCTTCAACGCCGACCATCAACCGGTCGGCGGCAAGTTCGACGCCCGCGAGGATCGTCTCGCCGAAGGCTGCGTCCTGGCGAGCTACATCACCTTCGACCTGTCGCCGGAACTGGCAATCACCAAGGCGCCCGAAACCGACGCCGCCAGCCGCGACTGGTGCCGCAAGGAGGTCGGCGAAGACCTGATCCAGCGCGTGCGCCAAGCGGTGATCGCGGCCGGGATCAGCCTCGACGACGCAGCGTACTTCAAGCTGCTCGCCCTGGTCTGGCCAGCGGTGCGCAAGATGCAGCGGCGGGACCAGAAGTACGCGATGGCGCGTTCGAAGGTGTTCACCACCGCGATCGGCCGCGCGTATTTCCGCGAGTTGTCGATCGACGAACTGCCTGGACTCACCACCCCGGCGACGCTCGCCACCATGCTCGCGCTCTGCCAGGCGCTGGGCATGGAGATCCACTTCGTCGCGCCCGCCTTTGGATTCCAAAAGAACTTCCCCTTCGCTGATGGCGCAGAGCTGGAACGGCGCATCAGTGCCGCCTGGGAGGTCTGCCGCCGCTTCGGCGTGTCGATCGGCTTCCATTCCGGCTCCGGCAAATCGGAAGAGAACTACCGCCTGTGCGGCCGCATCACCGGCAGCCGGCTGGAAATCAAGACCAGCGGCCGTTACACCTACGAGATGGGCCGCGCCCTGGCCGCCTCGACCGATGCCGCCGACCAGGACTTGTGGCAGGACTGGTACCGCTTCACCAAGGACCTCGCGGTCAACAGCGCCTTCGGCCCGAACGAGACTGAACGCACCATGGCGCGCCAGTTCATCGAGCATGCCCTGACGCTCGAAAAACGCTCCACCGCCGTCTTCGCGGATGCCGCCACCACCCGCGCCGCGCTTGATGCGTTGAAACCCAACCCCGAGCACATGTTCTGGTTCGAGTACAATTTCCTGTTCGTGCTCGCCGCCGGCGCCAAAGCCGACAAGGCGGCGCTCGGCGACCACACCCCGGCCGGCTACGCCCAGCGCGCGCGGTTCTACGCGATCAGCGATCAGGGCCGACTGAACTACGCCCGCAACGTCGCTGCCTACCTGATCTTCCTCTGCGAGACCACCGGGCTGGCGCCGGCCGAGCGCGCGGCGGCGGCGCGTGCGCGCCTGGCGACTTACCGCAGCTACCGCGACCTGCTCGCCGACATCGCTGCCTCTTCCGCCGGAACGGCGGGAAGTGCCGCCGGCATCCAGGGCTGACATGCCGGCGCTGCTCCAGGCCAGCCTGCTGGTCGCCCTCGGCAGCGCCGTCGGCGGGGTTGCGCGCTACCTGCTGACCGTGGCGGTGGCGGCGTGCTGTGCGTCGGCCTTCCCCTGGGCGACGCTCGCGATCAATGTCTGCGGCAGCGCGGCGATCGGCGCCTGCATGCCGCTCCTGGGCAAGGACACCCCGGGCAACCAGTTCGTGGTCATCGGGGTACTTGGCGGATTCACCACATTTTCTGCGTTTTCCTGGCAGGTGCTCGACCTCGTGCACCAGCAGCGCACCGGCGCGGCAGCCGCCTACGTCGCCGCCTCGCTGGTGCTCTGCCTGGCCGGGGTCGCCGCCGGCTGGTGGCTGGTCCAGGCGGCGCGCTGAACATGCCCGCCAGCGGCCGTCCTCCGCAGGTCATCCCGCTGCCCGGCCGGCACTTGCCGCCGGCGATGCTGTTCCTGCGCTGGGCCGAGGCGTTGCGCCGCACCCAGCCCGAGGCGGTGCCCGTGCTCGACCATGCGGTGGCCGGCGATGGCTCGCTGCCCGATCTGCTGCGCCTGGCTGGACATGAGCGCATCGACCTCGCCGACGCTGCGGCCTCCTTCCGCTGGGAAGGCTGGGGTGGAACTCAGGTCCAGGTCGGCGCTGGCACCAGCAATGCGATCCACACCGGCGATCTGGAATCCGATGGCGACCCCCAGGTCACCTCCACCGGCGACGGCGGGATCCATGCCCTGGTCGATCTCGCCCGGCTGGAGGACGCCAGCTCCCTGATCGCCACCGCTGATCCCGCCGGGCCGACGCGCGGCGCCGATTGGCAACCCATCCTCGCCGCCCTGGCAGCCGGCGGCATCGAGCGCCTGCCGCCACTGGCGTCGCGCCTGGGCCATCCCGAACTGGCCGAGGCGACCTGGGGCGCCTGGAATCCGCTGCCCTTCGCCAGGCGCTTGGTGGCTGCCCTGCCCGCCGGCAACGGCACGCCCCCCTGGTCGCTGATCGACGCCGAAGGCGCGCGCCATCCCGTGCAGGTGGCCGAGGGTGCATTCGGCCGCGAATTGTTGGTGCCGCTCGACCTTGGCGCGCTCGCATGCCGCCGACTGACCCCCGGCACCGAGATGGTCGATGCCACGCACTGGGAGGTCGCGCCCGAGGTGCTCGACAACGGCATCGTCCGCGCCGAGTTCGACCGCGCCGGCCAACTCACCCGCCTGTGCTGGGACGGGGTCTTCGCCGATCTCGCCGGCCCGGCGGTGGTGCCCAAGTTCACCGGCAGCGATCGCAAAGAGCCGAAATCCGACTCGTCTGTCACATGCCTCGTCCTCGAAGCCGGCCCGGTGCGGGCCCGGGTCGCGGTGACCCGCAGCGGCCCGGCCGGAACGCTGCGCGTCGTTTACACCCTGCACGCCCATGAGGACGTGCTGCGGGTGTCCGCCACCTGGAGCGGCAAAGGCGGATTGATCCTCGTCCATCCGACCGGTGCGCGGACCTCCGCCCTGGTGGTCGCCGATGAGGTGAACCGACGGATCTTGAGCGCCACCGCCCGCCGCGACGACCCGCGCGAACCGGTGCCAGGCGTGCGTTGGGCCGCATTCGCGGATGGCGCCGGCAACGGTCTGGCGGTGTGTTCGCCTCGGCCTTTCGACGTGCGCGCCGAGGCCGGGGTGCTGGAAGTCCTCGCCGGCCATTCCTGCACCTACGCCCTCGCCAACGCGAAACGCCCGCGCGGCGCGCTCAACTTGGGCTGCCTCGCCGCGACGCTGTCCCAGCCGGGTCGGCCGTTCGCCGGCGAATCGTCGCTGCCGGCCCCGTTCCGCCTCGCCGGCGGCGCCGGCCTGGTGCCGCTGTGGGCGCGCCGCCCGGCTGATGCGACTGGCGGCGGCGAGATCCTGTTCGCCGAGCAGTCCGGCGCGCGCGGCCGCGCCTGGTTCCATCCGGCCGGCTGCACCAACGCGACCGACGCCTGGCGCAGCGATGTGCGCGGCACCCGCAGCGCATCACTGCCGCGCACGCCTGAACGCGATGGATTCCAGCTCGATTTTCAGGCGAATGCGGTATTTCTGGTGCGTTGGGCATGAGCGGCGAAGCGGCGCCGGCAGCGCCCCTGCCGCGCATGCACCTCTGCCTCTACCAACCGCAGATCCCCGGCAACACCGGCACCCTCGGCCGGATGTGCGTCGGACTCGACGCCCATCTGCACCTCATCGGCCCCTGTGCCTTCGACCTGTCTGAACGGGCGGTGCGCCGGGCCGGACTCGACTATTGGCCGCATCTGCACCTGACCCTGCATCCGACGCCGGAGGATTTCCTGGTCTGGCTCGGCAGGCGCGTCCCGGTGCTGGTGACCAAGCACGGCCGCCTGCGCTACGACCGCTTCGCGTATCAGGCCGATTCGGTGATCATCCTCGGCAACGAGGTACGCGGCCTGCCCGAGGACTGGCGCCAGCGCTGGGCCGAATCCTGCGTCCACATCCCCATCCTCGGCCCGGTGCGCAGCTTCAACCTGGCGAACGCCGGATCGATCGTGCTCTGCCAGGCCAAGCTGGTCAGCGGGGCGTTCGGCGACTGAGTCTAAAAATCGCAATAGCGCCCCACCTGCTGCGTTGGTCGTCAGTCATGTGGCGCTGCCACACTCCTTCCTCCCGCCTTGCATCTGGGGCACTCTTGCGATTTTTTCAGGGAATTGAGGGTGAAGGTTCGGAGGTGTGAATGATCCAGTGAAGGATCGGAAACCGGATTCGGTGTTTCGTGCTCATCATCGAGCGGGTGAGGACGTTGAATTGACCATAACGCTTTCCTTTCTCTACTCTCTACCTTTGTGCGAATTCGAACTTCAGATGCGATTTTCAGACTGAGATCGCCCGTGACTCAGCGCCAGGATGATCCCGCCCTGACCGGTTGTCGTCCGGATGGATTGGGGACATTGGCCGCCATGGGCATCCACTCGCGCTCCACGACCGTCCACCCAGGCACGGTCAGCGTGCTGGCGCGAACCGCGTTCGCCGCCTGTCTCGTCGGGGTTTCCCTGAGCGCGGCCGAGCGGATCAACCACGCCGGGCGCATCCTTGGCCCCCCTCCGGTGGTCGCGACGCCGGTGCTGTTCAACACCGCCCAGGCCGACGCCATCGTCGCGGCGATGCAAATCATGCCGCGCACGAGTTCCTGGAACGAGGACATCAGCAAGCGGCCGCTCCACGCGGATTCGGTCGCGATCATGGCGCGCATCCGTGGCGACCTGGTGGCGATCAATGCCAACCGCAACCGGCTGCGCGTCTTCGCCGAGATGAACTACGTCCTGGTGCCGGATGGCCAGGCGCTGGTCAACCAGCGTTTCACCACCTATCCCGATGATTCGGACTTCAACGGCGGCACCGCGCCGATCGCCACCTGGCCGATCCCGACGACCATGCCGGTCGAGACCTGGCCCTCGGGCCGGCCCGCCGGCGAGACCCTGGAGCAATGGCAGCGCGACAGCGCCAACGCCGGGGGCGACCGCCATGCGATCGTGGTCCAGCCCGGCGCGGGCCGCCTATTCGAGTCCTGGCAGGCGAAGCTCACCGGCAACACGCCAGCCTGGGAGGCGTCCAACGGCGCGATCTTCCCGCTGACCAGCAACACCCTGCGCCCGGCAGGATGGACCTCGGGCGACGCCGCCGGCCTGCCGATGTTCCCGGCGCTCATCCGCTTCGATGAATGCGAGCGCGGCGTGATCGAGCACGCCCTGCGCATCGTGGTCAACAAGTCGCGCAAGGCCTACATCTATCCGGCGACCCACTACGCCTCGTCGCTGACCGACGCCAGCTATCCGGCGATGGGCCAGCGCGTGCGGCTGAAATCATCGTTTGTCGTCAGCGCCGGCTGGAGCAAGCAGTCGAAAGCGGTGGCGACGGCGCTGAAGAAGTACGGCGCCCTGGTCGCCGACAACGGCGGGTTCTTCTCGGTCTCGGCCTGCCCCGATAACCGTTTCCCGGCCGGCTGCTTCAACGACGTGCAGACCATCGACATCGACCAGTTCGAGGTGGTCACAACCACCGGCGCTGCCGAAGGCCCGCGCGCCGCCAACGAGCCCACCGTCGACGCCGGGGCCGACCAGGCCGTCCTGCTGGCGTCAGGCGCGCTGATCGGCGGCACGGTGACCGGCGCTGCGGCCGGCAGCACCATCACCTCGACCTGGAGCCTCTACGACGCCGCGACCGCCCCCGGCACCGCCACCTTCGCTGATCCAACCGCGCTCGCGACCAGCGTGACTTTTTCCAATGCTGGGGCCTACACCTTGCTGCTCGCGGTGGACGACGGCGTGCACACCACCGCCTACGATGCGGTGGTCGTCACCGTCCAGGCCAGCGCCGGCAGCAATCCCGCGCCGACCCTGTCCGCGCTGTCCCCAACCAGCGCGACCGCCGGTGGCGGCAATCTCACGCTGACGTTGACCGGTGCGAATTTCCTCGCGACCTCGACGATCACCTGGAGCGGCCAACCGGCCCTGATGCCCTCGACGGTCACCGCCTCGACGCTGACCGTGCTGGTGCCGGCGTCCTATCTGACCAGTGCGGGAACGCCGACGGTTTCGGTCGTCAATCCCGCCCCTGGTGGTGGCACGTCCGCCGCGCTGACGTTCACGATCGCTGCGCCTTCACCAGTCACGCCACCCGTCACACCACCCGTCACGCCGCCGGTCGCCACGGCCGGCGTCGGACGCGGCAAGTGCGGAATCGGGTTCGGTACGGCGGGAATTTTCCTCGCTCTGCTGACATGGCGGTTCCGTCGCTGAATTTCCGCATTCGCGCCATGCTGCCATCACACCTCAACCGCACGCCCGAGGAACTGCGCGCCGATTGGCAGGCGGCGGAAGCCGAGCGCGCACGCAAAGCCGCACAGTACCACCGGGCCAAGCGCCGGCTGGTCCAGCGGATGTCGCTGGTCTTGGGCGTCTATGGCTTCGTCGCCTATTTCGCTTTCGCCATGGGCATGCCCGGACCCAGCACCCTGGCGGTCGGGATCTGCGGTGCGCTGGTCGGGGCCGGGGTCGGCTTCGTGGTGGCCAACGCGCTCTGGCATCGCTTGGCCGCTTTGGCGATCAGCGGGCTGGCCTTCCCGCTCGCCCTGTTCCTGCTCACCCGGATTGGCCTCATGGATTTCGTCCCATCGTTCGGGGGCTTCTACCAGATGTGCATCATCGCTGGATTCCCGATCGCTGGATTCGCGCTGGGGTACGTGGTGGAGGTCTGGGACCACGACCACCTCCAGGTCTAGGCGCGAACGGTCGGGATTGCTTCATCGCCCTCGCCCCGACGATCCCGCCCCACGAGGTGGCCATGGCCCTGCGCGTCTACAACACGCTGACCCGTTCCAAGCAGGATTTCGTCCCGGTTTCGCCCGGAAAGGTCGGAATCTACCTATGCGGGCCGACGGTGTATTCGGACTGCCACATCGGCCACCTGATGGGGCCGGTGCTGTTCGATGCGGTGGCGCGCTGGTTCGCGGCGCGTGGCTTCGCGGTGCGCTTCGTCAACAACATAACCGACATCGACGACAAGATCATCGACCGCGCCCGCGCCAGCGGCGAGGACTGGACCCTGATCACCGAACGGTACCTGGCGCAGTACCTGGGGCTGCTCCAGCGTCTGCACGTCACCAGCATCACCGACCATCCGCGCTGCACCAACTATGTTCGGCTTATGATCGTCTACATCGCTGACCTGGTCGAAAAGGGCCGGGCCTACGTGGCCTCCGACGGGGTGTACTTCGACGTGCGCCAGCAGCCCGGTTACGGCAAGTTGTCGAACCGGAAGCTCGATGACATGACGGCGGATGCGGAAAAGGACGCCAAGGTCGCGGGAGGTCTGCGCCATCCCGCCGACTTCGCCCTGTGGAAGCTGGTCAAGCCGGGCGAACCATCGTGGCCCAGCCAGTGGGGCTCCGGCCGGCCGGGCTGGCACATCGAATGCAGCGTGATGAGCCTGCACACTCTGGGCGAGACCTTCGACATCCACGCCGGCGGTGAGGAACTGAAGTTCCCGCACCACGAGAACGAGATCGCCCAGGGCGAGGCGCACGGTGGCGAATACGCCCGCTGCTGGATGCACAACAACCTGGTGCAGTTCCAGGGCGCCAAGGTCTCGAAGTCGGATCCGCGCATGCGTGACGCCGCCTTCGCCGGCCAGTTCAAAGCGCTGAACGTGGTCGACACCCACGGTGGGGCGGCGGTGCGTCTGCTGCTGCTGTCCGGCCACTACCGCCGGCCGGTCGATTTCGCGCCCGAAGTAATCGCGGCGGTGAAGACCTCGCTGGCGAAACTCCATCGCCTGCTGGGAGCGGCGCTAGACGCGCCCGTCACTACGAACGACGTGTTGACCCGACCGCTGCCCGAGGCAGTCGCCCGCCACCGCGACGCTTTCGCCGCCGCCATGGATGACGACTTCAACACCGCCGCCGCGATCGCGGAACTGCATGGCCTGGCGGCGATCGCCCGCGCCGGCAGCGCCGACGCGGAAGCTGCGCTGCTCGCCTTACGCGATCTCGGCCGGATCATCGGCCTGTTCCAACCCGGCGACGCCGCAGCGGCGCCGGCAGGTGCGGATGATGCGACTCTGGCCAAGGTCATGGCGCTGGTGCTCGAACTGCGCCAGCGCGCCCGCGCCAACCGCGACTTCGCCCAGTCCGACCTCATCCGCGACCGGTTGAAGGACGCGGGAATCACGGTGAAAGACAACAAAGACGGCGCGGCCTGGGAACTCGTCCGCTTCTAAGCTTTGGGTACATGGCGAGATGCGGAGAGCCCACGGCTCTGCCCGCGCGGGATGTGGCACGAAAGGGCCGTGGAGCGGCGCGATCCTAGGGACACGCGCTCACGCGTCAGCGCCGCAACCGGATGCGCTCCAGGCATAGGCCATGCGCCGGAGCCTGCTCGCGGGCGCAGGCGTTGACGGTGCCGGCGAGCGCGACGGCGAGGTCCTCCGGTTCCGCCCCGCCGCGCGCGACCAGCAGGCAGGCGCCGACCAGGCTGCGCGCCAGGCGGTAGACGAAACCGCTGGCCGTGAGATCGATGGCGAGCACGTCGCCGGTGCGGGTGCAACCGGCGCGCAGCATCCGGCAGCGGGTCGCCTCGCGGCGTTCGCCTCGACGGATGAAGGCGGTCCAGTCGCGTTCGCCGGGCAGCAGCGCCACGGCACTAGCCAACCGCGCGTGGTCGAGGCGCTCGCTCCAGGCCGGTCGCCAGGCGGTGCGGGCCAGGAACGGATCCGGGGTCGGGCCAACGTCCAGACGATAGCGGTAGGTCTTGTGCGCGATGGCCGCGATCGCGTTCCAATCGTCGGCGACGACCGTGACGCTGCGCACCGCGACCTCAGCGGGCAGGTGGCGGTTGAGCCGCATCGTGAGTTCCGCCGGATCCCAGGTGCGGCGGCAGTCGACGTGGGCGAGTTGCGCCCGTGCATGTACGCCGGCGTCGGTGCGCGAGGCGCCCTCGGCCTGGGCGTCCGGTTCGCCCAGGCGCACGAAGGCCTGGTCCAGCACGCCGGCCACGGTGCGACGATCAGGTTGGCGCCACCAGCCGGCGAAATCGGTGCCATCGTAGGCGATGCGCAGGGCGAAACGTGGCATGGCGGCAGCGTGCGGTGCCTCCATCCCACGCCAAGCCTGCCGTGCTTTCTTCCGCCTTTTCTGCCACCCTTGCTGCCGCCCTTCCTGCCACCCTTGCTGCCGCTCGGAACAGCACCGCCGGGACTGCACCCAGGGACAGGCTGCTTCAAAAGTCGGTTGGTGGCATCCTGTGGATGCTCTGGGGTTTGGCCATTCATACGGGGTGATCAGGCGAGCCGGCCAAGGCCGACCACAATTATCCAGCAATTCACCATTTTTCCGGCCTTGGTCGGCTCGCCTCGCGGTCAGCGGCCGGTTGCAAACCGGCGGTCCCAGACGCAAGCGTTTTTGCTGGTTTTTGTAGTTTGACGACGCAAATGGCCAATCCCCAGGGCATCCTGCGGAGGCTGCTTTTTCGGCCGGCGAGACGCCGGCGCTCCCAGGAAGGCCGACATTTGAGGCGCCCTGCACCCCAGGGACAACCTCGCCATTGCCGACCCGGCGACAGTCGCACCATCCTAGGCCCAGGAAACCACGTATGGCCGCCGAGCCGCTAACCGACCTTTCCCGCTGCGCCGTTCATACCATGACCACCAAGCCCTGGTCGTTGGAGCAGGCCCTGGCGGGCTACGCCAAGGCGGGAATTCCCGCGATCACCGTCTGGCGTCAGCACCTGCCTGCCGCCGGCGCCGAAGCCGCCGGACGGTTGATCCGGGCGTCGGGGCTGAAGGTCAGCGCGCTCGCCCGTGGCGGTTTCTTCCCAGCGCTCGACGCCGGTAAGCGTCAGGCGGCGATCGACGACAACCGGAAGGCGCTGGATGAGGCGGCCGCGATCGGTGCGCCGATGGTGATCCTGGTTTGCGGTGCAGTGCCCGGCCTGCCGCTGGCCGAGGCGCGCAAGCAGATCGCGGACGGCATCGCAGCGGTGGTGCCGCATGCGCAGGCGCTCGGCGTGCGCCTGTCCATCGAACCGCTGCATCCGATCTACGCCGGCGACCGCAGCGCGGTGAATACCATGGCCCAGGCGCGGGCGATCTGCCGCCAGTTCGACCAGGTCATCCCCGGGGCCATCCCCGGCGAAAAGTCCAGCGACCGCAAACTGGTCGGCATCGCGGCCGACGTCTACCACATCTGGTGGGACGAGGCCCTGGAAGACGAACTCGCGCTCGCCGGCCACCATGGCTGGCTGCACGGTTTCCACGTGTGCGACTGGAAGACAACGCAAAGCGACATGCTCAACGACCGCGGCCTGATGGGCGAAGGCTGCATCCCGATCCGCACCATCCGTGGCTGGGCCGAATCAGCCGGTTTCAACGGCTTCAACGAGATCGAGATTTTCAGCACCACGCGCTGGACCGGCGACCAGGACGCGTGGCTCAAGACCTGCCTCGACGCCTACCGCGCCCACGTCTGATCCATGGACGACCTTCCGAAGAACGCCCCGGAACTGCGCGCCTGCGCCCCCGGCAAGGGGCCGTGGCCGATCATGATCGTCGACATGCTGGATCGCCCGACCAAACCGCTCGCCCAGGCGCTGGCCGCCAATGGGGTCGAGGTCGCGACCGCGCCGGTCAGCCAGGCAGCGTCCGAGATGGTGAAGAAGGATCTCCAGCACCTGGTGCTGCTCGCCCATCCACCCCTGGTTGAAGTCGCCGGGATCATCGAGTCGGTGCGGCTCGTCGTCGCCGACCTGTGCGTCCTGCTGGTGGTCGACCGCTTCAAGGATGCGCAGTCGATCCGACTCACGGATCCGCAGGGCGTGATGATCACCGTGCGGCCGGTGCAGACCGTCGATCTTCAGCATTTCGCCGGTGTGCGCATGTCAGCCAAGGATCGCAGCCGGATGTCTCAGGCCATGCCGCTGGCGCTGGTCCACCTGGAAAAGGACGTGGTGCGTCCGGCGGTGCCCGACCGCGAAGACTCGGGCAAGATCGAGACTCGCCGCTACCAGCGGGAATGACGGTTTTTGCCTCCGCTCTCCCGCCTCCCTTCATCTTCTCCCTCATCCCTCCCGCTTCCCGTTGCCCGCCGCCCCCAACCTCCCCCGTCCGCACCCACCCGAACAAGCCGATCCATCGATCCCCAGGACCACCCCATGGGCCTTCTCGCCGACACCATCGCCGCCATCGCACCCCAGGATCCCATCTGGCGGGAGCGCGCTACTGGCCGTATCGGCCAACTGACCATGCCGCACTGGGCGCTGGGCCGCCTGTGCGATCTCGCGGTCGACCTCGCCGGCATCACCCGGTCGCTGACCCCGGCGACCGAGCGCAAGACCATCGTCACCATGGCCGGTGACCACGGCGTCTGCGCCGAGGGCGTGTCGCTCTTTCCGAGCGCCGTTACGCCGCAGATGGTGCACAACTTCGTCAACGGCGGCGCCGCGATCAACGTGCTCGCCCGGGTCGCTGGGGCGCGGGTCGTGGTGGCTGATCTCGGCGTCGCCGCCGACCTGTCCGACCTTGTCGCCCGGCGGCAGATCATCGGGCGCAAGGTCGCGCCCGGCACCGCGAACTTCGCGGTTGGTCCAGCGATGAGCCGCGAGCAAGCGATGCAAGCGATCGAAGCTGGCATCGCGATCGCACAGGAACTGGCGGTATCCACCGATGTTTTCGGCACCGGCGACATGGGCATCGGCAACACCACGCCGGCCTCGGCGATCATCGCGGCGGTGTGCGGCGTCGCACCCGAGATCGTCACCGGCTGCGGCACCGGCATCGGCGAGGAGCAACGCCGGCACAAGGCGGCGGTGATCGCCCGCGCACTCGCGCTCAACCGTCCCGATGCGAGCGACGGCGTAGATCTCCTGGCGAAGGTCGGCGGCTTCGAGATCGGCGGCCTCGCGGGACTGTGCCTGGGCGCGGCTGCGCTGCGCCGGCCGGTAGTGGTCGACGGGTTCATCTCCACCGCCGGCGCGCTGGTCGCGCAGGTGCTCTGCCCAACCGTCGCCGAGCACCTGATCTGCGCCCACCGCAGCGTCGAACGCGGCCACGTCCTGATGCTCGAACGTCTGGGGCGCAAGCCGCTCCTCGACCTCGACTTCCGCCTCGGCGAGGGCACCGGCGCCGCGGTGGCGATGCCGCTCGTCGAAGGCGCCCGCCGCATCCTCACGGACATGGCGACGTTCGCCTCGGCGGCGGTGAGCGACGCCGACAAGTCCGCGCATTGAGGTCCGACGCTGCGCCGCCGCTCGGCGTGACCGACCGTGCTGTGATCCTCCTTTAAGCGATTCCACTCAGCGTCACCCGGCGTTGTTCCATCGCCTGCGGCCGTTGGTCCAGTCTCAGAGATCCTGATCCGTAGGATTCGGCCATAAGCCCCAAGAAGACTTCAGCCGTCCCTACGGGACTATTTCGACTCGATGGTCGTGAAACCCGGGGTTGAAACCCCGGGCTACCTTCACCTCGTCCCTACGGGACGGAAATACACTGGAAATTACGGTGTATTTTAAGGAAACGTGCGTCCCGTAGGGACGCTGTGAGGTTAGCCCGGGGTTTCAACCCCGGGACGGATAAGAAGGAGGTGGCCAGTCCCGTAGGGACGACTGAAGTTGAGGTAAAGTCTCAATTGTCGATCCCGAGGGTAGGGCGGTTGAACGGAAGTTGGAAATTCTGCTATGATTAAACGTCCAGTCTTTTCTGGTGAAAACCCACCCAGGCCGCAGAAAGACGCCTGCACGGATAAGGATCTCTGAGTCTTCGCTGCCGGCGCTGGTGGAAGATTTCAGCCGGTCAGGCAGGTCATGATTCCCTGCGAACCTTCATCCCCGATCAGCGTTTACCCCGCACCACCCGTGAGGTCCTCATGCCCCGATTCCATCCCTGCGTCCGCTGGCTCATGCTGCTGGTGGCCTTCGGCCTGGGCCTAGCCGGCGAAGAGAACCCCTGGCGGGCCGGGGCGGACTCCCTGACCGAGCGGATCGAACGCCTGGCCGTGGCCGGCGAGGTCGATGCGGCGCGGGCGGTGCTGACCGTCCTGCTCGGGCGCGACAAGATCGCCGAGAGCGGGCTCGACGACCGCTGCCGCATGAGCGTGGCCAAGGCACTGGCGAAGGTCGGGCGCACCGCCGAGGCGCTCGCCCTGGTGAAGGACGTGACCTGGGCCGACAAGGCGGCCGCGAAAGCAGCCGCAATCGTCGCGCTGGAACTGGAGATCCGCCACCGCGCCATTCTGGATGACTTCCTGGTGCTGCGCAGCGGGGCGATTCCGGCGCGTGACGCGTACGATTCCGAACTTGGCCAGGCGGGCGGGACGTGGGCGGAACGCCGCACCCAGGCGGTGGCGTTCTTCGATCTGCTCGATCGCGGCGCCCGCATGGTCCGGGCCGAGGGCGGGCAGATCGTGCTGCCGGCTCCGCAACCGCTGCTGACCCTCGCCGCCTACGCGCATCAGCCCTGGTCGCCGGCGCGCCTGGCCAAGGAACTCGGCGACCCCACCGCGTGGAAACCTGAGCTCGCGCTCGCCGCGTGCCGCCTCCACCTGGAAGAACACGACGCCCCGTTGGCGCTCGCTGCCGCCGAAACGCTGTTCGCCAAGTTTGCCGACACCCCGCCGGCGCAGGAGGCGTTTTCCCTGCTGCGTACCTGGCAATTGCGTCGCCAGGTGCTGGCGAAGACGGTGAGCCTCTGGCACGAACCGGCGGTGGACAGCCGGCTGGAGGCGCTCGCCGCGCGGTTTGCCCAGGCCAACCTGGCGGTGCGCGCGGCGGTGGACGGCGAACGCGATCTTGCCCAGGCCGCGACCGGGCAGGCCGTGAGCGCGCTGATCGAAGCCGCCTCAGCGGAACCCGAGAAACCAGCCGACCGGATTGCGACGATCTGTACCGTGCCGACGGCAAGCGTGAGCCCGCCGCAGTGGCGGCTCGCCCTCGACCACGATGGCCTGAGCCTCGCCCCTGACCGCCAACGGGTCAGCGCCGGCACCGCCTGCCGCCTGAGCGTGACGAGCCAGTTCCGCGGTCCGCACCGGTTGCGTCTGCACCGTCTGGCCGACGCCAAGACCTGGGACGCCCTGCGCAAAGGCCTCGACAACCGCCTGCTGCCGGCGGCGCTGAAAGAGCAGGACGTGGAACTCGGGAAGTGGCCGGCGCTGGGCAGCCCCGACACTGCGGTCTGGGAAGTCGCCGCGCTTGAGCCCGGCTTTTACGTCGCCACCGCCACGGCGCGCGGTGCGCCGGTGGTGGCGCTGACCGGCTTTGCGGTGGTTGCCTCTGACCTGCACGTTCTCGCCGGTCGTGACGAGGTTTTGGTCTGGGTCGTCGATCGTCTGGCCGGCACCGCGCGCGCCGGCGAACCCGTGCGCCTGCGTCTGGAACCGGTCTTCGATCCCGCCACCGAGGCCGGCGCGCGACACGACGCTGCAAGCGCCGCCTGGCGCGCGGGTTTCGCCAAGGGCCTGGGAATCACCAGCTCCATCGACGCCTTCGTGCAGGAGGACCAGCGCGCCGACTTCGCCGCTGGACTGCAGGCCGGAACCGGACACCGCGCGACGCTGCCGCCGGCGACCGTCGCCACCATCAGCACCGGGCGCGACGGGTTAGTGCGCTGGAATCCCGGCGAACGCTATGCCGGCCGTGGCTACGTGGTCACCGCTGACCTGCCGCATTCGCCGGTGCCGGTGGAATCCTCGGCCCGTTTCGGCCACGCGGCGCAGTGGACGGCGCGCACCCTGGCCTGGGCTGATCGGCCCCTGGTCCGTCCCGGTGAGACCCTGCGCTGGCGCGCGGTCCTGCGCAGCTTCGATGGTGATCGCTTCCGCCTGCCCGTCGGCACGGTCGCGGCCGCTGTTCGGCTCGATAACGAGGTGCTCTGGCAGGGCACCCTGCCGGTGGGCGATGACGGCAGCCTGAACGGCAGCGCGACTGTGCCGCCGACGGTCGTGGGCGGCACCATCGTCCTCTGCCTGGACAAGGGGACCGACCATCGCCTGGCCACAGTCGAACGCCTGCGCCTGCCCGAGGTCAGCCTGGAGGTCGACGGCGTGCGCCCCGGCGAGATGGTGCGCGCCGGGCAGGAGGCGCCGCTTTCCATCGTCCTGCGCGACCAGGCTGGATCGCCGTTGGAGGGCGTTGAATGCCGGGTCGACCTTGCCGCCCTCGACCAGGGCGAATCCGTCCCGGTGCAGGCCGTTCCCGCAGTGAAGACCGACGGTGGCGGCCGGGCCGCGTGGTCGATCCCGACCCTGACTGAGCGGGCGCTGACCTACCGCGCCAACCTCTCCTTCACCCTCGATGGGCGGGCGTATCAGAGCATCAGCGCCTGGCGCACCACCGACTTCCCCTTCACCTTGGAAGCGATCGTGCGCGAACGCACCCTGACCGACGGTGAGGTGCTGCGCCTGGAACTGCGCCTGCCGAAATCCGCCACGGTCGAGGTCGGCCTGGGCCAGGGCTCGATGCCGCCGGTCCTGCGCCGAACGGTGACGGGCGCCGATCAGGCCTGGGTCGAGGTCCTCATCCCCCTGGAGGCAAAAACCGTCGGCTGCGATGTGATCGAGATCTCTGCCCCGACCCTGGATGGCCGCCGAGCGGTGCGGCGGATCGGCGTCACCATCAAGCCCAAGCCGACCACCGCCGCCGCGCTGGTGACCCTGGAACCATTGCGCCGGCGCCTTGATCCCGGCCAGGCGGCGACCCTGGTGCTGGCCTCGGCGCTGACCACCCACGACGCGCTGGTGGTGGTCGGCGCCCGCAGCCTGCTCGACGCGGCGGTGGTGCGCCTCGACCAGCCGGCGCAAAACGTCGAACGCACGGTCGATCCGACCTGGGCCCCGACGGCCGAGGTCCAGGCCATCGTCTACGAACGCGACCGCGGCTTCGTCACCAGCGCCCGAACCCCGCTGGAGATCCGTCCGATCGATCGCCTGCTCCGCCTGACCCTGACCCCCGACCGCGCTGACCCGCGACCCGGCGACGCGGTGCGTTGCGCGGTGACGGTGCAGGACTGGCTCAACCGTCCGGTCGCCAACGCCCACCTGTCGCTGGGCGTGATCAATGAACTGCTGTACCAACTCTCCGAGGACGACACCCCCGACCTGCGGAGTTACTTCCATGCCTACCACCGGCCGTGGCTGCTCACCGCCGGCACCGGGGTGGAACTCGCCTGCCCGACTGGGCTGCTATGGCGTTCGGTGATCCGGCGCTGGCAGGGGGATGCGGGCATCTTCGGTATCCGCAGTGGCGGTGGCCGGAAAAGATCGATTGGCCTTTGTGGTGGCAGTTGTGGTAGCGAACGCGCCATCGATCGCATTTTCGTCCTGCCGGAATCCGAAACCGCGATCTGCTGGGTGGGTGATCTGACCACCGACGCCCAGGGTCGGGCTGAGGTCGCCTTCACCCTGCCCGCAGTCGCCGGCCGTTTCCGCCTGACCGCGCGCGCCAACGACCGCGCGGCCCGGTTGATGGTGGGCGAGATCCGCCAGACCCTGGTCGCAGCGCGGCCGGTCGAATGCCGGCTGGATCTGCCGGCAGTGGTCAGCGCCGGCGACGATGTCGCCATCGCTGCGGTGCTGCGCAATGTTTCCGACACCAGCCGGCAGGTGGAACTCGCGCTGGCTGGGCTCAGCGAACGGGTCGACCTGCCCGCGCGCAGCCGGCGCCGGGTGGTGCTGCACCACCGCGCCGGTGCAGGCACGGGTCCGGTCCGAGAGGCCGGCGGACTGCTCGGTCGCATCGAGGAGATCGCGGTCGCGGTGACCATCGATGCCGCCCGACCCGACACCGTGCGCGACCGTCTGTTCATCGCCCATCCCGGACTACCCGAACGCTATCGCGGCGTGCTCCAGGCCGACGCCGCCGGCGTTGTGCGCCTGCCCGCGAGCATTCTCGCCGGCACCGCCGTGCACGTGACCGTCCAGCCCTTCGGCGACGGCCCCGGCCGGGTCGCGGCGTGGGGGCTGGCGCACCGGCAGGACGGCAATGCGGCGGTGCGCGCGGCGGCCTGGCTGCTCGCCCCCGCCGGACAGGCGCGACGCGAGGCCTTGGCAGCAGCGTGGAAACTGTTGCGGAACTCGGCCGACGACGGCCTGGTACGCCAACTCGCCGCCCACCGCAACGAGGCGACCGCGCAGGGCGATCTCGGCGATGATCTTCTTTGCGGTTACGTGAAAAGCCGGGGTCGCGCGCTGAACTTGGCGCTCGGCCAGCCGGACCTCCGGGGCCGACGCGGCAGCACGTTCTTCGACGGCGCGGTCATCGCCGCAGTCGCCCGGTTGGAAACCTGGGGTGAAGGACTCGACCTCTGGACCCGCGCATTGGCCGACCTCGATGCGGCGCTGAACACCCTCGCGCCAGAGCGCGACACCATGCGCGCCTTGGCCGTGATGACCGATGCCGCCGTGATCCTGAAGGATCCCGCCGCCGCCCGCCTGGCCACCGCCCTGGCGCGCCAGGACTGGAGCGACCCACTGGTGGGCATCCTCGCCAGCGCGGTATTCACCGACGTCGATCCGGAATCGGTTGGATCCAAACCGGGTTCCGCCACCGAGGTGGCCGTTCACCACGGTGACACGATCACGCCGCTGTCCGGCGCCTTCGCCACCTGGAGCGGGATCGCCGGCAAGGACTGGTCAGTGCGCGCCCGGCCAGGGGCGATCGTCGGGATCGACCTCATCGTGCAGACCGCGCCGGTGGATGCCGGAGTGCCTGGCAACGCAACCTGGTGGCAGCAGGGCACGGAGGGCTATCAACGCTGCCAGGAGCGCGACGGTCGCACCACGCTTCGGCCCCACCGGCCGACCTTGCTCACCCTCGGCAACGACCGTGACCACGCCGCGACGATCCGACTGCTGGCGCCGCAGGGCCTGACGCTCGCGGCCATCACGCGCGAGCGCGGCGACAACCTCCTCATCGAGCGCTGGGTGCGGCATCATGCCTGGGACGACCTGACCGGCATCCCTGCCGCTGACTTAGGGGCGCGACTGGCCGCGTGGCCTGCCCGGTTGGTGCCGGTGGGTCAACGCATCGGGACCTTCGGGCCAGCGTCAGCGGCGACGGCCGGGATCACCCTGCGCCGCGACGGCGCCCTGGTGCTCATCACCCTGCCGACGCGGACCAGCGCAGGCCTCGCCCTGACCAGCAACGAGACGACCCAGCAGGCCGGGTTCCTCCTGGACTGGACCTGGGACGATGGGAAGAAATTCACGTGCACCCGCTCGTTGGCGGTCGCCGACGATCCCCTCCCGCTCACACCGGCCGCCCAGCCCGGGCATTCCGAGGCGGCGCGGTTGATCCGGCTGTTGCCGACCATGACCAAGGCGGAGCAGGATTTCCTGAAAAGGCGCATCGAGCAGGATTCCAGTCTTGCGTCCTGGACAAGGGCGCTCGATGTTCTCGATCCCGACCGGCCGCACGGTCTGGTCCACCTCATCCAGCACCCGGCGGTGTCGACCGCGGGACACTGGTCCGGCCGTGAACTGAGGAAGATCCTCGATCGGCCGCTGACCGCGTGGAGCGCGGACGAGGTAACCGCACTCATTCGCGACGTCGCTGCTGCGAGTGAGCATGGCAACCTGCCGGGCGACCCACGGACCTGGGATCCCCTGCCGAAGATCCACGAGATGTTCGCTGCCGAGCACGCGCTGGAACTGGCCGACCTCATGCAATTCGCCCAGTTCTGGCGCCGACTTCGCCAGGCGGCCTGGATCCACCTGCCGCAACCGCAACCGAGCGTCCCAGCGGCACCGCCCACGGTACGCGCCTGCCTGGCCTGGTTCGCCCGGGTGCGGCCCGCCCGATCGGGCCAGCCAACCCTGGACGGCGATTGGCTGTGGACCCAGGCGCTGGGTGACGCCGCGGCGAGTGGACTCGGTTACGACCTCAGCCTGGATGGCTGGGCCGCCTTCGTACGCAGCGAACTGGAAGAGGACCTGGTCCTCGATCCCGCGATCCCCAATCGCCTGCGTCGGCTGATCGATCGTGAAGCCATCGATTCCCTGGCAGACGGGGCTCTTGGCCTGCCGACGCTGGGTGATGCCGGTCTGGGCCTGTTCCGCGAGGGCAAGCGCCTCATGGTGCGACCGATCGTGCCCATCGTCGTCGCCACCTGGCACGACCAGTTCGAGGCTGTTTGGAAGGACAAGCCGCTGGACGAGGTCATCGCCGAACTCGATCGCTTCACCCGCAACCGTGATCTGGGGACGGTGACCGCCGACCGGGACGCGACCCGGGACGTTAAGTTCAGCCTTCAGGACGGACCGATGCGCGTGATCCAGATCCTCGAACGCATCAGCCAGGCGTGCAATCTTCGCTGCGAACGCACCCCGACCGGATGGGTGTTCAGGGCAGCGAAATGACGACGGATGCACGCCTGCTGACATCGTAGCCAGGGACCGTGGCTGGCGCCGATCGCCGGGCCGCCGAACAGCGCACCGCCGCCACGGCTGCGGTCTCCCTCCTCGATGATGCCCTGGCCTGCCTGCGCAACCGGCGCAGCGGTGGCAATGCCGTTGGTCGAAGGCGCCCGCCGCATCCTCACCGACATGGCGACGTTCGCCTCGGCGGCCGTCAGCGACGCGGACATAAACGCGCATTGAACTTGGAAACCGCAGCCGAATTCCCGAGGGCGGCTGCGACCCAGAAATTCGATGCGGTCATTCGCCGTGGATACCGGGGGCAACGGGCTCCGCGCGGCCGCACCGGCACAGGTCCTCGATCAGTCCTGCATGCGCATCCATCAGGGGCAGGTAGGCACCGAGAGCCACCTGCCCCCCCTCACCGTCCTGAAGCGGAAGCGCGCCGGCCCAAAGGCCCCGCAACGGTTGCGGCACCTCGCAGAAGCCCTCGCGGCGGATCTCGGCGAGGGCGGAAAGAAGTTCGCGCCGCGTGGCGATGCCGCGCCAGATGGACGGGGCGGGCAGTCCAACCTGGTCGATCCAGGTCAGGCGATCGCGTGGCTTCAGATGGGCGACCAGCACGCGGCCGCTGGCTCCCAACCAGAGATCCTCGGTAACCAGGCGAAGCTGTCCTGAGGGGCCGCCGTTGTAGGCGCCGCATTCCCACAAGAGGTGCCGGCCCCACGGCCGCAGGGCGACGAGGACGATGCCGGCCCGGGGCCAGCGGGCGGCAAGGCCGCGCATGCGTGGCACATAGCGATCGATGCATCTCTGACGGTACGGCGTCGAGGCCGCCAAGGCATAGGCGCGCGGCCCCCGGCGGTAACCGCCACGGTTGCCATCCTGGTCGGCCCAGCCGAGGCGGACCAGCTCCTTGAGCAGGCGGGTGCAGGTCGCCGGCGGCAGGGCGGTGGTGGCGGCGACCGCGTGCAGGGCCTGCGGCTCAGCCCCGAGGGCGGCGATGACGCTGGTGGCGCGTTCGAGCAGATGGGGCACGTATTCCCTGAGCCGACGCCGTTGGCTGTCTCCCAGTGCCCGCCGATGGCGAACAGGCCAGGCCCACGCGGTACAAAGGCGAACGGCTGGGCGCGTTCCTTCTTGGTCGCTGGCGGCCGCCACTCATAGAACGCGATCGCCGGAATCAGGCAGCGACGGCGGGCCAGCGGCTCCTGGAATAGCCGCTTGGCATGGGCTTCATCGCCTCGGCAGTTGATGAGAAGTCAGCGGATTGGTCGTGCTATGGGTCTAGGCTTCAGGGTCGTAGTAATGTTCCGCCCGCATCAATCATCAATCTATGGACACCTCCTTGAGTATGTAATCGGGATCAGGCGCCACTTCATTTCTTGTCGTTGCATGTCTGTCAATAAACGACAGTGTAAATTTACGACCGTTGCCTATATATACACAAACGAGTGTATTGTAAAACAGATTACCCCGCTTGTAGCATCCCACAACGTGACTATCTGGAACTCGTCCAATCTTGGTAATTATAGATACATGGTTGTCTCCGATTAGCGATCTTAGTCGTATCCCATTATAGTTATCACTCTTCTCGGAATTCCTATTTTGGTGAATTGCTTCTGAAGCTTCCGAAACGTTGTTTGCGACTTCCTTTGGCCCGCTAGCAGAAGTGTCCGTAGGTTTCGATTTTACTGCGTCTTTTCCAATTAGCCAACTTTTTGCCGACTCTTTTTTCCTTTGAATCGTGGTGATTTTAGCCTGTGCATCGGCAACTTCAGCTTTTAGAAATGCAGTTTCAATTTCATTCTGCCCTATAAGTCCCACCAATTCTGTATGTTTCTTAATCGCTTCGTCGTCACTGGCTTCATCGGCTATGGATCTGCAAATATCAATTATTCGCGACCTATTCTTCTGTTCCCATGTCTGGTGGAACAGAATATACCATAAAAAAATTAATAGAATGGCGATGAACAAGTATGTAATTGGTCGTTTTAGCGCTCTATTAATGGCGGCATCAATCGGATCGGTGGTTGGTTGTTGTTCGTTGGATTCCATACGGTAATTCACGTTTTCTCGGTATTTCCGAAACAGGATTATATGATTTTGTCTGTAATCGGTAGATCCGTTTTGGAATTTCTCCATGCGCCATTTATCATATGAATATACTTCTCTGTTTCTGTTTTGGTATCGGTTACTACACTGGTCGCATCTGCCAAAGTTTTTATCGATAAAGCGCGCGCAAGAAGTTTGGTGAAGGAATCATCTATTAGCTTGTAATTTACATTGACCACGTTGACAAGGACATTACTGCGGATGCAGATTGCATATGCAATGCCGGCTCGGATTTGGTTTATGTTGTCCTGAGTGAAGTGGTCAGTGTCTGCCAGGCCTGCAGGATCACCATGGCGACCGACTAAAGGACGATCGGGTAACTGGAATGATTCGCAAAGGAAGTTTTCATAATAGATTTTAGCGTCGAACATGGGAACTCCAGAAGGCTAAGAACATGGACGCTGTGCCCGCTTCCGAATACATGGTGAATTTCCTTTGCAGCTGAGGATATGACGGGCGGGGTGATGGCAAGCGAAAGATTCACGGCGGAATAGCAGGATTTCTTGGGCAACGAGGAATTGCGTTTGGAAAGAGTTCCAGGTTCTGAGCGCGATCACAATAATTGTCGGTGATAGAATCCATGGTCTTTCCCGAGAGTCTTTCCTGACGTTTTTGCGGGGTTTCGGGAACGGGAAAAGCGGAAATGGTGATCTCAAACATTGCCCATCCTCTTCCTCGCCATCCTCGGCATCCGCACCCAATCCATCAGCGTCATGGCGATGTCCTTTCCGGCATATACGATCAGCGTCTCCTCGCCCAAGTCGCCCTGGTTTTTCCGTAAGTCGGTTCATGGCGTGGTTGGAGCGCAGAGTCGGAATCCATAGCCTGTTAAGCCAAATAAGGAAAAACTATCTGTTTGATATTCATCAAAATAACCGCGGTAACCGGACCGGCAGTGACCGGAATTATCTTTAAAATTTCCACCTCGTATCACGCGTTTCCGCCCTAACTCTGAATAGTCTCCAGGATCTGGTCCAGTCGGATCAGAAACAGGACCTGGGGGCAATGGCATTGATTTAATTTCTAATAATTTTACAGGGTTCTTGCATACGGATGCAGCGGCTTTCGCCGGTAGCATCGTCCCAGTCTTTGCTTCAGCATCCATCGGATGACGGAGATGATCGCGGCATTCGCTCGTCGGATAAGCT
>CAMCMZ010000060.1 GCA_945876185.1 Candidatus Kuenenia stuttgartensis | reverse complement strand
CCGGCGACCAGGGCCGAGAACGCCTTGCCGTGGTGGCCGCGGCCGCCGTTCCAGGGTTCCTCCCACGAGACTTTCGGCGTGCGACCAAACTCGCCGCCGACCCAGACGATGGTGCTGTCGAGCAGGCCACGCTCAGACAGGTCGGTGAGCAGCGCGGCCAATCCCTTGTCGAGTTCGGGCAGCTTGCGGCCCATCTCCTCGAAGTGGCCCTTGTGGGTGTCCCAGCCCTGGTGGTTGATGGTGACGTACGGCACGCCGGCCTCGACCAGCCGGCGCGCGCAGAGGCAGGACTGGCCGAAGCGGTTGCGGCCGTAACGGTCGCGCAGGTCGGTTTTTTCCTGCGTGAGATCGAATACCTTGCCGGCCTTGCCGAGGATCATTTCATAGGCCTGTTCGCGACCGCGATCGATGGCGCTAGCCGCCTCGACGACGCCGGCGCCGGTCTCATCGCCGATCCGGTCGAGTTCCGCCAGCAGCGCTCGGCGGTCGCGCTGGCGCTCTTCGCTGATCCCGCGCGCGACGATGCCCTCGACCGTGAACGGATCCTTGCTCGGGTCGCCGCCAGTGGCGAACGGCTTGTACTTCGCACCCAGGTAGCCCGCCTCTGAGAACCGCCCCTGCTGCGAGGTCAGTGCGATGTATGGCGGCAGCATGCCCTGGTACCCGGCCTGGGTGCGGGCATAGGCGACGATCGCGCCGATGCCGGGGTGAACGATCGGCCCGGCTTTGCGCCCGGCCTGGACCAGGTACGCGGCGGTCTCATGACCGTTGTTGCCGTGGGTCAAACCGCGCAGCAGGGCGTAGCGGTCGGCGAGCTTGGCCAGGAGCGGCAGGTGCTGACCGATCTTCACCCCGTCGACGACGCTCTGCACCGGGTTGTTCAGCGGCCCGCTGTAGTCGCGCCCGGCCCCTGGTTTCGGATCGAAGGTGTCGAGGTGGCACGGCCCGCCCCAGAGCCAGACCTGGATCACCGATTTCGCCTTGGCGGCGATGGGAGCGATGCGCGGTGGCCGGGCCGGCTCGTCGCCGCCAGCCCACGCCGGCACGCTGGCCCCGGCCAGTGCCAACCCGGCGGCGGTGCCGAGGCTGTATTTCAGCAGATCGCGGCGCGAGAGGTTGGGCGTGGGCGGGTGCATGGGTGGGGTCCTGGTCGATGGGTTCAGTGCCGCAGCAGGAATTCCTTGGAATTGACCAAGGCCCAGGCGAGGTCGGTGAGCGACTCCGCCGGTTTGCGCTTGTTGTCCTTGAGGTAGGTCACCCCGGTCGCGCTTTCGGCCTCGGTCGGCGGGCGCGAGAGGATGCGCAGGTACAGTTCGTCGATGCGTCCGGCCGGTGTCAGCGTGGTGACGCCCTTGGCTCGCTCCGCTGGATCCTTGGTTTTTTTGGCAGGGGTCGGTCCGGCGGCGAGCGCTTTCAGCATCGGGCTGCGCTCGAACTTGCCCTGGATGTGCGACGAGTTCAGCAGGTACTGGGCCTGGAGCTGGCCGAAGGCATTGGTGCGTTCCGATTCGAACGAGGTGTTGCGCCCGGGGCGACCGAACAGTTCCAGGAAGGGCGAAACGATGCTGCCGTCGGGCAGGGTGATCGCGCGCTGGGCGATGAGGTGGGAGAACGGTTCCGGGATTTCGCTGACGTAGTTGTCGGGGATGCCAGTGACCTGGGTCAGGGCGTCGATCAACACCTCGGCGTCGTGGCGTCGCACGCGGTAGTGCGAAAAGCCGGTGGTGTCCCCCGCATTCCAGCGCGTCGGCACCGAGCCAGCCTGGTAGGTGCTGGAGGTCATGATGAGGCGGAACAGCCGGCGCACGTCGAAGCGCACCGCGACCAGTTCCTGCCCGAGTCGGTCGAGCAGTTCCGCGCTCCAGGGCGGATTCGACGGCCGCAGGTCGTCGGGTTCGTGCACGATGCCGCGTCCGAGCAGCCAGTACCACGTCCGGTTCGCCATCGCCTTGGCGAAAAACGGGTTCTTCGCCGAGGTCAGCCACGCCGCGAAGACCTGGCGCGGATCGTCGTCGGGGCCGAGATGCACCGGCGTCCCATCCGGGAAGGCCGGCGCGATCGGCTTGCCGTTGACCGGATGCAGGAGCTTCGATTCCGGCTTGGACTCCGTGGTGGTGAAGACGATCTCCTCCTTCCACTCACCGGTGGTCTTGTAGCCGATGCGGGTGAAGAACGCGGCCAGGCCCAGGATGCGGTCCTCGCTCCAATCGCCTGCTGCCTGGGCCGACCCGGCTCCGGCGCTGGCTGCCGTCGGGAAACGCCGCCCCATGAACAGCACCGCGACGTTTTCAGCGATCTGGCGCGGCGAACGATCCTGGAAGGCGCGGTAGAAGTTCACCGGCGGGTCGCGGAAGTTGCTGCCGCTGCTGGTCAGCAGTTCGCGCACGAACTGGTCGTAGGGCATGTTCTGGCGCAGGCGATCGCGCACCCAGCGGTCGTAGGCCTGGGCCGCCTCGGGCCAGAGGTTGCTCGGGAACTCCGCCTTGATGCGTAGCAGGTCGCCCCACTTCAGGCCCCTCGCCTCCGCAAACTCCGGCCGCTCCAGGAGCACGTCGATCAGCCGTTCGCGCTTGTCCGGGCGGGTGTCCTTGAGGAACGCCCGCGCCTCGTCCGCCGTCGGCAGGGTCGCGATCGCGTCGATGAATGCCCGGCGCAAGAAAACCGCATCGGTGCAGCGCGGCGATGGAGCGAAGCCCTGGCTTTTCAGCTTCGCCAGCACGATCGCGTCGATCGGATTGCCGGTGGCAAAATCGGCGTACGCCTCGGGCGGCGGTGGACCGGCGGTGGGGCTTGGCCCTTCGCCGGCGTGGATCAGCGCCGCAAAACCCAGCAGCAACGCCACGACGACCCCCGCCCCCGCCCGGCAGGGCCAGGCGCGGAACGGGGACGATGCAAGCAGGGAGCACTGCGGCACGCGGGTTCCTCGAGTGCAGTATCCCTCGCGCGCCGGTTGGCAGCAAGTCGGGAAATCCCTACAGTTCATCGCGTCAATGCCTGGGAATCCCCCACCATCCCCCGCCAAGCACAGAGCCGGTCAAGGGACCGCCTACTCCGTCCCCCGGGTTGCTTCGGCTGGGCAGGCTGGGCAGATTCCCCGCATGGCCCACCCATCCCTTCCCTGGCACGTCGCTTCGCTCTGCGCCGCCCTTGTGGCCCTCATCGCCCTGGTGTCAGGCGGATGCAATTGGGGCGAAGAAGCGAAGGGCGGCAACGATAAGCCCGTCACGGAGTCGGTTACGATCAAGAACGACAGCGCGGTCACCCTGACCGTGCAATGGCCAGCGAGCGGCGGCCGCACCGATCTCAATTATTCCACCGACACGCTGCCGGCGGGGGCGTATCTCAAGCGCGACATCTTTTTTGGCTCGGGAGACGCGGCCGTGCTGTTCTTCACCGCGCCTTCAGGCAAGAGCGGCTTCAAGGCTTTCCTGCGCGGCAAATCAACGATCACCATCGAAGCCGGCAACATCCCGGCGCTCACCGCGGTCGGTTGAGCCAACGGCGCATCAAACCAGGCTGTGCTGCTCGACCTCGGTGCTCGACACTTTCACCGCGAGCGTGACGCCGAGGTGGTTGTTGAGCGAATCCTGAATGAATTGCAGGGTTCCGCCGATTGACGATGAGCAACTGCCGCAGGCGCCGTGGTACTGCACCCACAATTCATCGCCCTTGAGGTCGACCAGGTCCAGGCCGCCGCCGTCCGAGGCCAGCGCCGGGCGCACCTGCTGGTCGAGCACGGCTTCGATGCGACGGACTTTCTCGAACAGGCCGACTGCGGTCCACGGCAGGTCAGCCGCCTGACTTGGTCCCGGCTTGGCTGGGGCGGGCGCGACCGGGTTCAGGCGCTCGGCCGCCTTGCGCAGGACGTAGTACGGCTGGTCGGCGTCAGAGCCGAGCGTGAACGCGGGTTCCGGATTCGCTCCGCGCAGCAGCGCTTCGACGGTGCGCGGGGTCACCTCAGCCGCCACGTCGATGAGCTTGCGGCCGAGGCACAGTTCGCTCATCGCGTCGTAAGCCGCGAGCTGCGCCCCGCCGGCATGGGTGCGGTAGCGCGCCAGGCGCACCACTCCGGTGAGGTCGATGGCGAGTTGCAGGCGAATATGTTCCGGCGTGCGTTCGGCCCCGTGCACGCTCTCGACGATCGAGGCGCCGACGGCGGCGGCTTCCTCAGCGGTGATCTCGCCGGCGAAGCGCAACCCGGCCAGGCGGGAGATCACGGACGCGGTCAGGTCGATGGTGGCGGTGCTCACGGTGGTCTTCTTGTAGCGACGCTGCCGACACGGCCAGCGGCAACCCCCAGGGGTCGGACAGCCAAGAGACGCGAACGTACGCTTGATGGACCGCATGGGTTTAGCTGACGACCAGCCGCACTTGCTTCAGCTCGACCCGCGTTGTAAACAAGCGCCATTTCCCCATCGGCATCCCGCCGACGGGACAACCCCAGGAGCATCGCATGCGTTTCCATCCCCTTGCCGTCGCCGTCCTCGGCGGAGCCCTCTTGTTCGCCGGAGGTTGCGCCATGGCGCGCAGTCCGGTCAGCGGCTCCATCTATTCCGACGTCAAGGCCAATGACTCGGTGACCGCCAACACCGCCGCCACCAAGGTCGGCCGTTCGACCGCCTCCAGCATCCTGGGCTGGGTCGCCATCGGCGACTGCTCGCTTGATTCCGCCAAGAAGCAGGGCGGCATCACCAAGGTTGCCCACGTTGACTACGAAACCACCTCGATCCTCGGCATCTACGCCACCACCACCACCGTGGTCCACGGCGAATAGTCCGGACCGTCCGCCGGCCTAGCGGCCGACGATCGCGACCCCGCCAGCCCTTGGTTGGCGGGGTCGTTTCATTTTGGACTCCGGTCGCGATTGCGAAGCCGACATCCCCCCGACCATGCCGGCATGACCCACCCCATCGCCGACGACCACCCGCTGATGAACGCACCGGCCTTCTGGGCATCGGGCGTGCCGCGCGAGGACGCGACGGTGCTGTTCCGTTTCCACAGCGACGGCGCGGTGTTGGCGGGCAAGACCCTGTTCCTGAGCGCCAGCCAGCGATTCCGTGCGTTCGGGCAGGGTGTTTTGTTGGATGAAGGACCGGCACGCGGCGATCTCTGGCGCTGGGGCGGCCGGAAGGTCGCGCTACCGGACCTGCCGCCAGGACCGTGCGTGCTCGCGATCGAGGTCTGGCATGCGGGCGAGCACAGCGGCATCGGGCAGCTTGGTCCCGACGCGTTCCTGCTCGCGACCAGCGATGATCCGGCGTTGGCCAAGGCACTCGCGGATCCGGCCGCCTGGCGCTGCCAACACGCGCGCGGCCGGGTAATGGACGGCACCCATCATTGGCCCAAGGGCCTGCCGTATTTCCCGGTCGGCGCCGGCGAACGGCTCGATGCCGCCTCCTGGCCGTGGGGCTGGGAACAATCCGGTTTCACCGATGCGACCTGGGAACAACCACGGGTCGTGGCAGGCAAGGCCGCGAACCCGTGGGGCAATCTGCCGCTCGGCGTGCGGCTCTGCCACGATCCGCTGCCGTCGATGCGCGGCGGACCCATCGCCTTCGCCAGGGTTGTGCGCGGGGTGGATGAATCTGGCAGCGAAGTGCCCGATGCCGCGACGTTGGCCGACTGGTTGGCCGGACGCCGGACGCTGACGGTGCCGCCTGGCCGGCGCTGGCGGCTCGCTCTCGATGCCGGGCATCTCGTCAATGCGGTGCCGACGCTCGCGTTCTCTGGCGGGGCTGGCGCCAACATCCGCCTGGTCTGGGGCGAATCCGGTTACGATCCATTGACCAAGAAGAAGGGTCGCCGCGATGCGCTGGGCGAGTTGGAAATCTGGGGTTTCCGCGATGAAATCCTGCCTGATGGCGGCGCCGACCGCGCCTGGACACCGCCGTGGATGCGCAGTTTCCGTTTCCTGGAACTGCACCTCACCACCGCCGCGTCCCCGTTGACCGTGAGTGCTCCGACGCTGGTCGACAGCGCCTTCCCGCTGACGCGCCGGGCTGACTTGGGCGCAAGCGAGCCGGGTTGGACGCGGGTGATCGACGCCGCCGAACGCACCTTGCGCCGGTGCGCGCACGAGACCTTCTTCGACTGCCCGCACTACGAACAGGCGCAGTTTCCCGGCGACACACCGGTGCAGGCGCGCATCCATTACCTGCTGTTCGGAGAAGAGCGCCTGGCCCGGAAGGCGATCGATGATCTCGCCGGCGGGCTGCTACCCGATGGCGGCATCCAATGCCGCTATCCCTCGCGCCAGGTGCAGATCCTGCCGACCTACAGCCTGTACTGGATCGAGTTGCTGGCCGACCACCTGCGCCATGTCGGCGATCGCGCCTTCACCGCGGCGCGGTTGTGGCAGGCGCGCGCCATCGTCGAGGGCTTCGCGCGCGCGCGCCGCACCGATGGCCTGCCGGGTCTCGTCCCTCACGCCCCGTTCACCGACTGGGCCAAGGGCTTCACCGCCGGCAACGCGCCCCAGGATGCCGACGGCGGCTCCGCGATCATCGCCGGCGAGCTGTCGCGCGCGGCGAACTCCTTGGCGCACCTGGAAAAAGCGCTGGGCTTTCCCGAACTCGCCCCGCGCTGGCGGCGGCTGGCCCGCGACCTCAACACGGCCATCCGCACCCATTGCTGGGACGCCGGGCGCGGCCTGGTCGCCGACACCCCGAGCCGGACCAGCGCCAGCGTCCACACCCAGGTCGAGGCCGTCCTCGCCGGGGCGCTCTCCGCCAGCAAAGCGCGCACGGCGCTGCTGCGCGCTGACGGATCTGAAGCCGTGATCCAGCCCGGCACGCTCTTCTACCAGACCTACCTCGCCCGCGCCCGCCGCCTGGCCGGCCTGCGCCAGCGCGATGCAGACGCCTTCAACGCCCGCGTGAAACCCTGGCTGGACACCCTGGATTCCAGCGGGCTGACGACCTTCCCCGAAAGCCTAGTCAATTGGCGCAGCGACTGCCACGGCTGGTCCGCCAGCCCGATCCTGTGGTTCATCGAGGACTGGCTCGGCGTTTCAGCTGCGCCCGAGGCCGTCGGCTGCGATCCCCTGGTGTTCGACCCCGAACCGGTCGCCGCCCCGCGCACCGGCCGCATCCCCGTGCCCGGCGGCAGCGTGAGCGTCGTCATCACCCCCCGGTCCGACGCCCTGGTCTGCGACCTGGATTCCCCCCTGCCGGTCCGCGTGCCCGCTCTCAAGCGCATCCTGGCGCCGGGCCAACATCAGGTCCGGATCGGACTCCAGCAATAAATGGCCACAAAGAGCACAAGAGTCACAAAAGTGGGGTGCCTGGAACACGCCGCGTGAAAACGCGTACCCGTCGGACTCTTGCAATAAATGGCCACAAAGAGCACAAGGGTCACAAAGGGCGGGATGCCTGGAACACACCGCGTGAAAACGCGTACCCGTTGGAACCTCAAGCGCTGACATCATCCGACCCCAGACGCCAGGTAGTTCGCGCATCCGATAGCGCCCTCTGCGCCACCATCCGGAATCGGCCCAGGAGCCCAGGTTGCAGGTGGTTCATCCCAGCCGAGCATCCCGCCCAACCAGGAGCTTTGCATGGGTGACGCGATCGATCTCCAGCCGGTCAAGGGCATGCGCGATTTTTATCCCGAGGATCTGCGCGTGCGCAGCTGGCTGTTCGGCCTGTGGCGCGAGGTCGCGCGGCGCTTCGGCTACGAGGAATACGACGCCTGCGTTTTGGAACAGGAAGAACTCTACATCCGCAAGGCGGGCGACGAGATCACGGGCCAGCTCTACAATTTCGAGGACAAGGGCAAACGCCGGGTCGCTCTGCGGCCGGAACTCACCCCCAGCCTGGCGCGCATGGTGCTGTCGCGCGGCAGCGCCCTGCCGCTGCCGGCGCGCTGGTTCGCGATCCCGCAGTGCTTCCGCTACGAGAACATGCAGCGCGGACGCAAACGCGAGCATTTCCAGTGGAACATGGACATCGTCGGCCTGGCCACCGTCGCTGCTGAAGCTGAGTTGATGGCGGCGCAGGTGGCCTTCCTGCGCGATGCGGGAATGAACGTCGGCACCGAATCGCCCGACATCGTTTTCCGGGTCAGCAACCGCCAGGTGCTCGCACACGTCCTCAACAAGCTCGGCATCGAGGGTGAGCGCTTCGCCCAGGTCTGCGTCATCATCGACAAGCGCGACAAGATCGGCGACGAGGCGCTGACCACTGAACTCGCCGCCCTCGGCGTCGGGCCAGAGCCGACCAAACGCATCATCGAGGTCATGGCCGCCGCCGGTCACGGCCAGGCTGGGCTGGACGCGATCACCGCCGTGGTGGGCGGCGACAATCCTGGGCTGAAGCAGCTCGGCGAACTGCTGACTTACGCTGAGCCGTTCGGCTTCGCGCACCTGATCCGCTTCGATCTCGGCGTCATCCGTGGCCTCAGCTATTACACCGGCACGGTGTGGGAGGTCTTCGACGCCAGCGGCGGCCTGCCGCGCGCGATCGCCGGCGGCGGACGCTACGACGCGCTGATGGAACTGTTCGGCGGCAAACCGGTGCCGATGGTCGGCTTCGGCCTGGGCGACGTGGTGATCACCGAGATCCTGCGCGACAAGCGCCTGCTGCCACCGCTGCGCCGCATCGTCGACGATGTGGTTTTCCCGATGGCGGCGGCGCAGTTCGCCACCGCCAACCGCATCGCGCGCTTCCTGCGCAAGCAGGGCCGGGTGGTGCTGGTCGACTACAGCGAGCGCCGCTTCAAGCATGTGGTCGAGCGCGCTGAAAACGTCGAAGGCGCGGCGAATCTCTACATCCTTGGCGGCAACGAGGTCGCGAGTGGCAAGTGCACGGTGAAGCCGCTTGGCAAGGACGCGGCCAAGGAATACGTGGTGACCCTGGCCTCGCTGGGCGCGGGTTGAACTCAAAAATCGCAATTGCACCCCACCTGCTGCGTTGGTCGTCGGTCATTTGGCGCTGCCAAACTCCCTCCTCCCGCCTTGCATCTGGGGCGCACTTGCGATTTTTACAGGGACTTGTGGGTGTGATTTTTTAGGCGGGGCATTGCTAGCAATTGTTAAATGTTTGGCCATTCCGGGCTCCTCACCCGCTGGGTGAACAAATTCAAGGATCTATTGCGATGTCTAGGTCGAACGAGCAACGTCCACCTCGCCCTGCCGGAGCCAGCAATGCCGGCCACAGTACCGCAGCGGACGCCGGCCGGCCCGCACGGCGGCGTTCCGGCTGGCGCCCACCGCAAGCCGCGCGGCAACCCGGGGTGGCTGTTCCCGTCGGTCTGCAGCAGCACGACCTGCGGCCGCAAGTCGCAGAAGACCTCATCGACCGCGCCGGCATCGATGCGGACGACGCCGTGGTCGAGGTCGGTCCCGGCCTGGGCGCGCTCACCGCCGCCTTGCTGCAACGTGGCGCCACGGTGCAGGCCGTCGAATTGGATCCGGCGCGCATCGCGCACCTGAACCAGCGTTTCTCCACCGAGATCGCCGCCGGCCGGCTGATCCTAACCGCCGGCGACGCTCGGCAGTGGCGACCGCAATTGGCCGAAGGCTGGCGCGCGGTCGCCAACCCGCCCTTCGCGCTCACCTCGGAATTAGTGCGCCGCTGGCTGCTCGCGGATCCGCCGCCGTTCGCCCTCGATCTGGTGCTGCAACGCGACGCGGCGCTCAAACTCACCGGCAGCGACACGGAACAAACCCGCTCCAGCGCCCTGCTGCGCAGCGTCGGCACGCCGACGGTCGCGCTGACCCTGCCGCGCAACGCGACGCTGCCGCCCGCCCACGTCGACCTCTGCTGGTGGAGCTTCCGCCGCACCCTCGCCGTGCCGCCGGCCGATCTCGCGGCGACCGACGCGCTTCTCTCGCACGCCTTCGCCGGACCGCATTCGCTGCGCGCGGCGCTGCGCGGCCTCGCCACCGGCGAGCAGCTCCGCCGGCATGCGCGCGAGTTCGCCTACGACCCCGACGGCCCGGCCCGCGCGGTGCCGGCAACGGGCTGGGCGCCGCTGGCGTGCCTTTTGAAACACTGCGGCAAGCTGCGCTGAACCCACGTCGCTGACGATTGCCTGGGTGGCTTCCGGCGCACCATCCCTGCGCCATGCCAACCGACCGTTACGAATCGCCGCTGTGTTCCCGGTACGCCTCGCAGGAGATGCAGAGCGTCTTCTCGGACGACCGCCGTTTCGGCTGCTGGCGGCGGCTGTGGCTGGAACTGGCGCGTGCCGAGCACCGCCTGGGCCTGCCGGTGAGCCAGGCGCAGATCGATGAACTCGCGCAGCACCTCGACGACATCGACTATGCCCGCGCCAAGGATGAAGAACGCCGCCGTCGCCACGATGTCATGGCGCACGTCCACACCTATGGCGCGGCGTGCCCAGGCGCGGCCGGGATCATCCATCTGGGCGCGACGAGCTGCGACATCACCGACAACGCGGACCTGATCCTGATCCGCGAGGCGTTGCGCCTGATCGAGACGCGCCTGGCGCGGGCGATCGACCGCCTGGCGCGCTTCGCCCAGGAATGGAAAGACCTGCCGACGCTGGGGTTCACCCACTTCCAGGCGGCGCAGCTGACGACGGTGGGAAAACGCGCTTGCCTGTGGTTGTCGGATCTGGTGCGCGACCTGGAAAACATCCGGCGCATCGCGGATGGCCTGCGCTTCCGCGGCATCAAGGGCACGACCGGGACCCAGGCGAGCTTCCTCGCGCTCTTCCACGGCGACGCGGCGAAAGTCGAGGAACTCGACCGGCTGGTCACCACCGCCTTCGGCTTCGCGCGCAGCGAGCCGGTGACCGGACAGACCTACCCGCGCCGCACTGACACCGAGGTATTGCAGGCTTTGGCGACGCTGGGGGCCTCGCTGCACAAGCTCGGCACTGATTTGCGCCTGCTCGCGCACCTGAAAGAGATCGAGGAACCGATCGAGAAGGACCAGATCGGCTCGTCGGCGATGGCCTACAAGCGCAATCCGATGCGGGCCGAGCGCCTGTGTTCGCTCTCGCGCCACCTGCTCGCGCTGCCGGCGGACGCGCTCAACACCGCTGCCGTGCAGTGGATGGAGCGCACCCTGGATGACAGCGCGGTGCGCCGCATCGCGATCCCGGAGGCGTTCCTCGCCGCTGACGCCTGCCTGGGCATCCTGCAAAACATCGCCGAAGGACTCGACGTGCATCCCGGCGTGATCCGCCGCCACATCGACGATGAACTGCCGTTCATGGCGACCGAAAACATCATCATGGCGATGGTCGAGGCCGGCGGCGACCGCCAGGTCATCCACGAACGCATCCGCATCCTCTCGCGCGAGGCCGCTGAGCAGGTCAAGGATCGCGGCCGCGCCAACGACCTCATCGACCGCATCCGCGCTGATCCGGTGTTCGCGCCCGTTCTTGGCAAGCTGGATTCTCTGCTCGATCCGCGCACCTTCACCGGGCTGGCCGAGCATCAGGTCGACCGCTTCCTGGTGTCGGAGGTCCGCCCCGCGCTGGCGCCCTACGCCGATCGCCTGGGCGGGAGCAGCCAGCTCACCATATGAACCGGCCCGGCCGCGCGATTGGCGCGTGGGCCGTGCTGCTGCTCGCCGTCGGCTGCACCGGCGTGCGGGTCGAGGTCACAGACGCCACCACCGGCGAAGCGCTGACAGATGTGCCGGTCTGGTGGGATGAAACTGGCCGCGATCATTCGCACCGCACCGGCTCCGACGGCGTGGTGCGGCTGCCGCGCGCGGGGATCCATCTGGTCGTCGCCGGGCCGCAGGAATGGACGATGGTCGAAGTCGCGCCGGCAGACGACCGCGTGGTGGTCACGTTGAAGAATCGCTGGTTGGAGGGCTTCCTGGTCCAGCCGCCACCGGCGCGGGAGTTCGATCCGGCGCGTCGGCTGGTGCCGTGTCGCGGCTGCCGCTGACGCGGATCAGCGCGCCAGGATCGCGGTCGCACGCAGGGCGGGCTGCCGGGTATCGACGTCGCCCAAGGCGTGCACGTAACTATGGACCAGATTGAGCAGATGGCGGCCTGGACAGGCGGTGTCGCTCCAGACCTCGCGATGGCCAAAGACCTGGCTGCGGGCGATGGCGTAGTCTTCGCGCAGGCGGTCGAGCACCCGCACCAGCGCCAGCGCCTGGGCGCGTGGGACGGCCGAGACCTCAAAGTTGCCGAGCAGGCAAATACCGATGTTGCCACGGTTGTTCTCGGCCCCGTGCGCGTGCGCGCCCTGGTACCGCAACGGACGACCTTCCCAGATTTCCCCTGTGCGATCGAGGACGAAGTGGTAACCGATGCAGGCCCACGGCGGGTTTTTGCTGCGGTGCTGGCGTTCGGTCAGGGCGAGGTACTCAGCTGGCGCAGCGGTGATGTCCCTGCTCTTGTCATCTGCGCTGTGATGGACGGTGATCCGATACGGCGTGCTCATCGGTGACGAGAGCGATTCCGTGACCGGCTGCTGCGTCCACTCGCTGCGTGGGTGGTACCATTCAGCGGTGGCCAAGGCGGGAGCCGGCTTGTCTGCGTCTGGTGCTGACCTGGGCGCGAGCACGGGTGCTGTTTCGACCGGGCGCACTCCGCCAGGGATGCGCAGGAGTTGGCCGATCCGGGGGAAGGCCGTCAATTGATTGGCCTCAGCGATGGTGCGGACCTCGACCTTCCAGGCGCGGGCGACCGCGGTCAGGGTGTCGCCGTTACGCCATTCATAGACCGGCGCGCGATCGGCCAGCGGATCGCGGGTGCAGCCGCCCGCGACCAGGACGACGGCGATCAGCGCGAGGATCCAACGACCTGGGCATTCCATGGCGGTCCCTTCAGCGACGGCGGCGTAGCTTGATGACCCCGGACAAGGGCTTGAGCATGCGCACCGAACCCGGCGTGGATTCGGCGGTGATCCGGCGCGGGCCGGTGACCTCGCCCGGTTCCGGGGTGAAGCCGTCGATCTGTTCTTCTTCGATCATCAGCCCGATGTGCTTTTCGATCTCGGTCAGGAACTGGCCGTCTTCGGGGGTGATGAACGTGCGCGCCACCCCGCTCGCGCCATTGCGGGCGGTACGGCCGATGCGGTGCACGTATTCCTCGGGCATCTCGGGCACGTCATAGTTGACGACATGCGAGACGGTCGGGATGTCGAGCCCGCGCGCGGCGACGTTGGTCGCGATCAGGCATTGCAGGGTGCCGGCGCGGAAATCCTGAAGGGTGCGTTCGCGCTTCGACTGCGGCAGGTCGCCATGGATGGCGCCAGCCGAGATCTTCTTGCGCTTGAGCACCTCGGCGACGCGGTCGGTCTGGTGCTTGGTGCGGCAGAACACGACCAGCTGCGGCGGCTGGAAGCGCTCGATGAAATGCGCCAGGAGGTCGTTCTTCCGCTCACGCGCCACCGCGATGTATTTCTGGTCGACCTGCTCGACCGTGACCTGCTGCGGCGCGATGCGGATGTGCGCCGGGTTCTTCATGTGCTTGGCTGCGAGCAGCTTCACCGGCTCGGGGAAGGTGGCCGAGAACATCATCAACTGGCGGTCGTGCGGGGTGTGCGAGATGATCCAGTTCACGTCCGGCCAGAAGCCGATGTCGAGCATCTGGTCGGCCTCGTCCAGCACCGCCAGGCGCAGGCGCGACAGATCCAGGGCGTGCCGACGCATCAGGTCGATGATCCGGCCCGGAGTGCCGATCACCGCGTGGGGCGAGCGTTCCAGCTCGCGGATCTGTGCGTCCATATCGACGCCGCCGTAGATCAGCGCCGCGCGCGCGCCGGATTTGCCGGCCATGCGGTTGAACTCGCCATGCACCTGGCGCGCGAGTTCGCGCGTCGGGCAAAGCACCAGCGCCACCGGCTGGCGGTCGCCGGCGGCCGGCTTGAAGCCATACAGCAATTGCAGGAGCGGCAGCACGTAAGCCGCCGTCTTGCCGGTTCCGGTCTGGGCCTGGCCGATGAGATCCTTGCTGGCCAGAACGGCCGGGATGGCCTCTTCCTGGATCGCGGTCGGCTTTTCGTAGCCCATGTCGGCGAGATCCGCGAGGATCTGCTCGTTCAGGCCGAGCGCGCGGAAACCCTCGGCCTTCGGCCGCTGGGCGAGTTCTTCAGGCAACTGCGCGGCGAGCGGCAGGCCAGGGGCCTCGCTCGCGGTCTCGCGCTTATGCGTGCGATCGGGACGCCGGCCCTGGGCCGGAGCGGCCGGGGCGGGACGGACGAAGGAACCATGGTGCCGGGCGGCGCCAGAAGCGGCGGCGCCCGGTTCAGCTTTTGGGTGGGCGCCCTCGCCGTCGTTGGCGGTGGGTGCCGCGACTTCAGGCGGTGTCGCCGGCGGTGTCGTGGCCGCCGATGTCGTGGCTACCGGGTCCGGTGGTGTCGGCGCGGGCGCTTCGACCACGGGCGCGAGCGGCGCGGCTTCCACCACGACCGCCGGAGTGACGGATTCCACGCGGGTTTCCGGCACTGCGGCCGGCACGGAGAGGTCCTGGACCTGAGCGACCGGGGCCGGGGCGGCCGCGACTGGCGCGGCGGCCGGGATTTCCACCGGTGCAATCACCGCGACTGGTTCCACGGAAGCGGCTGGAGTTGCAGCTGCCACCGGTACCGGCGCAGGCGTCGGAGCGGGAGCCGGGGCCTTGGCCGGGTTCACCCGCACCTTGGCCTTGCGCAGGGCGAACAGGTCGCCGCGATCGCCACGCAGGCTGAAACCGGGCGCGACCACCGCCGAGATGTGACCGGGTGGGACGGGGGAGTTCTCGTCAGTGCCGACGATCTCATGGAAATCCGGATGCGGCAGACCGGTGCCGGGCGTCGGCACGACGCCGATCTCAGCCAGCAGTTCGGCCAGACGCGGCTGCGCCCACGACGGCGTCGCGGGATCGCACAGTTCGAGGATGCCCTTGGAGAACGTACACAGGCGTTCGAGCACGCTCGGAACGCCGCGCAGGGTGCCATCCAGGCGCGGACGCGGGGCGCGCTGGTCGTTGCGCTGGTCGCGCTGAGATGGTTCGGTGCGCTGCGGTTGGTTCTCGCTGCGTTGCTGGCCATCGCTGCGTTGCTGGCCATCGCTGCGCGATTGGCCGTTTCCAGGCTGGCCCTGCTGCGGCCGGGGCTGGTTGGGTCCGGTCGGACCGTTTCCCGGGCGCGAGGTCAACTGGCTGCGGTCGACGACCGGCAAGGGGCGTCCACCACGAGGGCTCTGCTGTTGCGCAGGAGCGACCAGCGGCGCGGCCGAGGGCTGGCCGGGTGCGGCGCTACGGTTGGGCAGCAGCGTGCCCGGCTTGGGCAGCGGCTGCGTGCTGGCGGGGGCGCTCACCGGGCCGGGTCGCAGGCCGTTCGGCGGACGCTGGCTGTTCGCCTGGTTGGCTGACTGGGCGGGGAGCTGGGCGGCGGGCTGAACCCCGACATGCGCCGCCGGGATCGCGCCGGGCTGGGCGCTGGGTGCCTGAGCGGTGGCGGCCTCGCCGGAATCCTCGCCTTCGCCGTCTTCACCGTCGAATTCACTGTCGTCGCCCGACGCGCCGACCTGCGGCTGGCCTTCGCCACCACGGCCACGGCCGCGCCCACGACGGCGACGACGGCGGCGACGGCGGTTGGGGTCGCCTTCGGCGCCGGGCTGGCCGGACGCATCAGCGGCGGGGGCATCTCCAGACGGGACGATCGGCGCGGCGACGGCGAGCACTTCCGGCTCGGCGCCGAGGCTCTCGGGGGTCAGCAGTTCCGGTTCGCTGTCGGCTACCGCGTTGGCGGTGGCGTTGACGGCTGCCGCGTTGGCGGCCGGGGCCTGGGTCTCGGGGATGGTCTGCTGCGCGGCGGCGCCAGCGATCACCTGGCTGAGAGCGCCGATGAGCTGGTCGCGACCGAGGCGGCTGCGGTTGGCGATCTGGTGTTCGCCGGCGAGCTGGCGCAGATCCTTGATGCTCAGGTCGGTCAAATCCGAGGCTGGCACCGCCGGATTGGCGGATTCGGGAGGCGCCGTGCTGGCCGCCGGGGCCGGGTCGGGGGTGGTTGGAAGCGGGGCGGGCAGAGCGCCGCCCGTGGTCTCGATGTGGTCAGTCATTCCTGTTTCTTCACGTGGGGCCGGGGTCGACGCGCTTCGCGGCCGGAGCGCCCATGCACCCCTGGGGACCGCGCGCGCCGGAACCACCGGCGTCCTGCCTCCGGGGCCGGCGCAGTCCTCTGGACCGGCGGCCGCTGCGGCGGCGTCCTTCCGGCAGCCGCGACAGCGGCCGCAACGGAGAACGGCGGCATTGAATGGTCGGATCCGGGCGGAGCAAGGGTTATCATCGGAGGTGTCTGGCGCGGGAACGCGCGGCAATGCCGGTCGCTTCAGGGCGCTGGTTCCGCTTTTGCCTGCTCGGGCACCGGTGACATGGCTGGCGCTTCAGGCGCGGCCGGGGATGGCCGGGTAGCCGAACCGGGCCGCAGCCCGGCGAGGAGCGCGGCGGCGAGGGCGATGCCGAGGGCGATGGCGGTGCCGACCCAGGCGGCGACGCGGATCCGGTTGCGGCGGCGGACCAGGCGCGAGATTCCCACGTCCTCGCCGCCAGGGACGCGAAAGCTGCCGTGCTGATGCCCCATCGCTGATCCGCCGGGTTCGATGGCGGCGATCATTTGGCCGGTGCGCAGGCGCTCGATATCGGCGATGGCCGCCGGCCAGTCGGGATAGCGTTGACGCGGGTCGCGCGCGAGCAGCCGGCCGATGAGATGGTCGGCGCCGATCGGCAGGTCGTGGACCAGCGACCGCGTGCTGGGAAGACTGCCCAGGATGCGCACGGCAGCGAGTTCGGTGCGGGTCTGACCGACGAACGGCGGCAGGCCGGTGCAGGCATGGAAGAGGATCAGGCCGAGGCTGAACTGATTCGCACGCGGGTTGGCCGGCCGGCCTTCGGCCTCCTCGGGACTGATGTAGCGCACCTCTGCGCCTTCCTCGGCATGGGCGGGATCGAACGGGGCGCACAGGCGCAGGTCGGCGACGAGCGCGACCGCCCGGGTCGAGAACAGGATGTTGCTGGGGCGCAGTCCCCGATGTGGCCGGGCAGCGGCCTGCAGTCCGCGCGCGATGTCCAAAGCCAGGGCGAGGCAGTCGGGCCACGGCAGAGGTCCAGCGGCGAGCAGCCGGTGCAGGGATCCCAGCGCCATCCAATCCTGCACCGCCGCGGGCGGCAGGCCGGGCACATCGATGGGCTGGTGCTGCGAAACCAGGAGCGCATGCGGCGGGGCCGGCGCCGCCGCCGCGAGCCAGGCGGAGGTTTCCGCCGGATCGGTGGCGAGACCGGGATCAAGGAACTTGATCGCGAGATCGGTTCCGCCGGCGAGGGGCCGGGCGCGGTAGACCGTGCCCAGGCTGCCGTTGCCGGCCAGCCCGACCAGGCGCGCCGACCCGGCGTGGGTAGGCACCTCACGGCCGAGCAGGTCGCCGACGCGGTGGTCGCCGAATTCGAGCAGCGTGCGCCCGACCAGGATGCGGTCGCCGTGCTTGATCCACATCGAGCGCCGCACCGGATCGCCGTTGAGATACGTCCCGTTGAGCGAACTCCGGTCGGACAGACGCCAGCGCCCGTCGATCAGGGACAGCTCGGCGTGGACGCGGCTCAGGCCGGGCTGGTCGAGGAGCGCCTCGCAGACCGGGTCGCGCCCGATCCGGTTGCGCCCCGGACGCAACGCGAGGACGGATCCCACCGGGCCCTCGCCCGCGACGACCTCCAGCCGGGAACTGCTGAAATCCGCCTGGAGCGTGAAGACGCAGCCGCCCGCCTCGATCCGCTGGCCGCCGACCACCGCCACCACCCCGTGGATGGGAACCCCGTCCAGGCGGGTCGAGCGCTTGTGGCTGAGGTGCTCCAGCCGCCAGCCGTGGTCACCGACGTGGAAGGCGAAATGTTCGCGGCTGAGCTCCTCGTCGTCGAACCACCAGTCGGCGGACTCGCCCCGACCGACGACCAGCCGGTCGCGACCCGGAGGTAGGGCCAGCGCGGCCTCGGTGCCCGCCTTGCCGGCGGGACGGCAATGCACCACGAGGCGGCGAGGATGGAGGTTGGATGCAGACACGCGATGGGCCAGGAAGTGGATACGCCGTCACCGCCGGCGGCGTTGCCGGCATTCGCTGACGACCCCGTTTTGCGACTGCGATCCTGTTCGTCCAGCCGTCCGCGTGGGTCAGGCGTGCCGATCGTCGCACGGCACCGCCGCAATAACTGCTAAAAGCCAGTCGCCGAAAGGTCTTTCGAACCCGGGGACTCGATCGGTCCCGACCGGTCCCGACCGATTCGTCCCGGACTCATCCAGCCTACAATTCGCAATTCATCCTTTTACCTGGAAAAATCGCAAGTGCGCCCCAGATGCAAGGCGGGAGGAGGGAGTGTGGCAGCGCCGCGTCAGGACAGGTGTGGCCACGCGGTCACCTGGCCGCAACAGATCAACCGGATTTCCATATCCTTTCGAAGGCGGGAGAAAACGCCTGTCCTGACAATGACAGCCGACGACCAACGCCGCAGATGGGGTGCAATTGCGATTTTTAGATTCAGCGCAGTGCCACCGCGATGAGATCGCCTTTGGCGTTCCGGCAGTAGATCCTGCCGCCAGCGATGGCCGGTACGACCCAGCAGCGGTCGTCGAGAACCTTCGTTCGGGCGACTTCGGTGTAGGCGGCGGGATCGGCCTTGGCGATGACCAGGTCGCCTTTCTTGGCGAGGATGATCAGATGGCCGTCCGCCACCAGCAGGCTGCTTTCCCCCAGGCCCTTGAATTTCCAGCGTTCCTGGCCGTCGCTCCAGTTCACGCACTTCAAGGTGGTGTCGTCGAAGCCGTACAGGTGGTCGCCGGATTTGACCGCGGAGAACATCCGCGTGCGCAGGACCTTGTTGCGCCAGAGTTCGCGCGGCGCTGCGGTTTCCAGGGCGACTTGCACCGCGCTCAGTTCGGTACTGAAGAAGGCGCGATCGCCTGCCACCACCGGGTCGGTGGCATTGACGCCATAACCGGTACGGAACGGGATCTCCCAGACGACCGTGCCATCGTCGGCGCGCACCAGGGCATAGGCTTTCGCTGAGGCCATGAGCGCATGGGGCTTGCCGCCGATCTGCACCGGCATGGGTGACGCATAGCCGGCCATGTCGGTGCCCGTCTTCCATTGCACCTTGCCGGATTGCGGATCCAGGCTTGCGCCGAAGCGACCCACCGCCACCAGCAGGCGACCATCGACCAGACGCGGCGAGCCGGCAAAGCCCCATTCCGGCTCGATCGCGCCCAGCTCCTTTTTGAGGTCGACCTGCCAGAGCGGAGATCCGGTGGTCGCGTCGAGCGCATAGACCAGCCCCGACCGACTCATGCCGTAGAGCCGGCCGCCACTGATGAGCGGGGTCGCCAACGGGCCACCTTCATAGAGCAGATAATCCAGCTTTTCCGGGTAGCTGAAGTCGACCCAGCCAGGTACCGGGGTGCCGGTTGAAGCATCCAGGCACCGTACCGTGTCCTGACCTTTGCGGTGACCGCCGACGTAGATCCGCGTGCCGACCACGGACGGCGAGGTGTAACCGATGCCGATCTCGGCCTTCCACACCACCCGCGGGGCGAGCTTGTCCGTGCCGATCAGTCCGATCCCGGGCGCATGGCCATCCAGACCGGGTCCACGGAACTGGGGCCAGTCCTGGGGTTCGGCACCCGTGAGGAAGACGGCCGTGGACAGGATCGCCGTCAGGGCGATCGGGCAGGGCAGGGCAGGCATGGCGAGCCTTTCGGGGCTGGTCTCACGGCGGTGGGTTGTCGTGGCTGACCACGGACATCGTGGTTGTCGCTTACCACTGTTAAGTGTTTCCCCTGATGAGGCAATCCGACTCCAGGCGAAGGTTGGACGTTCGTGCTCGATCGATAAATAATCACCGGTTTATTTCTCGGATTCGTGATGCGCTACGCGTGCGGGTTGCGGATATTCCGGATTGACCGTTATTTAACGGTGTTAATTTTTAGCCATGCCGCCCCTACGATCGCCTCGGGTCCACGAACGCGAGGCCCTGCGCCGGGAGATCCTCGATGCCGCCCGCAAGCTGTTCGCCGGTGAAGGCTACGCCCGCGTGACGATGCGCCGGATCGCGGCTGAGATCGGTTATTCAGCCACCACCATCTACCACCACTTCCCCGACAAACTGGCGCTCTTCCACGCCATCTGCGACGAGGATTTCGACCGCCTGCGGGTGGCCTTCGCCGCGACCCAGGCCGCCGCCGATCCGGTCGAGCGGCTGCGGTTGCTCGGGCATGGCTACCTGGCTTTTGCCGAAGCCCATCCGAACCAATTCCGCCTGATGTTCATGACCCAGCTCGCCGACGCCGAGCGCCAGTCACTGGTCACGGCAAGCGCGGACAAACGCGGCGATCCGGCCCGCGACGCCTATGCCCTGCTCGTCACCACCGTCCAGGCGGCGATCGACGCTGGGCGGATCCGGCCGGCCTGGCGCGAGGCCCAATTGGCGGCGCAGACCCTGTGGGCGGCGGTGCATGGGCTGTGCGCCCTGGATCTTGATCACGGCAACGACCCCTGGGTGGCCTGGAGCCCACGGCCGGAACGCGCCCGTGCCCTGGTCGAAGCCGTTCTCGCCGGGATGACCCTGCCACCATCGCCCCCTGATCCTGCCATCGGAAACGAGGGCTGAACGATGGACCACGTCGCGCTCAAGATGCTGATCGGTGACCGCGTCCGCTTTCTTGGCATGGTGTTCGGCCTGACCTTCACCGCGATGCTGATCACCCAGCAGATGTCGATCTTCCTCGGCCTGATGTCGCGCGCCTACGCGGCGGTGACCGACATCCCGGCGGCGCAGGTCTGGGTCATGGATCCATCGATGGACACCATCGACCTGGGCGGGGCGCGCGGCCTGTCCGCCACCGCCGTCGACCGGGTGCGGGCGGTGCCCGGCGTGGCCTGGGCGGTGGAGCACCTGCGAATGCCCACCGAGGCCACGATATTCCAGGCCAGCGGGGGTGAACGCCGCGACTGCCTGCTGATCGGCGTCGATGATCAAAGCGGCATCGGGCTGCCCCGCATCGTCGCCGGCCGGATCGAGGACCTGCGCCGCGACGACGCGATCTTCATCGACCGCGACGGGCTGGACAAATTCGCGCGCTCCGGCGTCACGGTGCGCGTCGGAGACACCATCGAGGTCAACGATCACCGCGCCTATGTCGCCGGGGTGGTCGAGGCGGCGGTGCCGGTCTGGTTCAGTCCGTACCTGTACACCACCGCGACGCGGGCCCGGTCGTGGCTGCCGCCGCTGCGTCGCGACACCACGTTCGTGGTCGCCCGCGTGGTCGACGGGGCAGATCCCGCCGTGGTTGCTGCCGCGATCACCCGCCGCACCGGGCTGCGGGCGGAAACCACGCCGGTCTTCACCCGCATGGCGGCGAGCCATTTTGCCACGAACACCGGCATCCCGATCACCTTCGGCACCGCGGTGGGGCTCGGCTTCGTGGTCGGCACGGTGATCGCCGGGTTGCTCTTCTTCCAGTTCACCCGCGACAACCTGCGCTATTTCGGGGCGCTCAAGGCGATGGGTGCCAGCGATGGGGTGCTGCTCAGGATGGTGCTGCTGCAGGCCGCGCTGGTCGGACTGCTCGGCTACGGCTTCGGCACCGGCCTCGCCGCGCTGTTCGGCCTCGTGGCCGGGGGCTCGCAGCTGGCTTGGCTGCTGCCGCCCTGGCTGCTCGGGGTCACCTTCCTCGCGATCAGCCTGATCTGCCTCGCGGCGGCGGCGCTGAGCATCCGTACCGTCATCCGGCTCGAACCGGCGGTGGTGTTCCGTGGCTGATTCCGCCCCGACCGATCCCGGCGTGCTCCCAGTGCGTGCGCGTGGCGTGACCAAGACCTTCACCACCGGCGCGGTGGCAACCCCGGCCCTGCGTGGCGTCGATCTCGACGTTCGGGCCGGCGAAATGCTGATGCTGGTCGGGCCGTCGGGCTGCGGCAAGACGACGCTGATTTCCGTGGTGGCCGGGATCCTCGACCACGACGGCGGCGAGGTGGTGGTGTTCGGCCAGGATCTGGGCCGGATGGACGCGGCGGCGCGTACCCGCTTCCGGCGCGATCACCTCGGTTTCGTGTTCCAGGCTTTCAATCTGATCCCAGCGCTGACGGCGGCGGAAAACGTGAGCATTCCCGCGATCCTCGGCGGCATGCCGCGGCGTCAGGCCGAACAGAAAGCCCGCGAGCTGCTGGCCCAGGTCGGCCTGGGTGACCGTCACGGCAGCCGCCCGACCCAGCTGTCCGGCGGACAGCAGCAGCGGGTGGCGATCGCGCGGGCGCTCATCCATGAACCGCGGCTCATCGTCTGCGATGAACCCACCAGCGCGCTCGACCATCGCACGGGTGAACAGGCCCTGGAGCTGCTGCGCGCGGTGGTCGTGCGCCCGGGCCGGGCCCTGGTCGTGGTCACCCACGACGCCCGCATCTTCCACCACGCCGACCGCATCGCGACGATGGATGACGGGCGCATCGTCGGCGAACGCCTGCCCTCTGCACTACTGCCCTCAGGAGCCCACCCATGAACCGTTTCTTGATCCTGCCTGCGCTCGCGGTCGTCGGGGTCACCTTCGCCGGTTGGACCAGCCTGGCCGCAGCAGCTCCTCGCGCCGCCGGGGCCGAGACGACCACCCCGCCGGGGCCGGCCTTCGCCCACCTGGTCGCCGGCACCGGCCTGATCGAACCCGCCTCGCAGGACCTCGCGCTGGGAACGCCAGTCGGCGCGCTGGTTGCCGAGGTCCTGGTGACCCCGGGCGACCAGGTCGCCGCCGGGGCACCGTTGGTCCGCCTCGACGCCCGCGCGGGGCGTGCCGTGCTGGTCCGGGCCGAGGCCCAGCATACCGCCGCCCGCAGCCGCCTGGCTTTGCTGAAAGCTCAGCCCAGGACTGAAGATCTGCCACCCGCCGAGGCCCGGGTCGCCCAGGCCCGCATCGCAGTCGCGGATCTGCGCGATCAACTGGAACGGGCCGAACGCACCGCGAAAGAAGGCATCAGCAGCCAGGACGAACTCCAGCGCCGCCGCTTCGCGGTCGAGGCGGCGGTCGCCCGCCAGACCGAGGCCGAAGCCACCCTGGCCCGCCTGCGCGCTGGGGCGTGGGCGCCCGAGGTCGCGGTGGCCGAGGCCGAAATCGCCAACGCCGCCGCCGAGGTCGCCAGCGCCAACACTGAACTGGCGCGCCTGATCATCGCCGCCCCGGTGGCGGGAACGATCCTCGCCGTCGATGTCCGGCCTGGAGAATACGCCGCGCCGGGCGGCAAGGCGCTGATCACCCTCGGCGACACCTCGCGCCTGCACCTGCGCATCGACATCGACGAGCAGGATGCCTGGCGCCTCAAGCCTGCGGCCGCCGGCAGCGCCACCCTGCGCGGCGATCCCGCTCGCCGTTGGAAGCTGGTCCCGGTGCGGGTCGAGCCACGCGTCGTGCCCAAGCGCAACCTCGCCGGCGACGGGGGTGAGCGAGTCGACACCCGGGTGCTCCAGCTCATCTACCGCATCGAGGATCCCGCCAGCCTGCGCGCCGGACAGCGGCTGGATGCCCAGTTGCAAGCGCTCGACCGCTGAAGTGCCGGCACGGACGTGCCGCTATAGCGAAGTCCCCACGACAATTCCCGTCTTGGTCGATGCGCTACATATTCAAAGGTCTTTCCATCGCGACCCTGCGTGCTTGCGCTACGGACGGGTGTTATTACATAGCGAACAACGCCCTCCAAGGAACCCCTCATGGCCAACCATCTCGACACCATCGCCCTCCACGCCGGCCAGGTGCCGGATCCAACCACCGGATCGCGAGCGGTACCGCTCTACCAGACCACCAGCTACGTCTTCAAGAGCGCCGAGCACGCGGCCGACCTCTTCGCCCTGCGCGCCTTCGGCAACATCTACACCCGCCTGATGAACCCGACCACCGACGTGCTGGAGCAGCGCCTCGCCGCCCTGCACGGCGCGACCGGCGCAGTGGCGACCGCGAGCGGCCAGGCGGCGATCTTCTACGCCATCGCCGCGATCACTTCGGCGGGGCAGAACATCGTCAGCACCACCAACCTGTACGGCGGCACGGTCAACCTCTTCCGCAACACCCTCAAGCGCTTCGGCATCGAGGTCAAATTCGTCGACAGCAGCGACGCCGGCGCGGTGGCCAAGGCGATCGACAGCAAGACACGCCTCGTCTACACCGAATCGGTGGGCAATCCCAAGAACAACGTCGACGATTTCGCCGCCATCGCCAAGGCCGCGCACGACGCCGGCATCCCGTTCATCGTCGACAACACGGTGACCCCGCCGCCGCTCTTCAACCCGCTCGAGCACGGCGCCGACATCGTGGTGCT
>CAMCMZ010000059.1 GCA_945876185.1 Candidatus Kuenenia stuttgartensis | reverse complement strand
CAAATCCGAGCCATCCATCGCAACGAACTCAATGCCGGCCTGCGGGCGGTGGATGCAGTGACGGGCCTCAATGGGACTTCCGCGCTGGTCGATGTCACCCCAGGTACCGCCATCCGCGCCAGCGATTTCACCACCCTGCGTACCGTGGTATCCGGGATGTAGCCTCGGCCGATGCAAAGATGGCCCGCGCGACCTGCGTCCCAGCCCGACTACGTTGCTGTGCGGCTGGCATGTTGCGCGGGTCCTCGCTGCGTGGGTCCTCGCTGCGCAGGGATCAGCTGCGGTGACGGTGGCGGCGCCTCTCCTATCCCGGATGAGCCGCCGGCCTAGGGTCCATGAGTGAAGGGAGTTTGACTCAGGAAGTCAAACTTTCGCAACGGTTGGGTCCACACCCGGAGCGCGGACCTCCGGTCCGCTGGCTTGTCTCGAGCGGACCGGAGGTCCGCGCTCCGGGTGGCGGGCTGGGGCGCAAGCCCCGCTAGCCATCAGTTTGCGCGCCGGTGTTCGGCAGGTCGTTGACCGCGTTGGCGGCGCAACGCCCGCGACAGGTGCGAAGCCGACGAGAAACCCGCACGCTTTGCCGCCTCGGCCACCTTCATGGCGGGATCGGCGAGCAGGCTGGTCGCGAGGTTGAGCCGGGCCTGGAGCACATGGCGGTGGACGCTGGTGCCGATCTCGCTGGTGAATCGCTGACAGAAACGCGAGCGCGACAGGCCGGCGAGGGCGGCGAGCCGTTCCACCGTCCAGGGCGCGGCGGGGTCGTCCTGGATCCCGCGCAGGACGGTCGCCATCTCGGGATCCTTCGGCCACACCGGCGGGGCGTTGCCAGGCGCATCGAGGCGCATCGATTCGCCGAGCACCAGCAGCACCGCCGCGCGCACGAGGGCCGGACGCAGGTCATCCGTCCGGCCGATTTGCTGCAAGAGCAGCCGCAGCGGGATCTGCACCCCGGTCGCACCGCGCAGGACGGACCAGCGGCCAGCCGGCCAGTGGTCGATAAGGCCCGGCAGGTCACGGCGATGGCGGGCGAGATCGACTCCGAAGTACAGGAAGCGGTGGCGCGGCTGCGGGTTTTCCTCCAGCGCGTGGTCGACGCCGGGCGGGACGATGAGCAGGTCGCCGGGTCCGATGCGGATCTCCTCGGTCTCGGATCGCCAGCGCGACCAGCCCTCCAACTGCAGGTACCATTCCCAGATCCGATGCTGGTGCAGCGGGATCTGCTGCCCGGCTGGCCACCAGTTCTCGCCGGCATGGGTGAGGCCGAGTTCTGGTGGCTCGACGGGGTCGATCCGGAAGCCAAGCGGGGTGGTCTTGGACGGGCGCGGCATCGGACGAAAGTGTCCGTCAGGTGGACCAAAGTACAACGCGGCAAAGTACCCTGCGCGAAAGCAACCGGGGCACTTCCCCAGCATCAAGGACCTGACCATGAACAGCCGCGAACGCGTCAAGCGCACCATCGAATTCCGCAACCCCGACCGCGCCCCGCGCGATCTCTGGCAGGTTCCGCTGCTGCGCATGCGCCAGGGCAACGCGGTGGTCGACGCCTTCGAATCCCGCTGGCCGAAGGACATCTGCCAGGCGACCGGCCGCAAGAACAAGCCGGTGATGGTCCGCGGCGACGCGAGCGCGCTGGGCGAATACCGCGACGAATGGGGTTGCGTCTACGTCAACAAGACCGCCGGCATCATGGGCGAGGTCAAGGATCCCGTCCTGGCGGACTGGGACTTCGACCGCATGCACGTGCCGAACGAACTTCTGGATGTCGACCTCGACAAGGTCAACGCGTTTGCCGGCAACAGCGACAAGTACGTGCTGGCCTCAGGCTGGGCCCGGCCCTTCGAGCGGATCCAGTTCCTGCGCGGGACTGAGAACGTCTACATGGACCTGGCGCTCGACAGCCCCGAGATCCGCAAGCTGATCGACATCGTGCATGGGTTCTACCTCAAGGACATGCAGACCTGGGTGAAGACCCCGGTCGATGCGCTGGTCATCATGGACGACTGGGGCATGCAGAAGTCGCTGCTCATCCGGCCGGCGATCTGGCGCAGGGTCTTCAAGCCGCTCTACAAGGAATACTGCGACCTCGCCCACAGCCACGGCAAGCACGTCTGGATGCACTCCGACGGCTACATCCTCGACATCCTGCCCGACCTGATCGAGGTCGGTGTAAATGTCATCAACAGCCAGCTCTTCTGCATGCCGATCGAGGAGATCGGCATGCGATTCAAGGGCAAGATCGCCTTCTGGGGCGAGATCGACCGCCAGCACATCCTACCCAGCGGCAGCGTGCGTGAGGTCGAGCAGGCGGTGGAACGGGTACACCAGAATCTCTGGCAAAATGGAGGCTGCATCGCCCAGTTCGATTGGACGCCCGAAACGCCACCGGCCAACGCCGAGGCGGTGTATGCCACCTGGGATCGACTGACCGGATCCACCTGAGTCGGTTTCCCCACTAATCCGGACCATGATCGACAGGTGCACTGGCGCCATCCGCTGGGAAACCTCGCGTGGTCCTGGCGGGTGCACGCCGGATGGGACCAGGCACGACGACCACATGTCGCCGTGCCTGGTTCGGATCCCGGATGACGACGACCGCGAACGGAACCCCAGTACCCGTTCCATGGTGATGCCCCTCGCCACCGCCGACGGGATGCGTTGCCCCCCGACCGACGGGGACTACACCTGCGTCCATGTCATCGCTTCGTGGTTCATCGCCGCATCGGCACATCGTCCTGGTTTCCTGCGCACTCATCGCGGTCTTGCGTGCGACTGAACCTGAACCCGGCGTCCATCCCGGACCGGTACGGGATGTTGATGACAACCACGAATACGAGACGTTCGCGGTGGCTGGGTCCGCGCGGCGGTTCGCCAACCGGGTGATCTTCAACACCGCCCTGCCCTGGGTGCGCGCCGCCCACGAAGCCGCCCTCCCGGCACTGCGCGAGATTCCCGGCATCAGCGTGGTGGTGCCGACGATCGATCTGCCCGCCGACCGGCCGGTGATCTATGTCGGCACCGCGGTGCGCGCGCGGATCACCTCCAGCATCATCAAAAGCCTGGGCGAGCATCCACCCAAGGATCTGGTGGTCTGCACCGGGGTGGGCGAGGCGAGCACCATCGTGGTCGGTTCGGTGCATGCACCGCAGCATGCGCCGGCCTCGGCGGAACAGCTTGCGGCGCTGATCGCCAACGTGAGTTCGCCCTACCGCAACCGGACGCTGCTCGCCGAACAGCCGCTGCTGCCGAAGATCGCCGTTGGACGTGAACCTTTCCCAGTGCTGCCGGATGGACCGGTGGTGGAATACGACTTCACCCGCGGACTCGACGATGGGCTCGGCCATGGGCGACCGTTCGTGCTCGCCGGCCTGGCCGAACGCGGTGCCGACGGCCTGCTGCTGTGGTGGCAGGGCCAACCCTGGAAACACCACGACGACAACCGACCGGATCTGCCCGACGCCTACCAGGCCGTCGCCGCCGTGCCCGGGATCAGGCATCAGGCCCTGACCGTCACCCTGACCTGGTGCCCGGCCGAATTGTCGCTGCGCCGTGATCTGCTGTTCTGCCTGGGCGAACGCTGGCGCTGGTGCGCCGCCCACGTCGATGCCCAGGGGCGCATCGCGGTCGGCTTCAACAACCAGGACACGGTCTTCCAGCCGGCCTTCGCCGCCTCCAACGCGGAAACAGTGGTCGCGGCAGACGTAGTGCCGCGCCGCTGGCAGACGGTCAGCGTCGGCTACGACCTCGACCTGCGCGAAGTGCGGGTGTGGGTCGATGGCGTCCTGCGCCGCAAGCATGCCCTGCGCCCTGATTTCCGTCTGAACGTGCTGGAATCCCCCGATGTCCGCCGCGACACCACGCTCGGCTTCGTCCACCCCGCCGGCGCCCGGCGCATGCAGGGCATGGTCGCCCGCCTCCGCATCGATAACGGCCTGCTGGAAACCAAAACGGTGCTGGCGCTACATCAAGTCCAGAAGACCAGCGAACGGCCGCTGCCGTCCCAGGCGATCTTCACCGGGCCGATCCCCGACCGCAATCCGCCCGCGAAGAAGAAACCGGTGGCCAAGCCGCAGCCACCACCTGCTCAGCCCGCAGCGGCCAAACCACCGACGGCGCAGCCGCCCTTGCCCCCGCCACCGATCGAAAAGCCGACGCTCGACGATTTCTGAACCGGGCCGATACGGGCCACGAGATTATTCATTGATCTGCACCCCATCCTGAAATGCATAGTACGAGTGGGCGAAGTAACTGCCGCCCGGCGGTTGCCAGAAGCGGAAGGGATAATGGCCCGAGCCGTCCGCGTGCCGCGGTGTGAACAGGCTGCTGTCGAGCCAGTTCTCGGCCAGCCCGTCGAGGAAACTCAGCCGGCCGGCCTGGGCGACGATGCGAATCTGCAGGTCGGGCAGGAGCGGGGTCAGGATCAGTTCCGCGTCGGCGAAGACGGTGTCGTCGGGAAGCCGCTTGTTGATGCCAATCGCCTTGTCGGCGGAACTGCGCAAGGTGAAGGATTTCACCGTGCTGGTGGCGAGCGTCACGCCGGTGTCGGTGCGCACGAGGGCGAATGGGAAAGCGCCGATGCGCTTCGGCGCGATGGCGATCCGGAACCGACCGGCAGGGGCCGGGGCGGCGGCTAGGCGCAGTCCGTCATCGACGCGTTCGGTCCGGATGGCGATCACGTCGGGCTTCACCTCGCCCAGAGCGACTTCGACCGTACGCTGATAATTCACGCCGCAGTAGATCACTGGGCGCAGGCCAAGGTAGGATTTGTCCTGGTCGGCATTGGCGCCGATTGCGGGAACTGGATCAGCCGCCGGCAGGATGCCGGTGCAAATTGCCCAGAACACGCACGAGGCCCAACCTGAGAACGTCCGCATGGTGTGGCTCCTTCCTGTCCTGTTTCACCGTCGCGTTGGCGCGGCCGATGCAACGGCAGGGTTGATGCCCCGGCGCTACCGCGTCGTGCCCCAGGTGCCCGGCCGATCGCCCAGGTGGAACTCGATCTGCCGGCAACGGTGCAGATCGGGTTCCTCGATCTGGTTGGTCGGGAAGTCGCGGCCATCGATGGTCACGGCCTGAACGTAGCGCAGGCCACCGGTTAATTCACCATCACCAGCGCCGTGGGCGAGGATCGTCAGCGGTTCCACCCCAATGCGCCGGATGAATCCAGACGTCCGTGTCGGCTGAAGTCGGGGCTGCGGGACAACGCTCACCGCATCGGCGGCAGGAACGATCCATGCGCGGCAAACAGCTCGTCGCACATCGCCTTGATCTGGTCCAGGGTCAGCTCGGCGCTGGTGTGCGGGTCGAGCATGGCGGCCTGGTAGACCAGGTCCTTTTTGCCGCTGAGCACCGCGTCGACGGTGAGGATCTGTGGGTTGATGTTGGTGCGGTTGAGCGCAGCCAATTGCTCCGGCAGGTCGCCGACGATGGTCGGCTGGACGCCGTTCTTGTCGATCAGGCAGGCGACCTCGACGCAGGCCTTGGCCGGCAGGTTGGTGATGAGGTTGCGGTTCATCACGCTGCCGTGCACGCGGTACGGCTTGTCGGTGATCACGGCCTCCATGATGCCGGCGCCGAACTCGTGGCTGTGGCAGTGGGTCAGGGCCTTGTCGCCGACCAGGCTTTCGCGCTGCTTCTTCCAGCCTGCGATCTGGCTGACGCAACGGCGGGGATATTCATCGAGCGGGATGTTGTACTCGTCGATCAATTGCGGTGCGGTGGTCTTGATGAAGTAGGGGCAGTATTCCGAGAAGTGCTCGCTCGATTCGGTGATGTAGTGGCCGAAATGGCTCATCATGTCGAGCCGCACCATGTCCCCGGCGCAGCGGAACAGCGCGGTTTCGCGGGCCCAGGTGCCGGCGGCATGGGCCGCCTTGGTCGAGGCGTCGAGGAGGTCGCCGACCGTCTTGCCCTCGGCCTTGGCCTTGGCTTCGATCGACGTGACGTAGGCGCGACCGCCGCGCCGGCGCAGTTCAGCGATGACGTCGGCGGCACGTTCCTTGATGATCGGATAGAGATCCTTTTTCCCGTCGTGGATCGACAGCAGCCAGGCCTGATGGTTGATGCCGGCGATCTCCCACTTCAGGTCCTTCACCCCATCCCACAGGTCGAGATTCTTGAGCAGGCCCTGGGCGCAGCCCTGCACGCTGTGGCAGAGGCCGATCGCCTGGATGCGCGACCCTTGCAGGATGCCGCCGGTGATCATCGCCATCGGGTTGACGTAGTTGAGGAAGATCGCCTCGGGGCAGACCTCCTCCATGTCGCGGCAGAAATCGAGCACCACGGGAATCGTGCGCAGCGAGCGGAAGATGCCGCCGATGCCCAGGGTGTCGGCGATGGTCTGACGCAGGCCGAACCGCTTGGGGATCTCGAAGTCGATGACCGTGGACGGCTCATAGCCGCCGACCTGGATGGCGTTGACCACGAAGTTCGACCCGCGCAGGGATTCCTTGCGATTTTCCACCCCGAGGTGCGTCGTGATCGTTGCCCGGCCCTGGTTGATGTTGCGGTTGAGGTTTTCCATCATCAGACGTGAGTCGTCGAGGCGCTCGGCGTCGATGTCGTAGAGGGCGATGTGGGCATCGTAAAGGCACGGGGTCAGCAGTGCATCGCCAAGGACGTTCTTGGCGAAAATGGTGCTGCCGGCGCCCATGAAGGTGATCTTGGTCATCGGGGTCCTTTCCGCGCATCCAGGCAGGAGGCGCAGCGGGTGGGGTGGGGTTGTTGCTGGTGGATGCTGTCGCCTTGCACCCCGCCGGCCATTGCCGACCCTGCCGATGTCTTGCCTGGATGTGACCTACGAGCCTGACCTATGAGCGACTGGACCGTCGATGTACAGACCCTCCACGCCCTGGCGGCCTTCCCCCGCCTAATCCAGGTGGCGTACCAGGTCCGTGACCAGCAGTCACGATACCTCCATCGCGGATGCGATCGCCAACACGAAAAGCATTGCCTGCTCAAGATCAGTCTGAGCGGCGAAGGCGTCTTCCGCGATGCCGCCGGCGACCACCGCCTGAGCGCCGGGCGATGCTTTCTCTGTCACATCTGTGATCCGGCGACCGAATACTTCTACCCGCCCGGCGGGCGTCAGCCGTGGGCCTTCGTGTACGTCTGCTTCATCGGCGATCCGGCCATCGCGATGCTGCGCGACTTCGTCGCCCGCTATGGCCCGGTCCACGACCTGCCGCTCGACCGCGGCCTGGTGCCGGAATTGCTCGCCTGGAAGCGCCTCGCCGGCAAGGTCCAGGTGATGAGTCCCGGCGAAGGCGCCCGGGTGGTGGCAACCATCTTCGCCTCGCTTTTCGAGGCCGCGCAGGTCGCTGATCCGGGCCAGGGAGATCTCATCCGCCGGGCAGTGCAGGCAGCCGGCGCCAACATCGGGCGCAACTTGACGGTCGGCGATCTCGCCCGGTTGCTCGGCGTCGGCCGCGAGCACCTGACCCGCAGCTTTTTGCGCGCTGGCCTGCCGCCACCGCACCGCTACCTTGAACGCAAACGCATGGTCGAAGCCTGCCGCCGCCTGAAGTCGGGAACTGAACCCGTGTACGCCATCGCCGCCGGCCTCGGTTACACCCAGGCCCCACACTTCTGCCGCACGTTCCAACGCATCATCGGCATGACGCCGAAGCGCTTTCGCACTGAGGGCGTGGTGCCGGTCGAGTGACCCTCAGGACCCGGCCTGAAGCTCCGCCTGCAAATACACCACATCCAGCCAACGCCCGAACTTGAGCCCGACATGGCGCAATCGGGCTGCGTCGGTGAAACCGAATCGCCGGTGCAGGGCGAGGCTGGCCTCCTGCTCGGCAGTGATGCTCGCAATCACGCAGCGGAAGCCGCCCTGTCGGGCGCTGGCCATGAGTTCAGCCAGCAGATGCGTGCCCAGGCCCCGGCCGCGCCGGTCATCGCGCAGGTAGACGGAATCCTCGGCGGTGAAGCGATAGGCGGAACGTTCGTGGAAGCGCGACAGCGAGGCCCAACCTGCGATCGTGCCATCGGACTCCTCTGCCACGATGGCGACGTGGGGACTGATGTGCTCGGCCAGCCAGCATTCGCGCTCCGCCACGGTTTCGGGCTCTTCGCGAAAGGTGCAGGTGCTGTGCAGAACGTAGTGGTTGTAGATGGCGCTGATCGCGGCGGCGTCGGCCAGCACGGCCGGGCGGAGGCACGGGGCGTTGTCCATGGCCGGCAGCATGGATGGCAAGAAACGTGAGGCCAGGATCCGAACCGTCCGGATCCGATGGCGAGGGGGTCGTTGGCTCCGGGTTCACCGCCGTTCGTCGCCCGACCCTTCGGCCCTGATCAAGACGAATGGGTCGCCTTGGGTTCCAGTGCGGCCATACCTGGGTCGCCCGGCCGGGGCGTGAGATGCCAGGCACCGGCCGCGATCTCCATGATCGAATGGCTGGCGCCAAGCCGTGCGACAGCGGCCGCAACGGCGGTGGCGATCTGCTTTTCTGAGGCTTTTGCCGGCAATTCGCCCACGTTGTGGGCGCTTCCTGAGCCGGTCTAGACCAGGATGGAATCCGGTTCGTCGACCTCGCAGCGGCGATCGACGATCAGCACGGGTCCGAGTTCAGCGTTGGGGATCATGAACGCCTTGCGGGCGCGACGGTAAGCGGCGGTGCTCATTGGTAGATTGAATGACACCGGAATCGCTGCCTGTCAACTGGTTGGCGTTCTGACCGGCGTTTCCGGCCGGGTTGGTGCCGCTGCCCCGAACAGTCACGGTGCAGACTGCGCAGGCGATTGACACAAACCGGACGAAACGAGCGGGTTTTCCGGCCCGGCGATTGCTGACGGGATTGGCGCCGACACCATCCCGCCACCCAATCCCACCGGCAGCCGAAGCGCTGCGCACGGCGACCACGCCATCCACTTTCCAGGAGTTTGCCCATGCCTTCCCCGATCCGTTCCGTCGCTCTCGTCTCCATGGCCATGCTGACGCCCGCCGCGTTCACCGCTGACGCGCCCAGCAAGGCCGACCTCGAGGCCCTGATCACCCAGGGCCAGACCTTCCTGCTTGCCCAGCAGCAACAATCCGGCGCGTTCGCCCCAGGCGACAAGTTCGTCCTTGGCATCAGCCAGCTCGCGCTCCAGACCTTGGCCACCGCGCCGGTCGCGCTGCCCGCCAGCGATCCCAAGATCGCCGCCGGCCTTGCCTTCCAGGCCAAATTCCGCCAGGCCGACGGCTCGTTCACCGAACCCAAAGGTTCGGCCAACTACACCACCTCGCTCGCCTTGATGGTCTTCGCCGCGACCAAGACCGGCACACCGGCAGAGATCGCTGCAGCGCAGAACTTCCTCTTCGGCATCCAGAACCAGGACGACAAGTCCCTGAATAAGGGCGGCATGGGTTACGGCTCGCGCGGCGCCGGCAACGAGGACCTGTCCAACACCACCTTCGCCGTGCAGGCGCTCAAGGAATCCGGCATCCCGGCCAGCGATCCGCGCATGCAGGAAGCCCTCAAGTTCATCGAACGCTGCCAGGACCTGTCGACCGTGAACAAGGCCCCGTGGGTGAAAGGTACCGGCGGAGCGGTCTACGCACCGGATGAGTCCAAGGCCGGCGGCAGTTGGGACGGCAAGCCGGCGGCGGCTGGCGAAAAGGTCGAATTGCTGCCGTATGGGTCGATGACCTACGCCCTGATCTCGGACTACGTCGCCCTCGACGTGAGGCCCGGCGACCCCCGTCTGGAAACCGCGCTCAACTGGGTGAAGCAGAACTACCGCTTCGACGCCAACCCGGGCATGCGCGCCGGCAAGGAAAAAGAGGGCCTGTTCTACTACTACGGCATGATGGCCAAGTCGTTCGGCCTAGTCGGTGCCACCACCATCGAGATCCCCCGCGACGGCGCCAAGGTCACCGTCGACTGGCGCGCGGACCTCTTCCAGACGCTGAAAGGCCACGCCGTCACCGCACCGGACGGCAAGGGCGTCTACTGGCAGAACAAGGCCGACCGTTGGGGCGAGGGTCTGCCGGCGTTGACCACGTCGTACGCGGTACTCGCACTGAAACGCGCCCACGCCACGTTGAAGTAGGGAAACGGCCATAGCGCCCCACCTGCGGCGTTAGTCGTCGGTCATGTGGCGCTGCCACACTCCCTCCTCCCGCCTTGCATCTGGGGCACTCTGACCGTTTCCGCCCACTAGGCCAAAACGCTCCAGCAGTACAAGCTGCCTATTCACCCACGTGATTGCTGAGCGGCTTGCGTCTGTCGCCGCCAGATCCGCCACCCCAGGTATGTCACCACGGCAAGATTGACGAACAGTGCGACGGCGATGCCCCAACCCGGTTTGTGGATCAGGTGGTGGATCTCGAACGGCACCAGGAGCGACGTCCCGACCACGGTCAGCCATTCCGCCCAGTAGCGGTCGAACCACAGGCCGAGGCCCTGGATCAGGTAGAGCGTGGCGTAGGCGAACAGGCCGGCACCGAACTGGGCTAGTCGCGCGTGGGGCAGGCCGTCGATCCACTCGGTCAGGTGCTGCACGGACTTGCCTGCGGCATCGATGTGCAGATGCGCGAGCAGGTTTTGCACCGCCTCGCCGACATCGGGGGCGTGGATGAGCCGTGCGAAGATCAGCCCGGCGACGATGAATAGCACGCCTTTAATCAGCTTGCCGGCGGCGATGAGCCGCACCATGAGCGGCACCTGACGCGACGCGGCGTGCATGCGCGCGACGTGGAGCGTCTGGCGAGAGATCAGGCGACGCATGGGCGGCAACGTAGATGCCGTATTGGCCCGGAGAAGCCGCTGGCGAAGCGGTACCTTTGCGCCGGGGAGCAATCCTCGCTCGCCGCCGGGCGTGGGCGCTGCGGGACACCAGCGTTCCCAAGCGGGGCAGATCGCGGCAGACCGCCGCACCGTTCATTGACCCTGGCTTCGCGGCGGCGCAGACTCGGCGGCATGCTCCGTTCCCGGACCTTGCGCTGCGCCGTGGTGGCGTGGTCATTTCTGCCCGTGCTCGCCATCTGGGCGCTGCTTGCGTTGCTCTCGCCGGTCGCTCAGGCGAAGGAGCAGAACCTCGCCATCGAACTGCCCGCCCTCGCCGGATCGGCTGCCGATCGGCAGAAGCGCGCAGAGGCCCGCCTCGCCGCGACCCCGGTCGACCTGCCGGCCGGATCGATCACGCTGGCCGACGCGGTCGCCGCCCTGGCGGCCAGCGGCAATCCGACCCGGCTGGCGGCCGGACTCGACCCGGCGCGCACCGCCACGCTGACCGCGGCCAAGGGTACCTACTGGCAGGCGGTGGCGCAGGTGTGCGCCGCGTTCCAGGTCGAACCGCTGCCGGGCATGACGCATTTCCCGGTGCCTGAGATCTACAACCAGGATGGCGAATTCCTGCCGGTGCAGCTCGGCCCGGTCGAGTTCATTCCGGCCCCCGCACGGTCCCGGACTCGGCTCGTCCCCTGCGGCGCCGCGTTGGCGCTGGTGCAGGAGGCCGCGGTGGTCCGCCGGCGGGTGGTCGGCGGGCGCGGCGAGAGCGCGGCCTGGATCCAGGCGACGGTCGCCGTCCGGCTCGAACCCCGGGTGGCGGGCGGGATCCTGGGATCGACCGTCGTCGCCTGGGGCGAGGCGACCGAACCCGGTGGAAAGATCCTGCGGCTGGCCAACGACCGCAATGAGAACCAGGGCGTGGTGGACGCCACCCGTCTGCGGCTGGAATCGCCCAGCGTGGACGTGGCCACCGCCACCGTCGCAGCCGAACTGCGCCTGGGCGTCATCGAAGCGTGGTCGAGCGAATCCGCCCTCGCCCCGGGCGATGCCATCAACCTAACCCTGGGTGAACAGCGCCTGGTGCTCGCGCTCGCCAAGCAGAACGACGGCATGCAACTCAGCCTGAAATGGACGGAAGGCGCCTTGCTGGGCAATCCGCAGCTGCGACTGATCCGCGATGGCGCGGTGCTGCCAAACAAGAACACCAACACAGATTCCAACAACAACACCCTCACCACGACGCTGACCCTGGGCGATCCCTCCGACGTGGTGCACCAGGCGCGGGTGTCCGGCCATGTCCGCCTTGGCCAGGTGGCGTTTCCGTTACGGATTCCCCTCGATCTCGCGCCTGCGCCGGCCGACGCCGCACCGAACGCCGATCCCGCCTTGGCCGGTACCACGCTTCCACCTAGCCGGGTGCGGTGGGCCGCGGGCGAAGCCACCCTGCTCGAAACCCTTGGCCGGCTGTCGGCGGATGGGCAGGCGGTCATGCTGGAGGTCGGCATCGACGGCCAGCGCCGGGCGATGCTGCCCGCGATCGACGGGACCTGGTGGGAGGCCGTGGTCGCCACCTGCCGCACCTTTGCCCTGACCATCATGCCGCCCGCCAAGACTGAAGAGGGCCGCACCACCGAAGAACGCATCGTCGGCGGGCCGCTCAGTTTGGCCGCAGCGGGCGCGGGCCGGCCCGGACTCGGCACCTTCCAGACCTGCGGCCCGGTCCTGGTTGAGGTCCTGCGCGCGGAACTCGATGACAGCCGGGGTCTGGGCAGTCGCGGCCGCAGCCTGCATGTGCGCTGCCGCCTGCGCCTTGAACCGAAGGCCGACCCCGGGCGGATCGGTCCCTTCACCATCGCCTGGGACAGCCTGGCGCGGGTCGGCGACCAGGCGCTGCCGGTGCGCGATGGCGACGCCGGGGGTAATTCTGCGTCTATCCGCTCGCGTCGCTTCGATGGCGAGGATGTTTCCAACCGGCCGCAGGACGGCCACGCGGCCCGGATCGACCGACTGCCGGCCGGCCGGCAGACCGTGCGCCTTACCGGCCAGGCCGTGCTGCCGCTGCTCCTGCCGCAGCGGATCGATCTGCGCCTGGTGCCGGGGGTCTGGACCACGCGGCCGTTCGGAGCCGGCACCCTCTCCGCGACCGTCGCAACCGCGGCGCAGACCGAGGCCTTCGGCCTGCCGCCGCGCGCCAGCCTGCTGGTGGTGCAGGGCGGGGTCGAAGATGACAAGCGTCTCGACCTCACCGGGCCGGACAGCAAGGCCATTAAACTCGACCAGAACGGAACGACCCAGCGCAACGGCAGGAACCTGTCGGCCTTCACGCTGCCGGCGGACCCGGTTGGCGAGTACGCCCTCAGCGCGAAGGATACCTTGACCACCGGTGACGCGCGCTTGCCAATCACCGTGACGGTCGAACTCCCGGAATGAAAAATCGCAATTGCACCCCAGCTGCTGCGTTGGTCGTCAGTCGTCATTGTCAGGATGGGTGATTGTCGCCGCCCCCGCACGATGGCTGATATGAGGTCGCCCTTCGTGGCCAGGCAACCGTACGGTCTCACCCATCCTGACGCGGCGCTGCCCAACTCCTTCCTCCCGCCTTGCATCTGGGGTGCACTTGCGATTTTTCGACGAACTTTCTGGAGTTGGGAAGATTAGGTCTGCCCGTATTCGGGGCTGGAGGCCCTGGCGATCGCATCCAGCGATCGCATCACCCATTTGGTGATCGAGTTTCCACCACGTCATTTCCCCGCAAGACATGCAAATCCAAGCGTGGGTTCATTGCGACGTTGTCCGGCCGTTGGACCGCGGTTGGCCGCCCTCCCCCCGCGCTGGCGCGGGGTAAGTATGCCGCACCATGCCGCGCCATGCTCGTCAACCTTCTCGCCCGCCTGGGCGCGCCGTTGCTGGCGCTGTCCGACAAGCCGAAATCCACGCCCGCCGCGATGCGCGTGGCGCAGGATCGGATCCTCCGCCGCTTGGTCATTGAGCAGCGCCGCCTGCCGGTCGGGCGCCAATTCGGGCTTGATCGCTTGCCGGTGGGCGACGGCCTGACCCAGGCCTTCCGCGCGCAGGTGCCGGCCACCGGCTACCAGGACTACGCTGAGTTATTCGCCCGCGTCGCCAAAGGCGACGCCGATGTGCTGTTTCCCGGCCGGGCCATCGCCCTGGCCCAGACCAGCGGCACCACCAGCGATGCGGCGGCGGGCGAACGCTTCATCCCGCAGTCGCGCGGGTTGATGAAAAACCACCGCGCCGGAGCGCAGGCCGCGTTTTCGCGCCTGATCAAGGTGGGCGGCACGCGCTGCTTCGATGGCCGCTTGCTGATGATGGGCGGTTCGACCGATCTGCGCCTGAACGCCGCCGGCATCCCCTGCGGCGACCTGTCCGGCATCGTGGTGTCGATGATCCCGACCTGGCTCGGCAACCTCTACGAACCCGGCCGCGCGATCGCGCTCGAACGCGACTGGCCGACCAAGGTCGCGAAGATGGTCGCGCGCTGCGGCCACGCCGACATCCGCCTCGCCTCCGGCATCGGCAGTTGGATGCTGATGCTGTTCGAAAACATCTGCAAAGAACGCGGGGTGACGCGCATCCGCGACGCCTGGCCGGACCTGGATCTGGTCATCCACGGCGGTCACGCCTTCGAACCGGTGGTGCCGCAGTTCGCGCATCACCTGAAGCCCGGCACCTGGCTGATGGAGGTCTACCCCGCGAGCGAGGCCTTCATCGCGATCGGCAGCCGGCCCTGGCGCATCGACGAGGGCGCACCACCGCCGCTCGAGGTCCTCGGCGATCACGGCATCGTGGTCGAATTCGCGCCCGAATCCGCCGGCACCTGCGATCCAACCCGCGCGGTCGGCCCCGACGGCCTTGAAGCCGGGCAACTCTACCGCCTGCTGCTCACCACCCCGGGCGGCCTCGTGCGGTATCAGCTTGGCGATCTGGTCGTCGGCGTCGCCCCGGGCCAGATGCGTTTCGGCGGCCGGGTGAAGACGCGCATTTCGGTCTTCGGCGAGCACGTCGAAGGCTTCCAGCTCGCGGACGCGTGCGCCGCCGCGTGCGCCGCGACCGGGGCGCAGGTCGCGCACTACCACGTCGCCCCGGTGCTGCCCAAACCCGGCGAGGTTCGTGGCGCGCACGAATGGATCGTGGAATTCGCCGTCGCCCCCAAGGATCCGGCGGCCTTCATCGCTGCGCTCGACGCTCGGCTGGTCAAGGAAGTGGGCGACTACGAGGCGCACCGCCTGGTGCAGCTTGATGTGCCGCGCTTGACGCCGGTGCCGACCGGAACCTTCGACCGCTGGCTCGCCTCGAAGGGCAAACTCGGCGGCCAGCACAAGGTGCCGCAGGCGTGGAACGACCGCACGATCGCGGATGCGCTGCTGGCCTCGGCTGCGGTCCTCGTCAAGGAATGAGTCCAACTCGGGCTTGACTGGCACGAAAACCTGCTGCGGGACCGGGCAGTTGACTGTCACCACCCCGTGTCGATAGAATCGCAGGTGGAGATCCCCAGATCTCCTTCCGACCGACCGCACCGGCGCTGGGGAGCCGGCGACAACACGGACGCGTCCTGCCAGCCAGGCCGCATCAGGGGGACTCCATGGTAGCGATCACCATCTCCGGCGTGCACGTCAACCTCGATGAACGGGTCAAGACCCACATCAACGAGAAGATCGGCGCCCTATCCCGTTTCCATCAAGGACTGAGCAAAGTCCACGTCACCGTGCATAATGCCGAGAAAAACCGCTACCGTGTCGACGTCGACATGCACCTGGGCAGCCACAAGGACGTCGTCGCCCACGACGCCGAGGACACCATCCACGCCGCCATCGATGTCGTTTCCGACAAATGCGCCAGCCAACTGCGCAAGATCCACGCCCGCGACGTGCATGCGCAGCGCCACGCCGACCAGCGGACCTGATCACGTCTCGTGATTGTTCCAGCCAACGGCCCCGCCCATCATGGGTGGGGCCGTTTTGTTTTGGTGCTTACGTCCAACCGGAAACGATCAGATCAATCCACGGTGCAACCTCAGAAAAATCGTACTGACCCTCAATCCAAGGTGCCTTCCGGCAAATCCGCCGCCATTGCGGCCGGACGTTCGCAGGTGCTGCCCAAGGTGACATGCCGGCCGGTGGCCGAGGCCTCATGGATGGCCTGCATGACATCGAGGGCGTGCAGAGCCACGCGTTCGTTGGCGCGGTGGTCACGACCGGTGCGCTCTGCCGCGACCAGATCGGCGACGCCGAGGCCGCGCCAGTTGTCCAGGTACCCGTGTGTCGGCGCGACCAGTTCGGCGGCGTCCTTGCCGCTGCGGCGCAGGCGCACGGCGCCGCCGAAGCCATTGGGATCGGGCACGCTCAAAGTGCCTTCGGAACCGTACAATTCGATGATCGGGCAGTGATGCGTGCGCACGTCGAAGCTGGTGATCAGGGTGACCACCGCTCCGGAAGCGAAGTCGAGCACCGCCGCGACGTGGGTGGGGACCTCGACCGGGATGCGCGTGCCGTACTTCGGCTGGCTGGTGATGGTGCGCTCGGCGTGGCTGATGCGCGCCGAACCGGTGACCCGGCGCACCGGCCCGAGCAGGGTGATGAGCGCGTGCAGGTAGTACGGCCCCATGTCGAACATCGGGCCACCGCCACGCTGGTAGTAGAACTCCGGCGCCGGGTGCCAGGACTCGTGCCCCGGACACATCATGAACGCGGTGCCGGCCACCACGGTGCCGATCGCGCCCTGGTCGATGAGCCGGCGGCAGGTCTGGTGCCCGCCGCCCAGGACGGTGTCGGGCGCGCAGCCGACGCGCACCCCGCGCGCCTGCGCCGCCGCGACGACGGCGAGGCCCTGCTCGCGATCAAGCGCGAAGGGCTTTTCGCTGTAAACGTGCTTGCCGGCTGCGATCGCCTGCAGATCGATCTCCGCGTGCGACGCCGGCGTGGTCAGGTTCACCACCACCTGGATGGCGGGATCCGCGAGGAGTCTCTCGACCGTGCCGCAGCGCGCGATGCCGAATTCCTGCGCCCGCGCCGCCGCGCGCGCCGGATCAAGGTCACCGAGCGCCGCGACCTTCAGGCCAGGGAAACGAACCAGGTTCTTGAGGTAGGCCGGGCTGATGTTGCCGCAGCCGATGAGGCCAACGCCGACGGGGCTGACGGTGGAGGTTGTGGTGGTCATGGCGATTCCCTGGTGGTTCAGCGTGCGGCCCAGAGCAGGCCGCGTTGCATGATGGTGCGCGCCTCGGGCACGTTGAAGTCCTTGGCGACGTGACCGAGGGCGCTGTAGAAGACCTTGCCCTTGCCCCAGCGCCGCTTCCACACCTGCGGCATCACCGTTCCGGCCGCCAGCGGCGCGTGCTCGCCGGTGAAGGTGGTGGTGGCGAGCACCCGGTTCCCCGGATCAGTGTGCATGTAGTATTGTTCAGATTGCATGTGAAAACCCGTGATCCCGGCGGTGATCGGGTCGTCCCAGGCGGTGACGTCGACACGGTAGTCGATGATCCCGCCCGGATGCGCCACCCACTGGCCCCCGGTCATAAACTGGTATTCGGTGTGCTCGCGGAACGAGTCGCACAGCCCGCCATGCCAACCGGCAAGGCCGACCCCGGCGCTGACCGCGGCGTTGAGCCCCTGCCACTGCTCCTTGCTGATCTTGCTCATGGTCACGCACTGGACGATGAGGTCGACCGAACCCATCAGCGCCGCATCGGCGTAGCTGTCGAGCGTGTCAGAGCGCACGACTTCGAAATCCTGGGTGGCGAGCCAGTCGGCGAAGATGGTGGTGCTGGCGAGGGGTTCATGCCCATCCCAGCCTCCGTGGACGACAAGAGCACGACGCATGGCGGTCCTTTCGGCTTCCGGTCCCCCAGGGTCGAACCCCTGGGGGAAGCCGCCCGGGTGGATCTGGAACCAGCCGGGGATCCGGTCGGCCCGGAAAGGGCGGCTGGTTGTGGAAGCGCTTTCAGATTTTCCAGGCAGGAGGGGGCTTGTCCAGCGAGGTGGAAAATCCGTTCAAGGGGCGGTGCGCCGCCAATCGCCCCGACCGCGAAAAAGCTGCGGATGTCGCAGATATTGCCGCCAGAAAAGCGACATCGCCGAGGTCATCGCGTTTCGACCGGGCGCCGACCCGCGAGTTGACGAAGCGCAGTCCGGCAGGGTCGTCGAGGATTCAGCGTCCGACCGGCTTCACCCGTTCGCCACCTTGGCCAAGGTCATCAAGACGGGCGTCCTCCTCGGGCGACAGGCTGGAGGTGATCGCGCTGACCGCGACCTCCTCCTCGGTCAGCGCGGCGCGCAGTTTCGCCGCTGACAACGCCTCACCGATCACCGCCGCCCGCAGACCGCTGCGCCCGATGTAGATCCGCTTCACCTTGGCCAGCCCCATCGCCGCCAGGTGCAGGCGCGTCCGCGCTGCGGCATCCAACGGACGGGGAAACTCGACATCCAGGCGCATCGACATGGGTGTCAGGATGGGCGGACCTGCGCTGCGGGCAACCGGACCGCCACGAACCAGGAGTCGTGGTAGATGCGCTAGCCGCCCTCGATACGCGTGGACGCTCGCCAAGCCTACCGAGGCCGATGCGACGTCGCTGAACGGGTGGCCCGTGGTGCCGGCAGGCTGCCTCGGATGTCGATTGTTGGCATCCTGCGGATGCTGCTATTTCGGCCGGCGGGACGCCGGCGCTCCCAGGAAGGCCGAATTTTGAGGCACCCCGGTGGTGCCGGTGCGCCGGCCGTTGACCCCGGAACGGCCCCATCCACCATGCCATCACGTCAGTGGTACGAATGCGGGTGTAGCTCAATGGTAGAGCATCGGCTTCCCAAGCCGGCTACGGGGGTTCGATTCCCCTCACCCGCTCCAATTTTCCCAACTTCCTCTCAAGCTCTGAGGGCGCGCCTTTCTGCGGCGCTTCTGTCCTGCGCCGCGCAGCGGCGCGCTCCCAGGTGATCACTCGTTTCTCGTCGTATCGTCGTATTCGCCTGCGCATTCTGGGAGCGCGCCGCCCCGAGGCGCTTTTCCCTTTGCGCCGCATAGCGGCGCGCTCCCAGGGCTTGGCGCAGCGGCATGGGGTCCGATGCTGCGCCGCCATGCCCAGCCGCCGCCGTTCCCATCCGCCTGCCGCGGTGACGCCCCCGCCGCCGGCCAAACTGTCGACCAAGCAGCGCGAGGAACTCTCCGACCTCAAGGTCGTGCTGTTGGCCGCAGCGCACAACGTGCAGGCGGCGGTGCGTGGTGAGGAAACTCGGCAGGCGGTCGATAACGCGCTCATGCAGGTCGAGCAGTCGGTGGTCAGCCTGCGGCGGATCCAGGAGCAACTGCGTTGAACCCCGGCAATGGATTTGAGCTGGGCGAGGAATTGGTCGCCTACGAGCCCGACCTGCCGGACGTCAGCGACCTGGTGCCGGTGCGGACGTTGGAGCAGGTGCGCGCCGGCATACACCCAGGCGCCAGCAAGCGTGCGGGCGTGCGCGACGGCAGTGACCAGCCCGATGGCCCGCGCGAACGCCTGGATCCGGTGGCGGCGCTCAAGCAGTTCTGGGGCTACGACGCCTTTCGGCCGCTCCAGGCCGATTCGGTCGCGGCGGCGCTGGCGGGCAAGGACTGCCTTGTCGTGCTGCCGACCGGCGGCGGTAAGAGCATCTGCTATCAGGTGCCGCCGGCGTGCGGACTCGGCCTGACCCTGGTCATCTCGCCGCTCATCGCGCTGATGGACGACCAGGTCGCGGCGGCGCGCGAGGCTGGCCTGCGCGCGGCGGCGGTGCATTCCAATCTGGCCGTGCGCGACAAGACCGCCGCGCGCGATGCCCTGGCGGCCGACGGGCTGGATCTGCTCTACGTCAGTCCGGAACGCCTGATCCTGGGCGATCTGCTGCCACACCTGGCGCGCGGGATCGGCCTCATCGCGGTGGACGAGGCGCACTGCGTCTCGCACTGGGGTCACGATTTCCGCCCGGAATACCGCCAGCTTGCCGCGCTCTTTGACCGCCTGCCGCGTGCGCCGCGCATGGCCCTCACCGCCACCGCCACGGCGCAGGTGCAGGACGACATCGCGGTGCAGCTCGGCCTGCGCCAGCCGGTGCGGCTGATCGGCCACGTCGATCGTGCGAACCTCGTCTACCGCTCGTTCCAGCGCGCGAACCGACTCAAGCAGGTCATGGAAGTCGTCGGCCGCCATCCCGGCGAGGGCGGCATCGTCTACGCCCAGACCCGCAAAGAGGTCGAGGACATCGCCGAGGCGCTGCGCAAGGCGGGCATCGATACGCGCGGCTACCACGCCGGCATGCCACCCGAGGTGCGCGCCAAGGCGCAGGCCGACTTCGTCAACGAACGCCTGCAGGTCGTGGTCGCGACCATCGCCTTCGGCATGGGCATCGACCGCAGCAACGTGCGCTTCGTCATCCACGCCAACTGCCCGAAATCGATCGAGCATTATCAGCAAGAGGCCGGCCGGGCCGGGCGCGACGGCGAGACCGCCGAGTGCGTCCTGCTGTGGTCGGCCGGCGATCTCGCGACGCATCGCTTCCTCGCCGCCAAGGACGGTCCGCTCGCGCCCGACCGCCAGCGCGCGCTCGACCGGCAGCTCAAGGAGATCGCGCGCTACGCCGTCTCGCCGCTCTGCCGCCATCGCCTGCTCACCGAGCACTTCGACCAGGCGTACCCGGCGCCAGGAGCCGCGCCGGCAAGCCCGGCAACCGCAGGCACGGAATCCGCCGGTTGCGGCGCCTGCGACGTTTGCCTTGGTGAAACGCTGGAACTGTCCCGCGACCAGGCCGTGGTCACGGCACAGAAGATCCTCAGCGCGGTGTGGCGCCTGAACGGCCGCTTCGGCACCGGCATGGTGGTCGACGTGCTGCTCGGCCGCGATGGTGAAAAGATCCGCCGTGGTGGTTTCGCCACCCTGTCGGTCTACGGCCTGCTCAAGGATGCCGGCGAGCCCGCCATCCGCGGCTGGGTCGACCAGCTTGTCGTGCAGGGTTTCCTCGCCGTCGTCGAGGAACGCGATTACCCGCTGCTCACCCTCACCGAGGCCGGTCGCCTGCTCTGCAAAGGCACCGGCGAAGTGCGCCTGGGCGCGCTCGGCGGCGGAGCTGCCGGCTTGGGCAGTGAAAAGACCGCCACCCGCGAACGTCGCCGCGCCGCCAAAGAGGCCGCCACCGCCGCCATGTCCGGCGATCCCGCCCTATTCGAACGCCTGCGCGCCTTCCGCCGCCTCGTCGCCGAACGCCAGGGCGTGCCGCCCTACGTCGTCTTCCCCGACACCACCCTGCACGCCATCGCCGCCGTCAAACCCGCCGACCTCACCGCCCTGCGCGGCTGCAAAGGCATCGGCGACCACAAGCTCAAAGCCTACGGCAAAGCCGTCCTCGCCCTCATCGCCGGCGCAACGCCCGAGGTCGCAGCCGGACAGTAAACGCCGATAGATCAGACTGCGGACCGAATGGTGGGGCAGCGAAGCGCCCAAACGGGCAACCACGTGGCACACGCAAGGACGCGTGGTTTCGCCCTTCCGGGCAATCCGGGTCCAGGGCAGAGCCCTGGCAGGGCGGGCGGGACAGCGTCCCGCTGAAAAAAGCGCCCGTCCGGTCAATCCGGGTCCAGGGCAGAGCCCTGGCGGGGTTGGCGGGGTGGAACCCCGCTGTTAAAGCCGGGTGGGATTTTCCAGCAGTTCCACCACCTCCGCCAACAACCGCCCAGCCGCACCGCCATCCGCGATGCGGTGGTCGAAGGTCAGGGTGATCTCAATCTCACGGGCGCGATCCCAGGACTTGGTCGCGGGGTTCCAGTCGGGCGTGCTGCGCACCGCGCCGAGGCCGAGGATCAGGCCCTGGCCCGGCAGCGGGATCGGCGTCGCCCAGGTGATGCCGAAGACGCCGTAGTTCGACACCGACGCGACCGCATCCCCGGCATCAGCGACCCGGCCGGCCTGGGCGCGGGCGATGACGTCCTCGACCGTGGTGGTTAGGGTGGCGAGGTCGAGCTGTTCGACCTTGCGCACGACTGGGGTGAGGACGCCGTCGGCGACCTCGACCGCGACCGCGAGATCGACGGTTTCCGGATGCAGCAGGCGCGCGCCGTAGAGACGGCAGGCAAAGGGATTGCCGTGCTTGAGGCCCAGGGCGAGGGCGCGCATGGCGTAGACGGTGGCGGATGGCCGGCCGGCGACGGTGCGGCGGTGGGCGAGCAGCGCGTCGACCTTGGCGGCGCGGGCGACGGTGGCGAGCGGGCGCGTCCACGAACGCGCCATCGCGTTGGCGACCGCCTGGCGCACCGGGCTCATCGCCTCGCCCTGGCTGAGGTAATGGTCGATGTCGGTGGCGGTGATGCGGCCGCCGGCACCGCTGCCCTGGATCATCGCAAGGTCGCTGACCTTGAGGCCGGCCTCGTGCAATTTCGTCCACACGCGCGGGCTGATGAAGGCGGACTCGCCGGCGTGGGCGCGCAGGGCGGTGCGCGAGTCATGGCGGTGGCCGTTACCGTGACCATGGCCGTTGCCATGGCCATTGCCGGCGGGAACCGCAGGGCGGGGCGGCGCGCTGACGGTGGTCTTCTTGGCGGCGGGGGCGGTGCCGATGGTGTGGACGCCGGTTGGCACCGGACTGTCGCTGGCGGGCGCGGCGACGCCGTTGGCCTCGATCCAGGCCAGCACATCGCCGACCGCGAGCTTGTCGCCCGGCGCAGCGCACTGTTCCGCCAGCTTGCCGGCGGCGGGCGCGGCGACGGTGAGCAGCGACTTCTCGGTCTGGACCTCGACCAGTTCCTGTTCAGCCGCGACGGCGCTGCCGGGCTGGACGAGCCAGGCGACCACGGTCGCCTCGGCAGCGGATTCGCCGAACTGGGGCATGCGTACGGCTAACCGCATGGATCAGAACCTCACGGCCGTGCGCACGGTCTCGACGATGCGTTCGGCGTCTGGGTGGTGGGCGGCGAAGAGATCCTGCTGGAACGGGATCGGGGTGTCGTGGGCGCACAGCCGCTGGGGCGGCGCATCCAGGTACTGGAAGCATTCGCTCGCGACCAGCGCGAGAACCTCGGCCGCGACGCCGCCGAACGGCCAGGATTCAGTGACCACCACCAGGCGGCCGGTGCGCCGCACCGAGGCGAGGATGGTCTCGACATCGAGCGGGCGGACGCAGCGCAGGTCGACGACCTCGCATTCGATCTCTTCCGCAGCAAGTGTCTCGGCGGCGACCAGGCATTGGTGCACCATCGCGGACCAGCTCAGCAGGGTGCAGTCGACGCCTTCGCGGCGGATGGCGGCGCGACCGAGCGGCAGGTGCTCGGCGCGGCGCGGATCGAACTCGGCCTGGAGGTGGTAGTAGAGGTACTTGTGCTCGACGAAGATCACCGGATCCGGGCAGGCGATGGCGTCGCGCAGCATGAAATACGCGTCGGCCACCGTCGATGGCGCCACCACCACCAGGCCGGGATGGTGCGACAGCCAGGTCTCGGGCATCTGGCAGTGGTACGGGCCGCCGCCCGGGGTGCCGCCGCTGGGCAGGCGGACGGTGATCGGGCAGGGCCGGCCGTTGCGCCAGAAGAACGCGCCGGCGTGGTTGACGAGCTGGTTGAAGGCGATCGAGGCGAAGTCGGCGAACTGGTATTCGACCACCGGGCGCAGGCCTTCAAGCGTCGCGCCGATGGCGATGCCGGCGATGGCGTCCTCACTGATCGGGCTGTTGAGCACCCGGCCGGGAAAGCGCTCGGACAGGCCCTTGGTCGCCTTGAAGGCGCCGCCGAACGGGCCGGCGATGTCCTCTCCGTACAGGAAGACCCGGGGGTCGTCGGTCAGCGCATCGGCCAGGGCCAAGCGGATGGCTTCGAGGTATTTCACGCTCATGCCCGGAATCCCGTGAGGTCGCGTTCGGAATACGCCGTCCAGTCCTCGGCCTGCGGATCCGGCGCGTCCTCGCCCGCCGCCTGCTGGTACGCGACCTGGATCTGCGCCTTGGCCTCGTCCCACATCCGCGTCAGCGCCGCGTCGTCGATCAGGCCCTGCTGTTTCAGGGTGCGCGCGGTCAGGGTCAGGCAGTCGCCGAAGCGGCTGCGTAGTTCCGGCGTGACATAGGCCGCGTCGTCGTGCTCGGCGTGGCCGGACAGGCGCAGCAAGGTGGCGACGACCAGTTGCGGGCCCTCGCCGCGCCGTGCGCGCGCCACCGCGTCAGCCATCACCGCCAGGCAGGCGTCGGCGTCGGTGCCGTCGCAGGTGTGGCCGGTGAAGCCATATCCCACCGCGCGATCGACCAGGTTTTTGCAGGCGAAACTGCGATCGTTGAAGGTCGAATAGGCAACCTGGTTGTTGGCCACCATAACCACCATGGGCAGGCGTTCGACCCCGGCGGCGTTCAGCCCTTCGTGGGTGGCGCCGGCGGCCATGCCGCCCTCGCCAATCGAGGCCATGCCGACGGCGAGATCGCTGCCGGTCAGGGCGCCTTTCAGCCGGCGGGCCATCAGCGCCCCGACCACGAGCGGGATCATCGCACCCAGGTGCGACAGCATGGGCAGCAAATTGATGTCGAAATTGCCGCGATGCACGTTGCCGTCGCGACCGCGCATCGGGCCGGTGCGCTTGCCGAGGCAGGTGCGGAAGACGTCGACCAGGTTCTCACCGA
>CAMCMZ010000058.1 GCA_945876185.1 Candidatus Kuenenia stuttgartensis | reverse complement strand
GCTTATCCGACGAGCGAATGCCGCGATCATCTCCGTCATCCGATGGATGCTGAAGCAAAGACTGGGACGATGCTACCGGCGAAAGCCGCTGCATCCGTATGCAAGAACCCTGTAAAATTATTAGAAATTAAATCAATGCCATTGCCGCTGAGGGTGAACGACAGGGTCCCATCCGCCGCAAGGCTCGGTGGAACCAGGAACATGCCGGGGAAATCGTGGTTCACCACGAAGGAAACGGTCTGGGTGCCCAACGAGGGATCGTCAGCTCCAGCGCTGATCGCCGTGGCCCAACCCGGATAGGTGTGCGCGCCGCTGTTTTGCGCCACGTCCTGGTCGGCACCCTTGGTGAAAGTCGGCGCGTGGTTGTTGGGCAGGACCGTCGCGGTCACGGTGATTAGCGTGCCCGTGGTGAACCCGTCAGTCGCGGTCACCACGAAGGAATCATTACCGACGAAATCCGCGTGGGGAGTATAAGTGAACGTCACATTATAGGAGTAAGACGGGTCACCCGGGGCGAGATTGCCGTGGGCAGGCGGGGTAACGACCGACCCGGAAAGTGTATCGTTATCGTAGTCGTAATAACTGGCAAAAATATTCGCCGCCACCCCCTGGTAGGTGGTAATCGTCCGATCTGGTACGTAATTAGTTGGTGCAGCGTTAGTGCAGCGGAACGTCACCGTACCCGAGACGCCTTCGCCAAAGGTGGCGTCGCTGACGCTGAAGGTGACGGTGTCGTCGCCGACGAAATTACCGTCAGGGGTGTAAGTGAGAACCTTTCCTGCGCGGGTCAGCGTGCCGTGTTGGGGTTGGGTGAGAAGAGTGAGCGTGGCCGTGGGGACGGTGGACTCTACCAAAAGATTGATCGAAAGCGGGAGTTTGGCGTGCGACAAGGTGAACACACCGCCGGGGGCATCTGCGCCATTGGAGTAAGAGTTCCAGGAGAAAAAGACGCGTGAACGCAGGTCGAATTTGGACGGAAGTCGCCCCACTGTTGCTAATGGCGAAACAACGAGATTCCCACCGCAAATGACAGTTGGTATCGTGCCGATAGTCGGATAAGTTCCTAGTCCTGATCCGTAGGGATTGGGAATGGAAACCAATGGTGGGGTGACGGATAGATCAACGATCGCATTACTGAAAAGGACGACCTGATCCCGAATTTCGACAAGGGCATCACCTATGTTTGTGGTTCCATTGGGTAGAGCGAGAGCGAGTTCGGTCCATGTATTGGTGGCAGGATCGAAGAAATCATATAAAGGGTTCGTGGAATTCTGATAATTGTAATAGTCGGTCGTGTAGGTTAAGACCTTTCCCGATCGGAGAGGGAATAACCTTGTTTCGCCATGATTTCTTGACAAATCCGGTCCGTCGCTCCATGCACCGCCAGAGAATAGTTTGGTGGTTTTTGAATTGACCTCTCCGTTTTTTCCACGGACGAACAAGGCTTTGCCACCTGGGAGCGGAGCGAATTTGGTATTCGTCATGAAATAGTAATTCGTAACATTGGAGGCAACTGCCAATTCTTCGCCTAAAACTCCAGTCGAGGTCATAGTTCTACTGAAGAGGGTCGTCGACGATCCTTCAGACTTGAGATAGGAAAAGAGAGCTTTGCCGTCGTCGAGCAGGATCGGTTTCCCAAGCCAATAAATAAAGGAGTAGCCAAGGTCAGATACATCGACGCTGTTTGAAGAGTCGTTCCCCGGATGGTATATCGTCGCAATGATCTTATATCCATTTAGGTTAATAGAAGATTGGCCAAATACCGTGAGGAGATTTCCGTCCGGAAACGTCAACATCGCCGCCCCCCGATTCGGCGCGACCTGCCCACCCTCATACTGATCCGTATCAGCATGATAGATCGTCGCCGTTGTCACCGGGACATTGGTGCCCAGGTCGGCATCGTAGCGGGTGCCACCCCACAACAGAAACCGATACCCATCCAGCCATTCGGCATTCTGGGGAATCCAACTCGCCGGGTCCGGCCCGGTTCCGCTGGTGCGCCAACGTGGTGGGGTGGTGTCGACGGTGAAGCTTTCCCCCGCCAGGGCGGCCACCTGGAGGGAGACAAGAAAAAGGAAGCATACGCTGCGGATGTTGCTCATGCCATACATCGTTACCATCCTCTTCCGAAGAGTCAATCGACGAGGCCTGTCGTGAAAGCCGCAGATGTAGAACCGGGGGAAAGCCTGGAAAACACCTGATGATCCAAAGCGTCAGAGGGGAAAGCGCCCGGATTCACTGACGTCGCAGCCCATTGGTCGCAGCACGGTGTCCGGGCGGCGAGGTCAAGAACCCTGCGTCTTGGATCCACCCGATTAGCCAGTGGCATCGATCGCACGAATTGCAGTCGAACATGCAGCGGGCATGTTGAGCCGACATGCGATGCGCAAGTTATGCCATCATTGCCATTGGATGCCTGGCTGCTGGTTCTCGCGCATCACCCCAGCAACCTGACTCGCTTGGCCAGTGGCGTCCCGTGCAATCCCCGCACCAGTTTTGCGTCGGTCGTGATCATGACGGTCTCCAGCCGCTCGGCCAGGGCGATGAAGATGCCGTCGTAGGGACGTCGGTGATGGTCGAGGCTGAGTTCGACGGCTCGACGCAGATAGGGTCGGTGGTCGTGTTCGGTGAAAGGCAATCGAGCGACCAGATCCAGGCGCGGGAGAACCTGCGAGGCCTCGATCCGCTGCTGGCGCAAGGCGTTTATCAGCGCATTGCCGCATTCCAGGCGAATGATGTCGGGGGCATGTGCAGCGGGGCCGGTGAGCATTTCCAGCGCCAGGTTGGCCACCGGTTCATTGAGCAGGTACGCAACCAGGATGCTGGTGTCGAGGACCGGCATCAGCGTTCCTCGTCGCGGCCCTGGCGGACCAGCTCTGCCGCCGTCGGCATGCCGGGTTTCCAGGGGGCGATTTCGGTGCGCAGGCGCTCAGCTTCCGCCAGCCACTCGACCGTCGTCAGGCGCTGAGATTCCGCGATGAGAATCTCGCGTACTTCGGCTTCAAGACTACGATGGCTGCTGGCGGCACGGGCCTTCAGTCGTTTGACTACTGCCTTGGGCAGGCGACGGACGGTGAGCGCTGCGGAACGGGGCTTGGCAGCAGGGCGCGTTGCGGTGACGGGCATGGTCAAATCCTTGTGCTGGCAGAATGCTGGCACTTGACCAACCCCCGGCAAGCGATGCTCCGTTCCGACCCGTCGATGAAAGGCGTGGAGCACATTCTGCGTATCCCGTCGTGAACGAGACCTGGGTGCCGCCGCCAGATGAACCCCGCCTCAACCGCCCTTGTTCAGCATCCGTTGCAAAAACCGCCCGGTGTGGCTGGCCTCGACCGCAGCGACCTGTTCCGGCGTGCCTTCGGCGATCAGGCGGCCACCGCGTTCGCCGCCTTCGGGGCCGAGGTCGAGGATCCAGTCGGCGGTCTTGATGATGTCGAGGTTGTGCTCGATCACGATGACGGTGTTGCCGGCGTCGACCAAGCGGGCGAGCACGTCGAGCAGTTTGCGCACGTCCTCGAAGTGAAGGCCGGTGCTGGGTTCATCCAGGATGTAGAGCGTCGAGCCGGTGCCGCGCTTGGCGAGTTCGCGCGAGAGCTTGATGCGCTGGGCCTCGCCGCCCGACAGCGTGGTCGCGCTCTGGCCGAGGCGGATGTAGTCCAGGCCGACATCGATCATGGTCTGGAGCACGCGCACGACGGGCTGATGCACGGCGAAATGACTGATCGCCTCGCGCACCGACATCTGCAGCACGTCGGCGATGGTCTTGTGCTTGAAGGCGACGCGCAGGGTCTGCTCGTTGAAGCGGCGGCCGTGGCAGACTTCGCAGGGCACGAAGACGTCGGCGAGGAAGTGCATTTCGACCTTCTTCACCCCATCGCCTTCGCAGGCTTCGCAACGGCCGCCCTTCACGTTGAAGCTGAAGCGCGACGGCGAGTAGCCGAACAACTTGGATTCGCGCGTCTCGGCGAAGATGGTGCGGATGTGGTCCCAGACCTTGGTGTAGGTCGCTGGGTTCGAACGCGGCGTGCGGCCGATCGGCTGCTGGTCGATGCCGATGACCTTGTCGATGGCATCGAGACCGCTGATCTTGCCATGCGGGCCGACCTCGACCGTGCTGCCGTTGAAGTGGTTGTTGAGCGCCGGGTACAGGATCTGGTTCAGGAACGACGACTTGCCCGCGCCGCTCACCCCGGTGAGGCAGGTAAAGGTGCCCAGCGGCAGGGAAAACGTGATGTTCTTCAGGTTGTTGGCGCGGCAGTTGGTGACGGTCAGGCGTTTGCCGTTACCGCTGCGGCGCTGTTTCGGCACCGCGATCGACCGTCGGCCTGCCAGATAGTCACCGGTGATGGTGTCGCGCCCCAGGATGTCGGCGACCTGACCGGAAAAGACCACCTGACCACCGAGTTCGCCCGCGCCGGGGCCGAAGTCGACGAGGTGATCCGCAGCCCGGATGGTGTCCTCGTCGTGTTCGACCACGAGCACGGTGTTGCCGATGTCGCGCAGGTGGCGCAGGGTGTCGATCAGACGCTGGTTGTCGCGCTGATGCAGGCCGATTGACGGCTCATCGAGCACATACAGCACGCCAGTGAGTTCGCTCCCGATCTGGCTCGCGAGGCGGATGCGTTGCGCTTCGCCGCCAGACAAAGTCGGCCCGGCGCGGTCGAGGGTCAGGTAGTCCAGGCCGACATTAATCAGGAAGCGCAACCGCGCCTGGACCTCGCGCAGCACGCCGGTGGCGACCTGGGCCTTGCCGCCTTCCAGCTTCATTTCAGTGAAAAAGCGCTCGGCCTCGTTGATCGGCAGGTGGCAGACCTGGTTCAGCGACTTGCCGCCCAGGCGCACCGCCGCCGATTCGGGTTTCAACCGGCCGCCGTGGCAGCGCGCGCACACTGCGCTGCTGAAGTACTGGCCAAGCGCGTCGCGGCGCCAGTCGGAGTCGGCCTCTTTCATGGTCTTTTCGATCCACGCGATGACCCCGTCGAACTTGGAATTGAACGTGCCGGAACTGTTCTTGGTCGTCCAATCGACGGCGATCCGGCCTTCGACGCCGTACAGGATGATGTCCTGGTGCTTCTTGGCGAGTTTGCTCCACGCCTTGTCGAGCGGGACTTTGAGCTTTCCCAGCAGATCACGGCGATATTCGACGTGCCACGCTTGGCGGTCCTCATCGCCCAGCGCGCCCCACGGCGCGATCGCACCTTCGTTGATCGACAGGTCGGGCAGGATCAGCTTGTTGAGATCGACCTGCGAGGTCGCGCCCAGGCCGTTGCAGGCCGGGCAGGCGCCGACCGGCGAATTGAAGCTGAAGCTGTTCGGTTCCAGGTCAGGAAAGCTGAGATCGCAGCGATGGCAGTAGCAGTGCTCGCTGAAGAACAGATCGGGCGGAACCTCGACGCCTTCACCCACGACCTGCGCCAGCACCATCTTGCCCTCGCCCTCGCGCAGGGCGGTTTCGACGCTGTCGGCGAGGCGGCTGCGCAGTTCGGCCGGATCCTTCACCACTAGGCGGTCCACCACGATGTCGATGCGGTGCTTCACCTTCTTGTTGAGTTCGATCGGCTGGTCGAGGGTGTGCTCCTTGCCATCGACGCGCACGCGCGTGAATCCCGCGCGTTTGGCGCGATCGAGGACCTCCTGGTGCTCGCCCTTGCGGTCGCCGATTTTCGGCGCGAGCACCAGCATGCGGCTGCCGGCCGGCAGCCGCAGCACGGATTCGACGATCTCGTCCTGGCTGCGGCGGCCGACCTCTTGGCCGCACTGGTGGCAGTGCTGGGTGCCGATGCGCGCCCACAGCACGCGCAGGTAGTCCTGTACCTCGGTGATCGTGCCCACGGTCGAACGCGGATTCTTCGACGCCGATTTCTGCTCGATCGCGATGGTTGGCGACAGGCCGCGGATCGACTCGTACTTTGGTTTTTCCAGCTGTCCCAGGAACTGCCGCGCATAGGCCGACAGCGACTCGACGTAGCGCCGCTGCCCTTCGGCATAGATCGTGTCGAACGCGAGCGACGACTTGCCCGACCCCGACGGCCCGGTGAACACCACCAGTTTCTTCTTGGGCAGATCGAGGTCGATCCGCTTGAGGTTATGCTCTTCCGCGCCGCGGATCTCGATGCTGGACAGTTCGCTCATGGCTGTCGCGGCACCCTAGCCCCGGCCCGGCGACGGCAACCGCGCAGGGCGCGATGCTTCACGCGGGAGGGCGAGAGGGATGGCCACAAAGAACACAAAGTGCACAAAAGGGTTGAGTTGCCGTGATCGGGTGCCAGCGCGGTCAAAGCGCGAGTTTTCTGATCTCGAATCGCGGGGCTCCGAAATTAATGATCAGGGCATGTCGTTGTTTTGCCGCCTTTAGGTAGCCAAGGACTTGGGCGATATGTTCGTTTGCGATGCGTTCACAGGCTTTCAATTCAACAATCAAACATTCGTTCACGAACAGATCGGCATAATAGTTCCCCAGCACGGTGCCGTCCTCGTCGCACACAGATAACGGTCGTTGCTGCTCGACAATGAGACCGGATTTCAGTAACCGATGCGCAAGCCCGTTTTCATACACCTTTTCCAGGTGGCCATGCAGGAGGTACTTGTGCAAGGCGTAAGCCGCCTCCCGCACCTGATCGCACAACGCACGAACCGCGGTTTCGTCCTGCATGTCTGCCTCGCTCGACACAGAACCTAGGTTGCCAAATCCATCCTGCCACCATGGGATCGTCGGGCAATTTGACTTGCTCGCTGAAACCTTTTTTCATCGACCAGCTTGGCGCACACTTGGGGAAACTTCTAGATTTTTGAATGAGGAACGAATTTCAACTTCGCTCTTCCACCTTTGTGTCCTTTGTGCTCTTTGTGGCCATTTCCCCCCCCCCCCCACTACTTCCTGGCGCATTCCATCCCGCCGGCGGACGAGTGCGCCAGCGCAGGTGCCACCAGACCCACTGTTCCGGGGCGCGGCGGACGATGGCCTCGTGGTAGGCGACCGACCAGGCGGTGATGCGGTGGAGGACGGCGGCGCGGTCGCCGTCACTGGCGCGAGCCGGGAACTGCATCAGCGGGCCGAAGTGAGCGACCCAGCGGCCGCCGCCGACCGGGCCGGAGCCGTGTTGCCAATAGAGGTACGTCGACATGGCACGGCCGCCGGCCATCATAGTCAGGCCGGCGGGGCCGGTCGGGGTCAGGCAGAGGTCTCCGAACCACGGCACCCAGGTGCCGGCCAGGCGCGGGATGTCCTGGTCGGGGAGTGTCGCCAGGTTGCGGCCGGCGCGCAGCACGCGCAGCATCGTGCGCACGTCGGAATCCTGGTAGACCACCTGCGCCCCACCGCCGGCGCGTGAGGCCTGGATCAGGCGGTTCGCGAGCGCCGAGCGCAGGCGGCGGCCGATCACTGCGATGGGCAGGAAGGTCGAGCCGACGCGCGCGAACAGCTCCCAGTTGCCGAAATGCCCGGTGAACATCAGCGCGGACTGGCCGCGACCGGCGGATTGCAGCAGCGGGCGGATGTGCTCAGCGCCTTCGACTATGATTCCCCGGCGCAGTTCACGCGGATCGCGGTGTAGCGTCGCCAGGGTCCAGAAGGCCATGCGGCCGAAGTGGCGGAAGGTCTTGCGCGCCGTCGCCTCGACCCAAGCCGGCGATTTTTCCGGAAACGCCTTGGCCAGGTGGACGCGGCAGCGGCGCTGATCGCGCATGGGCAGGCGGCCGAACGCATCGCCGAGCACGCCGCCCAGCCACCAGGCGACGTTGGGTGGAAACACGCGGAACAGGCCGAGCAACCGTTCCGGCCAACCGGCAGTCGCGGGATCCGGCGTCGGTTTTTCCACGGACAGGTGTCCTGCCACCTCTCCGCGCCTGCTCCTGGTACTAACCATGGTGGAAGACATCCTGGCGGTACATCAGATGAGAACCGGTGTTCACCGCGAAGCGGCCCAATGGCCGGACACCTGTCCTTACTTCCACGGCCAGGATTCCGCGAGCAAGCCCATGAAGGCAGTTTCGGCAACGATGGCGCGGCGGAGGTCGCCAAGGTGTACCGACTCGTTTTCGCTGTGCGCGCCGCACTGGGGATCCTCCACGCCGATAAGCAGCGCCGGCGCCCCGCCGCCGCCGACGCCACTGAGAGCATCGCTCATCGCACCGACGAACGGGATGCTCGCGCCGCAGCCCATCAGCACCGAGGCGCGGCCATAACCGCGCTCCAGCGCCTGGCGCATCAGCGCGAAAGCGGGATGCCCGGTGTCAGTGGTCCAGGCCGGGCCTTGCGACTTCCAGGCGAGTTCCAGGCGCAACCCGGCAGGCGCATGGTGCTTCAGGTGTTTTTCCAGGGCGGCGCGGGTGCGGCCGGGATCCATGCCGGGAGCGAGGCGGATGCCGACGCGGGCCCAGGCCGCATCCATCACCACGTTGCCGGTCTCGCCGCGCCGGCCGGACTGGATCGCGTTGACGCCGAGCGCCGGCTGGCGCCACAGCGCCTCGAAGCAGGCCGGACCGTCGGCCGGCGCCAGGGCGGGGTTGAGCAGTCCGGCCTGGACCGCGAAATGGGCGCGGTCGAAGGGAATGTCGCACCAGGCCGTTCGTTCCGCCGCCGAGGCCGGCGCCGGTGTGTCGAGTCCCGCCACCGCGATGGTGCCATCCGGGTGCTTCAGCGTCGCGAGCAAGGCGCACAGCGCGAACGCGGGATCCGGCACCGCGCCGCCCCAGATTCCAGAATGCAGCGGCGAACGCAGGGCGGCGAGTTCGACCTCGACCGCGACCAATCCGCGCAGGCTGGTGGTCAACGACGGCAGACCGGTGTCGACGTTGCCCAGATCCGCGATGATCGCGCAATCCGCCTGGATTTCCGCGCGATGGGCGGCGAGGAAACTCACCATATTGGGCGAGCCGATCTCCTCTTCGCCCTCGATGAGCGCGATCAGGTTCACCGGCGGTTTGCCCGCGACCGCTGTCCAGGCAGCCGCAGCGGCGGCGTGCACCGCGATGCCCGCCTTGTCGTCGGCCGAACCGCGTCCGTACAGGCGGCCGTCGCGCTCGGTCGGGGTGAACGGATCGCTGATCCAGATCTCGCGCCGCAGCGGCGGCTGCACATCGTGGTGGGCGTAGAGTAGCACCGTCGGCGCCTGCGGCCCGGCGCGGCGGTCGTGCGCTAGCACGTACGGCAGTGCGTTGCTGGCGGGATGCCGGAGGACGCGTACCTCGGGGAAACCGGCTTCACTGAGCCACGTCGCGGTCGCCTGCGCGCTGCGGTCGACCTGGCTGTGATCGAATCCCGCGAAACTGCACGACGGGATGCGGATCAGGTCGTCTAGGCGGGCGCGGGTGTGCGCGAAGTCGGCCTCGGCGCGGGCGCAGGCGGCGGGAATGGCGTCCATGTCCGCAACCTAGGCCCGGGCCGGACTCCTGCCACCGCGCCGGCGCCGGGGTGCGGCCCCATGGCAGACCGCCAACAGACGCGTCACCGACTGGGGGTCACTCAGGCAGGGCTGCCTCGGCACGCTGAGGGTGCAGATCGGTTTCACCCCACCGTGCCGGAGAACACCGGATGTTCCTGGCGCATCACGGTTTGCTCGTCTCACTGGATGGATTGCGCACCAATGCGCCTTCCGGCAGCGGACCACTTTCACAGAGCGTCCAGCGGCCGGCGCGTTCGACCTCGAAGCGGTAGTTGCCGACGATCGAGATGTGGTCGTGGTCGACGAAGGTCCAGTGCAAATGCGGTTGACCGCTCGCACCGCTGTTGCCGGTCTTGCCCAGCACCTGACCTGGCTTCACCCGGTCACCGACTTTCACCGTCAAAGATTTCTGCTGCAAATGCCCGTACAGGCCGCGCACCCCACCGCCGTAGTCGACGATGACGTTGTTCGCGCCGCCATAGCCGCCCGCCTGGCCGACCGGTTGATCTGGGTTGGCGTCTTCGGCTACGATCACCACCCCATCCGCCTGCGCCAGGATTTCGCGACCAAAAGTGTGGTGGTCGGTCAGGGCGCGACCGTTGCCGGTGAAGGCGCGGCCTGCTTGTTCGACGATGGCATCGAAGGCAAACGTGGCCCCGGCCTTGATCCGGTGGTGGCCAGTCTGGTCCACCACCACCCGCCAGGTCCCAGCGAACGGCAAAGGGAACGCCCATGGCGTCTGGAACCGCCCGGCGTATTTGAGCCAGCGCGTGTTGAGGCGCTGGTAGGCCGGATTCATAAAATCCATGAACATCGGCTTGAAAGCGCAGCGCAGTTCGAAGGCGGCACAATCGTCGAGGCCTTGTTTCTCGCACCAATCCACCCGGGTGAAGACCTGTTCCGGTTTGCTCGATTCCTTGCGTTTCGCCAGGTAGTCATCAAAGCGCGGCAGCCACGGCAAGCGCCGCCAGATTGCCGCCGCCGGATCAGGCCAGGGCGTCTGCGGCTGTTGACCAGCTTCAACGACCAACGGATCAGGGACATGAGAGAGAGTCGATATCAATGGAAAGGCGAGTTGCTTCGTTGCCGCCCGCTGCCGCACCGGATCCGCAGCCACACGTTCAGCGAACGTGGTTGTGCGAACGTCGGGCGGCCTGGCTTCGCCGCCGGACAGAGCAGACGCGATCCCGATGGACAGCAGGGCAGTCAGGCGCATGCCGAGCAGCCTGCGGGAAGCTCGGGTAAGCCAGTAGACCGGAACGAGGGCGACGACGGAGTGTGTTGCCGGCTGTTGCGGATCCCGCTGGCGTCGGGTTCACCCCACCGCGCCGGCGACGACCGGATCGCGTTCCAGGTTCGTGGTGGGAATGCCGATCTTTTCCAGCACGCGCGCCACGATGGCATCGCTGAGCAGGCCCTGCGCTTCAGCTTCGTAGCCGGGTTGCAGGCGGTGGCGCAGGACCGGCTTGGCGACGGCGCGGATGTCATCCAGCCCGACAAAGGGCCGGCCGTGCAGAGTGGCGCGCGCCTTGGCGCCCAGGATCAGCGCCTGGCCGGCGCGCGGGCCGGCGCCCCAGCGCAGGAGCGGCGCAATCTCGGGGTGGCCGCCTTGCGCGGCCGGGCGCGTCGCACGCACCAGGGCAAGGGCGTAGCGCGACACCGCGTCAGCGATCGGGGTCTCGCGCACCAGGCGCTGGAGGTCGATCAGGCCCTCGGCGTCGATCACCGGCTGCGCCGCGCCGGTCGCAGTGCCGGTGGTACGGCGCAAGATCTCCAGTTCGTCCTTTTCATCCGGATAGCCGACCACGATCTTGAGCAGGAAACGGTCGAGCTGGGCTTCCGGCAGCGGGTAAGTGCCTTCCTGCTCGATCGGATTCTGGGTCGCGAGGACGAAGAACGGGCGCGGCAGCGGCCGGCGCTGGCCGCCGGTGGTGACCTGGCGCTCCTGCATGGCTTCGAGCAGCGCGGCCTGGGTTTTCGGCGGCGTGCGGTTGATTTCGTCGGCCAGGATCACCGAGGCGAATACGGGGCCGGGCAGGAAGTTGAGGTGGCGTTCGCCGGTGGCGCGATCCTCGCGGATGACCTCGGTACCGGTGATGTCTGACGGCATCAGGTCGGGGGTGAACTGGATGCGGTTGAAGGTCAGCTTGGTCGCCGCCGCCAAGGTGGAAATGAGCAAGGTTTTCGCGAGTCCCGGCACGCCTTCCAAGAGCGCATGGCCGCCGGCGGCGAAGGCGATCAGGACCTCCTCAACCACCTCGTTCTGACCGACGATGACCTTGCCGAGTTCGGTGGTGACGGCCTTGACGGCCTCAGCGGCCTGCTCACGGGTGGTGATGCTCATGGAAGGGACTCCTGCGGAGCGCGACCGTGCGGTGGGGCCAGGCGGTGTCCAGCGCGCACCGTGCCGGCATGGGCTTGGCCACGGCCGGTGTGACGCAGGCGGATCACCTGCCGCTGTCGAAGCTTCGTCCCCGCTTCCCATGAACTTCATGTTGGGGCGTAGGTTCCCAGCCAAGGAGCGCATCATGTCCCTCGCCCAGGCCTTCAGCAACGAACTCGATCACGAGTTGACCCTCACCCGCCAGCTCATCGCTGTCCTGCCCGAGGCCAAGGCCACGTGGCAGCCGCACGCGAAATCGATGACGCTCGGCGTGCTCGCCATGCATCTCGCCGACTGCTTTGAGTGGGGCGTCGACACCCTGCGCACCACCGAGTTCGACTTCGCCCCGATCGGCGCGCCGCCCTGGCAGCCGACGCCGTTCGTGTCGACTGCCGCGACGCTGGAACGCCTCGACCACAACGGTGCCGCGCTTAAAGCTGCGCTGACCGCTGCCGGCGACGCCGACTTCTTTGTGCCGTGGTCGCTCAAGCAGGGCGGCAACACGCTGTTCACCATGCCGCGCGTCGCCGTGCTGCGCTCGATGATCTTCAACCACCACATCCACCACCGCGGCCAGTTCACCGTCTACCTGCGCCTGCTCGACGTGGCGCTGCCGGCGACCTACGGACCGAGCGCTGACGCCGGGATCTGACGCCGGACCACGCCACTATGCTGGATCGCGCCGGTATGCGCAGACCAGTGGAACGTGCCCTGCCGGATCGACGGTGCGGTGCAGCGGTTGCCGCCTGGCAACCCTGATCGATCCGGCACGTTTCCGACGGTTGGGGATTCATCCGGCCTTCATGGTCTTCCCGAGCATGTCGGCCCGGTCTCTGTCATGCGCCAAACCTTTCCCGTCCTTCGCCCAGGTTCGGCCCTCCAGCCAGAGCAACCCATTGGGTTCGGACGTTCGCCGTGACCTCGCCGTCCTTTCAGGATCCGCGTTCGGATCTGGTGCGGCTGTGGAGCAGCACGCTCGCGCAGGCCGACCAGACCGATCCGCACGTCACCGTCCGACCCGCCGAAACCCAGACCGAGGCGGGCCAGGAATCGCGCGTGCCCAGCGGGTCGCGCAGCGGCGAGCTGCGGCTGCGAAGGCCGACGACGATCTCCAGCCTGGACGGTGCCGCCCCGCACTTCGCCGATACCGACCTGTCACTCGGCGACATCGACCGCCTGGTCGCCAGCCGTGAGCGGTACATGCTGGGCCCGGTGCTCGGTCGCGGTGGCATGGGCGTGGTGGTCGAGGCAGTGCAGCTCACCCTGGGCCGGTCGGTGGCGGTGAAGGTCGCGCGCGGCGACCTCAGCGGCCGGCAGCTCGACCGCTTCCGCACCGAATCCAAGTGCACCGCCTGGCTCGAGCATCCCAACATCGTGCCGGTCTACGACGCCGGTCTGAACTACCTGGTGATGCGGCGGATCGACGGCAACAACCTGGAAGAGGAACTGCTCGCCGACCGGCTCGACCTCTCCGCCATCGTCGAGATCCTGATCAAGGTCTGCGACGCGGTGTCGTTCGCGCACCATCGCGGGATCATCCACCGCGACATCAAGCCCGAGAACATCATGCTCGGCCGCTTTGGCGAGGTGCTGCTCGCGGACTGGGGCCTGGCCCTGACCGGGACGGCACCGGGCGACGGCATCCTGCGTGCGCCGCAATTGTCCGACGGCGCCTCAGCCTGCGCCGGCACGCCCGGCTACATGGCGCCCGAGGTCGCGCTCGCCGACCGCCGCGCGATCAGTTTCGCCACCGACGTCTTCCTGCTTGGCGCGACGCTCTACCGCTGCCTCAGCGGTGCCATCCCGTTCCCCGGCGCCGACGCCTGGCAGGCGATCGAGCGCAGCGCCGTCAATGCGTGGACCCCGCTCGGTGAACCAAGCGCGGCCCGGCCGAAACGCCTGATCGCCCTGCAAGAACAGGCGATGTCCACCGACCCCAAGGCGCGGCCGACCGTGGCGGCCTTCCAGGCCGGCCTGCGCGAATGGCTGTTGCGGTCGCGTTCCGAATCGGAGGCATTGCGCGAACTCGCCGCCGCGCGCGAGCATTTCAACTCCGCCCAGGGCCACCGCTTGCACCCGCACGAGGCCTATCTTGACCTCAGCGAGACCATCGCCGCCTGCGACCGCGCCATCGCGCTCAATCCCGGCCTCGCCCCGGCCAACGACCTGCGCGAAGAGGCCTGCAGTTTTTTCACCCTCGCCGCCGTCGGTGCCGGCGAACCGCAGTTGGCCCGCCTGATCAAGCAGAGCGGCCGCCTACCCGTGCTGGCCGCCGCCCAGACCAAGACCGCACCTTCCGGCCAGGGCGGCACGCCCGGCCACGGCTCGTTGGTCCGCCGCGTCTCGAAGCTGCTCCCGAAAGGCGGCACCGCCCAGGGCGACATGCTCGCCAGCCTGGTCGAGGAACGCCTGCACTGGCGCAAGGAATGTGAAAACCTGACCGCAGAGACCGAAGTCCTGCGCAGCGAACGCGAAGCCCTGCGCGCCGACCGCGACGCCCTCGCGGCCGTGGCCAACGAGCAGCGCCGCGTCCTCTCGCACCGCCACTGGCCCATCCTCATCGCCGCCGCCACTGGCGTGCTGCTGGGGGCGCTGCTGGTGGGGGTAATGCGGTAGCCGCACCGCGAAGTCGCACCGATAGCCACGCCGCAGCGCGATCCTGGTCAACCCTCCGGGCCAGCGGATTCACCAACGGAAACCGTTTCGGGGACGAATCCGCTTTCTCACTCATAGCCAACAAGCGGAATCCGTTCAGCCTGGTAAAATTGGGCCGGCCGCCCTATGCGACGGTAGCCAGGTCGCCGACCTTCACTCGTCAGGAAACGCGATCGGAACCCGACGGCATCCGTTTCGGTTTAGCTCCAACCGCAAGGCGGAGCATGAGAACGAGCCAGGCAGCCAAGACACCCAATCCAGCGCCCAATCCACACTGGCTCGACTTTGCGTCTGAGGATGCGACAGGCGCACCGGTGATGGTTAAAGTTCCCTTCGACGTGGTGACCAGGTAGTGCGCCAGTCGGGCACTGGGATCCACCAAGGTTGGCGTGATCGCTTCCGCGGTGGCTGGGCCATAGACGCCCACCGCCGTGGTTGCCGTCGCACTGCTGGCATACCGCCGTGGTAGCTGTCGCACTGCTGGCATACGTCGCGGTGATCGGATCACCGTTCACCACACCGGTGAGGGTGCCGGTGAACGCGGGGTTTGCGGCGCCTATGGCGCGGCTGGCGCTGGACGCCGTCACGTTCAAGGATGCCCGAGCGACGACCAAGGTCTGCTGCACGGACGGCGCGGCGGCATAGGTGGCGTTGCCAGCCTGGGTCGCGGTGATCACGGTACTGCCGGCCCCAATGATGGTCACCGTCGTCCCGCTGATCGTCGCCACACTGGTATTCCCGCTCGTGAACACCACGGCCTGATCCGACGCGCCGCCGCTCACGCCAGTGATCGGAAAGGAGGGATTCCCATAGGTCTTTGCGCTAAATCCAGCAAATCCTTGAATCTCCTGGGGCAGGGGGTCCGTGATGGTCAACGTCCCCTTCGATACCGTGACCGTGTAGTGCGCCAGCCGGGAACCGGGATCCACCAGGGTTGGCGTGATTGCCTCCGACGTGGTCGGTCCATAGACGCCCAACGCGGTGGCTGCGGTGGCAGTGCTGGCATACGTCGCGGTGATCGGGTCGCCGTTCACCACTCCGATTATGGTGCCGGTGAAAAGGGGATTGGCGTTGCCGATGACACGGCTGGCATCAGTCGCGGAAACGACCAATGGCGCCGGCGCCACGACCAGGGTCTGCTGCACGGAAGGTGCCGCCGCAAACATGGCATTCCCCGCCTGGGTCGCGGTGATCGCGGCACTGCCGGCGCCAACGATGGTCACCGTCGTCCCGCTGACCGTTGCCACCTGGGTATTTGTGCTCGCGAAAATCACCGGCTGTCCTGATGCGCCTCCTGTCACGCCGATGATGGGAAAGGCGGGATTGCCGTAGGTGCGGGGGCCAAATGTAGCAAATCCCCGGATCACCTGGAGCACTGGATTGATGGTTAACGTCCCCTTCGAAACCGTAATCGTGTAGTTCGCCAACCGGGAATTGGGATCCACCAACGTTGGCGTGATCGCCTCCGGCGTGGCTGGGCCATAGACGCCTACCGGCGTCGTGGACGTCGCACTGCTGGCATACGTCACCGTGATCTGATCGTCATTCACCACCCCATTGATGGTGCCGGTGAAGATCGGGTTGGCGATGCCGATGGTGCGGCTTGCGTCAATCGCAGTCACGTTCAGTGCGGCCCGGGCGACGACCAGGGTTTGCTGCACGGGTGGCGCTGCTGCATACTCGGCGTTTCCGGCCTGGGTTGCGGTGATCACGGTGCTGCCTGCGCCGACGACGGTCACCGTCGTTCCACTGATCGTGGCAACGTTGGTATTCCCGCTCGTGAACACCACGGCCTCTCCCGAACCACCGCCCGTCACGCCGGTGATGGTGATGGCAGGATCCCCGTAGGTGTGCGGGTCGAATGCGACGAATCCCCGAATTTCCTGGGCCTCCAAATATGTATAGGCGCCTGAGGCGGTCGCCGTTTCGACCGGTGTATTCACGATGATATCCACCGGTCCAAGGGCGCCCGGAGGTGGACGACAGATGATCAACGTGCCATTCCTGGTGATCACTTCGGTCGCGGGGTTTCCTCCGAAAGTTACGCTCGTGACCTCGTCGAACCCGGTTCCTGCGATTGTGACCGGCGGTCCACCGGTAATCGGACCGCTAGAGGGAGAAATGTTGGTGATCGTCATGGCGGCTACCTGCCCACCATCTTCAATGTACCAACCCTGTCCCACGACTAAGGTCGCGTTCCGCGCCGAGGCGGCGCTGGCGTAATAGCGGCTGGCTCCGCCATAGAAGGAAACCCCAGTGGAACGGTTCGTCGCGGCGAGGTTGTTCAACAGCGCGCTGTACGAACTGGGAGTGAGCGTAACGCCTTCAAAGCATTCAGTTCCGTTCACCATCTTACTCAAATTAATCAACGGGAAACTCGTAAGGCCACTGCAGCCAGCCCATGCCCATCCGAACCTCGTTCCCGAAGAGGTATCGATCAACGGGAAACTTGTCAGGCCAGAGCAACCCTCCCAAGTTGAAAAAAATCTTGTTCCTGCGCCGGTGTCGAGCAGCGGAAAGTCTGTTAGGCCACTGCAGCCATGCCAAGTATATTCGAAATTTGTCCCAGCGGCGATATTTATCAACGGGAAGCTCGTCAGGCGATTGCAATCATACCATGTGTAACCGAATTCCCACCCTGTGGCGGTGTTGAGCAACGGGAAATTCGTCAGGCCAGAACAGGCACACCACGTGTAACGGAACTTCAACCCCTTCGCTGTGTCAAGCATCGGAAAGCTTGTCAGTCCACTGCAACCACACCAGGCGCCGCTGAAATCAATCACGGCTGAAGTATTGAGGGACGGGAAACTTGTCAGGTTACTGCAACCATACCAGGTATAGCGAAAATCCCACACCTTGGCGGTGTTGATCAGCGGGAAACTCGTCAGGCTGCCGCACCGATACCATGCGTGGTCGAGGCTCGTTGCTGATGAGGTATCGATCAACGGGAAGTGCGTCAGTGCACTGCAGCCTTCCCACGTGCTGCCGAAATAGGTCACTGCGGCGGTGTTGAGTTGGGGAAAATCGGCAAGTCCGCTGCAATAATACCAGGTATGATCAAAGGTCGTTCCTGCTGCGGTGTCGATCAGCGGGAAGCTCGTCAGATTCCGGCAATCATACCAGGCGTAGCTGAAATCCGTCCCCGCAGCGGTGTTGATCAACGGGAAGTTCGACAGGTTTTGGCATAGGTTCCAGGAGTAGCGGAAGCTCGTCCCCGCACTGGTGTTGATCAGCGGGAAAGTCGTCAGGCCACGGCATCCAGACCACGCGGAGTCAAAACGAGTTCCTGCGGCGGTGTTGATCAACGGGAAACTCGTCAGATTGCTGCAGTCACGCCAGGCTGAACTGAAGTCAGTCCCCGAAGAGGTGTCGATCAAGGGGAATGTCGTCAGATTTCCGCTTGCATTCCAGGCGTATCGGAAGTTCGTCCCTGTGCTGGTGTTTATCAAAGGGAAAGTCGTCAGACCACTGCAACCTGACCAGGCAGATTCGAACTTCGTTCCTGCAGCGGTGTTGATCAATGGAAATTCAACAAGACTGCTGCAATCTTTCCAGGCGAAACTGAAATCCGTCCCCGCAGCGGTGTTGATCAACGGAAATCCGGTCAACCCAATGCAGCCATTCCAGGCGTAGCTGAAGTCAGTCAGATTGCCGAGCGCGGCGCTGGCGTGATCTGTGGCTGTTATCTTCAGATTTGAACATCCATAAAAAGCCGCGTTCATGCTGGACCAGACGATGTCGCCCCAATGCGCAATCTGAATCAACTTGAGGCGATCGCCACTGTTATTGAATCTGATTGCCGGAAATCCATTTGGGATATTTTGGGTAATTTTTATCGTGTAAACCCCTCTGTTGGCATAAATGTGGCGAATACTGGGAAAGCCAGTGGTGGCGTTCGTCACGGTTTGCACCGTGCCGCCATCGCCCCAGTCCAGGTTGAAATTGTAGGTCGTATAGTTGCCATTCAGGGGCAATGCGAACTGGTTGTCGGCCGAACCGGGTTTCGTCGTATCGACCACCAGCCATAACGCAGGATCCGAATCCAGAGGTTGCCTTAAATACGTATAGGCGCTTGGGGCTGTCACATTGCCGGCGGTTGCGTTGACCACGATGTCCACTGGGCCATAGGTGTGATTGGGCGGAAAGCAGGTGATGGCCGTGTCACTGTCGGAGATCATGGCCGTAACGGGAATTCCTCCAAAAGCCACGCTCGTAGCTTCGCCGAGTCCCGTTCCGGTGATGGTGACCTGTGGCCCGTTGGAAAGAGGTCCATGGTTGGGAGAGACGTTGGTGATCGTCGGGGCAGGTGATCCGCCATCAGTGATGTTCCATTTCCGTGCCGTGACCAGGGTATCGTTCCGAGCGGATGCCGCGCTGGGGTAATAGGCGCTGCCGCCACCATGGAACGAGACCCCGGTATTCAGATTCGTAGCAGCGAGATTGATGAGTAGTTCGCTGTAGGAACGGCGGGTCAGGGTGACGCCGTAAAAACAGTACGACCCAGTCAGCATCTTTCCGAGATCCAAGGTCGGGAAGTTGGTCAGACGCGAGCAGTAATACCATGTCGAGTCGAACGATGTCACGGAGGAGGTATCGAGCAATGGAAAGTTTGTCAGGCCGGTGCAGTACTGCCACGTTGACTTGAGGGATGTCGCTGAGGAGGTATCGATCGGCGGAAAGCTTGTCAGATCGTTGCAATCATACCACGCATAGTCGAAACGCGTTCCCCCAGCGGTGATGATCAACGGGAAACTGGTCAGGCTACCGCAGCCAGACCAGGCACTGCTAAAATCCGTCCCCGCAGCAGTGTTGATCAACGGGAAGCTTGTCAGACGCCAGCAGTAATTCCATGTCGAGTCGAAAGATGTCGCGAAGGAGGTATCAAGCAGTGGAAAGCTTGTCAGGCCGGTGCAGTTCTGCCACGTTGACTTGAGGGATGTCGCGGAGGAGGTATCGATCAACGGAAAGCTAGTCAGATCGTTGCAATCATACCACGCATAGTCGAAACGTGTTCCCGCAGAGGTGTTGATCAACGGGAAGCTGGTCAGGCTACCGCAGCCAGACCAGGCACTACTAAAATCCGTCCCCGCTGCAGTGTTGATCAACGGGAAGCTCGTCAGGCCACTGCAGCCATACCAAGCGTAACTGAAGTCAGTGACGTTCCCGGTATTGGCGGTGGCCTCGTCCGTGGCCGTGATCGTCACGTTGTAACATCCTGAGAAGGCCGCGTTCATGCTCGCCCACTCGACATCACCCCAATTCGCAATCTGGATCAGCTTCCGACAATCACCTGCGTTGTTAAACTTGATCGCCGGGAATCCATTCGGGGCATTTTGGATGATTTTGACCGTGTAACGACCCGGAGCAGCATAGGTGTGGCCTACAGCGGGGAAGCCCGCCGTGCCCTTCGTCACGGTCTGCGCCGCTCCTCCATCCCCCCAATCCACATTGAAGTTGTAGGTGGTGTAGGCGGCATTCAGCGGCAGCACGAACTGGTTTGCGGCAGATCCGAGTTTCGTGGTGTCGATCACCAGCGTGAAGGCGGGATCCGCAGCAGAGGCGACGGCAAGCAAGAATACGAGTACGGCGGCTCGCATGGGACAGGTCTCCTGACGGTATGGCGAAGGCTAGCAGAGACGCCAACCAGGGCCAGCAGAACCGTCAGACCGTTGCCTCAACTTAACTAAAACGCACAAAACGGCCTCGCGTTTTTCAGCAAGCTGGCGCGGGTAAAAGGATTGGTGAATTTCCCGCCGGCACCAATCGGATCGGCCTTCCCCGCTTTGAACGCTGGCCACACCGACCGTCATCGAAACCGCCACGCCAACAATTTCCGGCAAAAATCGCAAGTGCGCCCCAGATGCAAGGCGGGAGGAAGGAGTTGGGCAGCGCCCAATGACTGACGACCAACGCAGCAGGTGGGGTGCAATTGCGATTTTTAGACTCACCCGCCCATGGCGGGCATCTCTTCGAAGGCGACGCCGGTCACCAGCTTGATGAGTTGGTCGCGGTCTTTGCCTTCCTTGAAGCTCATGCGGGCGTGGATCTGGCCGAGTTCGGCTTCGGGCGCGGTGTCGACATGGGCGACAACTTTGGCGATGATGCCGAGGACGTCTTCCAGGAACTTGGCCGGGTTGATCAGGGCCTGGCCGCGAATGAGGATGGTGCCGGCGGTCGCCAACTGCTCTCCCGGCAGGCGCACCGCTGGCCGGGTAAAAGGCGTGGATCACGACGCCACCAACTACAACCCGGCGTTCTCCGCCACGGGACAGTCCCGCGCCTTCGACCTGCGGCTCATGGCGGGGTATTTCATCTCCGAGTGCAGGCGGCTGCTCGCTACGTTTGGCTACGGCCGGGTGGACAGCCGTTATTCGCACCAGGGTGTAGACCTTACGATCCGCCAGGCGGGAATCAGCGCCGGGATCGGCGTAGCGTATGCGTTCAGCCAGTACCCCGTGTCCTTGAAGTGAGCCTGCTCTCGAGGGCTGAAGCAGCGATCCGTCTCCACCCCCTTCCGTCACCCATCTCACCCCGGATGCTCGGCGGCGATGGCTGATCCCGCCTTCACCTCCAGCGACGCGGTGCGCAGCGCCAAGCCGCTCAAGCATGTCCGCACCGCGACCTTCGCGGGGCCGCACCGGCTGGAACTCGGCGGCGAATTGCCGGCGATCACCGTGGCCTTTGAAATCTACGGCGACCTGTCGCCGGAGAAGGACAACGCGATCCTGGTCTGCCATGCCTTGTCGGGCGATTCGCACGTCGCCCGACACGACGGCGACGACGATCCCGGTTGGTGGGAGGCCCTGGTCGGGCCGGGCCGGCATATCGACACGCGCCGGCATTGCGTGATCGGGGTCAACGTCCTGGGCGGCTGCCGCGGCACCACCGGGCCGGGGTCGATCAATCCGGCGACCGGCCGGCCGTGGGGCGATGATTTCCCGACCGTGACCATCGGCGACATGGTGGACGTCCACCGCCTGCTGCTCGACCACCTCGGCATCACGGCGCTGAAGGCCGTGGTCGGCGGCTCGATGGGCGGGCAGCAGGCGATGCTGCTGGCGATCCGCCATCCGACCCGCGTGCGCGGCTGCGCCCTGCTCGCCACCGCGCCGCGCGTGCATTCGCTGTCGCTCGCGTTCGACGTGGTGGCGCGCAACGCGATCACCCAGGACGCGGACTTCAACGGCGGCGACTACTACGACGGGCCGCATCCGGCGCATGGGCTGGCGATCGCGCGCATGCTCGGTCACATCACCTACCTGTCGCGCGCGGCGATGGAGGCCAAGTTCGCGGCCGACCGCATGAAGCCGCGTGACGTGCGGACGCAGTTCGAGAAGCGCTTTTCGGTCGGCAGCTACCTGGCCTACCAGGGCGACCGCTTCGTCGAGCGCTTCGACGCCAACACCTACCTCCGCCTGTCGTTGGCGATCGACCTCTTCGACCTCGGCGCGACCACCACCGAGCTGGCCCAGGCCTTCGCGCCCGCGACCTGCCGCTTTCTGGTGGTCAGCTTCACCTCGGACTGGCTGTTCCCGCCCGACCAGTCGATGGACCTCGTCGGCGCCCTGGTCGCGCTCGGCAAGAGCGTCTCATCGTGCGATGTGCGCAGCGGCGCCGGCCACGATGCGTTTCTGCTGGAGAGCGAGCTGCCGGTCTACGGTGGCCTGGTGCGCGGCCTCATCGACCGCCTCGACCGCGACGCCGCCAACCAGGGCCCGGACGCCGGCGACGGCCACCTGGATCCGCTCGGGCACGGCGCGACCAACGTGTTCTACAGCCGGCGACTCGACTACGACCGCGTGCTCGACCTCATCCCGCGTGATGCCTCCGTGCTCGATCTCGGCTGCGGCAATGGCGGCCTGATGGCGCGGCTGGCGCGCCGCGGCCAGCGCCGGGTGGTCGGCGTCGAACGTGACGAGGGCGCGGTGCTGACGGCGGTCAGCCGCGGCCTGGATGTCATCCATGCCGATCTCGACAAGGGCCTGAGCATGTTCAGCGACGGCCAGTTCGACATTGTTGTGCTGTCGCACACCTTGCAGGCGGTGCTCGATGTCGAGCGCGTCCTGCGTGAGATGGCCCGGGTCGGCCGGCGCGGCATTGTCAGCTTCACCAACGCGGCCTACCGCCAGCACCGCCGCATCCTCGCTGACGACGGCCGGGTGCCCGACTTCGGCGGCGGCGGCACGCACCGCTGGTGGAACACCCCGGTGGTGCGGCCGTGCTCGATCGCCGACTTCGAGGACTGCTGCCGCGCGTTCGGGCTGAAGGTGCTCAGCCGGCACTACCTCGACACCCATCGCGGCGGCGAGGAGGTCGTGCACGACGCCAACCTCCAGGCCGACCTCGCGATCGTGGAACTGGGCCGCTAAAAAAATCGCAACTGCACCCCACCTGCTGCGTTGGTCGTCAGTGGTCATGACCAGGACGGGTGATTTTTCTCGCCCCCGATCGATGGGGAATAAAGGAAAATATTCCTGGCCAGGAAACCGCACGGTCTCACCCGTCCTGGCGTCGCGCTGCCCAACTCCTTCCTCCCGCCTTGCATCTGGGGCGCATTTGCGATTTTTCGGTTCAGTTCGGGCGGCCGGCGCAAGAGCAGCCACGCCAATCCGACCCCTGTGGCCGCCGGCACCAGGGCGGCCCAGACGATGTCCGACAGGAAGTGCCCGCCCTGCGCCATGCGGGCGTAGCCCATCAACGCACCAGCACCCAGGGCCAATCCCAGGACGCCGGCGGCGGCGCCCCAGCGCCGGCGACGATGCAGGGGGAACCACAGGGCGAGCAGGGCGAAGACCCCGGCGGCATGGCCGCTCGGAAAGGACTTCCCGGTGCCGGGACCGAGGACCAGCGGCGGCTGGTAGGTCGCTACCGCCGGCGTGGCGCCGGGTCGCGCATTGGCGAAGATCGCCAACTCGCGCGGGCGCGGCCGGCCGGTGATCTCCTTCAGCACGGTGTCGACCAGCAGTCCCGATCCGAGACCGAGCACCAGGAGCAGGAAAAGACCGTCGATCCGCCAGGATCGCCAGGCCGGCGAGCGCCAGCCCGCCGCGAGCCAGCCGAGTCCGATGAGCGCCAACAGCGCCGGTACGAACCAGCCCAGGCGGTAGCACCAGCGCCAAAGCGGCTGCTCGCCAACGGGCCAGGGGTGGCCGGTGCCGGAGTGCAGTCCGGACGCGAGGGCGAGGTCGATCGCGCCGGAACGGAAGACCAGCCACGCCACGAGCATCAGCCCGGCGAGGACGAGCGTCTCGGGCCACCACGAAGACCGCCCAGGTGCCGTGTTCATCGCTCTCCCGCCAGGAAGCGCTGGAGCAGCACCGCCGCGCTCGCCGCGTCGATGCGGCCCGGCTTCGCCGGCCACTCGCCGCGCGCGCGCAGCAGCTCCTCAGCCTCGACGGTGGAATAACGCTCGTCGACCTCGTGCACCGGCACCGCGCACACCTTGGCGAGTTCCTTGAGAAATCCGCGAACCCAGGCGACGTTGGTGCCGGCGTCGCCGTTGGCGTGCAGGGGCAGGCCGATGACCACCGCCTCGGCGGATTCCTTGCGGGCGAAGGCGGCGATGATCGCGGCTGCCTGGGCGTCAGAGGTGCGCGCGACAAAACCCAGCGGTGTCACCGTGATGCCCAGCGCGTCGCAGGCCGCGAGGCCGATGCGGGCACGGCCATAGTCGAGAGCGATGAGTCGCGGCACCTCGGCATGGTGCGGCGACCGGCCACGCCGCAATCAGCGCCAGGAACCCGAACCCGCCCGGCCGAGTCAGACTCGGGCTAAGCACCCGCGGGGCGCCTCAAAAGTACCCCACCGACACTGGCGACCCGAGCGCCAGGGTTGCCAGGATGGCGTGGAGAGATCCTGCAATGGCGTTTCTCAGTCGGTCGAAGCGTTTCGGTCGGTATTGGACGATCAGCGCGATGGTGAGGTTGC
>CAMCMZ010000057.1 GCA_945876185.1 Candidatus Kuenenia stuttgartensis | reverse complement strand
CTTTCTTCGTGACGGTCCAAGAGGTGGAGGAAGGCAGAGAAGCTCTCTGCGCGAGGCGGATGATTGGAAAGGGCCATGAGGCCCGAAAAATTTTTTTTGGTCGCCTAAGCAAGCATAATACCCTGGTAAATTACAGGTGTATCACACCGGAACAGCTTAACTCAATGCCATTGGTGGTGACCCTGACCTACCAGCCGGGCCGCTGGGAACCGGGTAGCCTGAAGAAGACCTACCTCAGCACTGGCAACCTAGTCTACGTCCGTTCCTACAAGTACCGCGATGCGGCGGGCAACATCCTCAACGGCAGCGGCACCGCGACCGCCCCGGCGCTGCAGAACGCGCTCATCCCGAAGCTTGAAAAAGTCGAAGTCGTCGGTGACGGCGTCAGCCTGCTCGCCACCTTCGGCTATCAGGGCAACTTCAACGCCGGCATCACCTACCCGGTCTCGTCGAAGACCAACAAGCTGAACATCGGCGCCTCCGGTCAGATCACCAGCGGGGCCCAGCCCACGATCTTCGCCCCCGGCCTGAAGACCGGCGTCTTCCAGGTGAAGTTCAACTTCAAGAAGAAGGTCACCTGGACCGTCGACAACAAGGTCGTCGAAGCCAGCTTCGCCGACGTCGGCGTCGCTGTTCCTGGCTGAAACGGACTGCAATCAAGGTCGCAAACGGCACCCCGGCGGTTTTCGCCGGGGTGCTTTCGTCTGATCAGCTCTTTTTCACCCCGGGGCTTGGGCGCGCGCGTATTCCGCCGGCAGACCGATGTCGGACCAGGTCTCCTGCATGTGATAGGCACCGACGCCGCCGGCCTCACCCAGGCAACCATCGATAAGCGTGGTGATCGGGAATTCGCGGCCTTTCGGCACGCGCGCCACTACCGCAGGATCGAGGACGTAAATGCCGGCGTTGATGCGGTAGTTGAGCTTCGGCTTCTCGACCAGGCGCTTCACCCGTGGGCCATCGAGTTCGGCCACGCCGAACGGCACCTGCACCGCGTGCTCGCGCACCGCCATGGTCGCACTGAAACCGCCGGCGCGATGGAAGGCGAGCAGGCGCGAGATGTTGATCCGCGTCATCAGATCACCGTTCATCACCAGCAGCGGCGCCGGCGGCGGACCCGGCAGCAGGGCGAGCGGCCCGCCAGTGCCGAGCGGGGTGTCCTCATGCAGGTAGTCGATGCGGCAGAGGTGCCGCGCGCCGTCGCCGAAGTGGTCCTCGATCATGCGGCCAAGATAATTCACCGAGATGAACACGCGCTGGATGCCGTGCGCGACCAAGTGCTGGATGATGTGTTCGAGGATCGGTCGATCGCCGACCGGCAGCATCGGTTTGGGGATGGCCTGGGTGAGTTCACCCAGGCGTTCGCCCTTGCCGCCGGCCATCACCACGGCCCAGGATTCGCAGCGGTTGCCCGCCAGCGCGGTGCGCACGGTGTGGAGATCCACCAGCGCGCCTTTGGCGTCTACCACCGGCAGGCAGTTGATGCCGCGTTCGACCATCTGCCGCACCGCGTCGATGCGCGAGACCTCCGGCCCGACCGCGATGAAGCGCGGATTGGCGACGCTGCCCACCGCCGTGTCGAGCCCTTTGCCGGCGATGAGCGCACGACGCAAGTCTCCGTCCGTCGCGATCGCCAGCAATTTCCCATCACCACGGCAGACCAGCGCCACCGCCAGGCCGGAGCGGTCGATGGTGCGCATGGCCTCGAGCAGGGTCGCCTCGGGCGCGACCACGAGTTCATCCAGGCTGGCGTTGCCGGGTGCAGCCCCTTTCGTCGGATGGTTGGTCGCATGATTCGGCGGATGGCTCATGGGTACCCCAGGGGGACGCGCTGATCCAGCCGGGCGGCCGGGGCCAGGCGGGCGAAGGCGCTGAGCGCCGCCACCGCCCGGGCGCTGGCGCGGCCGTCGCCATAGGCGGTCGGATGGGCCTGGCGCGGCAGCACGGCCGGTCGGGCGAGGATCGGCGCGAGCGCGGCGGCGACCGCCAACGCCTCGCCGGGTACGTCGACTACATTGTCCAGGCGCAGGCGACCGCCCTGGCGTTGGCCTACGTTGACCGCCGGCAGGTCGAAGCAGGGGGCTTCCAAGAGCGCACTCGACGAATTGCCGACCATCGCGCTGGCGCGGGAAAGCAGGCCCCAGTAGCGCCGGCAGCCGAGGTCCTCGACCACGACCAGACGCGGGTCCGTCGCGGCGGTCTCGGCCAGTTGCTGCGCGATCACCGCGCCGCCGGCATCGGCGTTGGGCCGGGTCGCGACCACCAGGGCGTGCGGATGGCGCGCGATGGCGGCGCGGATGCCAGCCAGGATCGCGGCGAACTCGGTTGCCGGATCGGCCCCGAGCGTGGCAGGATGATGGGTGAGAACGAGGAGCGGTGTGGAAAGCGGTCGTCCGATCGCGTCGGCCAACTCGGTCTCGCCGGCCAATTCCGTGGTGAGCAGCTTGTCGAGCGCGGGCGCGCCGGTGACAATGATGCGGTCGGCCGGAACTTCCCAGCGGGCAAGCCTGGGCGCGAAGCTGGGGTGCGCGACGAAGTGCAGGTGCGCCAGCCGGGTCAGGGCGTGGCGGCAGGCGTTGTCGATCGCGCCGGTGGTCTCCTCGCCGCCATGAAGATGGATGAGCGGCAGGCGCAGGCAGGTCGCAGCCAAACCAGCCGCCAGGGTCTCGCTGCGATCGCCGGCGACCAGCAGCGCGTCCGCCTGCAATCCCGCCAGCGTGCGCGCCAGTCCGGCGGTGGTCTGTCCGGCAGCGGCGGCGATAGCGACCTCGCGATCGTTCTCGGGCAGGCCCTCGACCCAGGCCCGCACGCGCAGGCCGTCGAGGTGCTCGCGCCGGCCCCCGCGCCAGTGCATGCCGCCGGCAAGCAGCAGCAGTTCCATCCCAGCGGTGCCGACGACGGCGCGGCAGATCGGACTGAGCAGCCCGAGATCCTGACGACCGCTGGTGAACACCGCGAGGCGCATCAGGCGAGGTCCTTCCACGCCAGCAGCGCATCCGCATCGAGCGGTTTCGTGAGGGTTTTCCCAAGCACGGCGCCAAGACGGTCCGGCGCGATGCCGCTGCCCGGCCTTTTGGCGAGGAGATCGCCCACTGCCAGTCGATGCCCGACGGGCAGGTTGCGCGCGGCGACCAGCGACCGCCGCGCCACCGCAGCGGTGTCTCCTTCGCACGCTTGCGGTCGTTTGATGCCGTCGCCCAGGGCGCTCTCGACCGCACGGATCTGGCGCACTAGTTGTGCGAACGCGCCGGGTTCCAGCGACGCGGCATGATCGGGCCCGGCCAGGCTGCGGTCGAGGGTCAGATGCTTCTCGATGACCTGCGCCCCGCGCGCCACGGCGGCGAGGGCGACCTCAAGGCCGGGGGTGTGGTCGGACAGGCCGACCGGCCCGCCCACCGTTAGGCGCAGGCTGTCGACCGCGCGCAGGTTGCTTGCCGCGACCGGGGCGGGATAGGCGCTGACGCAGTGCAGCCAGGCGACTGGCGGATCGCCATGGGCACGGATGCAGGCGGCGGCGTCTTCGACCTCGTCGAGCGTCGCCATGCCGGTGCTGACGATGAGCGGCCGGCCCAGTCCGGCGAGATGCGCCAGGAACGGATGGTTCGTGAGGTCGCCGCTGCCGACCTTGAACGCCGGCACGTCGAGCCGGTGCAGTTCATCCGCGCTGCGGTGATCAAACGGCGTGGACAGGAAACCGACGCCCAGGCGCACGCATTCGGCCTGGAGCCGGCCCATCGCTACGGCGTCGAGTTCGAGCCGGCGCAGCATCGCGAGTTGTTCCGTCGCGCCGGTCGCGCCCTGCTGGTACGCGGCGGTGCGCGCTTGGGCGGTGACCAGCGCTTCGGCATGGAAGCTCTGGAACTTCACCACGTCCGCGCCGGCGGCCGCAGCCGCGCGCACGAGGTCGAGCGCGAGATCGATCTCGCCGTTGTGGTTCACCCCGGCTTCAGCGATGACCAGGCACGGCGCCGGGCCACCGACCTGGTGCTTGCCCAGCGTAAATGGCCGTTCGCCGCTGGCCCGGTGCAGCACCGCCTGGGCGAGATCGAGATCGACGGGATGGTCGATGTCGACCGCCGCGGTCTGCGGCACCACCACCGAAGTCGTCAGGCCCGGCACTGAGAATGCACGGTGCTGACGCAGAAAATCGCTGCGGGCGAGATAGAACCCGACCGGATAGAACGCCGGGCGGAAGCTCTGCCGGCGCTGCTCGCGGAAGTCGAGCACGGCTTCCAGCACGCCGCCGCCGTCGCGGTGGAAGGCCCACTGCACCGGATGCGTGGCAGGCGCTACGCCGATCACGGAATCCGCTCCGGCAGCGAACGCGGCCCAGGCCGCATCGAGTTCCTCGACCCCGGTCAGCGGCGAAGTCGGTTGCAGGAGCAGCACCGCGTCGCAGGGCTGCCCGGCGGTAGCGAACGCGGCGAGCTCATGCTCGACCACCGCGATCGAGGACGTGTCGTCGCGCGCCAGCTCTGCTGGGCGCAGGCCTGCGGGGCGTTCGCCCACGGGCCAGGCGGCCGCGATGTCGGGACTGTCGGTCGACAGGTGCAGGACGAGTTCGGGATGGCGTTCGCGCAGCCGCGTCAGCGTGCGCCAGGCCCAGGCCACGAGCGGCCGGCCGGCGAGAGGCGCCAGGTTTTTGCCGGGGAATCCCTTGGATCCACCGCGTGCGGTGACGAGGCCGAGGACACGCATGGTCAACGCTCCTTCCGGTTTTTCCGGTTGGGAGTTTGGACTCGCGCAACTATATCCGACACATCCGACACATCCGACACCTTTCGCTCGCCTTCCGTAGCGCCGGCTTCAGCCGGCCTCGATGGGCAATGCTTTCGCTCATATTCGGCACATTCGGTGTGCCGTGGCCCGCCGTCCGTGCCGGCTGAAGCCGGCGCTACCTTGACCGGACGTGCCGGCACGCCCAGCACCGTGGTTCCAGCTTTCACGTTGCCGACCACCGCCGCGCCCAGGCCGACGATGGCGCTGGCGCCGATGCGGATGTGGTCGCGCACCGAGGCGCCGAGACCGATCAGCGCGCTTTTGCCCACGGTCACCCCACCGCCCAACACCGCGCCGGGGGCGACATGGGCGAAAGCTCCGATACGGACATCGTGCTCGACGATCGCGCCGCTGTTGATGATCGCATGCGCGCCGATGCGTGCGCCGACATGCACCAATGCGAGCGGACCGACAAACACGCCGGCGGCGATGCGCGCGCCTGGACTGACCACGGCGGCGGGATCGATGACCGTGGCCCACTCCCAATCGAGGATGCGTTGCGCGGCCTGGGCCCGACCGGCCCCGGCGAAGGCCAGGATGAGCTGCGTCTGCGGATGTTTCCGCCGCAGAGAGCCGAGCGCCGCGTCATCACCCAGCCAGGGCCAGGGCAGGCGCCGGGCCGGCCGCTGCGGATCGACGCAGCCAAGCACGGTCCAGCCCGACATTTCCGCGCTTTCGCCCACCACGTGGGCATGTTCGCCCGCTCCGACCAGGATCAGGCTGGGACGGACCGAGACGGTGCGCGCCGGGGCGGATGTGGCTGATGGCGGCATGCTTCAGCCGACCTTGGCGTCGTCGTGCCAGACCGCGTGCTTGAGCTTCCACCCAGCGAGTCCCGCGCCGCCCTCGCGCGCCCACAGGTGTGGGCTGCGCCAGACGTTCACCGACTCGTGGAACTGTGCCTCGGTGAGGCCGGTGTAGTCGAGGAACTCCTCGAAATGGCGGGCCGGGAACTCGCCGTCGAACTGGCGCACCAGGGCGACGCCCTCGTCGCGCTCGATGTGGCCGTCGCGGATCTCGTGCGCGGCGTCGCTGGTGCAGCGGCCGATGCCAAACTTGATGAAGGCGAGCCAGTAGTGGAAGCCGTCGGTGCGGTCGTCGAGGCTGGCGTACTTGCTGTAGGTGCCCTCGCTGCGGCCTTCGGGGTTGGCCTGGAAACCGGTGTTTTCCGAGCAGTAGTAGTACAGCTCCTGCGGGATCCATTGGTGGTAATAGCCCATGAAGTGGCACTGGATGCCGACGGCCTGGATGCGCTCCTGGCTTGGACCTCGGTAGACCGCCAGGTCGTGCTCGTGCACACCGTGTTGCACCCATTCCTCGGGGCTGATGCCTGAGAAGTAGTGCTTAACCATGTCGCCGCCGGTGTCGTGGGTCGGGCTGAAGGCGTTCTTCATGTCGCCGCCGTATTCAACCTCGCCGTTCTCGCCGTACATGATCAGCGGGATATCGTACATCGCCGCCACGTTCAGGGGAAAGTTCTTCTGCCCGTAGATGAACGGCTGGAACGGATCGCCCAGGTTGACGAAGGCGAGCCGGGTCATCAGGCGGTGCACCGCCCCGTCGGGCGTGAAACAGATGTTGCTGAACCCGCTATGGATCATGCTGTGCAGGTTCTCGCGCCCGATGTCGGTGTACCAGTGCGGGGCCCAGGTGACGGTGAGCGGATGCATGCCGTACTTCGTCTTCAACACATGCGCGACGTAGCCCGAATCCTTGCCGCCGCTGCACGGCACCACCACGTCGAAGCGGCCGTCGTTGCGCCGCGTACGGTCGCACAGCGCGGCGAGCTCGCGTTCGCGCTGCGTCCAGTTGATAGCGCGCTCGACCCGTCCGTGCTTGAGCTCGGCATAGCGGCAGGCCGAACACACGCCCTCGGCGTCGAAGGTGATGCGCGGGCGCTGGTTCGAGATCACGCAGCGCCGGCAGTAGCGCACCTCGGACGGTAGTCGGTAGCGCGCCTGCACGTCGATGACCGGGGGCTGGAACGGTGGAAAGGAGACAGGTCGGAGCATGGGAATCCCAGTCAGATGGCAGCGGTGACAGCGGAACGGACGGGCGACGGCGCGGCGCCGAAAGCGGCGAGCATGGCGAGGCCGGCCTCGCCGCTCTTTTCCGGATGGTACTGGCAGCCGACGACGCTGCCGCGCCGTACTGCGGCGGCAATGCGGTGCGGACCGTAGGTGCATGCGGCGAGCACGTCGGCCGGGTCGGCGGCTTCGGCGCGGAAGCTGTGCACGAAGTAGGCCCAGGCGCCTGGGGCCGTCCCGGCCAGGAACGAACCGGCCCAGTCCCGCCCGGCGGGGGCGTGCAGGCGGTTCCAGCCCACGTGAGGCACTTTCACCCGCGCCGCCTCAGTGCCGTCACTCGCGGCCCCGGTCGGAATGCGCGTCACCGCGCCGGGGATGAATCCAAGACCCTGGTGCAGGCCGAATTCCTCGCTGCTGTCGAACAGCAGCTGCATGCCCAGACAGATCCCCATCAGCGGTACGCCCGCCGCCACCGCCGCGCGCAGGGCCGGGATCTGGCCGCGCCGGCGCAGCCCGGCCATGCCGTCGGCGAACGCGCCGACACCGGGCAGGATCAGGCGCTCAGCGCTGGCGATGCCTTCGGCGTTGTCGGCGACCTGCGCCGCGACACCGACCTTGGCCAGGCCCTTGAGCACGCTGTGCAGGTTGCCCAGGCCGTAATCGATCACGGTCACGCTCATGCGCGCACCTCGATCGCCGCTGCGGCCAAGGCGTCCTTCAGCGCCGTGATCGAAGCCAGGCGGTAGTGCAGCACGGACGCAACCGCCAGTCCATCAACGCCCAGGCGAGCGGCGGCGATCAGATCCTCGGCCGAACCGCAGCCGCCATGCGCGACCACCGGCACCTCGACCTCGCGCGCGAGCATGCGGATGAATTCCAGATCGAAGCCGTGCTTGGTGCCCTCACGATCGACCGAGGTCAGCAGCAGTTCGCCGGCGCCGAGTTCCACCGCGCGCCGGGCCCAGTCGCGCGCGTCAAGCCCGGTCGGCTGGCGCCCGTTGTCGGTGAAGGCGAGCCAGCGCCCATCGCCCTGGCGGATGGTTTCGATCGCCACCACCACGCACTGGGTGCCGAACGTTGTCGCGGCCTCGGTGATGAACGCCGGTCGCTTCACCGCCGCCGTGTTGAGGCAGACCTTGTCCGCCCCGGCCCGCAGCAGGCCCTGGATGTCGGCGATCGAGCGGATGCCGCCGCCCACGGTCAGCGGCACGAAGACCTGCTCCGCCGTGCGCCGCACCAGATCCGCGATCGAATTGCGCCCGTACAGGCTGGCGACGATGTCCTGGTAGATGATCTCGTCCGCGCCCTCGGCGGCATAGCGCGCCGCGAACGCCGCTGGATCGCCGAGCACGCGCAGGCCTTCGAGCCGGATGCCCTTCACCAGGTTCGGCCCCTTGATGTCCAGGCGCGGGATCAGGCGCAGCGGCATGCGGACCCTCGCTCGCGCTGGACGCAGCGCTGCTGTGCCGGATCACGACACCCGTGTTCAGTTGCTGGCAGGATCATCACGGTTGACAGACGATAAGCATGGATGGTGCCAAGAGATACCACGCAGGACGGGAAGGGGAAAGAGGCGGCGATCTGCCGCTTCCCTCATCTCGCTAGTTCCGTACGGTCCGTACGGAAAGGGGATCCCATGCCACGCAAGACCTGCGGCGCCGAAGCGGCGCGCGCGCATCTGCCGGAACTGCTGGAGCGCGCGCACCGGGGAACGCCGACGGTGATCACCCGGCACGGCAAACCGTTTGCCGCCGTGGTGGCGGTCAGCGAAGTCGACACCGCCGGCAGCCGTCGCGGCGTTTCGTTGCTTTCCCTGAAAGGCAGCGGCGCCGGTTGCTGGGGTGAGGACTCCGGTCGTAGGGTGGCTGAGATGCGGGACGAATGGGCGTGAGTCTGGCCGATCGCATCCCGGACGGCGCCACGGTCCTGGTCGACACGAATCCCATCATCTACCTGCTGGAGGGGAATCCGCTGGCGCTTCCGTTCGAGCCGCTGTTCGCGGCCATCGATGCCGGACGGATCCAGGCCTTGGTGACGCCGGTGACCCTGGCCGAGGTGGTCGCCGGGCCGCTCAAGGCGGGCAAGGAGATGCTGGCGGAACGCTACCGGCAGGCGCTCTGTTCCGGTCCGGGGTGGTCGCTGCGCGAGATCGACGCGGACATCGCCATGCTGGCCGCGCGGTTGCGGTTGCGCCATCGCCTGCGGCTGCCGGATGCGATCCAGGTCGCCATCGCCATCCAGGCGGGCTGCCATGCCCTGGTGACGCATGATCGCGATTTCGCCGGCGTCACCGACCTGCTGGTGCTGGGTTTGCCCGGGGCCTGACTGCCGGCGCCAGCCTTCCCGGTGGCCGCAGCAACCTCCGCCACCGACGCGGTTGTCGGCCCTGGTCCAGGCATAGCCTGAGGCCATGTCCACGCTCCTGGTCGCCTGCCTTGGGTGCCGGCGCGAGTTCCGCGTCGTCGAGCGCCTGCAGGGCCGGACCATCGCCTGTCCGCACTGCCGCAAACCGGTCGTCGTCGCGGCGAAGGTCGAACCCGCCGACCGCCTGGTCGGGCAAGAGATTGCTGGCTGCCGGCTGATCCGCCGGCTCGGGGCGGGCGCGCTCGGCGTGGTCTACGAGGCCGAACGCGCCGGCCGCCAGGTCGCGATCAAGCTGCTGTCGTCGCAGGCGGCGCAAGACGCGGAAGTCGTGGCGCGCTTCCAGCGCGAGGCCGGCATCGCACGCGGCGTCACGCACCCCAACCTGGTGGCGGTGCTCGACAGCGGCCATGCGCGCGGGACGCACTACCTGGTGATGGAGTTCGTGCCCGGCGGCACTCTGGCCGCGCTGGTCGAGGACGGGCCGATCCCATGGCGCGATGCGGTGCGCCACGGGGCCGCGCTCGCCGAGGTGTTATCAGCCCTGCACGCGCGCGAGATCATCCACCGCGATCTCAAGCCGGCGAACGTCCTGGTCGGGACTGATGGCGTCGCGCGCCTGGCCGACCTTGGCCTGGCCAAGCGCATCGAGAGCCAGGGCGATCCAGAGCAGGGTCTGACCATGCAGGGCACGTCGATGGGCTCGCCGGCCTACATGCCGCCGGAGCAGGTCACCGACGCGCGCTCGGCCGGGCCGACGGCCGACCTGTATTCCCTCGGTGCCACGATCTACCATCTGGTCGCCGGCCGGGCGCCGTTCGTCGGCAAGCTCGGGTCCGAGGTGATGGAAAAGGTTCTCAACGAACTGCCTGCCGATCCGCGCCAGTTCGCGCCCGATTGCCCGCTGCCGCTCGCCGAACTGATTCTCGCCCTGCTCGCCAAGGATCCCGCTGACCGGCCGCAGTCGGCGGCAGAGGTCGCCGCGACCTTCACCGCCATCACTGCCGGCACGACCGCGATCCGGCGCATTCCGCCCCGGCGCAAGCCGGTGCAGAAGCGTACGCGGTGGTGGCCGTGGTTGCTGGTTGCGGTCGTCCTGGTTGCAGCGGGGGTCGGCGTGTGGCTCGTCGCCACGCACCGGATCTGAGACATTTCCGTGGCTGATCGCAACGTGCGCCTCCTGCTGCCCGGGGATGACCATTCCACCCGCTGCGACTTCCACCTGCACACCGATCGCAGCGACGGTGTGATGGCGCCGAAGGCACTGGCGGATTCGTGCCGCCGCGCCGGTCTGCGCTGGTGGGCGGTGACCGATCACGACACCGTCGCCGCCTGGCGCGAACTTGTCGGCACGCCTGGCCTAGTGCCCGGGGTCGAGGCCACCGCCGGGCTCGACGGCCGTGAGGTGCACATCGTTGGACTCGGCTTCGACCCCGACCATCCGGCGATGGCGGAACTGCTCGCCGGAATCCGGCAACGGCGCGAAGAACGCCTCGCCGCCATTCTCGCTCGATTGCCAGCGAAGCTGCGCGATGGCATCGGCCTTGATGACCTGCGCGACGGCCGCGCCGAGACCCTTACCCGCAGCCACCTCGCCAAGACGCTCTTGCGCAAGTGCCGGGTGAAGTCGATCTACGAGGCGTTTTCCCAGTGGCTGGGCGATGAGCATCTGGTCGATCCCGGCCTGCCCGGTTTCCCCGCCATCGCGGTCGTCGCGGGAGCGATCCGGGCGGCTGGTGGCGTCGCCCTGCTTGCCCATCCCGGCATCTACCGCCAGGACGCGTTCATCACGGCGGCGCTCGATTGCGGCCTGGACGGGCTGGAGATCGATCACCCTGAACTTGCGCCCGAGCGCCGGTCGTATTTCGACCAGCTCGCCGCCGAACGCGGCCTGCTGCGGTCGTCCGGCAGCGACCTGCACGCGCCAGGTGCGCGCCGACCCGGTGACTGGTCGCTGCCCGGCCAGGTCTGGCAACCGCTGTGGCAACGGCTGGGACTGCCGGGCGCCGGGTCAGGCGATGGAGGACCGGCCAAGCCCGCTCAGCCTGCCCCTGGCGCCGGTCTGCATACGGGCATACTTTCACAGCGTTGACTGGTTTCCGGACGGGAACTATCCCGCCCACCCGGTCGTGCCTCCACCCGGCGCGCCATTGCGCCATTGCTAGGGCCACCCATGTCCGCCACCCGCATCATCACCCGATACCTGCTGGCGGCGGTCGCCGCCGTCGGTCTGACCGCCGGAATCATCGCCGGCGAGGCCCCGAAACCCGCCCCCGCCCCCGTTCCCGCAGCCGACGGTTTTGCTCTGCCCGACGGCTCGATCGTGTTGGTGGTCATCCCCAACCTCGGCCAGCTGCTCGACCACGCCGAGGCCGTCGCCACCACCTTCAAGCCCGGCATCGCCCCCGGCTCGGTGAAGGCCGCCGTCGGCGCCATGCTGGGCGATCCCGCCTTGACCAAGCTCGCCGCCAAGCCGGTGGTGCTGCTGGTCGGCGGCGCGGGGTTCAACGTGTCCGCCGCGATCGCCGTGCCGAGCAAAGACACCGCGTCGTACCTGGCCAACGCGCTGGAGCACGGCATGCAAGGCAAGGTGGTCGACGACCTGGTGATCCTGGGCAAGGATGAGGCCAGCCTTGGCCTTGCCGACAAGCTGGTGCAGGCCGTCGCCGCCGCCGCCAAGGATCCGGTCCAGGCCGACCTCCGCCTGACTTTGCCGCTGAGCCAGATCACCAAGACCTACGGCCCGATGGTGGCCATGTTCTCGCCCATGATGATCGCCCAGATGGACGCCAAACCCGAGACGAAACCCATGGCGAAGATGATGCCGCTCATCATTGGTGGCATCCTGGCTGGGGCCGATGACGTCCGCGCTTTGCGCTATGAACTGACCTTGTCCGCCAAGTCGATCGACGGATCGATCACCGTCGTCGGCCAGGGCGCACTCGCCAAGGCGCTGGTCGCCCCGACCGTCACTGGCGAAGCCGCCGCCAAGCGCTTCGACGACCAGCCGGGCATGCTGGTCGCGATGGGTGGCATCAACATGGCGGCGCTGGCGGTGTACGCCCAGGATCTGGTCGAGCGCCTGAAGGCCAAGCCGGACTGCAAGGATCTCATCGATGCGAAGTGGTCGGATCTCATCGCCGGTCTGAATAACAATACCGGCGAGGTCGCCATGCGGGTAAGGACGGACAAGGATAAGCCGTTGATCGGTGAAACCGTGGTTGGAGTGAAGGATCCGGTCAAGGCCCTGGACCAGATGGAAAAGGAGATGTCCTGGGTCATCGATGGACCTCTTGGGTCGATGCTTAAGGCCAACGGGGTGACTGGAGTCAGTCTCAAGCGCAACGGGCGCAGTGTGGGCGAAGTGAAGATCCACCAGATCATTTTTGCTTTCGATCCCACCAACACCAGCCCTGAGGCCCAGGCTCTGCGCAAGGCCATGGTCGAGCAGGAGGTCGCCGTGGTCGCTGGCCAGGCGCTCAGCAGCAAGGATCCCGCCGCCCTCGACGCCTTGATCGCCGGCAAGGGCCCGGGCCTCAAGGTCGCCGCTGTAACCGCGTTCGGTGCTGATCAGCACGGCTACATGGACCTCGACCTCATCGGCCTCATCAAGGCCCAGGCCAAGACCGACCCCAACCTGGCGCTGTTCGCCGGCGCCCTGGAAAACGCCAAGAGCGGCGAACCGATCGCCCTGGCCTGGACGATCCAGGACGGCCAAGCCGTGCTGAAGGGCTGCATCCCCCTGGCCCCGATCGCCGAAGCCGCCAAGCCGGCGATGGGCCTGTTCGGTGGTGGTGAAGATCCGAAGCCCGCCGCGCAACCCGTTTTCTGACTTTTTCAGCGGGACTCCGTCCCACCGGTGTCCCGTAGGAACGCTCAGGGGATTGGCCATTTGTCCAGAGTGGGCCGGCGATCCAGCCAAGGCTGACCACGATTGCTGGTGGCGGACCAGCCAGCACGACCAGCAGCAATCCAATCAGGAAGGGGATGCCTGGGTTTTCGGAGCGGAATCCCATCCAATTGGAAGGTATCTTCGGCTTTCGGCTTAGGTTCAGGCGGTCTGAGACTGCGCCACGGCAGTGGCGTCTTCCCGGGAGGTGAACACCGACGTACGCTGCTGCCCATGACTGACGACGGCTATGTCAAATTCCAGGTCGAGCACCGCCCTGGTACCGTGCCCTGGACCGCCGCCCTGGCCGGGCTCGACGGCGTGCGCACGGAACTGTTCGATCTCGGGATGATCGGCGTCTACCCCAACGGCATCGGCTACGGCAACCTCAGCCTGCGCGATGCTGGCGACACGTTCATCATCACTGGCACCGCCACCGGCGCGCGACGCGAACTCGGGCCGGACGGCTGGTGCCGGGTCGACGGGTTTTCGGCGGAGGATAACCGGGTGCGCTGCTCCGGGCCGATCGCCGCGTCGTCGGAATCGATGACCCACGGCACGATCTACCAGGCCCTATCCCGGGTTGGATGCATCATCCATGTGCACCATCGCCGGTTGTTCGACGCGATGCTGGCCGGCAGCGATCCGCGCACGGCGGCGGACGTGCCCTACGGCACCCCGGCCATGGCGGCGGCGGTGGCCGCGCTGGTGCGCGCCATACCTGAACCCGCCGGGCTGTTCGCCATGGCCGGCCACGACGAAGGCGTGGTCGCCTATGGGCCCGACCCGGCGGCGGCACGGCACCTGTTGCTCACAAGATTCCTGGCGTCGTCTGGCGCGCTTCCTGGGATCGCCGGCGTCCCGCCGGCTCGCTGAAGTGTCCCCCCGGGATCGCCGACGTCCCGCCGGCCGCACCGCACGGTCGTCAGGAAAATTCCAGTGATGAAGGCAGCTGTCGCGCGCGAGTCGGTGGAGACGCCGGCGATCATGGGAAGACTCCGCCTCATCCTCGCACATCAAGAACCCAGGTCGCCGACCCAATCCACGCGAACAGCGAATAACACCATAACGGACGATCATCCGTCCAGCCCCCCACCCCCCGGGCGCGGCGCAATCCGTACCGAATGCTCTGGAATACCGTCAACGCTTAGGCTTTTTGACGGGGACAGGGAAAGGTCCCCAGGATTCCGGTTGCCGTGAGATTGCATTCGTTATGTTGGCACACGCACCACGGTGCAGCCGCGATTCCCCTTTTCCGCCCAGGAACTTCCCCCGCCATGGCCGGCGTCATCGATCTCATCGGCAATACCCCGCTGTTCGACGTGTCAGCAATCGCCGGTCGTCAGGGCGTGCGCGTGCTGGCCAAGGGCGAGCACCTGAATCCGGGCGGATCGGTGAAGGACCGCGCCGGGCGCGGGATGATCCTCGACGGCATCGCACGCGGGCTGCTGACCAAGGACAAGACCCTGATCGACGCGACCAGCGGCAACACCGGCATCGCCTACGCGATGATCGGTGCGGCGCTGGGCTACCGCGTCGCGGTGTGCCTGCCGAAGAACGCCAGCCACGAACGTAAACGCATCCTGCGCATCTTCGGGGCCGACATCATCGAGACCGATCCGCTCGCCGGCACCGACGGGGCGCAGGTCGAGGCCAAGCGTCTGGCCGAGGAAGACCCCAAGCGCTGGTTCTACCCGGACCAGTACAACAATGACGCCAACTGGCGCGCGCACTACGAGACCACCGGTCCCGAGATCTGGGCCCAGACCAACGGCACCGTCACCCACTTCATCGCTGGGCTGGGCACGTCAGGCACGTTTGTTGGCACGACCCGGCGGCTCAAGCAGTTCAATCCGAAGATCGCGGCGATTTCCATGCACCCCGACACGCCGATGCACGGCCTAGAGGGCATGAAGCACATGGAAACCGCGATCGTGCCGGGGATCTACGATCGTTCGCTCGCCGACGGCCAGATGGAGATCGACACCCTGGAGGCGCAGGCGATGGCGCGCCGACTGGCGCGCACCCTGGGCCTGATGGTCGGGGTCAGCGCCGGGGCCAACGTGGTCGCCGCCTGCCGCCTGGCGCAGGGCCTGCCCGAAGGTTCAGTGGTGGTGACGATCCTGTGCGATCATGGGTCGCGCTACCTCGGCGACCGTTTCTGGGAGGACAAACCGTGATCGTGCTGCCCACCGTCCACGCCGATGCCATCCGCCGCCACGGCGAGGCCGACCATCCGCACGAGTGCTGCGGGTTGCTGCTGGGCCAGTTCGCCGGGTCGGCCGACGGCGGCGCGCCGGTGAAGACCGTGGTCGAGACCTACGCGATCTCGAACGCGCGCGAAGAGACCGCCAAGCGCAACCGCTTCCTGATCACGCCGCAGGAGCTGATGCGCGGTGAAAAGCACGCGCGCAGCCGCAAACTCGACGTGATCGGTTTCTACCACTCGCACCCCGACTGTCCGGCGGTGCCGTCGAAGTTCGACCTCGACCACGCTTGGCCGACGTATTCCTACGTCATCGTCTCGGTCATGGCCGCGCGCGCAGCCGAGTTACTGTCGTGGGAGCTCGAAGACGACCGCAGCCGCTTCCGGCCCGAAACCATCGCCTGAGCCGACGCGCTCTGCTTGCCCGCCCTGTTCTCTCCCTCATCCCACTCTCGCGCTGAAAAACCAAGGAACCCGCCATGTCCGTGAAGATCCAGATCCCCACCGCCCTGCGTTCGTATGCCGGGGGCCAGGCCGAGGTCGCGGTGGAAGCCGCCACCGCCGGCGAGGCGCTCGACCGCCTCACCACCGTCCACGCCGCCCTGCGCAAGCACCTGTTCAACGACCAGGGCGTGCTGCGCAGCTTCGTCAACGTCTACCTGGGCGACGAAGACATCCGCAACCTGCAAGGTCCGGCAACGCCGGTGCCCGCGGGTGCGGAGTTGCTCATCGTGCCCTCCATTGCCGGGGGATCCGCCATGCACTTGCCCGTTGACGGGCAGTCCGTCCCGTCCATCGCTGGGGGCTGAACATGACCGCGCCTCGCAAATCCCTGGCGGAACTGCCAGAACTGAGCAACGCCGAGATCGGCCGCTACAGCCGCCACCTCATCCTGCCCGAGGTCGGCGTCGAAGGCCAACGCCGCCTGAAGGACGCCAAGGTGCTGCTGGTCGGCACCGGCGGACTCGGCGCGCCGCTTGGCATGTACCTCGCCGCGGCCGGTGTCGGCCACCTGGGCATCGTCGATTTCGACAACGTCGACGCGTCGAACCTCCAGCGCCAGATCATCCATGGCACCAAGGACATCGGCCGGCCGAAGATCGCCTCGGCGAAAGACCGCCTGCTCGACATCAATCCGCACATCCAGATCACGGCGTACGAAACCCGCCTGACCAGCGCCAACGCGCTCGACATCATCAAGGACTACGACGTCGTCGCCGACGGCACCGACAACTTCCCGACCCGCTACCTGGTCAACGATGCCTGCGTGCTGCTGGGCAAGCCGAACGTGTACGGATCCATCTTCCGCTTCGAAGGCCAGGCCAGCGTCTTCGCCGTCAAGGGAGGGGCCTGCTACCGCTGCCTCTATCCTGAACCGCCACCGCCCGGCCTGGTGCCCTCGTGCGCCGAAGGCGGCGTGCTCGGCGTGCTGCCCGGCATCGTCGGCTCGATCCAGGCCAACGAGACGTTGAAACTGATCCTGGGTGGCGGCGAACCGCTGATCAACCGGCTGGTGCTGTTCGATGCCTGGAAGATGAAGTTCCGCGAACTGAAGCTGCGCCGCAATCCCGCCTGCCCGGTCTGCGGCGATCACCCGACCATCCGCGCCCTGATCGACTACGAGCAGTTCTGCGGCCTGAAGACCGAGGCGCCGGCGGCGAACACCGACGAGCTGGTCGAAATCAGCGCGACCGAACTCAAGAACCGCATCGACCTCGGCCACGACGTACGCATCGTCGACGTGCGCGAACCGCACGAATACGCCATCGCCCGCCTGCCCAACACCAAGCTGATCCCGCTTGGCCAGGTCGCCTCACGGGTCAGCGAGTTCGACCCGTCGCACGAAATCGTGGTAATGTGCAAGGCCGGCATGCGCAGCCTCAAGGCGATCCGCGCCCTGCGCGCCGCTGGCTACAAAGGCCCGCTGACCAACCTGACCGGCGGCATCAGCGCCTGGTCCGACGACGTCGACCCGAGCGTCCCACGCTATTGAGCGATGAACGTGAGGGATGACCACAAAGAGCACAGAGGGCACAAAAGAGCAAAGATCTTAGGGTTTCCAGTTTGTTCCCGACGAGACCGCTCTCGTTGAAGATCCGGGCCTCACCTCACTTTCACTTCTTTGTGATTTTTTTGCCCTTTGTGGCCATCCCTCTTCCACCAGCAGCCACAAGGAACTTCCGACGAGATCGCTCTCGTCAAAGTTCCAAGTCTAACCCCTCTCCTTTGTGGTTTCTGTGCTCTTTGTGGCCATCCCCGCCCCGCCGTTCAGGCCGGGTCAAGCCGGGTCAGCCGCCCGCCGTCGCGCAGCCATTCGCCGACGAAGATGCGGCCTTTGCTGTCGCGGGCGATGCCGTGCGGGCTGATGAAGCGGCCGGGGATGCGGTCTTCGCGCGGCACGCTAGGATAGCCGGCGACGTGCTTGGGCCATTCGCCGGGGCGCATGTCGGGATGCGCGCCCAAGGTGGCGACGTGGTTGTAGTCGCGGTCCCAGATCAGCACCGCGCCGAACAGGTCCGGGATCAGGGTCAGGTCGCCGTGCACGCGCAAGGTGCAGGGATAGCGCAGGCCGCGTGAGGTGATTGTCTTCAAGTGCTGGCCGGCGAGCGACAGCACCTGCACCCGCACGTTGGCGCGGTCGGCGACCAGCAGCACGGGTTGGCTGCCGCGCGCGTCGATGGCCACGCCGTGCGGACAGTCGAACTGGCCCGCCTTGTTGCCCTTCCAGCCGATGGTCTGGAGGTGTTTGCCTGTGGCGTCGTAGCGGTGGATGAGCGACTGGCCGTAGCCGTCGGTCACGTAGATGTCGCCGTTCGGGGCGAGGGCGACGTCGGTCGGCTTGTAGCCCTCGCCATTGGGGTACGCCGCGTGCACCGGTTTGGGCAGGGACAGCACCTCGCGGCCGTCGAGGGTGTGCTTCACCACCGTGCCGAGTTCGTAATCGACGATCCACAGGTGCTCAGCGCCGTCGCGCGTCTCCAGCGCCAGGCCGTGCGCGCCACGGAAGAAACGCTGACCCCAGCCGCGCACGAAGCGGCCCTCCGGATCGAATTCGAGCAGCGCGGGCTGCTTTTCATCGCCATTCTGTTGCAGCAGATAGACATGGTCGCGCCGATCGACGGCCAGACCGTGGCAGTCGCCGAGCGGGAAGCCGGCGGGAAACTGGAAGGGGGCGTGGTTGAAGGTGTAGGTCGGCATGGAGGGGTCCTGGTGGGGCGGCAGTCGATCGTCCCTGGGTCGGATCCCAATCCGGAATCGGGAAGGGTCGTACAGGCAGGATCCTGGCATCGGCTTCTGCGTCCGGCGCTGGAAAGTGGACGGCTTGTCCACACCCTGCCGACGGAAGCCATGGACCCGAGTCCGGAAACGCCCGCTCCCCGCCCCGAGCCGACGCCAGCGTCGACGCCGACTCCGGCGCCCGGCAGCCAGCGTTACCGGCGCAGTATCACCGGCCTGCTCAAGCAGCTTGCCGATGGAACCCTGGTCCCGATGCCGCCGGGAGAGGAACCGTCGGCCTTCACCCCGCGTGGGCATCCGGCCCTGATCCGGACGCCGTTGCCCCAGGCCTCCGCGCCACCGGCCCCGCCCACGACCCAGCCTGCCACCGCGCCAACGACCCGCCGGCTGCGTCGCAGCGTCGATGGCCTCGTCGATGTCTCGCTGGCGGCGACCCCGGCGGTGTTGCCACCGGAACCGGCGGTGACGCCACCAGAATCGGCAGTGCCGTCCTCCGGCGTCAATGCCGGCGAGGCGGCGGCTCCGGAAAAACCGCGTCGCCTGCGTATCGACCCACGCAATCCCGTCCATACCCGGCTGGTGCGCACCCATCTCGACGCGATATTCAAGGGTCGTTCGTTGACCGATCTGGTCCGCATGGGCCAGATCCTGGGAGCGTGGTGGACCTCCGCCGGGTTGCCGCACCAGATCGCCCGCATCCATGAAACCGTGGCGAATCTATTGGCCGGATTCGACGTCGAGATCGAAGCCGAGGACCTGCATCGATCCCTGCTCCTGTACCTTGACCCCACGCGGCTGAACACCCAGCCGCCGCCATCGTCGAAGACCAGTCCGGCCACGGTGAGATCGCCCCGGCCGGATTGATCGAGGCAAGCAGCGCTCGTTTCAGCGCCTCTTCCAACCTGGCGGAAGCCCCGAGCATCCGCGCCCATGCCCGCGACCCCGATCCGCGTCATCACCTTCGACTGGGGCGACACCCTGGCGACGAACTGGAGCATGCCCTACCAGGAAGCCCAGCGCCGGGCGTTCGCCCGCCTGGCGGCGGATCTCGCGGCGCTGGGCGGCACGATCGCGGCTGATTTCGCCCAACGCTGCATGGCTGAGCAGACCCGCGACTGGAAATCGTCGGTCGATCCGGCGCAGAACCCGGAGAACCGCGAACTCGATCTCACGCGGCTGATGGCCGGCTGGATCGCCTCGGCCGGCGTCGATCCCGTCGCGGCCGCCCCGGCGGTGGCGCGCTGTTGGGCGACCCAGGTCGACACGGTGCTGCTGTTCGCCGAGGTCGCGCCCGCTCTGGCGGATCTGAAGCAACGCGGATACCGACTTGGAATCCTCTCACACGTGCCCTGGCCCGGAGACGCCTGTCGCGCCTGGTTCGTCCGCCACGGGATCGCCCAGCACCTGGATTTCTACAGTTTTTCCAGCGACGTCGGCTGGATCAAGCCGCACCCGGCGCATTACCAGGACGTGGTCCGCCAGGCCGGCTGCGCCGCCAATGAGATCCTCCACGTCGGCGATCATCCCGAGCGCGACATCGCGGGCGGCCAGCGTTTCGGTTTTCGCACCTGCCTGCGCCATACCGAGGGCATCTACGCCGTCGAACGCCTCGCTGCCTGCACGCCGGACGCCAGCATCCTCCACCTCGATGAGGTCGCAGCGGTGGCGGAGCGGTTGAGTCATGGCGGGTGACTTCCGCGACGACGGAGTCAGCGATCGCGACCGCAAGCTCGCCAGCCAGGTCCGCCACGGCTGGCGCGACGCCCAGCCAATCGCCAAGGTTTTATCCGGATTTCTGCACAGCGAGGCCGGCCGGCGCATGCGCCGCTTCCAGAAGGTCACCGACATCCTCGCTGGTGAACTGCCGCCCAACGTCCTCGCCAAACTGCGGCCGGTCGGCATCAGCGGCGGCACCCTGACCATCGAAGCCGCCGACGGCGTGATCCTCGCCGAGCTGCGCCAGCACCGCGCCACCCGTCTGCAGGCCGCGCTCGCCAAGGCCGGCACCGGCATCGACCGCATCGCCTGGCGGCTGGCAGCGACAAGCGCGCGCGGGCGCTGAATCGACAGGCCGCGCTCGCCAAGGCCGGCACCGGCATCGACCGCATCGCCTGGCGGCTGGCAGCGACAAGCGCCCGCGGGCGCTGAATCGACTGGGGTCAGGATCCTGGTTGCGGTTCTGGGGGAATAGGCGCCAAGTGCCGCGCGGCCCGTCCGACCAGCCAACGCATGGCGTTTTGATCGATCTTGGGCAAGTAGCTCTGGGTCTTGTTGTCGTGCTGGATGGTCAACGTCTGCTCATGGCTGTCCTCCGTGTCGATCCGGGTGATCTCCAGGCGGGCTCCGGTTGGCCAGGTGCGTGTGGATCTGCCGAGTCGCGTCATCGTGACGTGGCGGAAGGAGGTTCCCTCCAGGTCCAGAACGTCCGGGTTCAACCAGCGACGGAGGCACGCCGCCCAGAACCAGAATGCTCCGAGGACGAACAGGGACAGGATGAGGGCTGCCTGCCACGCATGCGCGAAAAGCCAGGGGAGCCGTGGGAAGAGAAAGTAGCTTCCGATGGCAAGCATGGGTGCGAGGACGATGGCGGCGACGAGACCTCCGCCATCACGTGGAAAGACCACCCGGAACCCGGTTTCGGTGTGGCGGTATCGCAGGCCACCCGGCGGCGGTCCGTCCTCGATGCGATCGAGGACCATCATGTCGCTTCTGGATTCCGTGATGGCGTCGCGGATCTCCAGCAGATCCGCGCGGGCGTAACCACGATACAGAATCACATCGGAACGATTGGCAAATCGCAGGATAAGTTGCGCCTCGTTCGGGATGTCATCGACGGCGCAGATGACGGCGGTCAGTTGACGCAAGGACACGATTCCGGCCGGGATCCATACGGGCAGCGGAAATTTGCGGGTGCTCAACCATAGGCGATGGCGGGTGATGACGATCCTTCGACGGATCCGGAAAGGGATGAAGGAGAAAGCCAATATGAGGACTCCTGAAATCCCCAGCCAGAATCCTAACGGACGCGAGATTAGCATTCCGATCGACAGGCTCCAGAGACCTATGCAAATCCCGAGCATCGGCCAGATGGCTTCACTGTGAAGATCAGACATTGATCGAAGCAGAATTTCATATTCCCCGTGGTGCCGGCGTTGCTCAAGTCTGGTTTCGGGCATGTCGACGCTTCTAGCTGATGATACTGGTCCATGCCACCCCGTGTCGGTGGCGCCGGCATCTGTGCTTGCGGCTGAATTCCGACCCGGAAGGTTCGCGTCCGATGCCGCCTGCGCACTCCATCACGCCCGCGTCACCGGTGATAATCCTGGCCGATCTCGCGGCGGTGGCCCGGCTCGCACAGGCGTTGGCGGCAGAAACTGAACCCGGCGACGTGGTCGCGCTCGATGGGCCGCTGGGGGCGGGCAAGACCACCCTGGTGCGGTTTGCCGTCGCGGCGCTCGGTGGCGAGGCTGAGCAGGTCCAGTCGCCGACCTTCACGCTGCTGCATCAGTACCACGGGCGGGTGCCGGTGGTGCATGTCGACGCCTACCGCCTGGCCGGCCCGGATGCACTCGCCGGTCTGGGTTTTGACGAACTTGCCGAAAATGCGGTCGCGTTCGTCGAATGGGCTGAGCGCGTCCTGCCGGCGTTGCCGGCGGACCGGCTCTGGCGCGTCGCCCTGGCCCACGCCGACGGGCACCGCAGCGCGGTGGTCACGCCACCGCCAGGGCGCACCTGGGCGTTTCATGCGGAGACGCAATGAACGGGAGCCCGGTTCCGGAGTATGCTCTGGGACCCATGTCTGACGCGCCGACCTCCGCCGAAGTGCCGCCAGCGACCGCGTCAGCCCCGGGACCAGCGACCGGCGGTGCCATTGTCCGCATCCCGTCAGACACCGGCGGTGATCCCCTGGTGCGATCGTACCTCGAACGCTTTCGCAGCACCTGCGCCTGGTCGACGTTGTCGTGGGCCTGGGTCGTGGTCGGGATGGTGGCGGCGCTGATCGGCGGAGCGGTGGGATCGCACCTGGGCGGGCCGGTGGCGGAGCTGAGCAACCGGCTGATCCCGATCGGTGAATTCATCCACGCCCATTACGGCAACCTCGGTCCTGGCCTGCTCGGCATGGCTGGTGGCGCGATGGTGGCCGGTTTGATCTCGGTGCTGGCGACCCGCCGCCGCATCCCCACCGGGCAGGAGGTCTGGATGGGGGCGATGCTGGTCGCTGCCATCTACCTGGTTCAGTACGATCTGCTCATCGGTTTCGGAATTCTTTTGGGTCTGGTCGGCCTGATCTACGCGGCGGCAATCCTCTTCCGCATCGTTGCCATCGTGCTGGCCAGCACCAAGGGCGGCGAAGGCCTGCGGAGCGAAACGGTCGACGGGGTGTTGCCCGAACCCGTCGGCGGTTGGCCGGTCTACACCGTGCTGGTGCCGCTGTACCATGAAACCAACGTCGCCGGCAGCATCCTCGCCAACCTCGCGGCGCTCGACTACCCGCGCGACCGCCTGGATGTGAAACTGCTGCTGGAAGCCGACGACCCGGAGACCCTGGCCGCGATCGAGGCCGCCGGCATCCCAGCGTTTGCCGAAGTCGTCATCGTTCCCGAGGGCCAGCCCAAGACCAAGCCGCGCGCCTGTAACCACGGCCTGGCGCGCGCCCGCGGCGAGTTCACCGTGATCTTCGACGCCGAGGACCGCCCCGAGCCGGACCAGCTCAAGCAGGCGGTGCTCGCCTTCCGCGCCCTCGCAGCCGCAGGTGGCCGTTCGGCGCGGGTTGCCTGCCTCCAAGCCCAGCTCGCCTACCACAACTTCAACGAAAACCTGCTAACGCGCTGGTTCGCGATCGAATACAACGTGTGGTTCCGGCGCTACCTCGGCGGCCTGGTGCGGCTCGGCGTGCCGATCCCGCTCGGTGGCACCAGCAACCATTTCCGCACTGCGGTGCTGCATGACCTCGGCGGCTGGGACCCGTTCAACGTGACTGAGGACTGCGACCTCGGCGTGCGTCTCTACATGGCCGGGCACAGCACCCGCACCCTGCGCAGCGTGACCTGGGAAGAAGCCGTCAACCGCTTCGGTGGCTGGGTGCGCCAACGCAGCCGCTGGCTCAAGGGTTATGCCCAGACCCACCTGGTGTGGGCGCGCCAGCCGCTGGTGCTGGTCGCGCGCCTTGGGCCGTGGGGCGCGCTGGGGTTCTTTCTTTCCGTGTTCTGCGTTTCGATCCTGGCTGCGCTCAACCTGGTCATGTGGTCGATCTGCGCCGTCTACCTGAGCAAGGTCGCAATCGACTGGTCGCACGGCCTGTCGCTACGCGAGATCCTGGTGGTCAATTCGTCGGGCGAGCATCTGGAGTCCAAAACCCACCTCGCGTCCCCGATGCTGTTTCTGGGCCGTGACGAGGATTGGCTGCTATCCGGCATGTCGGTGGCGTTCTTCATCGCCTCGATCCTGTTGTTCCTCGGCAATTTCGCCTTCATCGCGATTGCGCTGTACGCTGGCCGCCGCCCCGGCCAGCGCGGCTTGTGGTGGGCCGCCTTGCTGTCACCGCTCTACTGGATCCTGATCAGCCTCGGTGCCTGGAAGGGCCTGTGGCAGCTCGTCACCCGGCCGCACTACTGGGAAAAGACCATGCATGGTAATTCCAAGGTAAAATAGAGGTAATTCAGATCTATTCCGAGCCAATTCCTGATTAATTCAGGAATCTGACCCCAGACGGTTTTTTAGAAAACCAATGACAATTTCCAGGAATTGACTGGTTTTCTAGTTTCGTAAAGTCAAAAGTACGTCCACACTGGAAGCAGCGATCTCGCTTGTCCAACCAAGATTGAGCAAGTCAATTCAACTCGGCTTGCTTTCTCAGTCTTTGGACTGATAATTTAGACATAACTTAATGAAAGGAGTTAAAAATTATGAGTAAAAAATCAACAATTATCAAATATCGTGGAAGGTCCATTCGTCTGGTTGGCCTGAAATACTACGCATATTTGGACAGCAACGAAACCGCATATGCCACATTGGCGGAAGCCAAAGATGCCGTAAATGAGTTTTTTGAGCGGCAGGACCACGTAAAGAAGTTCATTGGATCCATGCGCAATATGCCATATCAAAAAACAAAGGAGGAATTCTTCACCTCAATTCAATCCAAAGGCTTGTCCGAAACAACCCAAAGGAATTACAGGACTTTTTTCAGGCAATTTGAAAAGTTCAAGATGATAAGCCAGACCAAGGACATTGATTGCGAAATGGTGGAGAAGTACCTAGCCAAATTCAAAGAGCAAAGCACAAGACACACTAATTACATGTCGGTACGACGATTTGTGGGATTCTGCCTTGAACGCCAATATATGATTGACCGAAAAATCCTAAATTTGAAGGTCAAAAGCGCTTTGCCCAAGCACGGGAAAAGGGCCACCACAGAAGCAGAGTTAAGGCAGTGTCTTGAATGGATGGAGAAACGGAAAACACCGTTGAAACTCTTGTGGTTAGTTGGCATGCAAACGGGATTTCGCACTGGCGAAGCAATGGAATTACAGCGGGATAACCTGGACATCAGCACTGGTATTATCAAAACGAACAAGGATAATAATGAAAAGCAAAGGGGATTAGCCTTAACCCCGAGTTTGGTAGAACGGCTCAAAGAACATATGGCAACCTGTGAGAGTAAATACCTTGTTTCCTTCAATGGGCAGAAGTACACGACGCAGGCCATGCAAAGTCTGGTCAAAAGAATGAAGGAGGACTTGAAACTTCCAAAAGACGTGAGTTATTATTCTCTTCGCAAGCGAACCTCAAAGTTGGCCTATGCCCTCGGTGGACCAGCCGTTGAATCCAGAATGCTTGGGCACAGTGCAGAAGTTGCCATTGAGAATTATGTCCCGCCGGACGAGAATTCCCCTGAACGTCTGCTTGCCCTAACATCTGTGATTCACGATGGGAAATCTGACAAGGGACAAATTGAAGTCACCAAGGAATCGGTAGAAGAACTCTTCCTTAAGACAGCCCAAGAGGATAAGGAATGGGCAAAAAAAATGATTATCAAGTTGATGGCAAGCTAATAATCCTCTGGAAGCATCAGGATGGGTCGGGATTCCGGACCATCCCGATCGCACACCCACACTCGGATTCCCCTTGGTGTCGTACGTTCAAGAATGACATTGTAGGGGGCATCCTCTTCGCCGCCGGTGAATCGTGACCACTCGGAGGCAATCCAAGCCACCTCAAGGACATTGAGGGTGGCCCGTGCGTTGCTGGTCATGTACCCAATGGGGCGAGATTTGGTGTAGCCGGC
>CAMCMZ010000056.1 GCA_945876185.1 Candidatus Kuenenia stuttgartensis | reverse complement strand
CCCATGCGCCGCGGAGCGGCGCGCTCCCATGCGCCGCGGAGCGGCGCGCTCCCATGCGCCGCGGAGCGGCGCGCTCCCAGGGACTGGCATTTCCCCGCCACGCCGCATCCTCCCCGCCCATGCACCGCTCGCACCTGCTTTGGATCATCGACCTCAGCGATTGAGCGGCCCGCGTCTTCCCACCGACGTCGAGACCCGCTCAACCGAGCGGGTCGCTGCGTTATGCGGCCCAGGCATCCTGCCGGGCTGCCTGGGATCCACACCACTCTGCCCGGCCTGGGGACCACCCGTGGATCCCGCCCGTCGTCTGCACCTGATCGGCGCCGCCTGCGCCGTCATCGCCGCCGCCCTGTTCGCCACCAAGGCGGTGGCCATCCGTTGGGCCTTTGCCCACGGCGCCGATGCGACCGCCCTGGTCGCGATCCGCATGGGGCTCGCCCTGCCAGGATTCATCCTCGCGGCGTGGTGGCTGGGGCGCGGTCAGACCGCGATCGGCCGGCGCGATCTCGGCCTGATCGTGCTGTGCGGCATCATCGGCTACCACGCGGCGAGCTGGCTCGACACCCTCGGCCTGCGCACCATCAGCGCGGCGCTGGAGCGCATCGTGCTGTTCAGCTATCCGACCCTGGTGGTTTGGTTCAGCGCCCTGCGCCAGCGCCGCATGCCGACGCCCCAGCTGCTTGGCGCCGTGTTGGTGACCTGGATCGGCATCATGGTGTCGTGCCTGGATCAGCCGATCGCCTCAGCTGCCGGCGTGGGCATCGCCCTGGTCGCGGCTGCGGCGGTGCTGTTCGCCGGGCAGCAGGTTTTCATCGAGCCGCTGATGCGCGCCCACGGCGGCGCCCGCGTTGCGGCGCTGGCGATGTGCGGGTCGTGCCCGGGCGTGCTGCTGCACGGTTGGGTGCAGGTGCCCGCCGCCGTTTGGGCGCAGCAGAGTTCCACCATCTGGCTGGTCGGGGCCTACCTCGGCTTCATCGGCACCATCGTGCCGGTGCTGCTCGCCGGCATTGCCACCGCCCGCCTGGGCGCCGGTCCGGCGGCGGTGATCGGCAGCATCGGCCCCGGCGTCACCGTGCTGGGCGCCTGGGCCGTCCTGGGCGAAGTCCCCGGCGCCTGGGCCTGGATCGGCTTCGCGATCACCATCGCCGGCGGACTGTGGGTGGCGCTGGCGCCGCGCGCGCCGGCGCTCAGCGCATCTCCAGTTCGAAGCGGATCCCGAGTCGTCTGATCTCGGCTTCGACCACCTGCACCAGCGCCCGCAGGATGGTGTAGGGCAGGTTGGCACGGTGGACCGTGAAGGCGCAGGACTGCGGATCCGTGTCCAGGGTCACCGTGCCATAGACCATGGTGTCAGTGTCTAGCGTCGAGCGCAGTTCGATGAACGCCCCCCGGTCGTCGCTCTTCACGATGACGATGGACCAGTCACGTCCGCCGTAACGCAGGTGGATCGCGGGTGGCATCAGCCTTCAACGGCCGCGAGATAATCGAACCCCTCGCCCTGCAGCACCTCGATGGCGAAGCCTGGCCGGTCGGGATGCGGCGCGAGGTAGAATCCGCTGCCGAGCACGTTGGTCAGATTCAGCTGCGGCATGGCTTCGACCAGACGGATGTAGGTCGCGCGGCGGTGCCAGTCGGGTTCGGGGAGGTCGCACAGGTCGCCCAGGGTGGTGTCGGCGTTGGACCCTTTGCGGACGACCACGATCACGCTCGCGAGCAGGTACCGCCCATCCGCGCCGAAGTCCTCCTGCGGCCAGTGCGCCATGGCCTCCAGCCCGCTCGCCCAGTCCTCGTATTCGGCCTCGCCGTTGGGGGTGATCAGGTCCCAGGTGCCCAGCACGGCGTGCGGCACCGCCTGGCGCAGCAACCCCGCGGCATTGGTCCAGGCCACGCGCTGTGCGGTCATGCCTTCTGCCGCACGTTGGCGCCGGACGGCCTCGCCCAGGCCGCGCCGCAGGCGGTGGTCGGCGGGAAGGTCGAAGGCGAGCTGGATGCCGAGGAAGGTGGTCATGGTGGCATTCAACCCGAGGAATGGCTGCCGCTGCTGCGCGACCAGGAGCCGCCGGAGCTGGAGGAGCCGTGGTGATGGCCGGCGGAGGATCCGCTGGCCCGCGAGGGCGAGGTCGGCCGCAAGGCCTCCATCACCTGGGTCTGCCTGCCAACGCCGCCATCCAGGCTGGCCCGCGCCACGGTGTCCTGGCTGAACTGCGGTCGGAAGATGGTCGGCCGCGCCTGGGTGCGGTAGCGCGCGTCCGCGTCGTCGCTGGTGATCGCCGCCTTGCCCATGACGTGGCCCCAGCCATAGCGCGTCCAGACCCAGTTTCGGGTCCGATCGTCGGCCCCCGGATCGGTCGGGATGGCTTCCACCGCGTTGAAATCCAGGTGCCGCACGTCGATCCCGGCTTCGGTCCAGGCGATGAGGTCATCGACCAGATCGTCGGCTTCTCCGTTCGCGGCAAGGACGGTCGGATAGCGGACGTAGAGGATCTTGCCGACCCCGAGCTGCCGCAGCGCCGCAGCGTCAGGCAGGCGCGTCACCGAGCGGTTGTCGAAGCGGTCGACCTGGTTCGTGTACGGTGCCAGGCGATCGCCTTCGAGCACAAACACCGGTGGGGCGATCGCCGGCCGGGTTGCGCGGGATGCGGTAAAGGCCGGCTGCCAGTACACCGCCGCCGCCAGGGTCTGCACCGTCCGCACCACGCCGCGTGGATGCGGCAGGTTGTCGATCGCGATCACCGGATCCCAGCGCGTGGCCAACCCGGCGGCGGCCGCGATCGCTTCGGGGCCGGGCAGGTCGAGGATGAGCGCGAGATCGTTCGCGCCGCCGGCCGCAGCGAGCGTCTCGCCCAGGCGCTGGCCGCGCCGGTAGGCGGTCTCCTCCTTGGGCGAGCAACGCGGCCGCAGCCAGGTGCGGTCCGCGCCCTGGCGCCCGAGTTCGCGCGGCGCATCGAGCAGCGCGCGCTGCATCCACGGCAGCAGGTCCGCGCGGGCCGGCTTCATCAGATCACCCAACTGATCGAGCCGTGCCGCCCAGCCTTGGCCGTCGTCTTTTTCCACCGCGAATGCCGCCGTGCGGGCGGAATTCACCGTCGCAATGCTGCTTCCGCTGGAATTCCCCTGGCACGAATTGAGCGCCACCGCGCCGATCACCACCACCGCAAGGCCGGCGACCGCCAGTCCAGCAAGTCCTCCGACCGACACGCCCTGACTGACATCGGGCTTGCGGTCGACGGCGAAAGAGACCGCGCCACGCGGTGAACCGGACGCAGCACCGAAACGATGCACAAACCGCACCGCGAGCAGCCCGGGCTGGTCGAAGAACGCGTCGACGAGGATGCGATCGTCGTTCATGCCGCCGCCCCGGTGCCGGTCGCATCGACCAGGGTCGGGCAGGCGACGGCGTGGCGCGTGGTCGCGCCGACCGAGCGGCGGGTGAAGATGCCGCTCGGCAGGCCGCCGATGAGGAAAACGCCGTGGTTGGCGATGCTGCTGTCCGCAGAGCGCCGGGGCGTGAAGGCCCGCTGCGCGATCCAACGCCCAGGCATGGCGGCATCGATCGCCTCGGCCCATTGCTCTGCCGTGGTGTCGCGGCCGAGCACGACCTCGTCGCCTTCGCAGCCGAAATCACTTTTCAGCACCCAAGCGTCGCGTTCGTCGATCAACTGCGCCCTCGGCAGCGACTCCAGCCAGCGCGTCTTGGGCAGGTGGCGGGCGACTTCAGCGCGCATCTCGGGGGCGAACAGCGCCGGCCGCTCCCAGGCCAACGCCAGGGTGCGTTTGCTCTGCCCGATCGCCGCGCCCCAAGGATTGATCACCGCCAGCGTGCCGGCCGCCTGGGCGTGGGCGATGAGGCTGAGTTCTCGCGCCAGCGGAGCTGGATCCGGGCAGGGCGATTCATCGCGCCGCACCGGTCGCCGCGCTGCCCACCAGTCGGTCTTGTAGTGCCGCACCAGCAGGTCGAGCGGTTGGCCGAACAGGCCGACACGATCGGCGCCGATCCCGTGCAGGTTGAATGGCGAACCGCGCACGACGGCGCAGCCGGCCTCTTCCAACCAGCGCGTCAGCAGCCGGATGTGGCCGAGGTCTTCGGTCATCTCGGTGGCATCGACAATGCCGGCTGTCAGCTGCGCGCTGGCACTGGTCGGGATCGCTTGGCGCACCAGCGCCTGCCAGCGTTCGCCCAGGCGCGCACTCGGGTCGGCCAGGCCCGGATGCGCGGCGGCCGCAAGCGCGCCGAGTTCCACCGTTTCCGCCAATCCGGTCGGCGTGTCACAGTTGATTTCGCAGACCTGGGCCGCATCGCCATCGACCAGGAAGACATCGGCGCGCGCCAGCGTCAGCCAGCGCGGCGCATCCAGCCGGGCGATGGCGGCGAGGGTGGGATCGAAGCCGAGATCAGCCAGCAACCTCGGATCCGCGCTCGCCGCCTGCACCGCCGCATCCAGGTACCAGGCGGTCGTGGTCGCGGCCCGGGCCAGCGCCTGCACCGCCGCCGGCGTCAGCACCACCGGCGCATGGTCGATGCGACGCCGGCCATCGAGCCACGGATCGTCGAGGATCCCGGCCGCGATCAGTCCGGCGTCCCGATCGGCGAGAAGGGTGGCATCAAATGCGGCGACGCTGCTGGCCACGCTCAGGCCGCCGCTGACAAGACGAGGGCCGAGAGCACGTAGCCCAGCGCCTCGACGGTGCCGATCCACGGGTCTTGGCGGGTCGCGATCGCCGCATCCATCGCCGTCGGCGACATGCCCAGCACCAGGCGCGCGATGACCAGTTGCCGCAGCGGCCACAGCGCCAACGCCCAGCCGCAGGCGAGCGCGAACCCGGTCAGCGCATCGTGCCAGCCGGTGAACTGGCCCTGGATGGCGCGCGCCACCACCACCGCCACGCCCAGGTGCAGCCCGGCTGAGGCGAGCGCAGCGGCGACGTTGCCGGCGGCGATCTCCTCATGGTCGGCGAAGTGCGTCAGCCAGCGATGCCCGGCGCAGAGCAGGATCAGCGCGGCCCAGCCCAGGCCGGCGAAAGCCGCCGAGACCAGCAGCGAATGCGCGTCGGTGCCGCCCCAGCACACCCCGGCGACTGCGGTCGCGCCCAGCAGATGCGCGCTCGCCTGGATCGCTGCAGCGGGGTTCGTCGCGGCCTCGCGTCCCAGGTGCCGGCGCGGATAGACGATCGAAATAAGCCAGTAGCCGACGCCCAACGAGGCCAGCGCCGCCAAGAGATGCAACCCGGCGAAGCCCCACGCCTTGGCCGGGAGGGCGACCAGGCGGTCGCCCAAGGGGTCGCTTCCGGGGGTGGTGACCAGCAGCGACTGACCGAGGTGCAGGCCAACCCCGAGCACGGTGACGAGCACCGCCAGACCCCAGGCCGCGGTGAACAGCCGGCCCGGCGCGACGACGTGCGGCGCGGTCGCTGCCTCGGCGGCAGGTGAGGTGCCGGATGCGGGTGCGGGCGCTGGCCCGGACGAGGGCAGGGCGGAATCAACCATGGGCGACGATCGCAGGGGTTCGCATGGCCGGATGCTGCCGCCCCGGGTGGGACGGGCAAGAATCCGCAGTCCGCGTTGCCCAGCGGGACCAGACATCACGCCGACCACGTCGCCCAGCGTCACACCGCAGGTGCCGAAGCTGCCGCCCCGGCCCGGCCCGGCTTGACTCGCCGGCTTCCCGGCGTGGGCTGTGAGCACCGCATGGAAACCCAGGCTGACAACATGCGTTCCGCCCGTAACGGCCCCCGCCGCTCCCTGGGACCGCCGGTTTCCAACCGGCAGGTTCACCCGGATAAGCCTCGCACGCAGATCCATGCCTGCCGCACCCTGGGACCGCCGGTTTTCAACCGGCAGGTTTTCACGGATAAACCCCACTCGCAGAACCAAGCCTGCCGCAGCCTGCCAGTTTCCAAACGGCAGGCTGACCGTGGCACCAGGTCTGCTGGGATCGTCCTGATCCCTCGGCCGGTTGAAAACCGGCGGTCCCAGGGAAGACCGTCCCGAGGTCCGACGACCCGTTCCGGCGCCGCGCTGGTCATGGCGATGGTGATCCTGGTCGCGCTGATGCTGCTTGGTCTGCCGTTCCTGTTCAGCCAGTCGACCGGCCCCGCCGGGGCGCGCTCCGCCGCCCACCGCCAACTCGCCGACGCCGCCCGTGCCTATGCCGAGGCTGCGGCGGTGGATTTGGCGGGGCAGGGGTTCAGCGCATCGATCACGCCCCCCACCATTCCATCACCGACTGACCCGCCTCTCGGTTGGTTCCGGCTCGCTGATCGCCTGAACCAGGTTGCCCGAATGCCCCAGATCGCGGACAGTATGGCGATTTATTCCTCGTCAGACCAGATCCCGGCTCAGATCGTCGCTGCGACCGTCGTCTACGAACCACCAATATCCGACGATACGACCAAAGGTTTGCACATCGCTCAAGTATTCCTGCCGAACCTCAAGGATCCCACCGACCGCAACCTCGACGCCGTCGACCGCACCGTCGCCACAGCCCGGATCACCGATCTGTCCGGCCGGCTGGATCCCAACTTCATGTCGGTGGCTGTGTGGGATGCGTTGCTGAAAAAGGTCGGCATCGATGATTGGGATGACGGGGATGGGGATGTGGTGGCGTGGGATGCGTCGAAAGGATGGCGCGCAGTCAAAAAGAGATCCAAGAATACAATAGGGGGAGTGGTGGAGGCCACGACGGCATGGAACGGCACACAATGGCAATTGGAAAATTCCGCAGCTGAAAACACCAAAACGCTGGACACCCATGATCTGACAATCGACAAGTACAACGCTAATGGCCAGGCTGTTCGCTACATAGATAACGACGATGACGATCATTACGGCCAACTTGCAAAAGCCCTTGGAGATTTCGCCGCCAATAATCGCATCACCAATATTTTCCAGCTTCTTGCTGCTGATCCTGGCCATCACAGTGAGGCAAATGCAACCTGGACCAACCGCCTGGCTCTGGTCTGGCAGCGCGAGGACCCGGATCCAACCCTGCAAGGGCCTGCCCCACCCCCCAGTCCAAATCTTGATAATCAGAATGACTGGGTGAAGGAACCACGTTTTGCTAATGTTTACCTAGGCTTTCTCGGCCTCAACCCTTTACTCCCCGAGTACGTCCCTCCTCCGCCTGCAGGATTCGGCTTCCGTGGACCACTCACTCTAACTGAACTCGAACGGTTGCGTCCATTTCTCGCGATTGGTAATCCGGCGCAAGGACGCGGCGGCTGTACTGACGCCGGCACCATGGTCGCCGAATACAACTCTGGAGCAACTTACCAGCGATTCATTGACGCAGATCTGAATGAAATTGTCGGAACCGGCACGATGTTGATTGGTTTTTCTAACCCCAATTTCCAAGTGTTGGCCAAAGATATAATCGCTAGATCGCCAACATCCAAGCATAGATTTTTCCTGGATGCCCCAACCTCGACTCCCGATACGCGTTTGCTTGCGACAACGCCGATGTTGTTGCGCCTGCCCCCTGCATTGAATTGGAATGCTGCCGATGAGGTCACGCGATTCGCTGTGGTCAGCAATATCATCGGCGCAGCCCGGGAACGTGGTAATCGCAGCGTCATCACTCCCCCTCCGGATCTTGGTTCGGGACCCCTGACCAGTCTAGATCAACTGCGCCGGGTCCTCATCACCGAGGATCCGGAGCCGAGCGTAGCTATCACCGCCAGAACCTGGTCACTATTCACCTTTCTTGATCCGCTTGCCTCACCGATAAATAGTCAAAGTGCAAATTCGATTTTCACACCGCTCACGTCGCGCGTGGAGACCCCCCCGATCGACATTGTTGGAACGAGCGTATTCCGGATCGATTCCACCGGCATCATCTACGACCGCAGTGCGAATGTCCCCACCGCGCAGGCCGGCGCATCCCGCATCTGGCAGGCGGTGCAGCAGGAAAACGCTCTGATTGAACGCCGCTGGGACACCCAGGCGAAGATGCATCAACTTATCGTACAACGGCATGGCAGCCGTTTGGCGGCGGGGCCGAATGGTTATCGGCGGGTGGAGCCCGATCTGAACGAGACCGACCCGGCTAAGCTCAAGACCATGTGGCCCGGAATGGGACCAGTAGCGGCCGGATCCCCCGATGTCCCTTGGCTTGCCCCGAAGACCTTGCCGACCTTGGCCACGGGGGTTCTCAACCGCTTTTCGACTGCCATTCCGTCTCTCTCCAATTCCAATGTGCGCGCCACCCATCTGTACATCGATTGGTGCCGCGACTTCGGCGCTGAAGTTCCACTCCCCCCTTCCGGCCCGCTCGCCGATCCGACGGCCGATCGGGGCGGCAATGGCGCTGCCGCGCCAATCAACCGCATTTGGGACCATGCTGATCTTACCGCTGAAGGTCTATTCCTGAATCGCGAATTGCGCTACGACCTCCGCCCCTTGGGGGTCGCCAACCCTGTTCCGGCCGGCGCGTTGCTCGGTAGCCGGCATCTTGGGTTCTGGATCCGACCGAAAGAGGACTGGACCAATCGAATTGTTACCCTTTTTGACGCACATACCGATATGACTTTACTGGGTACAGATACCCACGGCGGGCATTCGATCAAACCAGAACAAAACCTGATTCGGCTGGTTTATTCGGGTTCTCCGCAAAAACCGCTATTGTCCCTTTCCTTCGTCTCACCGGCGATTCCTGCCATAGAGATATCGAGTGTCTATACTAGTGGCGATAGCACACAGTCAGATCCTGACGGCATCGATCTGCGCAGTCAGGCGGGAACAGCAACGCGTTGGCACGTGCAACCCTGGCCGGATCCAATATCCAGGGTTCCATTTCCCTGGGGAACTACGACGCTGTATCAGATGCCGCATCCTTTGACGGCGGATCAATGGACCCAGATCCAGGTAGTATGGACCGGCACCTCTCCTGGACAGAGTACTATCATCGTCGATGGCTTGGTCGGTCGAGACGTCCTCGCCGCCCAAACGACAATGACCCAGGCCGGTGATCATCTGACGGTATCGGCGTTGCCGTTGGCAAGCGATATCTTGGCAATTCCAATTCCTGCCACCCGCATTCTTCAACCACCGTTGCCGACTCCACCGAGCCCACCGTATTGGGAACCCCTGGGTGAATACAATACATGGTTTTCCAATCTTCTTCTCCCCACGGATATCACAGTCATTCCGGTCGAAAACCTCAATGCTGATGACCTGTTTCCCAAGCGTGGGGTGATCCGCATCGATGACGAGTATTTCAGTTACGAAGACCTTGAGGGCAATACTTTCAAAAACTGCCGACGCGCAGTACGTCAAGCCACGAATCGGGTTGATCCGCCCCCAAACAGTGCGACTGATTCACGATTCCCCATGACCCAGAATCACGTCAAGGGTGCCTTGGTCCGACCGGGTGGTGTCAGTGTACCTGAATTCGGGGGTTCGATCGTTGAAACTGGACACTTCTTGTATCCCGGTGGATGCAGCTTGAAATGCGCTCTGCCAGCCAGCGACCTGACATCTTTTAAGCTCAAAGTTACTAGTGGTACCTTGACAATCCCTCTAGACGGAACTGCCTCGGTGACACTGGTGGACGCGTCTGGCGTGCCGACCCCTGGTGGGGGGATCATCTCGCTGAACGGAATCTATTGCAGTTATGACGGCGTTACCGCCGAAGGAAAACTGACAAATCTTCGTGGAATTACGAGTAAAGAAAACAATCTAGAGCATTGGAAAGCTGTGCCTGCTTTCACGCCTGTACCAGGACTTGCGCATTTAAGTGCACCGCCAAACATCACGATAACTGATGGCGACCAGGTCACCTTGTCGGGACTCGAAATCACCGGCGATCCAACCGGTAAATATCCAGATTTTGCCGACGATTTGATTCCCAACGCCGGCCACAATCTATCTGATCATCTGCTGGTGCAGGTGGCAGATCCTGGCGATCCATCCGCCATCGAATGGATTCAATATCAGCAATTTCTGGTGCCCGGGACTAATCCCACCGATTCCAGGAGTTTCGTTTTCCATCGTCTGGGTTTTACTTTTTCGTCCAGGGCGCAACAGCGGACTGGAATCAGACCGGCGAAACCCAATGCAGAGTTGCTACCAGTCCAGGCAACCAGTGGACTTGGGTCATGGGCTACCTATCGGCATCTCGTCATGTCCGGCGATGTCCTGACCCTAGTCCCCAAAGACGCCACGGGCACACCTCATCAGGTGGTGGTTCGCTATGCAACCCAGTATTCCACATTCAACACTAACGATGATGTTGTGGTTGGACTTTTCGCCCTGGATTCGACCTTATCGGCCCGGTTCGACTTGAGCCAATACCGTGTTCTCATCGGTTCCGGCGGTGGTGGCAGAGACTTATCGCCTGTGAGTGCTATTTCTGTTCCTGACGATGCCATGCCAAGGATTGATCGTTTCATCGCTACCAATGGTGGAACCTCACCGACTTGTGTCTTCCTATCGGATCATCCCATCGGCGATGCGATCGTCGATGGGATGATTGCCGGAACGCCATTTAAAACCAGCATAAACCCGACTATCAAATTGATTCTGAGTGCCCCAGATCCCAACAGCCAAAACAATGGGGATATTCCAAACATTCCCATCGGTATTTCAGGGATTTCCACGGTGGTCATTAGCGACACTTCAGAAACTTTCTCTAAACCAATGGGTCTGGTATCGATCGGCGGTGAGGTTTTCGCCTATCGCCAGGGTAGCACGGATGATCTGCCTGCCCCGATATTCTATCCCCCTATTACACCGCCAGAGACTATTGGCGGCATTGTGAGGAAGAGACGTGATGCTGTACAACCGGCTAGTCCGAATACGCAAATCGGAGTTTTGATTGGGCGGAGTCTCTTGGGTAGTAAACCACCAACGAATCCGATTGCGATTGGCGGAATTATTTTCCCAATACCGCTGGGACCGGTGGCCATACTCGCCGATCGCAAGAATGATCCCAACAATCCCGTTTCCGATCCGGGTGTTTGGTACCGACTCGATGGCGGTACCGGGGCGAGTCCGTTGTTTGTCGTCAATCCCGATATCACCGTCGTGCCCGATTCCAGAAATCCCGATCTCAATAACCCCAATGCCTTCGTGCAACAAAATTTCCCTATGGGTCTCGCACAATGGGATGCACCGGCATCCCTGGTGTGCGGTCGCAATGGTGGCAATCCCCGGGTGGTCCAGTTCGTCGGGCCGCGCACGTATCAACGACAGGCCCCCAAATGGATGTCCGAACTCACCCCACCGCGTTGGGATCCGCAAGGAGGTTGGGCCTCGTTCTCGGACTTCACCATCGCCAACTGGATGCTTGGACTCTACAACTCCATCACCGACGAACCGATCGCCACGGATGGTCCGCAACCCGGCGACTTCGTTATCGGCTGGTGGCCACGCTATCCCAGCGCGCTGCCCGAGGATTCCACCTGCACACCCGCGCATTTCCGCTGCCGCACCTACGCCTGGGCGGGATTCCCGCTGCGGTATTCGGACAGTTGGTTTTCGCTCGGCAGTGCCGAAGCCACCGTGCTGGACGCAGCAGATTTCAACGTGCTGTTCCGCGCCATGTCCAGCGGGGTCGATTGGAAGACCGGGATAACGGCTAGTACCGAAGCCAAGAACGCCTTCCTGCCGGCCAACAATTCAGCCTTCGATTTCCCTGTCGACGGCGCCGAACTGCGCGTGACCTGGCATTACAAGGACCCGCGCACGAGCGTTCTTTCCGACATCGCCGCCAACGGCAACCGCGCGCCGCGCATTGGCCCGGTGATCCTGCGCTGCCGCGCTCCGACGCAAATCCTGGATACCGAAACGTCGCGTTAACCAGGCTGGCTTCTAGCTGCGCGAGACCTCGTCGATGTGGACATCGACGCTCCAAAATCGTCGATGTGGATATCGACGCTCCCAAATCGTCGATGTGGACATCGACGCTCCCAAATCATGAGCTTTAGGAGCGGCGATGTCCACATCGCCGTGGTTGTTGGAGAATTCCGTCGATGTGGACATCGACGCTCCTTTTCCGGCCGGCGGGACGCCGGCGATCCCAGGACGCCGGGTTTCGGCAGACTGCGGGCCATCCCTCCCTTGCCAGCCTGCGAGGCGCCACACACTCCGCGACCCGCTGCGTCAACATCCACCGCGCATCTGCGCCCGCAGCTCAGGAGAATCGCGATGAAGGTTGCCATCATCGGAGCCACCGGCGCCGTCGGCGTCGAGTTCATGCAGGTGCTCGAGCGCCGCAAGTTCCCGATCACCGAACTGACCCTGTGGGCGTCGAAGCGCAGCGCCGGCACCACGCTGCCGTTCAAGGGCAAGGACCTCACCGTCCGCGAGCTGACCAAGGATTCCTTCAAGGGAATGGACCTCGCGCTGTTTTCTGCCGGGAGCAAGATCTCCAAGGATTTCCGTGAGGCCTGCGTCGCCGCCAAGTGCCTGATGGTCGACAACTCGTCGGCCTTCCGCATGGAAGAGGGCGTGCCCCTGGTTGTGCCCGAGATCAATCCCACTGAAGCGGCCAAGGCCCTGGTCAAGAACGGCGGCAAGGGCGTCATCGCCAATCCGAACTGCACCACCATCATCGCCCTGATGGCGCTGGCGCCGCTGCATCGCGTCGTGCCGATCAAGCGCCTGGTCGCGGCCACCTATCAGGCTGCCTCGGGCGCCGGCCACGCCGCGATGGTCGAACTGGAAGAAGGCACCCGCGCCTACCTGGAGGGCAAGCCGTTCCCGCCCAAGGTGCTGCCGCACCCGTACGCTTTCAACCTGTTCCCGCACAACTCGCCCTTCGATCCCGCGACCGGCTACTGCGAGGAAGAAGTCAAACTGCTCAAGGAAAGCCGCAAGATCCTGAGCGACCAGCAGATCCGCGTCACCGGCACCTGCGTGCGCGTGCCGGTGTTGCGCACCCATGCCGAGGCGCTGAACGTCGAGTTCAGCGACTCCGGCATGAGCGTCGAGCGCGCCTACGAGATCCTGAAGAAGGCGGTCGGCGTGACCGTGCTGGAAGACCGAGCCAAGAACCGCTGGGCGATGCCGGTCGATGTCGCCGGCCACGATAACGTCTACGTCGGCCGCATCCGCAAAGACCAGTCGCAAGACAACACCTTCGACGTCTGGGTCGTCGGCGACCAGCTGCTGAAGGGCGCCGCGCTCAACGCCGTCCAGTGCGCCGAAGTCGCGTTGCTGGGCAAGCTGGCGCCCAACGCCAATCCATAATTTCCGGGTTTTGACAGCCGTGGATGGCCACAAAGAGCACAAAGGGCACAAGGGGAAACGCTTGTGCCGCATCCGACCATAGAGTCGCCAGATGCGTTCATGGTCCTGGATTCCTACCGCCTTCCAGTTCAACGTGCGCATGAGTGCCACCACGCTATTCGCATCTGATCGGGCCAGATTGTACATGTCCCCGACCAGGATTCGCGTCCATCTTCCACCAGTCGTTTATTACGGCTTTCGCGTCCTGTAGGGACGCGATGATGGTTGATGATTGCTCGACGGGCCTGGTCCAGCCGCAGGGCTGAGTAGTTAGTTACCAACGTTCAACGTTCAACCAAGTCGACGGACAAGGGTAGGCTTTCCGCGATGCTCAGCCCGGATTCTGAGTCTGCAACCCGCCCCGCCGGATCCGTTCCGGGTGGTGGCGCCGTGGGCGCTATGAGATGGTCGGTTCCTGATCGGCCTTCACTTGGCGAAAATCCCATGCCGACGCAGGTGTTCCCCAATGCCACGATCCATCGCGTCGTTGATGATGTGGTCGATGATCCAGCGGTAGATCTTGCCACGGATCAGGCCGAGGGTGGCCTCGTCGATCGTGGTGGGATGGAAGGCGACGTAGTCGTCCTTCAACCGCTGGTGGTAGGCCTGATGCGCGGCGAGGTTGGGGACGCCGTATTTGAGCATCAGCGCCTCCTCGTGTTGGAAATGCTGCTCCATCAAGCGGCCGAGGTTGACGTACTGGGCCTGATAGGTCGCGGGGTCGGGGTTGGCCAGGACCAGGTTGAAGAGGCGGATGATCTCGCGGTGCTGGTCGTCGATGCTCGCGATCCCAATCGCGAACTCACGCTTCCAGACGAGTTGCTGCGCCATGCGGTCCTCGAAGGGGTTCCAGCGTCCGGCGGGACCGTCACTCCCGCCGCAAGTCTGCCACCGAACTGGCGCGCACGCTACGCACGGCCGCAATCGCGGCGCCGCCCAGGCCGACGATCAACACACCGCCGAGCAGCGACACCGGCATCAGCGGTTCGAAGCGGCCGCCGCCGGCGGCGCTCAGGCCCGCCGCCACGAGGCCGATGACCAGGCCGCTGCCGATCAGGACAAAGTATTCGGTCACGATCAGGCCGGCGACCGCGCCTGGAGTCCAGCCGACGGCGGTCAGCAGGGCGATCTCGCCCCGGCGTTCGGCCAGGGCCCGCGCCAGGAGCGCGCCGAGCCCGCCGGCGGCGAGCACCAGGCCGAGGCCACCGAGGGCCAGGAACGCGCTGATGTAGGCGTTCTGCACCGCGAGCACGCCGGCGATCAGTTCGCGCGTGCTGCGGACTTCGGCACCCCAGGGGGCGAGGCGTTTGCGCAGCACTCCGGCGACCGCGTCCGCCTGTTGCGACGGCACCGCGACGAGCAGGGCGCGCGGGGCTTCCTCGCCGGGGAACGCCTTGCGGAAGGCGGTCTCGCCCATCAGCAGATCGCCGGCGAACAGGCCGGGCGTGAGCGTACCGCCCAGTTTCAGGGAGCGGTTGCGCGCAGCGGTGAACGGCAGGGTTTCGCCGACGCCGGTTTTGAGCACCCACAGCGCACTGTCGCCATCGGCCAGCGTCCAGGCCGGCCCGTCGCCGGGATCCGCGCCCAGGCGATCCCAGGCCTCCTTCGTCGCACCAAAGCCGCCGCGTTCGCGCAACCTTGTCGCCACCGCCAGGACGCGCGGCCGGCCGGGTTTGCCCTGGTTGCGGCAGCTCGCGTCGTCGCCGTCGGCGACCAGCAGGCTTTCGATCCGCACGTCCTTCAGCACGGTTTCGTCGTCGGCGCTGAACCCCAGGCGGGCGCGGCCGTCTTTGGAGTCGGGATCGTTGAGGAGCGGCAACGTGGTGGTCACGCGCAGGGCGTAGCCGCCGGCGGCGGAATCTGGTCCGGCGAGGTCCAGTGCGGCGGGATCGCGCCGGGCCGCCGCGACGGCCGCGAGCACGAACGCCGCGCCGGCGATGAGACCAGCGGTGGCGAGGCTGCGCGCGGGATCGCGGCCGGCGGATCTGAGCGCGAGACCCAGCCAGCTTGGTGCTGTGCCTGAACTGGAATGGCGACGGGTCAGCAGCAAGCGCAGGCCGATCAGCCCGGCGACGATGACCAGGAAACCGGCCGAGGGCATGGCGGCTTCGCGCGATATCGCTCCTGCCACGGCGGCGGCGACCAGGCCGGCGGCGGCGAGCGCTGCGACGACGACGACGGCCGTCTGGATCCAGCGGCTGCGCGCACTCGTCGGCGGCCGGTTCGCACGCCGGCCGGCGAGCAGGGTCAGCACCGGGCGGCCCGGCACCGCGTACACCGCCCAGGCGCTCGCACCGAAGCCGATGACGAAACCGGACAGACCACCGATCACCAGGGTTTCACCGCTGATCTGCAGCGAAATGGCGACGCCGCCGATGGCGTCGTTCCAGCCCGAGTTGAGCGCACTGACCAGGGCCTGCGCCACGGCGAGACCAAGGCCGGTACCGATGAGCGCTCCAAGCAGCGCGATCACCGCGCCCTCGGCCAGCAGAAGCCGGCGCACCGCACCGGGCCGCCAGCCGATCGCCAGCAGCACGCCGGCCTCGGCCGCACGAGCCTCGGTCTGCAGGCGGCCGAGCACGCCGGCCAGACCCGCCGCCGCCAGCACCAGGATGCCGCCGAGGCTGAGGAACAGCTCGGCAAGATCCGGCCCGCCGCTCGCCGCGGTCAGGGCCTCGGCGCGCACCGGCCGGGCGACCAGGCCGCCATCGGAAGGGGGCAGGGCTTGGGTCAGGGCCAGGCTGAAGCGTTGGAAGAATTCCGCATCGGCACCCACGGGCGGAATGAGCCGGATGCCTGAGATCCAGGGGATCGCTCCCCCGCCAGGACTTTCGGCCCAGATTTCCCGGATGCGATCGGCATGGAGGAACATCTTCGGGGTCGTGCGCCGGTCATGCCACCATTCCTCATCGCGCGGGGTGAAACGGGAATTGTCGACCGGAAACGGCAGGTCCCAGCGCTGGAGGGTTTTCGCGTCGGTCAGCCCCGGCATGTCGGGCAGCAGACTGGGGTCGGCCGCCAGGCCGGTCGCGGCGGCCAGGCCACGCACGGTGAGGGTCAGCTTAACCAGACGATGGGCGCCGTCGCTGGTCGGCACCGGCAGGTCGAGGGCGATCTGATCGCCGACCTTGGCTGCGATATCCTCGGCGACCCAGCTCGACAGGACGATGCCGTCCCGGTCGGGCGGGGGGGTGCCACCGAGATCGGCGGGGGCATCGATCCCGGCGATGACGGAATAGGAGACGCTTTTTTCCGGTTTGCCGACCACCGTGATCCGTTCGGCCATGTATACCCCATGCACCGCCGCCGTGCCGCCGGCCGCAGTGGCCGCCTGACGCACAGCGGCGACCTGGGTTTCCGAGAGGACGAAGCGCAAGGACGGGGAAACCCGCAACTGTGCCTGGTCGAGGATGATGCCGTGATCCACCGGGAGGGCGTTGGTGGCGATCGCGTTGGCGGCGGCCTGCGCCCCGACCCCGGCGAACAGCACCGCGTCGGTGCGGGGATCCTCGACGGCCCGGCCGAGCCAGGCGGCGTCGGCGAAGGCGGTGCGGGTCACCGTGGTCGACGGGGTTAGGCTGAACGCGCCCGGTCCACGGTCATCCGGAAGGATGGCGGCCACGGTCACCCGCACCGTGCGGCCGTTCTTTTCTTTGGTGCGCGACGCCAGCAGACTGAACGCGGGCGCGCTGCCGCGCTTGCCGATGGTCAGCAGCACATCGTCGTCCACCGCCAGTTTCAGGTCCTGGGCGAGGACGGAGTTGATCGCGATCGTGCGCGCCCGCAGGTGGCCGGTCTTGGGATCCACGGTCGTCTGGATTTTCCCCTGATGACCTGGGAAAATCTGCCAAAAGCCAGCATCCACCCCGACCAGCTGCACCCTGGGCGCGGTCTGGCCACCGTTGGCGGCCTCGGCCACGGCGTCGGCCAGCAGCAGCGGTGCCACGGTCGCGTCCGGCGCGGCAGTGCGGGCCGCAGCGACCAACTCCGCCCGCAAAGGTCGCGGCGGAGTCACCGCGAGTTCGGTCGCGCCCAGGCGCGCCAGGGCACGGTCGCGCAGGGTGCCGCGCAGGGAATCGCCGGCGATCATCGCCCCCACCACGACGGCGGTGGCGATGGCGATGCCGAAGGCGGCGGCGATCGAGGTGCGGCGGTGGTGCAGCGCGCCGCGCCAGGCCAGGGCGAGGCCGGAGGGCACGCCGCTGGATTTGACCGGATCCGTGCTCATCGCAGCTCCAGGCGATGGGTGCAGCGTGCGGCCAGGGTGGGATCGTGCGTGACAATCAGCAGCGCCGCGCCTTCGGCCTTGGCGAGCGCGAACAGCTCGTCAGCGACTGTGCCGGCGTTGGCGCGGTCGAGGCTGCCGGTGGGCTCATCGCACAGCAGTGCGGCCGGCTTGTTGAGCAGCGCCCGCGCCACCGCGACGCGCTGGCGTTCACCGCCGGACAGCGCATCCGGGCGATGGTCGCCGCGCGCCCCGAGTCCCAGCCGGGCGAGCAGGTCGCGGGCGCGCGGCACCGCCGCGTCGGCTTCACTGCGGCCGAGGGCGAGCGCCGCCATCAGCACGTTTTCCTCTGCTGTCAGGTGCGGCAGCAGCAGATGTTCCTGGAAGATGAAGCCCAGCTTGGTGGCACGGAAGCGCGCCCGCGCAGTGGCGTCGAGCGCATGCACGTCGTCGCCGGCGATCTTCACCGTGCCGTGATCGGGCTTGATCAGCCCGCCGACGCAGTTGAGCAGCGTGCTCTTGCCCGAGCCTGACGGCCCGACCACCGCCAGGCTCTCGCCGGCCTCAACGGTCAGCGAGACATCGGTCAGCACCGACAACCCGCCGGTCGAGCCGGAACCCGTAGGCCCGGTATATGTGTGGCTCAGGTGTTCAACGATGACGGCGGCTGGCATGCGGCTCCCCTTCCGCCGGTGCGGCGGTCATGTGGGCGGGAGCATGCGGACCACGTCACTGCCTGGAAGTAGGGCAGGGCCAATGCTGGCCGACAACATCAGGTGCGCTCGCGGCGACACAGTCGTATTCATTAAAGCGAATAATTTCTGGAAAAGGCGCTTGTACACGAGGCGTCCGCTGTAGATTACTCATCATAATGAATATTTCTGATCTCGCCCTCGTCGTCCGCACCCGGCGGCGCTCCCTCCGGCTCGACCAACGTGGTTTGGCCGAGATCGCCGGCATGTCGGTGCATGCGCTCAGCGATCTCGAATCCGGCAAGGGGAACCCGACCCTGACGACGCTGACCCGGCTCGCCACCGCGCTTGGCCTAGAACTCGACCTGCGTGTGCGGCAACCGCAGGAGGTTTCGCCCAGACCGGTGACGCCTGTGTCGGAGGTACCGTGAGCGCGCGGCGCGGCCGGGTGTTGCGGCGCGATCGGGTCGCGGGCCTGCTCGAAGAAACCGCCAGCGGGTTTCGCTTCACCTATGCCGACGACTACCTGCGCGATCCATCGCAGCCGCCGGTCAGTCTGACTCTGCCCAAGCGTGCCGAGCCCTATCTGGCTCCGGTGCTCTTCCCGGCCTTCGCCGCCTTGCTCGCCGAGGGCGCTCTTGCCGAGATCCAATGCCGGAACCTGCGCCTGGATGAACGCGATCTGTTCGGCCGATTGCTTAAGACCGGCGCGGGCGAAATTCCCGGCAGTTTGCAGATCGAAGCGATTGACGACGAATCGTTCGACGACGAAACGCCCGAAGACGAAACGCCTAAAGAGAAAAAGACAGCCGCGCCATGACCGCACGCTGCCGTTCGACCCTGGCACCGTTGAAGGCACCGTTGATCGGCCAGGCCGCTGATGGATTCAGTCCGGCTGCGCTCAAGCGACTGGTGGACAGCCGCCGGCGCCTACCGGTGCGCCTGGGCTTCACCCGCGCCGAGGTCATCCGTTACCGCACCGAGGTTGCGCAGCGGATGTCGATCTCTGGCGTACAGGACAAGATTTCGCTGCGCTTCGCCGACGGCACGCTGATTCCGACCGAGCGCGACGGCGAGTTCATCCTCAAGCCGATCCCAGGCACGCCGCTGCCACGCGCCACCGACCAGGTGCCGGCGAACGAGCACCTGACCATGCAGATCGCGGGCCAGGTCTTCGCCATCGCGACCGCAGCCAACGCCCTGGTGGAACTTGCCGATGGCGAGCCGGCCTACCTCTGCCGGCGTTTCGACCGCCGCGCCGTCGAACGCCTGGACATGGAGGACTTCGCCGCCCTTGCCGAGCAGTCGCCCGAAACCCACGGCCGGAACTACAAATACGACAGCAGCTATGAACGCCTCGGCCAGATCATGCGCCGCCACTGCCCGGCCTACCCGGTCGAAGCCGAGAAGCTGTTCATCCGCGTGCTGTTCTGCTATGCCTTCGGCAACGGCGACGCGCACCTCAAGAACTTCAGTTTGTTCACCAGCCCCGACGGCGACCCGGTGCTGACCCCGGCCTACGACCTGTTGAACACCAGCCTGCACCTGCCCGCCGAAACGCCGCTGGCACTCGCCCTGTTTGCCGACGACTACATCACCCCAGCTTTCGCCGCCTTGGGATTCCCGTCTGCTGCCGATTTCCTGCTGCTGGCAGACCGCTTGGGCGTGGTGCCGGCGCGGGCGCGGCGGATCCTGGCGCGTTTCACCAGCGACCAGACCGCCACGGCGGTCGAGGCGCTCATCGGCCGCTCGTTCCTCAGCGCTGAGGCGCAGCGTGACTACCGCGCGGTGGTGGACGAACGGCGACGGGCGCTGCGGCAAGCACCGGCGGACAGTTCGCCGGTTCAGGCGAATTCGTTGTAGATCGCCCGGATCGCCCCGGCGAGGTCGGACTCTTCGACGCCGACGATGATGTTCTGCTCGCTCGAACCCTGGTCGATCATGCGCACGTTGACGCGGGCGCGGGCCAGCGAAGCGAACAGGCGGCCGGCGGTGCCGGTGGCGTTGCTCATGCCCTGGCCGACGGTGGCGATGAGGGCCATGCCGGGGGTGACGCTGACGCTGTCGGGCTGGACGGCGGCGCGGATGTCCTCGACCAGGGCGTCGGCGCGGGTGCCGAGTTGTTTATCCGCGACCACCACCGACATGGTGTCGATGCCGGTGGGGACGTGCTCGACCGCGATGCCGTGGTGCTCGAAGGCGTCAAGAACGCGGCGCAGGAAGCCGACCTCGCCGTTCATCAGCGCCTTTTCGATGCCGAAGACGGTGAATCCCTTGGTGCCGGCGATGCCGACCACGACCTGGCTGCCGGGATCGCGGCGGTCGACGATCATCGTGCCGGCGTCGTCGGGGCGGTTGGTGTTGCGGATGTTGATCGGGATGGCCTTGCCGCGCACCGGGAAGACGGCTTCCTCATGCAGGACGCTGGCGCCCATGTACGACAACTCGCGCAACTCGCCGTAGGTGATTTCAGCGATCGGCTTGGCCTCGGCGACGATGCGCGGGTCGGTCATCAGCACGCCGCTGACGTCGGTCCAGTTCTCGTAGATCGCCGCGTCGACCGCGTTCGCCACGACGGATCCGGTGACATCGCTGCCGCCGCGGCTGAAGGTCTTCACCTGGCCGTCGGCGCCGCGCCCGTAGAACCCGGGGATGCAGTAGCGACCAGGGCCGGCGCAGCGTTTCTTGATCGCGGCGAAGGTGGCGGGATCCAGGCGGCCGGCGCGGTCGAAGGTGATGACCTCGGCCGCGTCGACGTATTCGGCATTGAGCAGCGCGGCGACGATCAGGCCGTGGATGGCCTCGCCCCGGCTGGCGGCGTAGTCGGCGGTGGCGCCGCCCTCGATGGTGGCCTTGGCCTGGTCGAGGACGGGCTTGAGATCGAGCGTCAGTTTCAGGTCGCGCACGATGGACAGGAAGCGCTCGGTGATCTTGTCCCACACCGGCGCGATCGGTTGACCCTTGGCCGCCAGCTGGTGCGCCAGGTACAGCAGATCCGTTACTTTGGTGTCCTTGGCGTCGGCCTTGCCGGGGGCCGACGGGACGATGAAGCGCCGCTTGGGGTCGGCGTCGATGATCGCCTTTACTTTCAGCAATTGCGCCGCCGTGGCGACCGATGTGCCGCCGAACTTGGCGACCTTGTCCTGGGAAACATGGGAATCATGGGGACGAGCAGTGACCGTCATGGGGGTGTCCTCGGGCGCGCGGAAGCTAGCGGGGGCGTTGGGAACGACAATGTGCACCCCCGGGGCACGGAATCCTCACGGTACGTCTGCGGATCCGACCCTGGGACCGCCAGGCTCCAGCCTGGCCGGCTGATCCGGGCACACCGAAATGGCGTCGCCCCCCGGATCGGTGCCGGAACCCGGCTTGCCCGGATCCTGGACCGCGTCATCCGAGGCCGGAACCCGCTTTGTCTCAGATTTCTCAACCGGATTCCGCCGCTGGTACGTTCGTTCCAGGCGCCAGATCCACCATCCCGCCAGCCCCATCAATGCCACCTGGGTTCCCAGCAACGGGCCACCCCAGCGGGTCCAATAGGCCACGCTGGTGAGCAGACCCTGGCAGACCTCGGCGTCATCCGCCCCGGCGAAATTAAACCAGAGGTTGCCGGCGAAGCCGACATAGACCGGCAGCACCATGGCCCAGAAGAGGCGGGCTTCCCAGTTCGCCGCATGGCGAGCCTGGAGATCCTGGAAACGTGCCTCGGCCGTGGCGTAGGAACCAAGGCCGACATCAGTGTTCCCCCCAGCGGCCAGCGGCCTGGTCCTTCCGATCACCTCGCCCGGATCGGCCGGATCAGTCGGAGCACTCGCCATGGTGGACCGGTGCGGTCAGCCGGACTTGGCTGCTGCTGCGGCGGCGCTGGCGATGGCGAGGAGCAGGTTCTCAGCGGCAGCAGCCTCGGCGCGGCGGCGGCTGACGCCGGAGCCTTCAGCGCGATGGTCCCCGATCGCGACGGTGGCGGTCCAGATCGGGTTGTGGTCGCTGCCGCCTTTGCGTTCGCTGGTGTAGTCAGGCAGGCGGTGGTGGTTGGCCAGGCACCATTCCTGCAAGCGCATGCGCGCGTCGGTGGTGCCGGCGGCCGGATCCGTCAGGCGCTCGCCCAGGGTGCGACGCACGGCCTCGGCCAGGGCGGGCCAGCCGCCGTCGAGGAAAACGGCGGCGAACAACGCCTCGATCAGGTTCGCCTTCACCGAATCGGGCCAGCGCTGCGGATCACCGCCCATCTGCGGCCCGACCAGGCAGAGCGGCAACAGTTCCAGGCGTTCGATCGCGCGCGCCAGGGTGGTGCGGCTGGCGAAGTTGCTCTTCAAGCGCGACAGCTGGCCCTCGTCAGCGTCGGGGTGGAGTCGGCAGAGGTGGTCGACGAGCGCCGCGCCAAGCACTGCATCGCCCAGGAATTCCAGGCGTTCGTTGGAATCGCGTAACCGCGCGGCGGCATCCGCCCCGGCCGGGATGCGACTGGCGTGGGTGAGGGCACGGGTCAGCAGGGCGTGGTCGGCGAAACGGTGGCCGAAGGCGCGTTCCAGCGCGTCCAGGCGGCGGCGGTGCGGATCGTCGACATCGGGCATGGCCGCGAGGATAGGCTGACTGGCAGGCTGGGAAGCGCAGCACGAGAAATCGGCTCAGGATGCGTCCATTGCCTTCCCAAGGCTTACTCAGGGCGAATGGCCACGCGCATGGAGCGTCGATGTCCACATCGACGGGATGTCGAATGGCCGCCGCCACGGCGATGTGGACATCGCCGCTCCTGGGGCGCGCTCATAGCGCTCCAAGGGCGCACTCATGCACTCAGGGCGAATGGCCACGCGCATGGAGCGTCGATGTCCACATCGACGGGATGGTGAATGGCCGCCGCCACGGCGATGTGGACATCGCCGCTCCTAGGAGGCGGCCGCGTCCGGCATTGCCGGTGCGGTACATCCACCATGCTGCCGCGACCGCCGGCGGCACCGCGCCGCCCTGACCCGCTGCGAGGCCTGCATGTCCACGTCCTACCAGTTTCCCGCCGACTTCGTCTGGGGTGCCGCCACCGCCGCCTACCAGATCGAAGGCGCCGCCGCCGAAGACGGCCGCAAGCCGTCGGTGTGGGACACCTTCAGCAAGATTCCTGGCCGGGTGAAGACCGGCGAGACCGGCGACATCGCCAACGACCACTACCACCGGGTCGAGTCCGACGTGGCGCTGATGGCGTCGTTGGGCCTCAAGCACTACCGCTTTTCGATCGCCTGGCCGCGCATTCTGCCTGACGGCACCGGCGCGGTGAATGAAAAGGGCGTGGATTTCTACAAGCGGCTGCTCGACAGCCTGGCGAAACACGGGATCACGCCGCACGCGACGCTGTTCCACTGGGACAGCCCGCAGGCGCTGGAAGACCGCTATGGCTCCTGGCGTTCGCGCCGGATGGCCGACGACTTCGCCGCCTACGCCGACGTGGTGGTGCGGCGCCTCGGCGACCGCATCAGCGACTGGATGACGATCAATGAGATCCCCTGCTTCACCGACCTGGGTTACGGCGTCGGCAAGCCCGGCGTGCACGCGCCCGGCACCCAGGTGGCGCACCGCAAGGAGGTGCTGCAAACCGCGCACCATGCGTTGCTCGCGCACGGCAAGGCGGTGAAGGCGATCCGCGCCGCCAGCCCGAAACCCTGCAAAATTGGCTTGGTCGACTGCGCCGGCATCCCGGTGCCGGTGACCGAATCCGCGGCCGACATCGCGGCGGTGAAACGGGCCTTCCAGGACCAGTGGCTGAACGGCATGGTGACGTTCGGTGCCCTGACTGGCCGCTACAGCGAGCTGTTCCTCACGCACAAAGGCGACAAGGGCGAGGTGCCGGACATCGCCCCTGGCGACCTCGAGATCATCAGCCAGCCGCTCGACCGCTGGTTCCTCAACATCTATTCCGGGACCTGGGTGCGCGCTGCCGCGAATGCCGACGGCTATGAACTGCTCGACCTGCCGATCGGCTATCCCCGCCTTGATATGCCGTGGCTCAACCTGATGCCAGAATCGCTCTATTGGGGCCCGCGCCTGGTGCGCGAATGCTGTGGTTTCCAAGGTGAGGTGATGATCAGCGAGAACGGATGCGCCGCCCAGGACAGCATCAACGAGCGCGGCGAGATCATGGACCTCGACCGCGTGCGCTACCTGCGCGACTACCTGCGCCAGGCCCACCGCGCGGTGGCGGAAGGGTATCCGCTCAAGGGCTACTTCGTCTGGAGCCTGATGGACAACTTCGAATGGGCCTGGGGCTACGCCAAGCGCTTCGGCATCATCTACAACATCTACGAATCCCAGACCCGCATCCCCAAGCAGTCGGCAAAGTGGTACGCCGAATGCATCCGCCAGAACCGGGTGGTGTAGGTGGTGTAGGTGGTGTAGGTGGTGTAGCGGCCGGCGGACGCCCGTCGGTGCAGGATTCCCGGGGAACCAGGTCGGCGACCGTTGCCGCTTGCGCCAGGCCGACTGCGGTGGCTGAACGCTGAACCCGGGCTTTACTGCCCGCAGGTGAAAAGCACCAAGTACACCCAAGGCAGCAAGCGCCAGGACGTGCGCATATAGTCACTATAGTCCGGAAAAAGCAGCAGAAGGTGACGCTCCTCCTGTTTCGCCTTGGCGATCAGCACCGCCACCAGGGCCAGCATCAGCGGGATTTTCAAGGGATCCCCATAGCCAATGCTGACGCCCAGGAAGATGAGCAACGACGCGGCATACATCGGATGGCGGATCAACGCATAGGGCCCTGCGCGGACCAGCGGCTGACCCGTGTTGGGTGTCGGGGTCAGGTGGAACGAACCCAGGCGCAGGAACCGAAAGCAGTACCCGTAGAGCAGGCAGCCGAGAACGATCAGGATGGCACCGACCAGGAGACTCGACGGGTGGAAGTGTGACCACATCGGCAGCAGCAGCCCGAGCGAAAGCGCGATCTGCGCTAGAAGGTATCGCATGGAACTTCCAGGGTCGCGCGGCCAGGTCTGCGGTGGATGAACGTCCTGGGTTTGACGCGTCTGCCACCAACCGAATACCCATATGCGAACCAAGGTGCAACCCTGCAGAAATGCCGGTGGCCCCAGGCTGCCATACGTGGGGTGCGGACACATGACCTGCCGTTGGCCGACCAACCTCACAACCTTGGTGGTCAACGTAATCCGGGGGTCCACGTATCATGAAGGATATGAATCCCTGCCCAACCTGCGTCGCCCTGCCACTACAACTCCTACAACTCGGTGCCGCGTCGCGCTGGCTCGCCGTGGCGATCACCCTGGGCCTGGTGGCGACGGCCACGAGCGCCGATGTCGCGGCCTACCGTGGGCCGCAGAACAACGGTGTCTATGAAGAGACGGGTCTGCTCAAGGCCTGGCCGACCGATGGCCCGAAACTGCTGTGGAAGCAGCCGCTTAAGTCCGGCTACAGCGGGCCGTCCGTCGTCGGTGGGACGGTGTGGATCCCGTCGGGGGGCGGCGCGGTGCTGTACGGATTCGACCTCGAGACTGGTGTTGAGAAAGCCAAGATCCCCATCGGTGGGGCCGGCAGTCCTGGCGGACGCTTCCCCGGGCCGCGGCAATGGCATTGATTTAATTTCTAATAATTTTACAGGGTTCTTGCATACGGATGCAGCGGCTTTCGCCGGTAGCATCGTCCCAGTCTTTGCTTCAGCATCCATCGGATGACGGAGATGATCGCGGCATTCGCTCGTCGGATAAGCT
>CAMCMZ010000055.1 GCA_945876185.1 Candidatus Kuenenia stuttgartensis | reverse complement strand
GGACGCGGTCGAGATCCTGCGCGACCGCCGGACCCTGTTCGTCAACGTCGTCCTGCCGGTGCTGCTCTATCCGCTGCTCGCGCTGTTCATGCTCCAGGTCACCCAGTTGTCGCGGCTCACCCCGCGCGAGCCGGCCGGGGTGGTGGCGCTCGACCTGCCCGACGACGTGCTCGATGATCTCGATCCCGAGCAGCGGGAACCGCCGCGCCGCCGCAAATCGGCTGGTTCGACGCCAGCCGAAGCCGTTCAGGATCCCCCGCCCGTGCTGCGACTGGTCCAGCTCGCGCCTGCGTCGCAAGGCGAATTGACCAACCTGCTGCACGTCCAGTTGCGGCACGAGGACGCCGAGACCGCCCGGCAGATGGCAGCGCGCAGCGAAGCAACGTCAAAGACCGTACCCGATCCCGCCCTGGCGACGGCCCGCGCCACCACCCTGCGCTGGCTGCGTGCCCATGGCACCGCCGTGGTGGTGTGGAACGCGCCGCCCGAGGGCGAACGTCGCCGCGTGGTCGTGGTGCGCGACGACGCGCATCCGCGCAGCAACGACCTCAATCAACCGATCAAGCATGCCGTGGAGGCCTGGCGCAAGCGGTTGACCGAGGCGAGCGCGCTGGCGGTGAACCTGCCGCTGTCCGCGCTCGACCCGGTGCGCAGCGCGACCTGGTCGTGCGCGCCGGTGGTCGAGACGCTGCGCACCGGTCTGGCGGCGATCCTGCCCATGCTGCTGGTGCTGATGGCGGCGAGCGGCGCGTTCTTCCCGGCGGTCGATCTCATCGCCGGCGAACGCGAACGCGGCACCCTGGAAACGCTGCTCACCTGGCCCGCCGACCGGCGTGATCTCTTCCTGGGCAAACTCCTGGTCGCCTGCGCGGCGGCGGCGGTGACGGTGGGGCTCAACCTGCTCTCGCTCGGTGGCTCCGCCGCGATGATCGCGGGCGGCCTGGGCAATGCGGTCACGGCGCCGTTCGCCGGGGTCTGGAGCGTCGGCGCCGGCGTGCTGGTGCTCGCCTTCGTCGTGTTGCTGCCCATCACCGTCGCCCTCGCCGCGATCGCCCTCGGTGCAACCGGATTGGCGGCGAGCACCAAGGAGGCGCAGAACTACCTCACACCGCTGGTGCTGGTCGTGGTCGTCGCGGCGGTACCCTGCCTGATCCCGGACACCCGGCCGAGCATCGTCCTGGATCTCATCCCGATCACCGGCGCGGCGCTGGTGCTGAAGGAGGGCATGCTCGGCAATCTGTCGTGGCTGCATCTCGCGCTCGCCACCGCATCCAGCGCCATCCTCGCCACCGTGGTGGTGGCCTGGGCGGCGCGGCTCTTCGACCGCGAGAGCTTCCGCTATCCGGCGATGGCGCGGTCCGGTTGGGGCCGCTTCCGCCGGGGCGGTCGGGCACCAGAGGGACCGGATGGCCTGGAAGCGCTCGGAATCTTCGCGGTAGGTGCCGGATTGTTCCTCGGTGCCAGCACCCTGCTGGCCCAGGCGCATCCGGTGGTGGCCCTGGTCGTGCCGCTGACCCTCGGCATCGGCCTGCCGGCGCTGATCTTCGTCTGGCTCGGCGGCTGGGATCGTGGCATCGCCCTGCATGCCCGCCGGGTTGATGGGCGCATCCTGGTCGCGGCGGCGTTGGCGGGCGTGCTCGCCGCCGCCGCCAGCGTTGGGATCGGGCTCGGGCAGCAGGGCCTGTTCCCGCCGATGGACAAAGCGTTTGAAGAGAAATTCATCGCCTTGCAGCAGGCCGGGCCGCTGGTGTTTTTCCTGTCCGTCACCGTGGTGCCCGGCGTGTGCGAGGAGATCCTCTTCCGTGGCGTCATCCTGGCCGGCCTGCGCCGCAGCCTCGGCGATGCCACCGCCGTGCTGATCACGGCGTTCCTGTTCGCCGCCATGCATATGAGCCCGGAACGTTTTATCCCTCAGTTCCTGGTCGGCCTGCTGCTTGGCGCCTTGGTGGTGCGTTGCGGGTCGATCTGGCCGGCCATCCTGCTGCACGCGCTGCACAACGCCGCCGCGCTCGGCATCGGCACCCTCGCCATGAAGACGCCGATCCCAGGAGCAATGCTCGCCTTGGCGGCGCTCGCCGGCACCGTCGGCGCCTGGACCGCGATGTGGGCGGCGACACGGCGGAAGACCTGATTCCTTCCGGCCTCGGACGCTGCGGCCAGGCTGGAGCCTGGCGGTCCCAGGGGGATTCCCGGACGTGATTGGAGGGCTGGCTCGGTGACGCCGGAGGACACGACCCTGGGATCGCCAGGCTCCAGCCTGGCCGGCGTGATCTGAAGCGGAGACTTGCAGCGCTATTCGCTGTGCGATTTCCAGCAGCTGGTGGACAGAGGTCCGGCGGAATACCTGATTCCTTCAGGCCTCGGACGCGGCCAGGCTGGAGCCTGGCGGTCCCAGGGGGATTTCCGCACGCGAATGGGGGGTGGGCCTGGGGTCAGCCGGTCGGTGCCGGTGGATCGTGCAGCGGATCGTACCACAGCCCGGCGGCGCGGGCGAGTTTCAGCAGGTGTTCGCTCGCGGCGGTGACCACCGGTTCCCAGGCTTTTTCCCCGCGCGCGATCTCGTCGAGGGTTTCCTCCATGCGGCGGGTGAAATCGGGTTCGATGAAGTTGCCGGCGTAGCGACGGCAGAGGAAATCGGTGACCTTCATTCCCAAATCCGTGGCATGGAGCTTGCGCGCACGCTCGTCGACGTAGCCGCGCAGCAGGATTACCTTGAGGATGGCGGCGTAGGTCGACGGCCGGCCGATGCCATCGCGTTCCAGGCGCTTGATGAGCGAGGCCTGGGTATAGCGCGGCGGCGGCCGGGTGCTGCGTTTGCGGGCGATGAGATCGAGCAGGGTGAGGTCCATGCCGGGATCGAGCAGGGGCAGTTTGGCTGCCTCATTGGGCTCGTCGGACTCGTCGGCTTCATCGGCGCCTGCGGCGACCAGATCGCCATCCGCCTGGTCCTTGGCTGCCGCCTTGGCGCGGCGCTTCTTTTTCACTGGCTTGTCATCCTCGACCGCATCGCCGCCGAGCTTCCTCCAGCCGTCGAACAACGGCACTACGCCCTTGGCCTGGAAGACGCCCATCGGCCCGCCGTTCCAGGCGCCGGGGGCGCAGGCCACGTCCAAAGTGGTGACCTGGTCGCGCGCGTCGGCCATCTGGCAAGCGATGAAGCGGGTCCAGATGAGGCGGTACAGTTCGGCCTCCTCTGCGCTGACGGCCTGGCCCGGCGCCTTGAGCGCATCGGCGCCGGTTTCGGGATGGGTCGGACGGATCGCCTCATGCGCCTCCTGGGCGTTGACCGCCTTGGTGGCGTGCACGACCGGTTGGGCTGGCAGGTACGCGGGTTTGAAGTCGCGCTGGATCACCGCCCGCGCCGCCGCGATCGCCTCGGGCGTCAGCGCGGTCGAGTCTGTGCGGTGGTAGGTGATGTGGCCGCCTTCGAAAAGACTCTGCAGCAGCTTCATCGTCGCTTCCGGCGCGAGGTGCAGGCGCACCGACGCGGCCTGCTGCACCGTGGCGGTGGTGAACGGCGGCGGCGGCCGGCGCACTTGTTCGCGGCGGTCGCAGGCGGCGACCTGCCAGCGCTGCTTGCGGCACCAGGCGACGGTGCGTTCGGCGGTCTCGGCCTCGACCAGGCGCTGTGCGAGCGGTTCGCCCTTCCAGGTGATCAGCCGCGCGACGAATGGCGGCGGACTGCCGGCGCGCTCCAGCTTCGCGTCGAGAACGAAATAGTCCTTGGCGCTGAAGGCGGCGATCTCGCGCTCGCGATCGGCGACGAAACGCAGCGCGACCGACTGCACCCGGCCGGCGCTCTTGGCGTCCTTGCCCAGGCCGCGCAGGGTGGGCGACACCAGCCAGCCCACCACGCGATCAAGCACCCGGCGCGCCTGCTGCGCATCGACCAGGCCAACATCGATCGCGCGCGGCGCGGCGATGGCCTTGAGCACCTCGGCGCGGGTGATCGCGTGGAAGACCACGCGTTTGAGCTTCGGCGCCGCCGCCGGCCCAAGCAGCGCCGCGATGTGCCAGGCGATGGCCTCGCCTTCGCGGTCAGGGTCAGTGGCAAGGAGGATCTCGTCGGCCTTGCCGGCGAGGGCCTGGAGCTCGGCGATCGAGCGGCTGGCGCGTTCAAGCGCGACGTAGTGCGGCAGCACTTTCCCGGCGCGAAAGGCGACCGCTAGGCCGCCCTTGTCAGGCAGGTCGCGGACGTGGCCGAAGCTGGCCGCGACGCGGTAGTCGGCGCCGAGGAATTCGCGAATCTTTTTCGTCTTGTTCGGACTTTCGACCACCACCAGGCGCATCGCGGCAGCTTCAAGGCGATCCCGGCGGCGACAATGGTTGGACGACGCCGAGGCTTGCCGCGCCAGCTCGCGCCGCGATCCTCCGACCCCTCGGAGACATCCATGCCGGAAGCCCTGACCATCGGCCTGCTGATTCCCACCCACGAGGCCGATCCCGAGTTGGTGCGCGGGCAACTGCCCGGCCAGACCATCGTGCCCATCCCGGACTGCGCCGCGCTGGATGAGGCGGCGCTTCTCTCCCGCTTGCGCGCCCTGGATGCGGTGGCGATCTCGCGGGCCTCTCCGCGCATCCCGGATGCACTCATCGGCAACCGTGGCCGCCTGCGTCAGGTCTCGTACACCGCCGGCTCGATCCGCCACCTGGTGTCGAAGGCGCTCATCGAGGATGGCCTGCTGGTGACCAACTGGGGCGACCAGGTCGCGCACGTCGCCGAGGCGGCCCTGATGTTCCTCCTCGCCGGGCTCAAGCAGGTCCACACCCTCGACGCCTTCATCCGCAGCGACTGGCGTGACGACCGCCGCGTCTTCCAGGACTTCCCGGCCACCATCAACGGCCGCGACATCGGCCTGTACGGGTTCGGCCCGATCGGCCGGCACATGGCGCGGTACATCGGCGCGCTCGGGGCCAAGGTCGCGATCTACGATCCCTACGCCAAGGATGTCCCGGCCGGGATCCGGGTCTGCCCCGACCTGCGCACCCTGTTCGCGACCTGCCAGTGCATCAGCATCCACTGCGGCCTGAACGATGGGACGCGTGGTACCGTCACCCGCGAGTTGCTGGAGCTGCTGCCCCAGGGTGCGGTGTTGGTGAACACCGCGCGGGGGGCGATCATCAACGAGGCCGACCTCGTCGCGGTGCTGCCGAGCAAACGGATCATCGCCTGCCTAGATGTGCTTGAGAACGAGAAGACCTGGGCCACCGGCGCCCTGAGCACCATTCCCAGCAATCTGCTGCTGCTCACCGGCCACATCGCCGAGCGCGGCAAGGGCCCAGACCGGAGCAAGCCGCGACCGCCGATCAAGTCAGGCCTGCCCGACCACGTGGTCGCCGCGCTGGCCGCCTTGGCCGAGGGCCGCACCCCACCGCACCAGATCACCGCAGCGCAGTACGACCTCAAAACCTGAGCCGCTGCGGAAACCACCGGCGTGGACACCTGCCGCTTCGCGCCGACCACCTCGGGCCGGGCGCATCCCGGCACCCTGCTCGCCGGGCTGCTGGCCTGGCTCGATGCGCGCAGCCGGGGCGCGCGGATCGTCCTGCGCCTGGAAGACCTCGACCGGCAGCGTTGCCGGCCTGAATTTTCCCAGGGATTGATCGACGATCTCGCCTGGTTCGGTCTCGACTGGGACAACGTGCAGCACCAGTCCGACCAGGGCCAGGCGCATGCCGGGGCGCTCGACGCGCTGGCCGCTGGCGGGGTGCTCTATCCGAGCCGGCTCAGCCGGGCGCAGATCGCGGCGGGCGGCCGCCGCGCCCCTGATGGCGGTTGGGCCTACGACAACCGCGAACGCGGTACGGCCCTGCCGGAGGCCGGCTGGCGGTCGTGCGACCTGCCGCTGCGCGTCCGCCTGCCCGAGGGCCGGCAACGACCGGTAGACGAAGGTGGACTCGATCTCGCCCAGGATCCCGCTGCCGCCTTTGGCGATCCGGTGGTGCGCAACCGAGCCGGCGAGGTCGCCTACCACCTCGCGGTCGTGGTCGACGATCATCGCGCTGGGGTGACCCGGGTGGTGCGCGGGCGTGATCTTGCCAGCGCGAGCGCGACCCAGGCCGCGCTGCGTAGCCGGCTGGGCCTGCCGGATCCTGTCTACCGCCACCATCTGCTGCTGCTGGAACCGGCTGCGACCGGGCAGGAAGCGGAAAAACTTGCAAAATGCCACGGATCGGTCGCGGCAGACGCGTTGCGGCGAACCCTGTCCGCAGCCGACGTATGCGGATTCCTGGCCTGGTGCGCTAGTTTGCGGCCCGACCCTGGGCCGGCCACTCCGCGCCAACTATTGCCGAATTTCACCTGGGATCAGGTCGGCCGCGAGGATGTCGCAGTGGCCTGGGACGGCCGGCGGTTGCGCCGGATCGAAGTGGTTCCCGGCCGTGAGATGGGGCGGGGGGTGTAAGCTACAGATTACAATTCCGTTACTTGATCGCGTCGGAGCCGACCTTATGAGACGCACCCCGCGCCGGACGATCCGGCATGGACCGCATTCCAGTGAAACCGCCCCGAGGAACCGCCATGGCCCTGCAACGCCTGCTGCTTGCCCTGATTCTGATGCTCGCCTGCACCAGCATGACCGCTGCTGGCGACGATCCCGCGCTGCGACAGCAGGCCAAGGAGTCGTCGGAGGCCGGCAACCTGGCGATGAAATCGGCGGACAGCGACCCGAGCAAGCTCATCGAGGCCGCGATCTGCTTCGCCAAGGCGCTCAAGACCTATGAAAAGCTTGGCGATACTGAAGCAATAACGGAAATGAACGCCAACATCTTCTGGTGCAAGAAGAAGATGAACGTGGACGCCCTCATGGCCTACAACAAGCGCAAGGCTGGCGAGCACCCGGCAGGCGCGGCCGCGCCAGCGTCGGCCGAGGAAAAGGCGGCGATCGACACCATCGAGAAGGTCGTCAACCGCAAGGTCGAAGTGAATGAGGCGGTGGCGTATTTCGCCCGCGCCGACAAGTTCGCCAAGGAAAACCCAACCAAGTACCTGCCGATCGCCATCCGCTGGTACGAGATCTGCGAACGCTTCAGCGACAGCGCCGAAGGCAAGAAGGCGCAGTCCCTGCTCCTTGAGGCCCAGGGCAAACTCACCGAGGAACTGGCCAGGAAATCGGCGGAGCTGGACGAAAAGCAGAAGATCCTGCAAGGCCAGCACGACTCGATGTTCACCAGCAAGCCGGTGGTTGGCAGTAACCGTTCGGCGGTGCCCTCGGCTGATACGCAGCGCAAGCTGGCGGCCGACCTCAAGACCTCGACCTACAAGGCGGACTACGCCAAGACCCGGCCCGAGGACAAGAGCGCCTTCGCCAGCAAGCTCTTCGAGCAGGCGCTCAAGACCAAGGACGACGCCAACTTCCGCTACGTCATGCTCACCGAATCGCTGCGCCTCGCCGTCGAGGGCGAGAACTGCTGGCAGCTGATCCGGTCCTGCAACCAGCTCGAAAGCGACTTCACCGGCCCGGACGCGGCGGAACTGAAGAAACAGGCCTTCCAGCGTGCCTCTGCGGCCGTGTTCAAGCACGCGCTCAAGCTGCTGGAAAACCCGGGCGACGAGTGCGCCAGCACCAATCTGGGCCGCAACTTCTGCGCCACCGGACACTGGAACGATGGCGTGGTGCTGCTCGCTGCCGGCGACCATCCAGAGGCCAAGAAGCTGGCCAAGCAGGAACTCATCAAGCTGGAGAGCGCCGGCCAGAAGGTCGAGGTCGCCGATGGTTGGTACGACCTCGGCAAGAAGACCACCGCCCCGGGTGAGAAGGATGCGTATCTGCGCCGGGCGCAGACGCTCTACGTCGAGGCCAGCAAGGAGCTCAGCGGCGTCTCGAAGGACCGCGTGAACCTGCGTCTGACCGAGCTCGACAAGGCCTATCCGCCTGCGATCAAGAAATGGGACAAGCTCACGCCCGCGCAATGGGACACCATCAAGGCGCCGGTGATCACGGTCGACGGCAAGCGCAACCGCGTCGATACCGACATCCTGCTCAACGGCAGCCAGAAGTACCGGGTCATCCCTCATCCCACCGATACCTGGAAGATTACCGGAGAATACTCCGCCTTCTCCTGCACCTGGAAGGGCGGGGGCTCCTGGGGTGGCGAGCACCCGGTCGGCGCGATGGCGGCCTGGCTCGACACTGATCGCAAGAAGGTGTGGCGCTCTTTCCAGGTGATCGAAGGCAAGGGGCGGCTGATGGTTGGACCCTGCCTCAACGAGACGGCCAACAGCGTGAACTGGCACTACAACGGTCAGGCGATAGGCACCATCCGGATCAAGGTGGTGCCAGTTGACGGGTGATCGGCCGCTCCTGGCCGGGCTGGCGGCCTGAACCGGCCGGTTCCGGCCGCGTTGAATGGTATGCCAGTGCCCAGCCACCCGGCACCGGCGCCGGCACCAGCAGCGTTCGTTCTTGCCTGGTGGGAGCTGCGCCAGGCCAGTCGCCGTCCACGGCGGATCGCTCTTTCCCCTGTCGTCTCAGATGAAATCACCGCGAGGAACCACCATGCAACGCCTCCGACTGCTGCTCGCCATCCTCCTCTTGATGGTCGTCATGGGTCCCATGCCCGGAGCGGACGACCCCGATCTGCGGCAACAGGCCAAGCTGGCGGTGGAGGCCGGCAATACCGCGATGAAGGCGGCCGACAGCGGCGATGCGAACCAGCTCATCGAGGCCGCGATCTGCTTCGCCAAAGCGCTCAAGACCTACGAAAAACTGAACGATGTCGAGGCGGTCACGGAGATGAATTCCAACATCTTCTGGTGTAAGAAGAAGATGAACGACAAGGTTCTGATCGCCTACAACCAGCGCAAGTCGGGCGCGGCGCCAACCGTCAAAGCCGGTGATCCCGCCCCGGTGAGGCCGGCCCAGAGTGCCGAGGACCGGGCTCTGATCGCCAAGATCGACGAGGTCGAGAACCGCAAAGTCGCAGTCAACGAAGCCACCACCTATTTCACCCGGGCCGAGAAGTTCGCCAAGGAAAACCCCGACAAATACCTGCAACTCGCGATCCGCTGGTTCGAGATCGCGGAACGCTTTCGCGACAGCAGCGAGGGCAAGAAGGCGCAGAGCCTGCTGCTCGATGTACAACGCAAGCTGAACGATGATTTGGCTAAGCGAGCCAACGCTTTGGATGATCGGGCCAAGGCGCTCCAAGGCGAGCACGACAACTACTTCGACAAGAAGCCGGTGGTGAAGGGCTCGCGTTCCACTCCACCCAGCACCGAAGAGCAACGCTCATTGGCGACCAGCCTCAAGTCCACGACCTACAAGGCCGACTACGCCAAGACCCGGCCGGAAGAGAAAAACGCCTTCGCCCGAAAGCTGTACAGCCAGGCGCTCAAGACCACGGACGACGCCAAGGCCCGCTACGTCATGCTGAGCGAATCCGCCCGGCTTGCCCTGGAGGGCGAGAACTGCTGGCTGGTGATCACCGCCTACAACCAGCTCGAAAGCGATTTCGAGGCCACCAACGCCGCTGAGCTGAAAAAACTGGCTTTCCAGCGGGCCTCCCAGGCGGTCTACAAATATGCGCTCAAGCTGCTGGAAAACTCCAAGGATCCGGTCGCCAGCGCCAATCTGGGCCGTAACTTCTGCATCGGCGGCTACTGGAAGGACGGGTTGGGTCTGCTCGCCGCCGGCGACCACGCCGATCTCAAAAAGGTAGCGACCCTGGAACGCATCGGCATGGACAGCCCGGGCCAGAAGGTCGAAGTCGCCGATCTCTGGTACGACCTGGCGAAGAAGACCTCGGCCCCACCCGAAAAGGAGGCCTACCTTCGTCACGCCCATGGGCTCTACCACGAGGCGATCAAGAAGGTCGAAGGCCTGTCCAAGGAGCGGGTCGCGCAGCGCATCACGGAACTCGACAAGGTCTTCCCGCCCCCGGTCAAAGATTGGAAGAGCCTCACGGTCCCGCAGTGGGAGGCCATCAAGGCCCCGGTGGTCGAGATCGAGGGCAAGCGCGGCAAGGTCGATTCCGGCACGGTGCTCGAAACCGGCAAGAAATACCGCGTTATCGCCCACCCGTCCGACCGGTGGAAGGTCACCACCGACTACCGCAACTTCGAATGCGACTGGAAGGGCAACACCTCCTCTTCCTACTACTACTACAACGACACCGACCACCCCATCGCTGCCCTGGTCGCCTGGTCCGACAGCGATCGCAAGAAGATCATGGGAATCGACAAGGCGGTCGAGGGCAAGGGTCGCCTGATGCTTGGGCCGTGCCTCAACGAGGTCAGCAACTCGGCCGGATATTCGTATTCCTACGCCGGCTATGCGGTCGGGGTCATCCGGGTGAAGATCGTCCCGGTGAACGACTGAGCCGTCGCCGCGGACTGCCGGCTTCCGGCCGCCGATCGGCCTGACAGACTGTCCGGCCATGTCGCGACTCGTCCTCTGCACCGCGTTTGTCCTGCTCGTCGTCGCTACCGGCTGCACCACCGGCAACGGGGTGCGCACCTCAGGCGCGCCGCCCACCGACGAGGAACGCATCCTCATCGCCCGCATCTGCCGCGATCCCTTCGTCGATATCGCCGCGACCGAACGGACCAGCGATGGCCGGCTGATGGTGATTACCCGCCAAGGCGCGGTGATCCGGCGCTACCTGCTCGCGCCTGATGTGGTCGGCGCCAAGGAACTGCGCATCCGCCGGGTCGCCGACGAGGTGGTCATGGACACCACGGCGCCGGCTCATGCCGGCCTGGAACCTGATCTCAACCGTCCACGCTGAGCCACGCTGAGCCACGCTGAGCCGCGCTGAGCCGCGCTGAGCCACGCTGAGCCACGCTGAGCCGCGCTGAGCCGCGCTGAGCGGCGCGGTTCAGGTCGCGGTCCGCACCGCCACCACCGCGTGGCTGATGCCGCCGAAGAACGAACGCCAGCGCGGCCGGGTGAAGCCGCTGCGCCGGACCAGGCTGTCGGCCTCGGACACGGACAGGAAGCGCTGCACGCTGGCGTTGAGATAGCGGTAGGCGTCGGCATCGCCGGCGAGCATGCCGCCGACCAGCGGGAAGACCGTCCGGCCCACGGTGCCATAGAAGACGCGCGGCCACCAGCGTTCGGGACGGAAGAATTCGAGGATGAGCAACTGCCCGCCGGGGCGCAGGACGCGGTGGATCTCGGCCAGCGAGCGCGCCGGATCGGGAAAGTTGCGCCAGCCGTAACCGACGCAGGCGGCGTCGAACGAACCAGCGGCAAAAGGCAGGCGCAGCGCATCGCCCTGGCTTGCGGTGATCGTGGTGCCGGCGCGCTTGCCGGCCCCGGCAACCAGCATCGGCAAGCAGAAATCGCAGCCGTGCACCTGGATTGCCTTACCGCGCGCCACGGCCTCCAGGCCGAGGTCGAAGGTGCCGCAGGCGAGGTCGAGCACTCGGCCCGGCGTGCCTTCCCACATGGCGAGCGCGGCCCGGCGCCAGGCGACATCGCGCCGGGCTGACAACACCCGGTTGAGCAGGTCGTAGCGCGGTGCGATGCGCGCGAACATCGATTGGACGGCATCGGCCATGGGCGCGGGGATGGTGCCTGATCGGCCCCCACCGCAAGCCGGGATGGCCGGAGTCAGACGGGGCGCCTTCCAAAGAACACGCCGCAATTTGTAGCAGCACAGTTGATGGCCACAAAGAACACAAAGGCCACAAATCGCCAGCTTATGTGATCCTTGTGCTCTCTGTGGCCATCCCCCTGCGTTTCCTTCCGGCGCAGCCGGAACCCCGCGTAGCGGGGAAGTTCTTTGGAAGGCAGCCTGCTTAGTCAGACGCCGGCGCGCAATTCCACCCGCTGCGCCCGCACCACGTCGCCCTCGTCGTCGGCCGGCGGCAGGTCCCGGCCCAGGCTGGCGCACGCCACGACCAGATTGCGGCGGAAGCGCTGGTAGCCGAGCCGGCGGATGGCGCGGGCGGCGAAATGGACGTCAAAATCAGCGGCGCGCACCGCGAGGATGTCCGTGTCCCGCTCGTCACCGGCCAGGCGTCCATCGCCCGGCCCGGGTGCCTTGCGGTTCCAGGGACAGACCTCTTGGCAGCGGTCGCAGCCGAACCACCAGCCCTGGAACAAGCGGGCGAGATCCGCCGGGATGACCCCGTCGTGTTCGATGGTCAGGTAGCTGATGCAGCGTTCGGTCAGGCAGCGGCGATCCATCAGGGCCCGGGTCGGACAGGCCGATTCGCAGGCGGTGCAACGGCCGCAGCGGTCCGCCCCGTGCGGCCCCGGTTGCGGTACGACCGGCGCCTCGGTCAGCAGCACGCCCAGCAGCAGCCAACTGCCAAGGTTGGGACTGATGAGCAGCGCGTTGCGCCCGATCCAGCCCAGCCCGGCGAGGCGGGCCAGGGTGCGCTCGTTGATCGGCGCCGAATCGACGCAGGCACGGTGGAGCCACGGCGTGGCATGACGCGCGTTCAAGCTGGCGGCGATGCGGCCCAGCGCCCGGCGCGCGACGTGGTGGTAATCCTTGCCGGCGGCGTAACGCGCCCGGCGCAGGTCGCCGCAACGCGCCTGATGCTGATGCGGGATCGCGGCCACGATCATGGCCCGCGCCGTGGGCAGCAGGAAGCGCGGATCCAGGCGTTTGTCCCGGCTTTCCTCCAGCCACCCCAGATCGCCCACGCCGTCGGCCAGCATGCGGTCGAAGCCGCTCGGATCGAGTGCCGTCGGTGGTGGCAGGCAGGCCGACGCCGCGAAGCCAGCCTCGGCGAGGGCGGTGGCGACCTCCGTGAAGGAGACGGCAAAAGGGGTGGAGGAGACGGACATCGCGAAAAAGGCCGGAGCTATTCCACCGGCTCCACCGGCTTAGCAGGATCAGGTCGGCGACGGCGCAGCCAGCCGGTGCCGGCGAGAGCCAGGTAGGCCGTCGCGCCGAGTGCCATCGCAGCCAGCAAGCGCGTCAACGCCGGCACGAAGACGTGTTCGCCCTGCGGCTGCGGCCAGGTGTGCAGCAGCCAGGCCACCGCGCCGGCCATCACCGCTGCGGCCAGCGCCGGCCGCACCAGGGCACGGGGGTCGATCACCGCCCCGGTGCCACGCCGGGCCAGGATGACCGCATACAGGATGCTGCCGATCAACGCGGAAACGCCGGTGGCCAGGGCGAGTCCGGCTTCGCGCAGCGGGGTCAGCACCAGGATGACGCCCACCACCAGGTTGAGGCCGACCGCGAGCAGGGTGACCAGCATCGGCGTGCGCTGGTCGCGATGGGCGTGGAAGGCGCGCACCAACTGTCGGTTGAGCGCCACCGGCACCAGGGCGGCCGCGTACATGCGGGTGGCAAGGACGGTTCGCGCCACGCTGTCCTCATCGAACTTCCCGGTCTGGTAGACCGCCCGCACCAGCGGCTCGGCCATGACGATCAGACCGATCGAGGCCGGCATCAGCCAGAACGCCTGCAGGCGGATGGCCCCAGCCAGGAAGGTGCCGGTCGCGCGGTAGCCCTCCAACGCCCGCGCCGCGAGTTCCGGCCCCGACGCGGTGGTCACCGCATGGCCGACCAGGGCGAGCGGGAATTGCAGCAACCGGTTGGCGAAATACAGGAAGGCCACCGCACCGCTGCCGGGGATCAGGAAGTACGCGATGCCCTGGCCAATCAGCGAGTTGAGCTGGAACGCACTCGACGACAGCAGCACCGGCGCGACAGCGCGGCGCAGCTCGGCCTCTTCCGGCGTCGCGATCAGCGCCGGCGGTGGCACCCCGCCGCGCCAGCGCAGCGCCAGCAGCATGCAGCCGAACTGGATGACCCCAGCCACCAGCACCGCCCACGGCAGGATCCGCGCCTCGTGTTCGGGGCCGAACCACAGCGTGCTGATCAGGCAGCAGTTGAGCACCACCGGCATCGCCGCCGGCACCCAGAACAGCTTGCGCGCATTCGCCACCGCACCCATCAGCGCGACGAGGCAGATGAACACCAGGTACGGGATCATCGGCAGGGCGAGCCAGGCGACGCGCCAGGCTTTCGTCTCGGGCCAGGCGCACCAACCGACCACCGCCGCCGCGACCATCAGCGCCAAGGCGATGGCGGCGAGGAAGATCCCGGTGCGGGTAAGAAACGCTCCGGCGAAACGCTCAGCGGCCACCGGGTCCTTGTCGCGCAATTGCACGTAGCGCGGCAGGAAGGCCGCCGACAGCGCGCCGTCGCCGAACAGTTCGCGCAGCATGTTCGGCAGGGCGAACGCGGTCAGGAACGCATCGAGCAGTGGCGAGCCGCCGAGCGCGCCGGCCCACAGACGGTCGCGCACCAGGCCGAGCATGCGGCTGACAAAGGTCCAGGCGCTGACGGTGAAGGCCCGGCGGGCGAGGCTCATGCGCGTAGCGTGCGGGGGTGGCGACGGCGTCCAGGGTGGGAGGTCGGACTTGGGCCTTTGGCGGGCGCGGACGCATTCTAGCATGCCGCCCGATGCCGGCCGACGAGGTGAACCCGACGGCCCCGCAGGACGCGGGGAGAAGCGCCGGCGCGGAAGCGCCCGACCTCGGCTTCCCCGTCGCGCTTGACGTGTTCAGCGGGCCGATGGACCTGCTGCTGTTTCTCGTCCGGCGCAGCGAAATCGAGATCACCGACGTCAGCATCGCGACCATCGCGGACCAGTTCATCGTCATCGTCACCCAGTGGCAGGAGCGCCTCGACCTGGAGGTCGCCGGCGACTTCCTGGTCATGGCGACCACGCTGCTGGAGATGAAAGCGCGTGCCGTCGCGCCGCCGCCGGAACTCGGCACGGTCAAGGAACTGGACGAAGAGGACTGGAGCGATCCGCGCGCCGACCTGGTCAGTCGGCTGCTCGCCTTCCGCCGCTTCAAGGAAGCCGCCCAGATCCTGGAAGAAGGCGAACGCGACCACCTGCAACGCCTGCCGCGTCGGTTGCGCGAGGAGATCCCCGAAGATCCCGACGAGATCGCCGGCATCGACCTCGGCACCCTCGACACCGGCCAGCTCTTTGCCGCCTTCGATCTGCTGATGGCGCGCATCGGCGGCCTGGGGCCGCGCACCGTCGTCGGCGACGACGTGCCGCTGGGCGTGCGCATCGACACCCTGGTCGCCGACCTCGAACCGCGCGGCGAAGCCCGCCTGCGCGAGTTCCTTCAAGCCGACCCGGGCCCCATCGCCCAGGTGACCACGGTGATGGCGTCGCTCGAAGGCGCGCGCCAGCGCCTGCTGCGGCTCAAGCAGCTCGAACAATACGGCGATGTCTGGCTGCGTTTCCGCGCCGCCAACGACCGCGCGGTGGTGCAAGGCGACGCACTGCCGGCCGAGGACCTGCCGCGACGCCGGCGCAGCCTGCCGCTTGCCACCTGGGATCTGCCGGCCGGCGAAGCACCCGCGATTGACACCGACGAACCGGAAACCGACACGGAAGAGCCGGAAGAAGAGGACGACGATCGCCGCTTTGTGCGCGAACTGCACGAGGCCTGCGCTGTCGACGACCTGTTGGCGCGCACCGCCGACGTCGAGACGTCGTTCCTGGAGCACTGGTACACGCTGCATCCGGAACTGCGTCCGCTGCCGCCACCACCGCCTGAACCGCCACCCGTCGTCGCCGAACCACTTCCGGCTCCTGCGGTCGAGCCGGCAAAGTCCCGGCGTGGCGCACGCAAAGGCGAAAAGCCGGACGACGCCGGCACGGCGACCCCGGAAGGCGCCACCCCGGCAGCAGGCGAACCGGCAGCCGTGCAGGAAAGCCTCCTGACCGAGCTTGCCGTTGCGACCCCGGTCCCTGCGGCGATCGCGCCGGTCGAACCGCAAGCCGCCGAACCGCCTGCGATCGTGCTTGCGGAAAAACCGGATGAGCCGCCCAAGGAATCCGCAGCACCGCTGGTGCTGCCAGAAGCGGCCGCAACCCCAGCAATTTCCAGCGAATCCCCAGAGGAAAAACCAGCCGCGATAGCCGAGCCGGCCCCGATCGCAGAAGCCCTCGTCGCGCCCGGCGAAAATCTCCCGCCACCGACCGCCGGCGAACCGCAACTCACCCCAGCAGGTGCCGCGGAATCGCCCTCGGCCATCCCGCCGGAAACGGCCGCGCCGGAATCGCCGGCCACGGAACCGGTTCCGCCCGCCGGCGATTCGACCCCGATACCGGAATTGCCGGACGCCACGACCGGTGCCGCTCCGATCACCGCCACCGTCTTGACCCCGGATGAACCAGCCACGGTAGGCGTCGCAACCGAGTCCCCTGCGGCGGACATCGGCCTGCCCGCGCCAACACCGGATCCGGCCGTCGCCTCCGACCCCATCGCGCCGGAACCCGTCGCAGCAGCAGCTTCCGAACCAGAGATCCCGACCACGCCCGATCCGACCGGGCTCCCAGTCGACGATCCCCTGGCCGACGAAGCCCCGCCGCTGGCAATCCCCGCCCCCGAAATCCCAACCCTGGGACCGCCAGGCTCCAGCCTGGCCGGCGACACGGGGAATCTCCAGACGGCTAGTTCCCCCCCAACCACGTCGGTCGCGATCGGTGCCGAGGTAGCGCCGGCTTCAGCCGGCCCGGACGGCGGGCTTCAGCCCGCCGAAGAGATCGAAGGCAAACACATTGGCGACGTGCCTCCTGTTTCCGAGCCGGCTGAAGCCGGCGCTACCGAAGGCAGGCACCATACGACCGATGCTGTTGCCCCTGCCATAACGGACTTAGCACTGAGCGCTTCCCCGCGCCCTGGCATTGATTTTGACGTAGCGCCGCCTTCAGCCGGCCCGGACGGTAGGCTTCAGCCCGCCGAAGAGATCGAAGGCAAACAAATTGGTGACGTGCCTCCTGTTTCCGAGCCGGCTGAAGCCGGCGCTACCGAAGGCAGGCACCATACAACCGATGCTGTTGCCCCTGCCATAACGGACTTAGCGCCGAGCGCTTCCGCGCACCCTGGCATAGAAGTTGTCGCTTCGGTGGCACCCCCGCTTGCCGGCGAGTCTTCACCTGCACCGCTGATTCCGTTGCCACCCCCAGATCCACCGCCCCCGGATCCGGGTCCGGTGCTGGCACCACTCGCAGCACCTCCACCCTCGCCCCGCCCCGCCCGCCCCCAACCCGAAACCATCGACCTCCTCCCCCGAATCCCGACCCCAGCCGACCCCATGCCCGCTCCTCCCCCCAACCGGTTCCGACCCTACGCCACGGCAGCGCTGCTGCTCGTCGGCGTATTCGTCGGTGCGCTGGTCATGGGTTGGCTGGCGCCACCGCGCGCCGTGCTGGCGGTGGTGCAGGCGCCGCCCGACCGGCCGCTGGCCCTGGACGAGCGGATTGTGCTGCGCTTCAACCTGCCGGTTTTGCCGGAAAAACCCGATGCGAAGCCGTTGCCGCTGCCCGTCATCGAACCCGCCATCGAAGGCAGGTGGACCTGGACGAACCGCGAGACACTGGAGTTCGCGCCGGCCACCGGCTGGACCGAGGCCACCGCCTACCGCATCACCCTGCCGCGCGACCTGCGCGCCGCCGGCGGTTTCCGTCTGCCGGAAACCACTGCGCCCATCGCGGTTCGCACCGCCGCGCTCGCGGTGGTCGGAGTGGAGCAGGTCGGCTTCACGGCCGGCACCAGCCGCCTGCGGTTGACCTTCAACCAGCCAGTCGATCCCGCTGCCATCGCGCAGGCGGTGACGATCAGCGGCAAAGATCCGGCGGCGAAGCCGACCATCTCCGCCAGCGGCGCATCGGCCACCGTGGTCGAACTCGCCGTTGCCGCCGCGCCTGGCCCGGTCGAACTCGCGTTGCCGCCGGGATTCCGTGGCGTGCGCGGACCACTCGGTCTCGCTACCGTCTGGCAGCAGAGCGTCGTCCTCGGCCACCAGTTTACGGTCAGCGCCGCGACCCCAGCCACGCCGGTGCACGGTCAGTCGACGATTGCCCTGGCGCTCAACCGCCAGCCAGGCCGCTTCGACGCCCTGATCCCGCGCATCCGAATCGAACCGGCTCTGCCGGTCGCGGTGACCCTCGGCGATGGTCGCCTGACCCTGGCCGGTGAGTTCGTGTCCGGCCAGACCTATCGCGTCGAGGTCGTCCCGGCCTGGCCCGCCGATGAACCAACCCTCGCCCTGGCCGATCTGCCCGCCGCCGCCAACTTCGCGGTGACGATCCCGCCCCGCCCGGCCGGCCTGTGGCTGGCCGCCGACGCCAACGGCGCAGTCGAACTCGGTGCCTTCCAGGCGCCTGCCGCTCGCGTCCAGGCGCTCGACGCCAAGGGCGAGGTGCTGGCGACCTGGGACTGGACCGCCGCCGGCCCCGGCGACGAGGCCCGCGTCCGCCTGCCGCTGTCGGAACTTCTGTCCGATCGCGCCGGCACCGTCCGGCTGGTGGCGCGCAACGAGGCGACCAAGACCGAAGCCACGCTGACCCTGCACCAGGCCCACACGACCATCCGCCAGGAACCCCTGGCAGCGGCACTGCGCACGGCACGCCACCGCGCCCCGTTGCGTGAACCGGCCCTGACCGGACGCAGCGTGAAGGCGGAATGAGCCGCTTCCGCAGCCGCCGCGCCTTGCGCCGGCCGCTTCCATAGGCCATCCATTCCCAGCCATGGCCGTCATTCTCACCGGATTGTCCAAGACCTGGGTGCTGAACGCGGGGGTCAGCGTGTTCGGGCGCGGCTCCGGGTGCGAGGTCCATGTGGCGGATCCGCGCCTGAGCCGCCGCCATGCCGCGTTCGAGGTCGCGGTTGACGGGCGGTCGGCGATCGTGCGCGACCTCGGCAGCACCAACGGCGTGCTGGTCAATGGGGGCAGGATCAACGGCAGCGCCAACCTGCGCGCTGGCGACGTGGTGGTCTGCGGGCCGGTTGCGTTGACGGTGGCGCTGACGGACGAGCCCTCGCCGCGCTCGGCCCTATCGTCCGCGACGGCGCTGAAGCCGGATCCGTTTGAAAACCGCACCGACGCCATGGAACCGCTGGAAATCGGCGGCCCGCGCGGGGTCGACCCCGCCATCGCAGCGGCGATCAGCGGGCCTGAATCGCCAGGCGACCATCCGGCGGCGCAGTCGACCTCGGTGCCGATGCCGCTGCTGCCCGCGTCGTCCTCGGCCTTGCAGCCGAAACCGTCACTGGCGCGGCCGCAGCCGCGACCGACCACGCTGCTGCCGGGCGAGATGCTCAAGGCGCCGGGGTCGGCGCTGACCTCGGCCGTGGGGATGCCGCCACCCGAACCTGACCCCTTGGCCGGGCTGGAACAACGGCCGGCGGGGAAGCTCGATCCGGTCGCCGATCTGGGCGGCATGTCCGGGGCCTTGCAGGCGTCGGGCAAGGTCGGGCCGCACTGGCGCGGGCGACGTCTGCTCGCCGGGGTCCTGGACATGCTCACCATCGCCCTGGTCGCTGATGGCCTGGGCGGGCTGATCGCGGTCGCCGGATATGGCCTCGCGCTGTCGGTTGCCGGGGCCGGCCTGGTCGACGGCCTGCCCACCTTGACCGGATCGGCCCCCGCGGCCGACGCGATGGAGCTGGCCGGATCGCTCTTCACCGCCGGTGGGCTGGAACGCGCCGCCAGCCTGACCGCAGAACTCCAGCGCGGACACGGCGGCGCCTTTGCCCTGCTCTTCGTGGCCGCCGCGCTCGCGGTGCTGGTGTGGGTGCTCGCCCACCTGCTCTATGCGATCGCCGCGACCGTGCTGCACGGCGCCCCGTTCTGGCATCGCCGCCTGGGCCTGGTCATCGTGCGCCAGCGCAACGGGCACTTTCTTGGCTGGGGCCGGGCGACCTGGCGCTGGTGCTGGTGCGGCCTGACCCTGCCCCTGGCGGCGCTTACGGCGCTGATCGGCGTTCGCGGCCTGCACGACGTGCTGGCAGGCAGCCGGGTCCACGACCGGCGCGGCTGAGAGCACCAGGCCCCGCAACCGCAGGGCGGATCGGTAGAGGGTCGTACCTCGTCGCGCTCGCCCGGCCGTTGATCACCGCTAGGAGGCGGTAGATCCCAGCTGCTGGAGTGACCATGTCCCTACGCCGATACCTGCGCTGCGCCCTTTTCCTGCTCTGCCTCGCGACCAGCCAGGCGGCTACGGTAGTTGGCCCCGACTTGCCTGCCCGAGTCGATCTGGGCATTGCCGCGTCCACTGCTGAAACGCTTGCGGTCGCCCCATGGCTCAAGCATTGGGCGACGTTCGGCCGCTTGCATGGCCCGGACGGACAGGTGTCGTTCTGCAATGGTTTGCAGGTTTTTGTCGGCCCGCTGGCAACCTCGCCTGCACCCGTGGCCATCGACTTGGGGCTGGATTCGGCCACTGAGGCGATCGCCTTCATCGCCAATGTTTCGGGACAAAGCTGGTCCGACGATTTGGGCTGGGACATCCGATCTGACTACCTCTGGGTCAAGGAAGGGTTTGATCTGCAGGGCAACGCCAACGACAGCGTGGTCACCCTGCGTATCCTCCAGGCCCGATGGGATCTGTTGCCGGATTTCGACAACCCCATCCTGTCGCTGACGTTCAACAAAGGATTCAAGCTCATCGCGGGCGAAGGCTACGATATCGTCCCCGGCCAGGGTCTGCTATCCGGTCGCGGACCGGACATCCCGGTGATCGTCGCCGATTTCAACGGCGATGGCTACAGCGACCTGATCATCTGGAACCCCGGCCAGGACGCGACCGGTGCTTTCCAATATCATCCATCGAACTCTGGCAGCTTCGACCCCGCCCCTGAGGTCATCTTCAAGAACTCGCCGGTCGGGGTGGTGCGGGCGGGCGTCGCGGATATCGGGTCCGGAATTCCGGCGCTGATCATCGGCGAACGCGGCGACTACACGATCGCGGGCACCACGCCACTCACCGGGGCCTCTGCCTACCAGGGGGTCAACGGGCGGGAAGATGGCCACACCTTCGACGAACGCCTTGATTTCAATTACTCGCTCGATCCCGCGGACACCTTCCGCAACGTGCCGGTTCCGGTGGGCTGGTCCGACAACTACTACCAAATGCAGACGGTCTGGCGCTCCGGAGCCCCAACCGACGACTTCGCGATTTCCACCGGCAACGTCGATGGTCGAGACATCCCTGCCATCGCCATAAACGGTCTGACCGGAACCGCCGCCGCCAATCAACGGGAGGCCAATTCCACCACCCTGATCATCCTGAACGTCGGGCAGGGCTATTGGGATTATGATTATGAACTTGAGACCGACATATGGGTGAGTGAAGAAATCGAAATCGCCCCGGCCAACCCTGGTGCACTACGGATCATCGGCGATGCCGGCGCCGACGGCTATGATGATCTGGTATTCACGTCGGTCATCTCGGGTCAGAACGGCCCAGAGGTCGTCAGCGGGCTTTGGCATGGCGGCGCGAATTGGGAACCCTCCACGCTCGATGACCACCCGGACCGCAACGATGCGGGTGGGTTGTTCCCCGCTGCGGATCTGTACCAGCCGGGAAGTTTTTCGAACATTCCCCACGTCTTCCCGATCGTCGACCCCGCCAACACCTTCCAGACCGCCGCGCCACGGATCCTGTTGATCGACACGGTCAACAGCGACGCGAACCTGACCGCCCTGCCGCCGCTGCCGCCGCGAACCACGGTGGTCGATCCCACCCTGCCGATCACCTATGTGGCCCGGCCGTCAGCCCTGCCCATCCAGCCCTTCGCGGACCGGAATTTCACCCTCACCTTTGACCAGAAGGTCACCCAGGTCGAGATCTCCATGGACGCTACGCTCGACCAGACCGAGGACCTGACCCTGACCGTGGGGCAATCCGGGTTGACGCTGGTCCCCTTTCGAGGCGATTCCGGGATCATCCTGACCCTCAACGGCGAGGCCCCGGCCGCCACCTACCAGTCGGTCCTGCGCACCTTGACCTACCGCAACCAGGAGGCTGCACCCATCGTGGGCCAACGCAGCCTCGGCCTGGTCGTGTTCGGAGCGGACTTGAACGAGCAGTTTCCCTGGCCCTATGGCTCGCCGACTTACGTCCAGCAGGTCGTACTCGCGGTCAAGGCCGGGCAGGATCTCGCGTTCAGCCCGATCGCCGATCCCCAGACCTACAACGTGCCGGTGCTGCTGGAGGCGACCAGCACCAGCAACCTGGCGGTGCAATTCAGCGTGGTCAGCGGTCCAGCCGCCATCCTTGAAGGCAATGTCCTGACCTTCATCGGCACCGGTGCGGTCACGGTGGCGGCGAACCAGCCGGGCAACGGCACCTACGCCGCCGCAGCGCAGCAGACCCAGACCTTCGCGGTGCAGAAGGCCAGCCAAGCCATCACTTTCGCCAATCCGGGCAGCCAGGTGTACGGAGCGACGGTGGAACTGGATGCCACAGCCGACAGCGGCTTGGCCGTGACCTATTCCGTGGTCAGCGGCCCAGCCTCGCTCAGCGGCAGCAGCCTGACCATCATCGGCGTTGGCCCGGTCACCGTGGCCGCCGACCAGGGCGGGGATGGTAATTTCCTTGCCGCCGCCCAGGTCGTGCAGTCGTTCACGGCGCAACCCGCAAGCCAGACCATCGCAATCACCGATCCGGGTCCGCAGACGTTTGGCGTCGCTCCGGTCAGCCTGACGGCGAACGCGAGCAGCGGTCTGGCCGTCACGCTCAGCGTGGTCAGCGGCCCGGGCTCGCTCAGCGGCTCCACCCTGACCATCACCGGGGCCGGCACCGTGACGGTGGCCGCGAATCAGGGCGGTAACGCGAATTTTCAAGCCGCTTCGCAGGCGCTGTTGGCCATCAGCGTCAACAAAGCGGGCCAGACGATCGCCTTCACGGCACCACCGGCGACGCTCGCCTATGGTGCTGCACCGGTGACCCTGGACGCCAGCACCAGCAGCGGGCTGCCGATCGTCTTCAGCGTGCTCAGTGGCCCGGCCTCGCTCAGCGGAGGCACCCTGACCATCACCGGGGTCGGTACGGTGGTCGTGGCGGCAGACCAGGCAGGCAACGGGAATTTCAATCCTGCCACCCAGGTGACGCGAACGATCACGGTGCAGAAAGGTGACCAGACCATCACCTTCGCCGATCCCGGGACGCCGACCTTCGGCGCCGCACCGTTGACCCTGAGCGCCACCGCCAGCAGTGGATTGCCGGTGACCCTCAGCGTGCTGAGCGGTCCGGGCACCCTGGACGGCAACGTTCTCACCTTGACCGGCGCCGGCACCGTCACGGTGGCGGCGGATCAGGCCGGGGACGCGAACTGGAACGCCGCCGCACGGGCGACGCGGGCGATCAGCGTGCAGAAGGCTGCCCAGACCATCAGCCTGACCGATCCGGCGCTCACCACGACGACCTATGGCGTTGCGCCATTGTCCGTGAGCGCCAGCGCTAGCAGCGGCCTGCCGGTGGTCTACAGCCTGCTGAGCGGACCCGGCACCCTGACCGGCACCACCCTGACCATCACTGGAGTCGGCACCATCACGATAGCGATGAACCAGGCCGGCAACGCGAACTACCTGGCCGCAACCCAGCTCACCCAGGCGATCGAGGTGCAGCCCAAATTGCTGACCGTCACCGGCATAACCGCCGCCGACAAGATCTATGACGGCAGCACCAGCGCGATCCTGGATACCAGCGCCGCCGCCCTGGTCGGGGTGCTGTCCGGCGACCTCGCCAACGTCGCCCTGGTGAAGACTAATGCCGCCGGCAGTTTTGCCGAGCCGAGTTCCGGTGCGGACAAGCCAGTGACGATCACGGGGTTGTCCCTCAGCGGCAGCGCGAGCGGCAACTACCAGCTGGTCCAGCCGACCACGACCGCTGACATCGGCGCCCTGTTCATCACCGCCCAGCCGCAGGATCGCACCGTCGATGCCGGGCAGTTCCCGAGCTTTTCCGTCAGCGTGAACGGGGTCAGCCCGTTCACCTACCAATGGTACCGCAGCGGCCGGCTGATCCCTGGCGCGACCGCAGCGAGCTACCAGGCGCCGGCGGCGGTGCTGGCTGACGATGGGGCGCGCTTCACCGTCGTGGTCAGCAATGCCGGCGGCTCAGAGACCTCGGCGATCGCGACCCTGACCGTCAATCCGTCGAGCACCGACCCGCTTGCCATCCTGCTGCCGGACAAGACCGCGCCGTTCGCGGCGGTGGTCGGCGAGACGATCCGGGTGGTGATCCATGATGGCACGCCGCCGTACGTGATCACCAGGAACGGCGCGACGGTGATCAGCGGACCCGTGCTGCTGGCGACCGGCGACCTCGATGGCGATGAGGATCTCGACCCCGGCCAAGCCCTGGTTCTGGTGCCGACGTCCACCGGCACCGCGACCCTGACCGTGACCGATCACGATGGCACCGTGGCGACGGTCAGCCTAGCCATCACGCAACTGCCCACCGCCGTCAATCCGGCACCCAGCATCCCGCTGACCGCCGGCGAGACCACCGTCTACGCCGCGATCTGCCCCGGCACGGCGGCGGGTCTGGCCAATCTGCGCCAAGTGATGGCCGGCCGCGATCACGCCTCGGCGCGGATGTTCGCCTGGGATGCGCTTTTCCAGGAGTTCGTCGAGTTCCCGACCGAACCAGTCGGTGGTCTGGTGCCCAGCGATGCGCTCTTTCTGGCCTCGCGAGAGGCGTTGCCCATCGACTTCGACGGCTCGCCGGCACCGCTGCCGTACGCGATCCTGCTCCGGCCGGGTTGGAACTTCGTCGGGGTGCCGCCGCTGACCGCCGACGGCGGCCAGACCGTCATCCGGCGCAGCCTGCTCGACGCCAGCGTGGCGGACGACTTCGTCCTCAATGACCCCACCGGCGCGGTGGTGGCGCGCAGCGGCAACCTGGATGGCGCGTACTGGTGGAACGGCGCGGCGTATGCGAACTCGCCGCTGCTCGAAAGCGGCAAGGGCTATTGGATCCGCAATCGCGCCACGCAGCCCCTGTTCCTGCGCCGCCTGAACACCGGCATCGTCCGGGCGCAGTTCGCAACCGTCACGTTGGTGAAATCCGCCGAGGCCCCGCCCGCTCCACCCTCCACCCTTGCGGCCCAATCATCCCAGGCCGGCAGCGGCAAGACCGGAGGTGGTTGCGGCAGCGGCGGTGGTCTGGCCGCGCTGGGGCTGGTGCTGGCCGCATCCCTTTTGCGCGCACGTCGGCGCTGATCGCTGGAACGTCTTTTCTGACCATCGGACGACCGAGCCGACGGGTCGGCCTTTGGCCCCGTGGATCGCAATGTCCAGGTTGTACGCGACCGGAAGCCGTTCAGACTCCCCCGCCTACACGACGGGGGGCCTATGATCCTGAACCATCTTCTGCGTTGCGGCCTGCTGGTCTGCCTGATGGCGGCCAGTCACGGGGCGAATGTGGCCGGGCCGTCCCTGCCGACCGCGGTCGATCTGGGCATTCCGTCGTCAACCAGCACGTTTCCGCTGCTCAAAAACTGGGTCAGCTTCGGGCGGCTGCATGGCCCTGATGGCCAGGCCTCATTCTGCAACGGGCACCAGGTCTATGTCGGGCCGCTGATCACGAGTCCGGCCCCGACGGCCGCGAACCTGGGTCGCACCATCGACGGGACCTATGAGGCGATTGCGTTCATCGACAACGTCTCGGGGCCGGGCAGTGATGCCGTGGTGCGGTCGGACTACCTCTGGGTTCAAGATGGAAGGGATCTCGCCGGAAATCAGGATAGTTCCGTGGTCACCCTGCGCATTCTCAAGGCTAAGCCCGGTAGTCTGATCCCGGATTTCGCCAGTCCCTTTGTGGCCTTGCAGTTCAATGTAGGAAATCTACCGAACTTCTCCCTCATCAATTCACCGTTGGGGTATCTGACTGGTCGCGGCCCGGACATCCCTGCCATCGTCGCCGATTTCAACCACGATGGGAACAATGATCTCATTGTCTGGAATCCGGGCCAGGACCAATGGCATTGATTTAATTTCTAATAATTTTACAGGGTTCTTGCATACGGATGCAGCGGCTTTCGCCGGTAGCATCGTCCCAGTCTTTGCTTCAGCATCCATCGGATGACGGAGATGATCGCGGCATTCGCTCGTCGGATAAGCT
>CAMCMZ010000054.1 GCA_945876185.1 Candidatus Kuenenia stuttgartensis | reverse complement strand
AGCTTATCCGACGAGCGAATGCCGCGATCATCTCCGTCATCCGATGGATGCTGAAGCAAAGACTGGGACGATGCTACCGGCGAAAGCCGCTGCATCCGTATGCAAGAACCCTGTAAAATTATTAGAAATTAAATCAATGCCATTGGGGTGCAGAGGTGACTGTCGAGGCAAATCCGGTCGATCCCGCGGTAGGGGCGAATGTCATCATCACGGTGCGGGCCGCTGGGGTCCCCGCCAGTACCAGCTGGAACACGTTTCTGCGCTTTGATCCGGCCAAAGTCCAATTGACCGCCCAGAGCGGGGCCGCCAGTGGACAGGCCGGGGAATTTCTGCCCGACACGCGTTCCCTGAGTGAAATCAATGCTTCCGGCGAGGTGCGTGCCTTCGGCAGCCAACTCGGGGCTGGTTTTCTCGGCAGCGGCATCCTGGGAGTCTTCACCTTCACCGCAGCGACGGCTGGCACGATCGACCTCGGAAGCGAAGCGTTTTCGCCAACCAATGTCTTCGGTACGAAATTCATCAAAAACGGCGTTTCAACCATCCCAAACATCGGTCCAGCCGTCAGGGTGACTATCGGGGGTGGCACGGTGAACGTCGCACCGACCATCACTACTCAGCCAGCAAACCAGACCGTCAGCGCCGGCCAGACCGCGACCTTCACCGTGGCCGCCAGCGGCAATCCTGCGCCCACCGTGCAATGGCAGCGCTCCAACGACGGCGCGACCTGGAATCCGATCGCCGGAGCGACTGCGTTGACTTACACCACCGCAGCAACCATGAGTGGCGACCACAGCGCCCAGTTTCATTGCGTAGCGACCAACAGCGTCGGGACGGCGACCTCCAATGCTGCGGTCCTCTCGGTCAACGTAGCACCGACCATCACGACCCAACCGGTGAATCAGACCGTCACCGCCGGCCAGACCGCGACCTTCACCGTGGCCGCCAGCGGCAATCCTGCACCCACCGTGCAATGGCAGCGCTCCAACGACGGCGCGACCTGGAATCCGATCGCCGGAGCGACTGCGTTGACTTACACCACCGCAGCAACCATGAGTGGCGACCACAGCGCCCAGTTTCGTTGCGTAGCGATCAACATCGTCGGGACGGCAACCTCCAATGCGGCCACCTTGACGGTGAACGTCACTCCAGTGAACGTCGCGCCGACGATCACCACTCAACCGGTGAGCCAAATGGTCACCGCCGGCCAGACCGCCACCTTTACCGTGGCCACCAGCGGGACTCCCGCTCCCACGATCCAATGGCAGCGTTCCAACGATGGTATTACGTGGATTCCCATCACGGGCGCAACGGCGGTGACGTTCACCACCGCCGCCACCGTGAATGGCGACCATGGCGCCCAATTCCGCTGCTTGGCGACGAATACTGCGGGGACAGCGACCTCGAACGTTGCTATTCTGACCGTCAATCCGTTGGGAGTCGCTCCGACGATCACCGGGCAACCTGTCGATCAGTCGGTGAGCGTCGGTCAGACCGCGACCTTCACGGTGTCCGCCATCGGCTCGCCTCCCCCAACCTTTCAATGGCAGCGCTCCCAGGACGGCGCAACCTGGGATCCTATCGCAGGGGCTACCGCATCGACGTACACCACCGCAATCACCGTGGGCGGTGACACTGGCGCCAAGTTCCGCTGCGTAGCGATCAACCTCGCCGGTGCGGTACATTCAGCCACCGCGACGTTGATGGTCGGAACCGATGGTGGCAACGGTGGCAAATCCGGCGGAGGCGGTTCATGTGGGCTGGGCGGAGGTCTCGGACTGCTCGGCTTGGCGCTGGTTATGTTCTGGCGGGGTCGTCTCAACCTGCGACTGGGATGACCCTGTCGACCACCGCGATGCGCGCACGCAGCCAAGCGGCGTCATCGACTATGCGCTCCGGGCCACGTTCGATGCGGGTGAAGTCTTCCAGCGCGAGCCAGCCCTGGTAGCCGGCGGCACGCAGCAGGCGTAGGCAGTGTTCCCAGTCGATGCCGCCCTGGCCGAGGGGGGCGAACTGGCCCTGGATGCCGTTCCAGGTCTTGGCGGGGGTGAAGGTGATGTCCTTCACCTGGACGTGGGCGAGGTACGGGCCGAGCAGGTCGATGCCGGTGGCGAGCGGTTCGTTGCCCTCGTTGGCGACGTTGGCCACATCAAGGATCACGCCGACGCGGGCGGGATCGAGGCCGTCGAGGAGGCGCAGCGCGCCGCTCACGCTGCTGGTGATCGTGCGGTCGTGCAGTTCGAGTACGAAGCGCAGGTCGTATTCGCGCGCCAGTTCAGCCAAGGCTTGCCACTCGCGCTGCGCCTGGGCGACCTGGGCGCGTGCCTCGCCGGGGCGTGGACCTAGCGTCCACACCCGCACCATCGGCGCACCCAGGATTTTCGCTGCGTCGGCGACGCGGCGGATCGCGTCGACTTCCGAGGCCTGGAGGTAGCTGCACAGCACCGGACAGGAGAGTTGGTGCTGATCAAGGGCTCGCCGTGCCTCCACCGCGAGGTCGCCGAGGCGGGCGAGATCCAGGGTCGCGGCGTTGTTGCCCCAGAAGTTGAAGGGTTTGGCGGGATCAAAGGCGTGCGGCCTGACGGTCAGATCGAGACCGTGCAGGCCCTGGCGGGACGCCAGCGCAGCGAGTTCCGGCAACGGCAGCCAGGGTGCACAGACGGTGAAGAGCGAGAGCTTCCAGGTCATGGATCAGGCCATTGCAAGAGTTGGTGACGACGGGGCGGGTTGGGAGAACTCTTTGATGATCGCAAAGGCCTTCAGCCCCGAATACGGGCAGACCCCGCCTTCTCAACCTGAGATAGTTCGACGAAAAATCGCAAGTGCGCCCCAGATGCAAGGCGGGAGGAAGGAGTTGGGCAGCGCCGCGTCAGGACGGGTGAGACCGTACGGTTGCCTGGCCACGAAGGGCCACCTCATATCCGCCATCGTTCGGGGGCGGTGACAATCACCCGTCCTGACAATGACAACTGACGACCAACGCAGCAGGTGGGGTGCAATTGCGATTTTTAGGGTCAGATCAGCCGGTGGCGGCCGTGACCGGCACGGGCAGTTTGAGCACGGCCTGGACATCGTAGCCGGCCAGATCGACGCCGATCGCGCCCAGGCTGGTCAAGTTGTCACCGGCGGTCACGAGCGGCAATTCGCGTCCGCCGGCGGCGGTGGCGAGAGCCAGCCCGGCCGATGACATCAGCCCGTTGCACAGGCATTTGCGGCCGACCAGTTCGGCGGGATCGCCGCCCTTGGCGATGAAGTGCGCCTCGGGTTCAGCCGGGCAGCGCCAGCCGATGCGGCCGTCTGGCAGACGATAGGCCTGGCGCAGGTAGCCGAGGTTGCAGATCCGCGTCCTGGCTGCGTAAACCGACGCCTCTGACAAGGTTCCCGGAAGTTCGACCACCTTGAACGGGAAGCCGGTCGGCGAGGCCTGCGGATCGGTGAAGACCTGGGCGGTGCCAGCCTGAACCATCGCCAGGGCCTGGACCTTGAGTTCCGACGTCAGTCCGGATTCGTGGCTGAAGGCAAAGGCAGTACCCATCTGCACGCCCTGCGCGCCCAGGGCCTGCGCTCGCACCAGGCCGCCCGGATCACCGAAGCCTCCGGCCAGCCAATACGGCCGCCCCAGGCGCTTGATGCGTTCGAGGTCGACCACGTCACGCGGACCGTAGATCGGTTCGCCACGCGCATTGAGTTGGCCCGCATGGTTGCGCGGTGGCGCGTTGTGGCCGCCCGCGATCGGCCCTTCGATGACGAAACCATCGACCTGGCCGTTGGTCGAGCGCGCCAGTGACTGGGCCAGGGTGTCCGAGGCGATGACCGCCAGGAACGGCGGCCGGACCAGAGTCGGAAGCGGCACCTCGCCGACGAGTTCGCGCGGGGCGAAGCGCAGTCGGGTGGTCTCGCCTTCCAGCGCACCATCGACGTGCAGCAGCAGGGTGGCGGGCTCGTGCCGGGACAGCAGTTCCAAAGCGGCGGGGATTTCGCGCGGAATGCCCGCGCCCATGAGCACCGCGTCGACCCCGGCGAGCATCGCGCCGTAGAGCGAGGCGAGGTTCGGGACCTGGATCTTTTCCAGGAGATTTATGCCGACGACGCCAGTGTGGCCTTCCTTGGCCAGGGCGACCTCGGCGAAGTTCGCCACGACGATGAGTTCGAGATTCTCAGCGCTGGGCTGATGCCCGATCATCGATGTTTGACGGTAGACACCGGCGCGGGGAACCCCACCGGGAACGAACCAGCGCGCAAGCACGCGCTCGGCGATGGCGGGAAAGGGGAAGCGGGCGATGACCCGGCGGAGGTGGCCCTCAGCGTCGCCCTCTTGCAGGCGGTAGGCGACCACGCGGTCAAGGCCGGTGCCGGAAATCACGCCGAGGCAGCCCGAGCGCGACGTGGCGTTGGCCAGGCGCCAATTCGAGACGGAGACGCCCATGCCACCTTGGATGATGGCGGGCAGGCTCCGGGCGGCGGAGGCGGCAGATGATGTGGGGAGGTCAGCCATCGGTGATCGGAGGGAGTGGTGGCGCCTCAATCAGGGGGGACGGACCGTCGGCGCGGCGTTCAGCCTTTTTCTTGCGTTTCTCGTCTGCCCAGCGCTTCTTGTCCATTTCGCGTTGACGTTTGGCGAAGGTCGCTGGAGTACGTTTCGACATAGGATTCCCTTGTGCCGGAGGCGTCCGGCTGCGCTGAAACCCGGCCGCACCACCCGACGGGCGGGCGATGGGCGGAATCAGATGGATTTCACGATGAGTCGGCCTGATCCGGGGTCAGACCTCGTCGCCCTGGATCCAGGGCGACGAGACCCGCAACGGTTCAGGAGCGACGGTAGCCGCCGCGATCGCCACCACCGTGGCCGCCGCCGCCACCCATGCCGCCTTCCTGACGCGGCGGACGCGGTTCGGCCTTGCGTACGGTGAGTGCGCGGCCTTCCATATCCTTGCCGTTGAGGGCGTTGATCGCGGCATTAGCGACCGCGTCGTCACTGACGGTGACGAAGGCGAAACCGCGGCTGCGGCCGGTCTCGCGGTCGGTCACGACCTTGGCGCGATCGATCTTGCCGTGCGCGGCGAAGAGCGCGGTGAGGGATTCGTCCGTGACGGACCACGGCAGATTGCCGACGTAGAGTTCCATGATGCTTGCTTTCTTCTGGGGTGGAATCGACCCCGGAGGGAAGACATCGCACCTGGGAGGTGCGGAGACCGGAAATCAGTCACCGTCGACGCGATTGACCGCGTGCGAGCGGAAGAGGTTAGCACCCGGGAACCAGGCTCAACCTGCAAATCCTATATTGGGAAAAATAGGGGGAATTCCGGCAGGTCGCTTGCGCCCCTCATCCGCCTGGTGCCGGCGGATCGGAATCCGGCCCGCTGCCGGGTACCGGATCCCAGCCGTGCCCGCCCCAGGGATGGCAACGGCAGATCCGCTTCGTCGCGAGCCAGCCGCCCCGCAGAGCGCCGTGCCGATGCAGGGCCTGGACCGAGTATTCTGAGCAGGTCGGCTGGAACCGGCAGGTCTTCGGCTTGAGCGGCGAGATGAACCGCTGGTAGCCGCGTACGACCAGCGCCATCGCCCGGGCGATCATGGCCCGACTGGCGACGGATTATTTTTACCGCCCTGACCTGAGGGGCCAGCGCCGCCACCCGGCCGGCCGGGGCCGCGCCCACGTCCGCCCCGACCCTGAGGTTGGGCCTGGGCGGCGAGCGCCTTGGGCGCCAGGGCGCAGATTTCACGGTCGATCGCCGCGTGACCTCCGTCTTCAGGCGGATCGCTACGCAGAAGGACGACCGCATCGTGCCCGGCCAGCACGTGCTTCAGTTTGAGCCGGAACAATTCGCGCACCCAGCGTTTGATCTGATGCCGGCGTACCGCCGTCTTGATCGCCTTGGCCGGCACCATGACGCCCAACCGCGCCGCCCGCCCTTCGCGGGCGCTGCGCGGGCGCAGGAGGAGCACGCAGCATCGGCCCGCCGCCTTCTGCTGCCGGTTGAACACCCGGCTGTAGTCCCGCCCGTCATGGAGCCGTTCAGATGGGGGATGCCCCTGCCCTGCAACTGCGGTCGCAGGAGCGAGTCCGGCACCGGCAACCGCGGCATTGTCAACCCGGGTGGGGCGGCTAGCGTGCCTTTCCGAAGCCTTTGACTCTGCAGGATCTGCCATGCCCGCCTTGGTCCCTGTTCTGTTTGGCACTGCCGGCCTTGTGGACGGTGAACGCTACGTGCTCGGCGCGGATGCGGACCTCGTCCTCGGCCGCAGCCGCTCGTGCGACATCAGTCTGCGCCGGTCGGCGGGCTATCTCAAGGCCCCGCCCACCACCCGCGACAATGACCACGATTTCAACACGGTTTCGCGCCGGCATCTGCGCCTGGCCATCCGCGGTAACACGATCACCCTGCATGACCTGTCCACCAACGGCACCTTCTGCGACGACGAACAGCTCCGCGAGGCGCGCCCGCTGAACCTGACCGAGGGCAAGCGCTTCCTGATCCGCCTGGGCACCCGTGAGACCTTCGCCCTGGAATTCGTCTCGGCCGAGGACGTGCGGATCATCGACCTCAAGCCGGTCACCGGCAACAACTCCGCCGGATCGGCAGTGCATCTGTCCGAGTGATTCTTTCCTTCGGGATGGTTGGCTGAGCGGTCTAAAGCATCTGTTTACTAAACAGACGGGCCGGAAACGGCCCCGGGGGTTCGAATCCCTCACCATCCGGTATTTCCCTTTTGCTCCGGCCAGACGGCCGGAGCAAAAGGGAAACAGGGTAGTGAGGTATTCCATGACCGGCGTGCTCACCGGTTCGCACGAATTCGCGCGGCCGCGATCCCCACTGGGGATCGCTACCGGCGGGGCGCCGGTACCTCGCTCAGGTTCGAATCCCTTCCGATCAATCAGACGGGTAATCGGGATGGGATTCCATGACCGGCGTGCTCACCGGTTCGCACGGATTCGCGTGGCCGGTACCTCGCTCAGGTTCGAATCCCTTCTGATCAATCGGGCTTCGACCAAGAAGATTTCCATGACCCGCGTGCTCGCTGGCTCGCACGGATGCGGGCGGTTGTGCTCCCCACCGAGGCGCAAAGTGGAACACCCAGCCAGCAGGTTGCGATCCGGCAGGTGATCAGGACTCGCGACGGACGGGCTGACCATAACGTTCCCGCGGAGGTCGGTATGCCCAGGCTCTTCCCGCAACCGCGCCAACGCACCATGGTCGGGCTGTTGTTCGCTGGATTTTCCCTAATGCCCGGTCTTTGTGCCGGCGAGGCGGCTCCTCCGCCAGGCAGCGCGACGGCAACGAAGCCGACGCTTGAGAGCAAACCTACCGAATCCAGGCCTGACCCCACGGCGGTGGTGGTCGTCGAAGGCGCGCAGATCTTTCGGCAGCGGGACATCGATGCGCTGATCCTGATCAGTCAGCGGCACGCCAAGGGAAAGCTGGGCGGGGCTGACCTGGAGCGCATGCGGTCGGTCATCGTGCGGGCGTTGGCGGCGCGGGAAAAGCTGTTGGTGGTCCTGGCCGACCTGCCCACCTCGCTGACAGCGAAGGCGCGCGAAGGATTGATCCTCGACCTGCTCGACTACCAGGGCGAGATCAATCCGAAGCTGCGCAAGGCCGCTTTGGATCCGGTCATTTACGAAGCGCCTGCTCCCGCTGGCCCATTGATGGTGCGCCTGCCGCCGCTGCCGCTCTACCGGATGATCGCGGGCAACCGGCGCCAGTTGACGGTCGGACTTGCGCTCTACTTCGCCAATCCGGCCATAGGCAAGCGGATGGAGGACCAGTCGCCGCTCATCCAGGATGCGATCCTGGCGCAACTGCAGCGCCTGAGCGATGCCGAGTTTCTCGAACCCAGCCACGCCAGCCTCAAGCAGGGGTTGGCCAAGGCGATCATCGCCAAGGTGCCGGGATTCCCCAGCGACGGCGTGCTGATCACCCAGCTCGATCCTGGTGATGCCGCACCGGGGAAATGAGTCCCGGCGCCAGGTTCAGTGGGTTGCAGCCGCTGGGGTGGTCGGAGAGATCTTTTCCTTCGTATCCTCGGCCATGCCCTCGCCGTGGCCCATCTTCAGCTTGCGTTCGACGATCAGGTCGGCGTAGGCCATGATCAGCACGGCGATGGTGAAGGTGCCGTGGATGATGACCTGCCACATGATGGGCTGGTAGTCGAAATTTGCGACTTTGGAGGCTTCGCTCAGCTTGACGAAACTTTGCAGGACGTGGATGCCGCTGACCCCGACCAGGCCGCCAGCAAGTTTGGTCTTGAGGGTGCCCGGATCGATGTGGTCGAGCCAGGCCGGGCGGTCGACGTGGTCGTCGAGGTCAAGCTTGCTGACGAAGGTCGCGTAGCCGCCGATGAGCACGATGATGATCAGGTTGGCAACCATGACCATGTCGATGAGTTCCAGTACTCCGAGCAAACACAAGGCGGCTGAAAAGGTTTCCGGCAGTGCACCCCCCGCCACTTGGACGGTTTTCACCACCCCTGTTACAGGATCGTGCAACACTCCCGTGATGGCGTTATGGATGAGGTGCCAGAGTTCGACCCCGAACCGATAGCAGTAAAACGTCTGCGCAATGATCAGCCCGACGTACAATGGGGCGAGCAGCCAGCGGCTGGCGAAGATCCCGCGTTCAACGAACCTTTCGATGATTTTGCTCATGGCGGGCACCCTAGGACGCGGTCCGGCTTGGCAATGCCGGGAGCGCGCAACCTGTTCCCGGGCGCCACCGTTCGCTGCGCCCATCGCGCCACAGCAGATGCAGCCGCCCGCCAAGCTGGGTCAGGCCGGCCCACTGATCGAACCGACGCAGCAGAACTTGGGCGAGTTGCGGGCGGCCATGAAACCACCAGCCGTCTTCGCGCCAGCCGCGGCCAAGTCCGCGCGAGCGGACGGGATCCAAACCCTGGCGCAGCAACACAGCGAGCAGCAACCGATCGCGTCGGAGGTTCTCTGGCAGGGTGCGTCGGTGCGAACGGGGGTTCCACGCCGAAAGGACGCAGGAACCTTCGCGCAACGGCGCCCGTCGCAGATCCGTCCAGCCCCGGCGCGTCCAGCGCTGCCAGCGGGTGCCGGCCCAGGTTGCGCCAAGATGGCGGCGAAGGGCAGCTTCCATGGTAAAAGCATGGTGATGAGGCGCCGCACGCCAATGCGGGCAGGCTGCCTCAACAGTCGGTTGGTGGCATCCTGCGGATGCTCTGGGGTTTGGCCATTCGTACAGGGTGATCAGGCGAGCCGGCCAAGGCCGACCACATTTATTCAGCAATTCACCATCTTCCCGGCCTTGGCCGGCTCGCCTCGCGGTCAGCGGCCGGTTGCAAACCGGCGGTCCCAGACGCAAGCGTTTTCGTTGATTTTTGTAGTGTGGCGACGCAAATGGCCAATCCCCAGAGCATCCTGCGAATGCTCCTTTTTCAGCCGGCGAGACGCCGGCGCTCCCAGGAAGACCGACCTTTGAGGCGCCCCGCCAATGCGGGTCGGTCACGGATTGCGCCAGGATGCCGCCGCGCTCGACTGCGCGGGTGAGCATCGATCCCATTCCCGTCGCAGTCGGCGGCCTGTTCGGCTGCTTTGTCGGATCGTTCCTCAACGTGGTGGTGCACCGCCTGCCACGCAATGAAAGCATCGTGCATCCGCCCTCACGCTGCTACGCCTGCGGCACTCAGGTGCGCTGGCACGACAACCTGCCGGTGGTCGGCTGGCTGATCCTGCGCGGGCGTTGCCGACACTGCCAGGCGCCGTTCTCCTTCCGCTACCCACTGATCGAAGCCGCCTGCGGCCTCGCGACCGCTCTGGCGGTACACCTGGCGGTGAACCAGGTCGGCGGTCCCGGCTATGGGTGGTGGGGTGGCTCTGCCTGGCTGCATGCGGCCCGCCTGCCCGACCTGTTCCTGATCGGGATCGCCCTGGCGGTGATGCTGGGCTTGCTGTGGTGGATCGCGGCGTCGGCGCTCATCGATCTTGACCACAGCATCATTCCCGACGAACTGACCAAGCCGTTGCAGCTGGCGGCGCCCTTCCTGGCGGTGCTGGGCAACAACCTTGCGATCGGATGGATTCCTGAAGGGTGGTGGTATTCCAAGGATGAACTCGGCGAGTTCAGCCTGCATCCAGGCGGTTTTCTGGGTTTGAGCCTGGGGCTCATCGGCCTCGGCGTCGGGCTGGTGCTGGTGGCGGTTCCGTTAGCGCGACGGACTTTCACCACCTGCGTCCCTCAGCCCATGCGCTGGCAGGAAGAACATCACCGCTCCTACCGGTTGGGATCGCACTGGTTTCTCGCCACCTTGATCCTGCCGGTGATCACCCTGGTGGTGGTCGTGGTGCTGACCCCCGCCCTGCATGGACTCAGCGCCGCGGAATTCCGGCGCCTGCTGCCCAGCACTTATCCGCTCGGCATCCAGCTCTGCCTGGCGATCCTCGGCGGGCTCGCCGGCTGGCTCGTGCCGCAGGCGGTGTCGCTGCTTGGCACCATGGTGTTCCGCAAGGAGGCGATGGGCTTCGGCGATGTGAAGTTCCTCGCGCCCTTGGGCTGCTTCCTGGGGCCGGTCGGGGTGGTATGGACCTTCGGCCTCGCCGCCGTCGCGGGCACCCTGGTCGGGGTGCCGTTGCTGCTGCTACGCCGCCGTTTCGAGGTGCCATTCGGCCCGTTCCTGGCGGTCGGAGCGGTGCTGACGCTGGTGCTGGTGCCGTGGCTGCAGCGCCTGCTGCCGTGACCGGCGACTGCAGCCCAGTTCAGCCAGGAAAGAACGGAAAACGCAAGGGTCCGTCGCTGATCCAATACCCAACCATGCTTCAGCAGGTGCCTGGCCCCAAGCCGACGGTCGCCTCTCAGGTCGATATACCGCTGGTCAAAACCAGCTGACCTGGCCGTCCTTGAGGACGAACGTCACCCGGGTCATGGCGTTCTTGACAGCGAGACGGGCATCGCCGATGCGGATCTCGACCCCAGGGAAGACCGTCCCCTTCACCACGATGCGGGCAGCGGCAGCGAGTTTATCCGCCGCGGGGTGGGCGCCTTCGTGCTCGGCCAGGATCTTCTCGTAGATCGCGGCCTTGGCACAGGCCTCTTCGTATTCCGCCAGTCCGGCCTTGAGTCGCGCCGCCACCTCGTAGATATCGCGCCCCGCGAGCGACGCCTGCTTGACGTGGTGCGAGTACATCTTGCAGCGGTCGCGCAGGGCGGCGGCGGCAGTCTGCGCGTCCGCGATGCCCGCCCGGGCGGATTCCAGCACCGCGTTGGCGTAGGGATCGACGCCGACTTGGATGATGGTGGCCTGCTCGCCCTCATCCCCGAGCGAATCCGCATTCACCAGCACCGGGGCAGTGACCTGCGAGACCATGATCGCGCGGGCGGTGACCTCGCCGGTGGCGAAGATCACCGCACCGCTGATCTGGCCGTTGATCTTGAGGTTCCGGCACTTCACCGTGCGGCCGTTGATGTGGCGGGCGGTGACATCGCCATGCGCCTTCACGCGTTCCATCCCAGGTAAAATGCCGGCCTTCACCGTCAGATTGCCCTGGGCCGAGACCCGGGCGTCCTCGATCAATCCGCCGATGGCGAGATCGCCCTCGGTCTTGACCTTGAAGCCCTTCTTGATGTCACCGCTGATGCGTACCGGGTGCTTGGTCTCGATCGCCCCGGTGTGCATGTCGAGATCGCCTTTGACCTCGAACATCGCCACCACCGAGCCACCACCGCTGCGGGTGCGCTTGAACACGCCGTCGACGGCGGCCTCGACTACCAGACGATCGCTGTCGCGCAGACGGGAACCTTCACCGGCGAACTGGGCCGGATCGAGGTCTCGACCAGCCTTGGCCTTGATCGCCTGGCCGCGGAAATTCATGCCATCGGTGCCCGGGGTCGCGGGATGGATGCGGACCAGGTCCATGCCGACCGCGATCTCTTTTACACAGTCCATCTGGGTGTAGTCGACGCGGCCCTCTTCATCCTCGACCAAATGGATGGAATCGTCGATCAGGATCTCGGCGCGGGCGTCGATTCCCGGTTCCGGATCAGTTCCACGTGCCAGGACCAGCGTGCGCACCCCGGGCGCACCCACCATGGCCGCGGCGCAGGATTCACGATCGATGCCGAAGCGCACCTGCTTCGAGGCCAGGAGCAGCGCAATATCCTTGGGATTCAGATATTCGCCTGGTTCGAGGCGGATCCAGGCCTCCTTGAAGTGGGCATCGTGCTGGAGTTCGATCGCGCTGCATTCGCGGTCGGGCACCCCGGGCATGAGCACCGCCAGGATCCGTTCCGGGGTGAGGCTCAGTTCGCCGTCGCGCGCGGCGAAAATCTCGCCGGATTCCTCGTGCCGGACGCCATGCCCCAGGCCCAGAATGCCGGTCGTGGGTGGATCAGCCGGCGCGGGCAGTTCGGTACCGTCCACGCCGATGCCGGGTTGCGCCGGGACCGGCGGAATCCAACGCCCGATGCGTTCGTCCTTGCCGAGCCGGCGGGGTTTGGCGCCGGCGGGGATCGGCGGATCTATCTCCCCAGGGACGGCGGGAGTCGGATCTTCGCCTTCAGCCAGGATGATCTCACGGTCATGATTCACGGTCCGGCCGGCCTCGACCAGGGCCTCGCGCATCAGCCCGTGCGTGATGCCGCTGCGTTGGATCAACTGTTTGAGCATCTCGACCGGGAAATGCCGACCTGCAGGAAGGCTCAGCACCGCCTGGCGGTGGTCGGGGGTGATGCTCAGATGCAGATCCACGCAATTTCCTCCGTTTCAAGCATACTCTGCAATGTTCCGGTGCGAAAGTTCGATCTGCTGGGGTTTCGGCAGGAATTCCAGGTTCTGGGGATCCACCGCCCTGACCGACCTGCCGCCGCAACCGACCATCCTTCGTTTGAATCCTGCAAGCAGACGTCATTCGAGGTCGAACGGGATGAGGATGACGATGCGGTTGTTCTGCACCGTGCTGGGGGATTCCGCGAAGCGCGGCACGGTCGGTCCCAGGTTCACCACCTTGCGGAACAGGGCCGGTTTGATGCCACCGCCAGCGAGCAACCGACGCACCGCGCCGGCGCGTTCGCTGCCCAGCTCCCAGCGCACCTGCTTGGGATCTGACATCAGCCGGGCGTCGGTATGGGCGCGGATCTCCAACCCACGGTTGGCTCCGATCAGGATCGGCACGATGGATTGGATGAGCTGCTGGCCCAGCGGTTTGATCACGGCCGAAGTCGGATCGAAGAGCAGTCCGGTGCTGGTTTCGATGAATTCTATCATCAGCCCATCGTCGCTCACCCGCACGTCGACTGAATCCTGCACCTGGCTGAAGCGCGCATCGACGCGCAGCGCGGTACGGATGCGGCTCGCCAGGGCCTCGGCCGCCTGGACATCGACGTTCGACGATTTACGCGAAGTCCGCTCGATGGTCGCATTGATCAGCGGCGGGCGGCCATCCATTTTGAGCAAGTAGGGACTGGACTGGGTGTCGAATCGGAAGGCGCCCGGATTGGAAAAGTATTCCGCCAGACCCGAACGGGTCTGCACGTCCAAGCCGACGATCCACATCACCAGGAAGAACGCCATCATCGCGGTCATAAGGTCGGCGAGGGCGAGCTTCCAGGCGCCACCGTGGTGGCCGCCGTGGCCACCTTTCTTCTTTTTGATGATGATCGGCTGTTCTTCGGCCATGACGATTCAGCCTTCAGGCCTTGGCCGCGGCTTTGACGGTCTTTTCCATCTCGCCAAATTCCGGCCGCAGACTGGGGTCGATGTTGCGGCGGGCGAACTCGATGCAGGTCATCGGCGCTTCGCCGCGCGCGAAGGAGAAGATCGCGTGGCGAATGCAGTTGAGGTACTGCGCTTCGGTGCGTTGGCGCAGCGAGATGGCCCGGGTGATCGGGAAGAAGATCAAGTAGGCTGCCAGCACACCAACCATGGTGCCGACCAGGGCGAGCCCGATGGCATAGCCGATCGCGGCCGCTTCACCGCCGATCTTGCCCATGGTGATGACCACGCCCAGCACGCAGGCGATGATGCCGACCGCCGGCATGGCGTCGCCCACGTTCTGGATCGCGTCGGTGATGATGGCCTGCTCGGCGTGCGATTGGTCGAGGTCCATCTCCATCATGTCGCTGAGGTCGTGCGGCTTGACCCCGCCCGACACGATGACCTTCATGGTGTCGCAGAAGAACGACGACGCGTGATGGTTGTGGCTGAAGACGTGGTTGGAACCCAGGATCTTCGATTTGTGCGGATCCTCGAGGTGGGCCTCAATCCCGAGCAGGCCATCGCGGCGGGCGACGTTGAATATCTGATAGAGCAGGGTGAGCAGGCGAAGGAACTCCGCCTTGGTGAAAGGGTCCGGCTTGAGGATGCCAAGCACGGCTGCGATCGACTTCATCATCACATCCATGCCATTGGCGGCGAGGAAGATGCCCACCGCGGCACCGCCGATAACGATGTATTCGGTCCAGGCAGCGACGAACACCCCGAAATTGCCCCCGTGCAGGGCGAACCCGGTGAAGATGCAGATGAGACCGATGACAATGCCGAGGATAGTGAACATGTGCCCAGGCCAGGCCGGACGGACGTCGCGGAACACGACGCCCGGTGACGGCGAGATGGCTTGCATGACCATACCGCAAATCCGGGGCCAAGGCCAACCTCGGTTTGCCGATCGGGCGCCGCGTAAAGCACTCCTCAATCGCCCGAGGAGTCGCGAATCACTGACTGCTCCGGCTACCGATGGCGGCACCCGTAGGTGCACTTCCAGGCGTTCCAATCGCCAACCATTGCCAACCCCCTGGTTGTGGGCTATATAAGCCGACCGTGAGCGCCTCCGACCGATCATCGACACCTGCCAGACAACCCATAGCGCGGGTCTTGCACATCACCGGCCGTTCCGACCACGGTGGTGGGCCAGAGCACATCCTCCATCTGCTACGCGGCACCATCGGCCATGTCGACGCCCACGTCGCCTGCCCGCCCGATGGCGTGTACTGGCACCGCTACGCCGACGCGATCGGCGAGCATCGCCTGGTCGCCATCCCGCACCGGCGCATCTACCCCGATGCAGTCGTCCGCCTGGCCCGCTACGTGCGCCAGCACCGGATCGACATCATCCATTCGCACGGCATGTCGGCCGGAGTCTACGGCCGCCTGGTACGGGCGCTGACCCGCACCCGCAGCATCCACACCTTCCACGGCATCCCGCGCACCACCTCGATCAAGCACCGCCTGTACGGCCAGGTCGAAGGCTTGCTCGCGCGTTGGACCGACCGTGCGATCGCGGTCTCAAGCGGCGAACAGGATCTGGTACTGGCGCGCTATCCCGCCTACGCCGGCCGCCTCATCCTGGTGCCCAACGGCATCGATACCGCCGGCGGACCGAGCGAATCTTCCCTGCGCCGCCGCGGCGAACAGAAAAAGAAGATCCTGCGCGTGGTCAGCTTCACCCGCGCCAACCGCCAGAAGAATCCGGAACTGCTGCTCGCCATCGCCGACCAGCTGCGCACCTGGGGTCGGCTCGGCGACTTCGAGTTCCATCTCTATGGCGAGGGCATCGCCGACCGCACCTTCCGTAGCCTGGTGGCCGGGCTCGATCTCAGCGCCCGGGTGCGCTGCCATCCGCCCACGGATGATCCCGCCATCGCCTTGCGCCAGGCCGGCTGCTACCTGTCGACCTCCCGTTGGGAAGGCATGCCGTTGTCGCTCATCGAGGCCGCCCGCGACGGGGCGGTGGTGGTGGCGAGCGACGTGGTCGGCAACTGCGATCTGGTGGATGACGATGTCGACGGCCTGCTCTTCCCGGAAGACGACTCCGTTGCCGCCGCCGCCGCCTTGGTGCGACTGGTCGATGAACCCGGCCTGCTGAACCGCCTCGCGGGCAACGCCCGCCTGCGCTGTCGCAACCGCCACGCGCGCGAGGTCATGGGTCAGTTGGTCATCTCGGCCTATGGGGCCGCGTTGGCGTAGCCGTCGTTCCACCGCGGTGCCGATCCAGACATTCGTTGTAGTGCTGCGCCGCTGCGACTGGCGCAAAGCACGACGGCCGGCTAGGACTGAGCCATGTCCCACCCTTGGAAATTCTTCCGCAGCGGCGGCCTCGACCAGATCCGGCTGACCAGCGCCGACGATCTCAGGCACCTCCACGAACTTGATCAGAAGCTCTGGGTCGCCCTGAGCTGCCCGGTCAAGGGCCTGGAATTTGACGAGCGAACCCTGGCTCTCATCGACACCGATGGGGATGGCAGGGTGCGCGTGCCCGAGGTCATCACCGCCGTGCAGTGGATCTGCCGGGTGCTGCAACGCCCTGAGGCGATCCTTGTCGGCACCGATGGCCTGCCGCTCGACCTGATCACCAGCGCCAATGATGAGGGCAGCAAGCTGCTGGCCTCGTGCAAACGCGTGCTGGCGAATCTCGGCAAGCCCGAGGCCACGGTGATCACCGTCGCCGAAGCCAGCGATTCCGGGAAGATCTTCGCGGCCTCGGATGCGAACGGCGACGGTATCGTGGTCCCAGAGGATCACCCCGATCCGGCCTTGCGCACCGTCCTTGGCGAGATCGCCACCTGCTTCGGCACCGTGTTCGACCGCAACGGCAAGCCCGGCATCGACCAGGCGCGCTGCGACGCTTTCTTCACCGCCTGCGAAGCCTACGCCGCCTGGTGGACGACCGGCGACGCTGCGCTCATCCTGGGCGAACGCACGCCAGCCGCCCATACCGCCTTTCTGGCGGTGAAGGCGAAGATCGACGACTGGTTCGTGCGCGGACGCCTGGCCGCCTTCGATCCACGGGCCCTGGCTGCCGCCAACCGGCCCGAGGCGGAATACCTGCCGCTGGCCGCGCGCGAATTGACGGCCGACGCGCCGGAACTGGCCGGCCTGCCGCTGCGCCAGATCGGCCCGGGCCAATCACTCGAACTCGGTGAGGGCATCAATCCGGCCTGGACGAAAGCGATGACGACCTTCCGGTCCGAGGTCGTCACGCCCCTGCTGGGTCCGGCAACGTCGGCGCTCAGCGAGCACGACTGGGAATCGCTCTGCGCCCGCTTCGCCCCCTACGCGACCTGGCTCGCCACCAAGCAGGGCGCGACGGTCGAGGCCCTGGGCATCATTCGCGTGCGCGAACTGATCGCCGCACCGGCGCGGTCGGCCATCACGACCGGGATCGCCCGCGACCTCGAGATGGCCGCTGAACTGGCGGGGCTGGTCGCGGTCGAACGAGCCGCGCGCTACCACCGCGACCTTGGCGTGCTATTGCGCAATTTCCTCAATTTCACCGACTTCTACGACCCGGACCGCGAAGCGGTGTTCCAGGCCGGCAAGCTCTACCTCGACCAGCGCAGCTTCGACCTGTGCCTGAAGGTCGAAGCCCCCGACGCCCATGCTGCGATCGCCACCATGGGGCGGGTGCATCTCGCCTATCTGGCCTGCACCCGCATCGGCTGCGACAAGCTGCACATCGTCGCCGCCGTTACCCAGGGCGACAGCGACTACCTGATGCCTGGCCGCAACGGGGTGTTCTACGACCGGCGCGGCCGCGACTGGGATGCCACGGTGGTGAAGATCGTCGAGAACCCGATCAGCCTGGGCCAGGCCTTCTGGTCTCCCTACAAGAAGCTGCTCCGCTTCATCGAGGAGCAGGTCGCCAAACGCGCCGCCGATGCGGCTACCGCAGTCGACAGCAAACTGGTCGGCGCAGCCGCCGCGACCGCGCACGTTGACACGACCGCCAAGAACGTCCCGCGCAAGATCGACATCGGCACGGTGGCTGCGATCGGCATCGCCTTCGGCGCCATCGGCACCGCGCTCGCCACCGTTTACGCGGCACTGCTCGGCCTCGGTCCCTGGCTGCCGGTCGGCCTGCTCGCGATCATGGCGGCGATCTCGATCCCATCGGTGGTCATCGCCGGGCTCAAACTGCATCAGCGCAGCCTGGGACCGCTCCTGGAAGGTTGTGGCTGGGCCATCAACGGCCGCGTGAAGATCAACATTCCGCTGGGAAATTCGCTGACCCAGGGGCGCAAGGTACCGCCAAGTCTGCTGCGCAATCTCAGCGATCCGTTCGAGGACAAGGCCGCGATACGCCGCCGGCAAAGGATCGCGGCCCTGCTGGTCCTGATAGCGCTGCTGACCGTCGCGTGGTTCTGCCTGACGCCGGAGCAACGGCAGTGGCGTCCGTCATGGTGGCCGAAGACGGCGCCTGCCGAACCGACCTCACCCGCTCCAGCAGCGGCTGGCGAGGCGAAACCTCAGGCGAAACCGGAAGCGAAGTGACTTCCGTCCACCCGGCCATTCAGCCTAAATCTCGCACAAGCGTCTAGGTTTTTCAGTGCTTTGAGCGCTGGCAACACCGACCAGCGTCAAAACCGTGGCGCCAAATCAGGCCGGCAAAAATCGCAAGTGCGCCCCAGATGCAAGGCGGGAGGAGGGAGTGTGGCAGCGCCGCGTCAGGACGGGTGAGGCCATACGGCTGCCTGGCCCCGAAGGAAGACCTCACGCCAACCCTCGTTCGGGGGCGGCGCCAATCACCCGTCCTGACAATGACCACCGACGACCAACGCAGCAGGTGGGGCGCAATTGCGATTTTTGTTCAGCGCTTGGCGGCGCCGGCGGTGGCGAAGCATTCCTTGGCGTTGATCAGGGTTTTCGCCTTGTCATCGACATCGGCGGTGGTGACGAGCCAGCCGGTGACCTTCTGCCCGGGGTAGCGGGACTGAAGTTTGTCGCGCATGTCGATGAAGGCCTCGCCATCCTTGGCGGTGACCTTGGCCGAGCGGCGCTTGATGTCGACGAACCACACATCCTTGCGCCCACGTGCCACCACGATCCGGCTGGTGCCTTCGAGTCCGTAGTTCTTGACCGGGACGGCTTCGACGCTCTGGAACACAGGCAGGCGGGTCTCGAGTTCACGGTTGACCACGTCTCCCGGGAGCGGATGGCCGGCGCGGAGCAGGCGGATGATGGCTTCCTCGGTGGCACGGATGGCGATGGGCATGGGGTTTCCTGTCGTGGGGTTGTGAAAGGACGCTTGCTCCGCCATTCCTTTGGCGTTGGCCGGAGACCGGCTGGGCCTGGATGACCCGGACCGCCCGGTCGCCTGGGAGTTGCGGAAAGCGGGAGCAAGCTAGCACCCGGAGGCCAAAATTCAAGTCGCTTCTTGACTAGGAAAAGCACATGGATATTGGGCCGCCGCCAGCGTCAGGCTCGGAAACGTTGCGGATGACCACGCCGGACGGGATCAGCCCTGGCAATCGAGGAGGATCTTGCCGCCCCGGCGGTCCTGCCGGGCGTGCGCGATGGCTTCGGCTAGGCGGCTGAGCGGATACTCGGCCTCGATCGGCTGGAGCAGCCGGCCGGCCTCGACGTGCGCGCCCAGCGCCGCCAGCATCGCGTCGCGCTCGGCCGCCGGCGCCTGTTGGTACCAGCGCGTGACCCACAGGCCGGTGAAGCGCAGATCCTTGAAGATCAGCAGGCCGGCGGGGACATTGACCGGCTGGCGCGCCATCGCGCCGATGGTCGCCACGGTGCCGCCGGCAGCGACGATCTTGGCGAGATTCAAAGCGCTGTCGCCGCCGACTTGATTCACCGCCAGACGCGGCGCGGACTTGCCGCAGACGGTGGCGACCTGGGCAGCCGCATCTTTGCCGTCAAGCACGACCAGATCGGCGCCCAGCGCGGTCAATTCCGGAATCAGTTCCGGCCGTCGCACCAGGTTGGCGGTCTTCAGGCCAAGCGCACGCGCGAGCTGGATCAGGCAGCGGCCGACCCCGGAATTCGCCGCGTTCTGCACCACCCAGTCGCCAGGTTGCAAACGCACGACATCATGCAGCAGTCGCCAGGCTGTGGCGGGATTGACGCCCAGCATCGCCGCCTGGCGCAGATCAGCCAGGCGCGGCAGGCGATGGAATCGTTCGGCCGGGGCGACCGCCCAACTGCGCCAACTGCCGACCCCATCGACCGGGCGCACCAGATCCCCGACGCCGATCCCGTTTACGCCAGCCCCGAGCGCCACGACCTCGCCGACCCCCTCCAGGCCGGCGATCGCGGGCAGTTCGGGCTTCTTGCCGTACATGCCCTCGACGAAATTGATGTCGGCCGGATTGACCGGGGCCCAGCGCATTTTCACGGCGATCTCGCCAGGCGCAGGCGCGGCCAAGGGCAGTTCCGCGAGGGCAAGCACCTCGGCGATGGGTCCGGTGCGTTCGAGGCGGGCGGCGCGGCAGGTGTTTGGGATCATGCCGGGATGGTGGCCTGGACGGCAGTGGCGCAACCGGGCCGGTCAGGCCGGGTCGAATCCTGAACCACGGCGGTGTCGCCTCCGTCCGCCCGGAGCGCCCGGGAGAGCACCGGAAAACCAGCGCTCCACCGCGCTTTCGAACGCGAAACATCATCCCGTCGCTGTTGCGGAGCGGATGCAGGCGGTTACTTGTCTGCCCATGTCCGCCCGTCTGAGCGCTGGTGATCCCGCCGTCAGCTTCGTGCGCGGCCAGGAACGCTACCGTGGTCCGAAATTCGCTCTGGTGGACGAGGTCTACGCCACCCCGGACGGCGAGGTCGAGCGCCCGGTCATCCACCACCCCGGCGCGGTGGCGATCCTGGCCGAGCCCGAACCCGGCCTGCTGCTGATGGTGCGCCAGTTCCGCTACAGCATCCGCAGCTGGACGCTGGAGATCCCCGCCGGCACCCGCGTGCCGGGCGAGGCGCCAGAGGCCACGGCGATGCGCGAACTGGAGGAGGAATCCGGCTACCGCGCCGGCCGGCTGAGCGAAATCATGCGCTTCCATCCAGCGGTCGGAGTGTCGGATGAGGAAATGATGCTGTACCGCGCCGAAGACCTGACGCCCGGCACTGCGGCGCCGGATCCGGGCGAACTCGTGCGACGCGAACTCGTTTCGCTGGCCGACCTGCCGGGCATGCTTGCGGCCGGCCAGCGTTTCGATGCGAAGACCCTGATTGCCTTGGCGCTCCTTGGTATTCCTTTGAGGTCAGGCAATGGCTGAGTCGTCGCCGTCTCCATCCGCACCGCCGCCCTCGCAACCGTCGCGCCCACCGCCCGTGCGCAGCGCGCCAACCGGGCGCGGCAACAGCTGGCTGATGGATCGCTTCGCCACCCACAGCGGCACGGTCGTGCTGGAAACCACCGGCCGCTCGGTCAACCAGCGCGCCTTCGCCGCCGGCCGGGCGGTGATCCTGTTCGTCGATGCGGTCGGCCACCTGAAACAGGCCGGGCGCTCGCTGCCGCTGATCATCCGCCAGCTTGAAAACGCGGGATTCGGCTCGCTGTTCGTGCTGTCGCTGATCGCGGCGATGACCGGCGGCATCCTCGCGATGCAGGTCGGCAAGACGCTCGACACCTTCGGCGCGACGAACCAGCTCGGCGGAATCATCTCGGTGGCCTTCTGCCGCGAGTTCGGACCGATGTGGGCGGCGATCATCATCCTATCCCGCGTCGGAGCGGCCTACGCGGCGGAACTCGGCACCATGACGGTCAACGAGGAGGTCGACGCCCTGCGCGCGATGTCGATCGATCCAGTGCGCTACCTGGTCATGCCGCGCATCCTCTCTCTGGTCATCGCCATGCCCTTGCTGGCCGTCGTCGCCGACTGCGTCGGGGTGCTGGGCGGCCTCGTCGCGACCCGATCGCTGTTCAACCAGCCCGCATCGGAATTCTTCAACAGCCTGAGCGGCGCGCTCACCGCCACCGACATCGTCTCCGGCATGTTCAAAGCGGCGGTGTTCGGGGCGATCATCGGCACCATCGCCTGCGACCGGGGGCTGAACACGACCGACGGTGCCGAAGGCGTCGGCCGCTCGACCACCACCAGCGTGGTGCTGAACGTGATCTTCGTGCTTTTCGCCGATCTCGTCATCACCTGGTTCATCCTGGTGCCGTTCGCGGCAATCCAGAACTGGGTGCGCTGATGGCCACCGACCGCACCCTGCGCGCCCAGTCCGTCACCCACGCCGCCGGGGGCGAATGGACGCGTGAGCGCTGGGAGGCCGCCGCGCCGCTCGCCCCAGTGCCGGAAGGCCGCGAGGCGCTGATCCGCATCCGCGACGTGAACAAGTCGTTCGGTCAGCGCCGCATCCTGCGTGGCGTCACGCTCGACGTCTATCGGGGCGAGACCCTGGTGATCCTCGGTGGTTCCGGTTCTGGCAAGACGACGCTGATCAAGCACCTGATGGGCTTCCTGCGCGCCGATGCCGGCACCATCCACGTTGCCGCGCCGCCAACCGCATCGCCGGCCCAGGCCGGTTCCGTGGCGACCGGATCCGACAGCGGCAGCCGGCTTGCCGTCGGCGAAATCGACCTCGGCACCGCCGGCCCCGACCAGGTCGCCGTCTACCGCCGCCGCCTGGGCGTGGTGTTCCAGGGCGCGGCGCTGCTCAATTCGCTCACCGTGCTGGAAAATGTCGGCCTGCCCCTGGTCGAGGTCGACCGCCGGCCGGCGAATGAGGTCTACGAACGCGTAGTCGAAGCCCTGCGACGGGTCTACCTGCCGGCGCAGGAGATTCTGCACCTCAAGCCCGCCAGCCTGTCGGGCGGCATGCGCAAGCGCGTCGGCATCGCGCGCGCGATCATCCAGAAACCCGAGATCATCCTCTACGACGAACCGACCACCGGCCTGGATCCGGTCACCGTCAACGGCGTCAACGAACTGACCCTCGACCTGCAAAAGCAGCTCGGCGTGACCTCGATCGTGATCACCCACGATCTCGACGCGGCGTTCAGGATCGCCGACCGCATCGCCATGCTGTACCTCGGCCGAATCATTGCCGTTGGCAACCGCGAGAGCATCCGGCAGGATGCAAACCCCGTGCTCAGGCAGATGCTCACCGGTTCGACCCAGGGCCCCCTCACCGAGGCCTACTTGCAAGGCCACGCGCCCGTGGGCCACGCGCCCGCAGGTCAGCCGTCCGGCGTGGCTGCGGCCGCAGGCGGAGGGAACTAGCCCATGTCGAGCGAAGTCAAAGTCGGCCTGCTCTTCTTCCTTGGCCTCGCCCTGCTGCTGTGGTTCACCCTGATGGTGAACAAGGTCAGTCCGGGTGGCGGGGACTTTGATCTGAACTTCCCGCGCGTGGCCAAGTTGAAGGAAGGCGACGCGGTCAACTACAACGGCGTGCGTATCGGCACCGTGACCGAAGTGGCGCCGATCCTTGATGCCGGCAAGCCGCGCGTGCGCGTGCGCTTTTCCGTCGATTCCCGACGCCGGGCGAGCGTGCTCATCGACAACGACGCCCGCTTCGCGATCAGCCAGCAGATGCTTGGCGGCTCGGCCCTGGAAATCCTCGCGCGCGGCGGCGTGCCGATCACCAAGGAACTGCTGGTCGGCCGCCTCGGCCAGGATCCCGCCAGCCTCGACGAGGTCATCGCCGCGTTGCAGAAGCTGGTCGAGGACAACCGCGCCGAGATCGGCAATGCGATCAGCACCATCCGCACCGCCGCCGCCCGTTTCGGTGAACTGGCCGAGGAAGCCAAGGCGATCCTCAAAGAGAATCGCCCCAAGTTGAAGGAGTCCATCGACCGCCTGCCCGGCACGGTGGCCAATGTCAGCGGCGCCGCCGGCGAGATCCGCGACGCGGTGAACGAGAACCGGCCCAACCTGAAAACCACCGTCGCCAAGCTGCCCAAGGTCGCCGACAACCTGGCCGGCGCCGCGAGCGAGGTGCGCGACGCGGTGAACGAGAACCGCCCTGATTTGAAGGCCACCGTCGCCAAGCTGCCCGGCATGGCCGACCGCATCAGCGGCGCGGCGGGCGAGATCCGCGACACCGTGGCCGAGAACCGGCCGAACGTGCGCACCACCCTCGCCAACGTCGCCCGCTTCAGTGAACGCCTCGACCACATCGGCGCCAACTTTCAGGTCGTCACCGACCAGATCGCCGCCGGCAAAGGCACCGTCGGCAAACTGGTCTTCGAGGACACCATCCATGAAAAAGGCGTCCTGGCGCTGGATTCCTTCCAGAGTCGCCTGGAAGAGGTCAAGCCGGTCACCCAGGGCATGGGCGACGTCAAACTGTATGCGGGCCTCATGGGCGGCGGCGACGCCAACACCGGCGCCTACGAGGCCCACGCCTACCTGCGCATCGAGCCCAAGCCCTGGAAGTTCTACACCGGCGGCATCGGCTACCGCTCCGCGCCCAAGGATCGCGACGCGGCGCGTGACGATCCCAACAAGTTCAACCTGGACGTCGACCTGCTGATCGGCTGGCGCTTCTTCCCCAGCGACCGTGGCCAGCACTACGGCCTGACGGTTGCTGGCGGCGTCATCAACAGCCAACTCGGCGGCTATGTCCAGGTCCCGCTCTGGCAGGACCGCCTCTCAGTGGTCCTGCTGACCCGCGGCAAGGATTTCACCCGGGCCGAAAGCGACCGCCGTTATGAAGAACCCGGCGCCATCCTGGTCCGCGCCACCGCCGAATACCGGATCTGGGACCGCGTCGTGGTATCCGCCGGCGTCAACGACCTGATCAACCGCCCCGGAGCCTGGTTCGCCCTGCGCGCCGAACTGCTCGACAACGATTTGCGCAACCTGGTCACGGTGGCGGGGTTGAAGCTCTAAAAAATCGCAATTGCACCCCATCTGCGGCGTTGGTCGTCGGTGGTCATTGTCAGGACGGGTGGTTCCCACCGCCCAATAACGATGGTGGGATCAAGTCTCGCTTCGGTGGCCAAGTGACCGTGAGGCCACACCCGTCCTGACGCGGCGCTGCCACACTCCCTCCTTCCGCCTTGCATCTGGGGCGCACTTGCAATTTTCCTTTTTTTTCGATAGGAATGTTTCGAAAACGGACGTATTGCCAGCGCTCGTTGCGGGGCAGGGCGATTCGTGTTCGTTGCCCATTTGATCGGCCGACGCCCACGCTGCGATGCGCCGCGTCCTTGTGGCCAGGATGAACAGCACCGTTAACGGCGACCATCCCGTCAGGAATCCTGGACATCCGCGCAGGTGCCGGATTCATTGGGAAAGTTGAGATACCTCACCATTTCCTCCTCGTTGGGGCTGCCAGGCCGAGCCATTCTTGGAATTGGAGCGCGGCTTGCTTTGCCATCGGAATCCCGGGTCCGACGACGAAAACCCGACCCGGCCGGGCGAGACCATGCGCATCCTGTTCATCGTACCGCGCTTCTACCGCGACGATTCCCACGACTGCGTCTTCCCGATCGGAACGGCGTCGATAACGCTGGCGAATCGCTGGCAGTACACCACCCTGGCCCCCGCGATTGCAATGACTTCCTTTGCGGTCTAAGAATCATGGCCAACCTCGTCGAACATCTGCACCAGGACGCCATCTTCCTTGAACCAAGACTTGCCTTGGAGACGGCGCGATGCGCCAACCGGGTGCAGATGACCGAGGCCGTCACTGGGCTCCAGGTCTGCTATTATCTGAGCCAAGAACCGCTCTTAGAATCGCTGCCCAATCTCGTCCACGTTTCCCCGACCTCCATGCTGGAATTTTTCGCGACCACGCATCTGCGCCTGCCCACCTTGATCGTGATGCCCACATCGTTTTCCACTGGCCTCCAGCAGCGCTTGGGTTCCGACATCCTCGCCTGCTTGAAGGCCGCATCCGAGCGACGTGAGTCCTATTATCATTACAATGTTGCTGCCATCCGATCCCGACCGCCGCCACCACGCCAGGCCGGGCGCCTGCGCGTCATGGGTTGGGGCAGCCGATCGACCATGGTAATGCAGCATGCGACCAGGGGAGTGCTGGAAGCCCTGGCGCGACTCGGGCACGAAACCCTTTTCCTGATCGAGCCATCCGACGTCGAGGCCATGAGCGGCTATCAGGTCAGCAAGTCGCTCCTGACCTTCCAGCCGCACCTAGTGATCAGCGTGAATTACCTCAACAACCAGGCGCTCCATCCGGCGACCGCCAACGTGGTCTGGTGGCAGGATCGCATGCCGGCTCTGAAGGAAAGCGAACCGTGCCTGCCCTGGCGCGACAACGACCTGGTCTACAGCCTGGATCCGGAGCGCTTCCGCCCCCTGCTCACCGCCAAGGGACTGCCCCCTGAGCGTCAGCGCGGCCAACACGGCTGCATCGACACGACCGTCTTCCGTCCCGAGGGAGGTCCGCCCCGCCAGGAGCGGACCATGGTCTTCGTGGGGACATCATACCGGGCCCATCAGTCCTACGACCCATCGCATCCGTCCCAGGCCAGGTTCCTCGCAACCCTAGATGAACGGCTCCGTGCCGGCGAGGTGCTGACCAGCCCCGAGATCGATCTGCTTGGGCAGGAGCACGGTATCGCCGACCGCGTCCTGCGCGGCGCTCTGTGGAATGTCCTCATCCGCGATGAACCCGTGCGTTGGATGTGCGGCCTGGCAGAGCAAGGGTGGAACATTGAGATCTATGGTCCCGGATGGGACCGCGATCCGATAGTCAGACCTTTCCACCGTGGGATGATCGCGCCCGGGCCCGATCTGGCGTCGCTGTACCGACGCGCCAGTCATGCATTGTCGGCCACACCGAACCTGCTCAGTCATCAAAGGCTTGCTGAAATTGCTGCCTGTGGGTGCTCCCCGGTGGTCTACGACTGCCGGCGGGCATCCGCGCCACCGCATTGGGGTGATGGCGAACTCCCAATGGCATTGATTTAATTTCTAATAATTTTACAGGGTTCTTGCATACGGATGCAGCGGCTTTCGCCGGTAGCATCGTCCCAGTCTTTGCTTCAGCATCCATCGGATGACGGAGATGATCGCGGCATTCGCTCGTCGGATAAGCTC
>CAMCMZ010000053.1 GCA_945876185.1 Candidatus Kuenenia stuttgartensis | reverse complement strand
CCATTCGTACGGGGTGATCAGGCGAGCCGGCCAAGGCCGACCACAATTATCCAGCAATTCACCATCTCTCCGGCCTTGGCCGGCTCGCCTCGCGGTCAGCGGCCGGTTGCAAACCGGCGGTCCCAGACGCAAGCGTTTTTGCTGGTTTTGTAGTTTGACGACGCAAATGGCCAATCCCCAGCGCGTCCCGTAGGGACGCTGTGAGGTTAGCCCGGGGTTTCAACCGGTTTCAACCCCGGGACGGGTAGGAAGGAGGTAGCCAGTCCCGTAGGGACGACTGAAGGTGAAGCAAAGTCTCAATGGTCGATCCCGACGGCAGGGCGTCTGAACGGAAGCTGGAAATGCTGCTATGATCAAACGTCCGGTCATTTATTGGTGAAAACCTACCTATTCAGTTCGCGGATAGTCGTCTGCACGAATCAGGATCTCTGAGTCTATGTGATCCTTGTGCTCTCTGTGGCTATCACCAACCGACTTTTGCGGCAGCCTGAGCCGACTTCCGTGGCGCGCATTGACCTGTCGCAGACGCAGCGTCAGCATCTGACATGGACGCTGATTCTCGACCTCTCTGGCGACGCCTGCTGTATCCGCGGACCTGGGCCGTGCGGGCTGCCCGTATGCTGGCAATCCTCCTGCTGGCGCCGGTGCTGCTCCTCCTAGGCTGCCAGCATCGCCTGATCTACCATCCGCCGCGCTATGCTGAACCGGTCCAGATCCCGGCCGGGGTGGTGACGCTGCGTTTCCAGACCGGCGAGGGCCGGCAGGCGGCGTACTGGATGCCGCCGCAAAGCGGTGCAGAACCGCAGCGGATCTGGATGGTCTGCAGCGGCAATGCGACCGCCGCCCTGCAATGGCCGGAGTGGTTGGCGACGGTGCCCGACGCTTCGGCCGGATTCCTGCTCATCGACTATCCCGGCTATGGCGCCAACGAGGGCGACCCGGATCCGGCGCGCATCCTGGCGGTGACGGAGGCGGCAATGCGCGCGTTGGCGGCACACCTCCGACTCACGCCGGAAGCAGTGGAGGCGCGCCTTGCCCTGTTCGGCCACTCGCTCGGTTGCGCGACCGCGCTCCAGCACGCGGCCCGGCATCCGGTGCAGCGCATCGTTCTCGTGGCCCCATTCACCACCATGCTCGCCATGGCCCGGCGCGTGGTCGGCTGGCCGCTCTGCCACGTTCTGCTGCACCGCTTCGACAACGAAGCCCGCTTGATGGAACTCGCTACCACCACCAAGCCGCCACCAATCGTCATCTTCCACGGCGACCAGGACCAGGTCATCCCAGTGGCGATGGGCCGCAGCCTGGCCCAGGCGCATCCCGGATTCGTGACCTTCCACGCGGTTGCAGGCGCCGATCACGACGGCGTCATCGACCTCGCCAAGGAGGCGATCCAGCGCGCGCTGGCCCAGCGCTGAGCTGGGATTGCGGCGCGGTCAGTCGGCACCTATGCCGGCAGGTCAGCAGGCAAGTCAGCCAGAAGTCAGCCAGAAGTCAGCCAGAAGTCAGGAAATTTCCCAGCAGTTGCAGCCCGAAGCGGCCGCTTTTTTCCGGATGGAACTGCACCGCGACCAGATTCCCCGCGCGGATGCCGGCGCAGAAGCGCCCGCCATGGTCGGCGGTGCAGATGGTGGCGACGCCGGGCCCTGGCGTCGGGTGATAACTGTGGACGAAGTAGAACTCGGCCTGCGGCGGGATGCCGTGCGCGATCGGCTCATCCGGCGTCCACGCGACCTGGTTCCACCCCATGTGCGGGATCTTGATCGCCGGATCCGTCGAGCGGAAGCGCACCACCTGGCCGGGCACCAAGCCCAGGCAGGTCGTGCCGCCGTCCTCTTCACTCGCCTCAAACAACAGTTGCAAACCGACGCAGATGCTGAGCACGGGCCTGCCCGCTGCGACCGCCGCGCGCAGGGCCTGGTCCATGCCGCGACCCTTCAGGTTACCCATGCAGGTGCCGGCCGCGCCGACGCCGGGGAAGATGATCCGATCGGCCGCCACCACGCGATCGGGATCGGCGGTGATCTCTGCCGCCTGTCCCAGATGGGCGAGCGCCCGCTGGACCGAGGTCTGGTTGCCGGCGTCGTAGTCGATGATGGCGATGCGCACGGCGGCGATGCTAGAGCCGTCCGCGCCTGGTCCAGACGTCCGGCCCGCTCAGCAGACCGGCATCGGCCCGTAGTAGATGCGGTCGATCTCGGAGCGGGCGATCTCCACCATGCGTCGGACCAGAGGAGTCACTGGGTTTCGATCATGGGCGTGGGAGTTCTGGCGGTCCGGTTTTCCGCACTACGAAATCGTTCACCCGGGGGATGGCCTTGCCTTCTTTGACTTTTTCCAGGCAGGGGACCAGGTACCTTCCGAAGTCGGTGTCCATTTGTGGGAATGATGTTTCCTGTTTGACCATGGCGGCGAGGCATCCTTCTGCGTCCCGGAGTGCAGCCGGGTATTCTGGTGATCCTCCCCGACACCATGCCTCCCGCAGGAAGGCGAATCGGTCCCAACCCGATAGACTTTCCCGCCTTCTTTTATTTTCCATCTCCACCAGACGGTCTTCAGCAGGCTTTCTTTTCGCAGGATCCTGCATCTCCATCCAATAGGCATCAGCATAGAGGATGAAATCTCCTCGATCATACATCGACTGACGAAACGGGAGAACCTTGTCGTTAGCGAATTCCGGCCTGATTTTGCCGATGACGGCCAGGGTCATGCCGCCATGGTGGAGCCGACGACCAGGCAATTGAGGTCCCATTGGGGGACTTCCTAAGGAGGAATAAAAGTAAACAAGATCGACACCATCGCGATCCTGGAGGTTGCCCTTGTAGTCTTTGACCACGCGCCACGCCTCAATGATTGAACAGAAGCCTGCGGAGCGAACAGGATCCATCGACACGTCTCGCTTCAGGAGCACGACGTAGAGATCTTTCGCCTGATATCCATTCGCTAGGATCCAGGCGCGCCAGGCGGATTCCTGCTGAGTCGCCATCCCACCCGGAATATGATCTTCCAGTCGATGTGCGCAGGCGATCGGAAGCAGAATCAGGAGGCACAAGATGCATCGGCGCGACATGGTGTTTTCCTAAAGAGGCAATCCGGAGGCACGCTCAATCAGGGATCACAAGCAGATCGCCAACTCAGACATAACTGAGTAATTTCCATGGTTTTCCTCAGGATTCCTGCCCAAGTTGCCGCCGCACCAGTTCGCGCTGGGCGCCGGCGGCGATGACGCGGATGAGTTCGTCGCCGCCGGGCAGGTTGGCGGCGGCGAGGTGGAAGCAGACTGCCTGGACCTGGGTCTCGGCATGGAGGTAGGTGGCGACGGTGTGCCAGAGGTGCTCTTCGTGGACGTAGCTGCGGCACCAGGTCAGGCCCTCCTTGTAGACCATGCGGCTGGCGAGGCGCTTGGCGAGGATGGCGACGCGGTGCGGGCGCGGGATGGCCTTGATCAGGCGGTCGCGCGCGCGTTCGACCAGGACGTGCGGGCAGTGCGCCTCGAGGTGGCGCTTCCAGGTGTCGCGCAGGTCGTCGGCGTCGAGATGGCCGGCGATCACCGGCTCCAGCAGGCCGCTGACCCGATTGATCTCTTCGCTGAGCTGCGTCGACAGTTCGCTCAGGCGGACCTGGCGGTTGCGGCGCTTCCAGCCGCTGATCAGGGCCTTGGCCTCGGCCTGGGCGTGGGAACGGATGAGTTCGATCACATCGTGGACATAGCGCGGCTTGATGGCGCGGAACTCGTCGTCGCTGAGGACCAGGCCGGCAAGTACTTCGTAGGACGAGCAGATCACCCCGCCCTTGTTGGCGCTGGAGTCGCGGATCACCACCAGGCCGCGGTCTTCGAGCGCGGCGCGGGCGGTGTCGGTGATGAAGATGTTGGCGCCTTCGATCATCGCCTTCGCGCTGGGTTTGCCCTTGTCGGTCAGGAATTGCGGCCAAGCGCGGTCGTCGATCGTCCACGGCCGGCCGCCGCAGGGCACGAACAGGTCGGCGACGACCTCCAGATGCAGGCGGTTGCGGCGTTCTTCACCGCGCTTGTCGCTGGCAGGGGCGACCCAGGCGCCGGGGCCGCTGAGTTTCGCTGGCGCGAACGCGGCGATGCCTTGGCCGGCGCGGACCAGGCGCAGCAGCTCGTCCCAGTTCAGTCCAGCCGGATCATGGGCCGCGCCGCCGCCGTCGGCGATGGCGACCACGCGGGCGCGCGCTCCGTGCTCGCGATGCAGGATCTTGAGCAGGTTGCCGGCCACGTCGCCGTCGGGGCCGCCGGTCATCTTCACCGTGTACGCCTGGTCGAGACCGATGCCGACGAGCGGCAGGACCTCGCTGATCCAGGTGAACAGGCCTTCGCTGGTGACGCCGAACTCCTTGTGGTTGATGCCGGCGTCGGGCTTGGACGAAATCAGCGTCGCGTGGTTGGGCAGTTGCCGCCGGCGCGCGCGTTCGGCGATCCATTGGATGCGCGGCGGGGTCATGTTCTCGTCGGGACCGAGGAAGATCAGGGCGCTTTCGTGCGCACCGCCAAACGGGCCGACGACTTCGGGCGCTAGTTCGGTGGGCAGCAGCAAGTCGATCAGGCTGTCAGCGACCTGCTTCACCGCCGCGTCCGCATCGCGACCGGGTTCGACCAGGGCGATGCACTTGGCACCACCTTCGGGGATGTCCTTGTTCTTGAGCTGCTGCGCCCAGGCGAGGTCGTAGACCTCTTGCAGTTGGCGGTCGCGCCCGCGCACGTACTGGCCCGGATTGGCCGGGACGACCAGGCGCAGGCCACCGCGCGCCGAGGGGCGAAAGCGGATGTGCAGGCCGCGCGCGTGCGGCCCGCTGAACAGGATGACGCCGAACGGACGGTGCGGGAAGCGCGCCACCGGCAGCCAGGCGGGATCGAGTTTCAGCGCGATGCCCAGGCGGCCCGGGCGGAAGGCGTTGGTCAGGCGCACCGCCGCCGCGACCGCATGCATGGCCTCCAGCAGCGCGGCCTGGCTGCGCGGTTCGACGGCATGCAGGGCGGCGGTGAGTTCGCGGTCGAGGCGTTCCCATTCCGCCGGCGCGACCGTCGCGCCGGGCCGGAAACGCGCCGCCACCAACTGGCACAGCCGGCGGCAGAGGTCGCTCTGGTCGCCCAGCACCTCGTCGGCGGTGTCGTCGACATCCAGGAAGGGCTGGTCCTGGCCGAGCAGCAGTCCGGCCCCACTGACCAGGGCCTGGAGCAGATCGAGTTCATCGTGGGAATAGGTGCCATCCAGCCAGCGCGCGGCGCGGCGGTCGTCCCAGGCGCGGTGGATGGCGGCGAGATCGCCCGCAATCTCGGCGGCCTGGTGGTCGCTCGGGCGGGTGGTTGCGGCTTTTGCGCCCTGCCCGGTGGGGACCAGGCCGGCAGCAGCCAGGTAGGCGGTGGTGACGATGGCCTTGGCGTCGCCTTCGACCGCCGGCACCAGATCGAGGTAGCCTCGGGTCAGCGCCAGCGGGTGACGCGCAAGCACGCGCGCGAGCTGGGTCAGCGCCTCCCACGGGCCGAGATCGCCGCTCGCCAGGGTCAGGCGCACGCTGGTCGGATCCTCGGCCGAGACATCCGCCATCACGACCACGTCCTCGGCGACTTCCAGCCGCGACCAGGCGCGGATGTGGCGGGTGATGCGGGGCACGGTGGAGCGCGCAAGGTAGCCCTGGTCGACCGCGTCCAGGTAGCGTTTCGCTTTCATCTCACATTTGAGATCACGGTCGCAGACGTCGGCGATGATCGCCCGGCGGTGCGCCGCGAGATCGCTGTGCTCGGGCATGGTGCCCGGCCCGTAGCAGAACGCCCACAGAAACAGACTGCGGTCGCGCGTGGTGGTGAGCTCGACCCGGTGGATGGGCTTCGCTGCCATGCCTGGCGTCGCCCGGATCATGTGGATGACATCGAGCAGCCGGTGGCGTTCCGGTCGGCCGATCACCAGCAATTTTCCTGCCGCGCCGTCGTCGGTGAGCGACAGCGGATCGCCGTCGCCGCGCGCAACTGATCTGCGCACCGCATGAAGGAGTTCCAGGTGCCGGTCGCGTTCATCGGCGGTGATGGTCTTGAAGTAGAACGCCGGCATCGCGGCCAGGTACCAGCGCGCGGTCTCGGCGAGATCGGCAAGAAGACGGTCGCGTACCTGCGCGACCAGGCGTTCGGCGTCGGGAATGCTGGGAATGGCGGTGCTCATGGTGGCGCAGCGTAATGCCCAAGGCCGTCTGCCACCAAGGGAAATCCGGTTGCACCAAATGATGCGGACTGCATCAGGCCGGGAGCGCAGCTGGGCTGCGGGTTGTCAGCCGTCGTCCGGGCGGCATGGTCGCGCCCATGCTGCTCGCCATCCTGTTCGCCAGCATCGTCGCTGGCCTGATGCTGTTCGCGGGCATCATCCTGGCCGGCCAACGGCTGGTGCGGTTGCTCGGTCTCGCACCGGAACTGCCAGAGGGCCCGTCCTACGAGGTTCCGCCACCACCGGCCGTGATCGAGCCGGCGGGCGCAACGGAACGCCGCGCCCATCGCGGGCGCATCCACGCCCTGGGCCAGGCCGCCTATGCCTGCCTGGGCTCGCGCTGCGAGTGCGACGCCTACGTCGCCGCCGCCGAGGCGCTGACGTTGCACCCCGAAGCCGCGCCGATTGCCGAACAGGCACTGCCTGGCCTGCGTACCGCTGCAGCGAGCGCCCGCATGGCGAACGAGGCCGCTGACGCGGCTTGGAACGGGTTGCGCCAAGCGGTGGCCTCTGGCCAGGATTCGCTGGAAAATCTCACGGATGCCGCGCGCGACATCGCGGCACAGACCCTCGTCGCCACCACCGCGACGGCTCAGGCGCGCGCCCTGGCCGAACCGTTGCCAGATCCTGCCGATGCGCGGCAACGCCGCCTGATGATCATGCTGATCATCGCGCTGGTGCTGTGCCTGGGCTGCGTCGCTATCATGGCCCAGCGGTGGAACCAACCGCTATGAGCAGCCGTCAGGCTGCTCATGAGGGAGCGCCGGAGGCGCGTTACGGGGGCGAGCAGCCCCCGGACAAACAAGAACTTGGGGCGGCGAAGCCGACCCTTCCGGCGCAGCCGGAATCCCGCGCAGCGGGGAAGTTCTTTGGCAGCGACGGGCTGGTCAAGGCCGGCTTGGCCGCCTGGATCGCCCAGCGCGGGGAACCGGCCCGACGCGCCCTGGCCACCGCCGTGGCGATCGACGCACCGACCGTCGATGCCCTGACCCGTGCCGGCATTCCGCATTGGGATGCGCTGGAATTGTCGCGCCGACTCACCGGCGCCGGCGAAGTCGGCCCCGGCGGCTGGGAAGGACAGGCGCGCGAGGCGTATGGTTCGATCCTCGCCACCGCCGTGGCCCCAGTTCCCACGCTGGCCAACCCACCGCGCCGGGCGCTCACCGGGGTCGGACAGCTGCCGGCCCAGGAACGACCCCGGGAAAAGGCGCTCGCGTCCGGCATCGAAGCGCTCGACGACCACGAACTGCTCGCGCTGCTGTTGCGCACCGGCAGCGCCGATGAAGGCGTGCTGACCCTCGCCCAGCGGCTCATCCACGAGCACGACGGCCTGGTCGGCCTGTCGCGCTGCGAGGTCGGTTCGCTGGCGGAACTCGATGGCCTTGGCCCGGCGAAGGCCGCTGAAATCGCCGCTGCGTTTGAACTCGCGCGCCGGCTGGCGTCAGCCGCGATGCGCGAACGGCCGAAACTCAATGAGGCAGCCGCCGTCGCGCTGCTCATCGGGCCGCAGATGGTGCAGCTTCCGCATGAGGAACTGTGGTGCCTGCCGCTCGATCCGCGCTGCGGCCTGATCGGCGAACCGCGCGTGATCAGTCAGGGCGATGTCGACGGCACCGATGCCTGCGTACGGGCGTTCTTCCGCGCCGCCCTGCGCGCTGGCGCGTCGTCGTGCATCGCCGTGCACAACCACCCCAGCGGCGATCCCAGCCCGAGCGGCGGCGACCGCGCCGTCACCGCCCGCCTGGTCGCGGCCGGGCGCACGGTCGAACTGCCGCTGAGCGATCATATCGTCATCGGGGCCGGCGGAGCGTTCGCGTCGATCCGGCGCGCGCATCCGGATTGCTTCCGGTAAGTCAGCGCAGGCGGGATTATTTTTCCTTGGGTGCGACCGGTCCGTTGCCGTTGGGTTTGCCGCTGTCCTGACTGGAGTATTTGGCGGCGGAGATGTCCCTCTGCGCGTCATGACGACGCTTACGCAAATCGGCAATCTGCTGATCAAGACCCGCGCTTTCGCCGGCCAGGGTCGCGTCCTGGGCGCGCAGGGCGGCAATGGCGGTGCGCGTATCGCCGGCTTCCTGGCGGAGGCGGTTGAGTTCCTGTTGCCGGGCCGCCATCTCGGTTTCGAGCTGCACCAGGCGGGCGCTGGATCCGTTTCCTCCCGCGCGATGGTCGCGATCGAGTTCGGCCCGGTAGGCTGCGGTTGCGGCCTCCAAGGCAGCGCGCGCGAGGCTGCTCGGTTCCCTGCCGCCTCCGGCCTGCTGGTCGGCGATCTGTTTGGCGAGCTTCGCCCGTTCCGCTTTGATCTCCTGCTGACGGCGTTCGGCCTTGGCGAGGTCCTTGTCGAGGGCGGCGAGCGCGGTTTCCTTCTTGGCGATCGCCGTGTCCTGCTTGTCGCGTTCCTTCAGTTTTTGCGCCTCGGCGGTGGTCATGATCTCGCCCCTGTAGCGCACCTTGCCGTTTTCAGCGAGCCAGACGTCCTCCTTGACCCACTTATCTTCGACCTTTACCCAGCCGAGTTCATCCAGCAGCCGAGCCGCGCCGGGCAAGTCGTCCTGCTGCTTGAGCGCCGCGATCGCGAGTTCGGCGCTGCGCGCCGCCATGCCGTGTTCGCGGCACCACTGGGCGAGCGCAAGCAGTTGCGCTGCGCTCTTGGCGTCAGCCTTGCGCGCGGCGTAGGTGGTTTCCAGGTCAGGTGAGAGTTCATATCCGGTGATCTCGGAACGATTAAGCAGCCATTCCAGGTAGGACGTGCCTTGTTTGCCCACCCAGGCCTGACGGATCCGTAGCACGGTGCCGTCATCGCTGATCAACTCGCCGCTGATCTTCTGCTGATCGCGCAGTCGGATGACCTCGATCTGCTGCGCGGCAGCGGCGGGTTCTGCGAGGGTCGCCGCAGCAACCGCGAGGACGGCGCAGGCGCAGCGGCATGAGACGGTCAGACGCATGGGGACCTCACGGAATCGGGTCCGCCCGAGATCCGGGATCGGACGCATGTGGCTCATCCATAGCCATACGCCAGGCGGAACCAACGCAGCGGGCATTTTGGCACCAGAGGTGTACCAGTTGGGTGTTCACCCTAAACATCGCAATGAACCCTCGCCCCTCGCCTTCATTTGCAAACACTTGCGGGGAAATGACGTGGTGGAAACCTCTCGATCACCGAATGGGTGATGCGATCGCCATGGCCTTCAGCCCCGAATACGGGCAAACCCCATCTTCCCATCCCCAGAATGTTCGTGGAAAAATCGCAAGTGCGCCCCAGATGCAAGGCGGGAGGACGGAGTTGGGCAGCGCTGCGTCAGGACGGGTGAGGCCGTACGGTTTCCTGGCCAAGAAGGGAGACCTAATGTCAGCCATCGTTCGGAGGCGGCTACAATCTCCCGTCCTGACAATGACTACTGACGACCAACGCAGCAGCTGGGGTGCAATTGCGATTTTTAGGTTCATTTCAGGTCGATGCAGGTCAGGGCGGTCTGGGAGCGCACGAGCAGCTTCCCCTCGGCAATGATGGGCGTGGTCCAGAAGTTCTGGCCCTTGACCGGAACCGGGATGCGACCGAGTTCGATGCAGGCCGTCGGATCCAGTTTGAACAAGCCGAGGTCACCGGTGCGTCCGTCGACGGCGATGAACGCACTCCCGAAGCCAACCACGCCGCCCTTGCCCCAGCCATCGGCCTTCCACTTCACCTTACCGCTGGAAATTTCCAGGCAGACCAGGTGGTAGGGATCGGTGGCACCATAGAGGTGACCATCGTGCACGATCGGGGTGTTGAAGTGCGGCTTGAATTCTGTGCTCGTCCAGCGCGTCGTCGCGGTGCCGTTCTTCAGGTCGATCAGCGCGCTGCCGTGGTCATACCCGGAGGCGATCAGCACGCTGGCGCCGATGGCGATCGGCGTTGGGGCGTTGCAGTCGTGCTTGGTCGCCCAGGCACTCGACCACAGCTGCGTTCCGGTGGTGACATCGACGCCAGCGACCTGAGTTGCAGAGAACACGACGTACTGCTTCACCCCGCCGATCACCGCCACCGCTGGGCTGGAATAGCTCGCGGCCTTGTCGTTGCCGCCCTTGAAGACCGGCTTTCCGGTCGACTTGTCATAAGCGACCACCGCAGCATTTTCCCCGCCTGCGATCAACACCACCCGGTCGCCGTCGATAAGCGGCGAACCACTGGCTTCCCAGCGACCGAACCGGCCGCCGAAATCCGTGACCAGGTTGGCATTCCAGACCGGTTTGCCCTCGGCGAGGCTGACGCAGACCACCTGGCCAAAGCGGCCGGCGACGTAGACCTTGCCGGCATCGATCGCCGGGGTGGCCCGGTTGAATCCGTAGTTGTACTTCTCTCCATCGTCATAGGCGTGGCGCCAGCGTTCAGTGCCGGTAGCGAGATCGATGGCCCGGATCACATCCTGCTTGCCTTCGTGGTCGACGAGCACCGCAAGCCCGGCCGTTGCGGCGACACCGCTATACCCCTTGTCGACCAGGGTGACCGACCACAAGGTCTTGGGCAATTTGCCTTTCCAGTCCTGGTTCAGCCCAGTTTCCGGACTGAATCCGTTGCCCGCCGGTCCGCGCCAGCCAGGCCAGCCAGACGGTGCCTCGCCAGCCGCAAGGCTGCTGAGGACTCCGCACGCGATGGCGAGAGTGGGGCAGATCTGGCGCAGGATGGTCATGGCAGGTGGTCCTGGGGATTACGATGTGGGTTCGGGCGGGAAGCTATGCCTGGGGCCTGCCGGTAAACCCTGGAGTCTGCACCTTGGCAGCAATGAGGTGACGGCGCCAGGCAGGGCTGCGCGCCGTGCCGGGCCAGTGGCGGACAGCGTTGTGGTCGCTAGAAACGGCGTGCGCCGCCAGACGGCCGCGTCCACCACCCTCCCGGGTAACCGGGGCGTGATGGGCGAGGAAAGTCCGGGCTCCGCAGGGCATGGTGGCTGCCAAATGCAGCCGGCTTCCGTGGCGGGAGGCTAGGGAAAGTGCAACAGAAAACAAACCGCCCCGGGTGGCGACATCCGGGGTAAGGGCGAAACGGTGGGGTAAGAGCCCACCGCGGGAACCGCAAGGCGACCGGCACGGCAAACCCCACCAGGAGCAAGCCCAGACCGCGCGAGGTGCTGCCCGCACCGCCTGAGCGCGAATCGGGTGCTAAAGGACCGCAGGCAACTGCGGACCACAGAGAAATGGCCGTCCACGACAGGACCCGGCTTATCGACGGCCTCCGCCACCACCCGACCCCGACCGCAAGGCCGGGGTCGGGTGCTTTCTGAGCGCCTGCATCGAGCATGCGGTGGCTTCCCCCGGCGCTCTGCTCAGGACACTGCCGCGCCATGAGCACCCCGCAGCACCTCGACGATCCCACCTGTCCGCGCGGCGGCGGCTGGATCGTGCCCGCCGTCTTCCTGCTGTTCCTTGCTGGGGCGATGGCGGCGGGCGAAACGGCTACCTTCCAGCACCGCGGCTGGCTCTGGGAAGGACCGGGATGGATGAATGCCGTGCTCTTTGATGGTTTCATCCGCCTCACCGGCTGGAAAATTCTCGGCTTCGTCGGAGCCGGAATGTTCGCGGCGCGTTGGTTCGTCCAAGCCTGGCACCGCAAACGTCATGGCAACGCCACCATGCCCACCTTGTTCTGGATCATGAGCTTGGCCGGCGCGGGATTGACCACGATGTACTTCATCTTCGGCAAGAACGACAGCGTCGGCATCCTCCAGAATGCGCTGCCGGCCGGCGTTTCTGCTTACAATCTGTGGCTGGATCTGCGCCAGCGGGGCAAATCAGGCGGGGTGCCGAAGGCAGGCTGACTTCAGGCACCGAGGCCAGAGACGGCCCTGGTCAGTGCCGGGGCGATGGCGACCGCATAAGCCTCGTCGAGCATCGCCACCACGTTTTCCGGCGGCACGTCGCCCATGATGTTGTGGACCTGGTTGAAGACCATGCCGCCGCCAGCGCCGAGGATGCCGGCGAGGTGCCGGACGTTGGCGCGGACCTCAACCGGCGTACCGCGATCGAGCACGCCCTGGGTGGCGCAGCCGCCGCCCCAGAAGATCAGGCGGTCGCCATAGCGCTGTTTCAGCACGGCCGGATCCATGTTGGCGGCGGTGATCTGGACCGGGTTGAGGATGTCGATGCCGGCGTCGATCAGGTGCGGGATGAGCGGCTGGATCGAGCCGCACGAATGGATGAAGACTTTCCAGTCCGAGTTGCGGTGGACGAAGTCGCAGAAGCGCTTCATGTACGGTTGCGAGATCCGGCACCAGGATTTCGGCCCGATGAACGGACCACGTTGCGATCCCAGGTCGCTGTTGATCTCGACCACCTGCACAAGGTCGCCGAGCGTGTCGATCAACCGGCCGAGCCGGGCGAGCTGTTCGGTCAACGAGCGTTCGTTGTCGGCGCAGACCCGCTCGGGATCCTCGGCGCTGCGCATCAGCCAGTCGGGATGCTCGGAGGCGAAGCCCCAGAATCCCCCCATCAGCAGGATGCCCGGGTCGTCGCGTCCGTGCAGGCGGCGTGCCTCTTGGGCCAGAAGGGCGAAGCGTTCGGATTCGGGTAGGTCGTCCCAGCCGATCCAATCCCCGTCGAAGAAGAATCCCCCATCGGGTAGGCGGGCCTGCTGCCTCCCTTTGCGTACCACCCAGGATCCATCGGCTAGGCGTTCCGCTCCGGCGTGGAACGCAGCCGGCACCGTGAACTGGTGCGCCCCTCGCGGATTCCAGCGTGCGGTCGCCGGCCAACCGGCATGCAGCAAAGCCGTGTCGATATGGAAGCGGTCGCGCACATCGTCATCGACGCGGGCAAGGAACTGCATGGTATCGACGATTTCGATCCGATTGGTGTCCAGGCCAAGATGACGACGCAGCTGCTCATAGGCGAAGGCACTGATCCCGGTGGAAAAATGCGCTCCGAGATCGATCGGGAAGCGGTCTACGGGTTCGCGGCGCAGGGTGCGCAGCAGGCGTTGGCGGCCGGTCAACATGGCAGGATCCTTCAATGGTCGGAATTGCTGCGGGTCATGCGGGGATTGACGCCGCGGAGCATGAACCGGCTGTTGTAGTGATGCTGGCCAGGGGTCGCCACCGTCTTCGCGTCGTAAACCTGGGCGAGCACGGTCTTGCGCACCTCGGTGGGATGGGTGTTCAGTCCGGATCCATGCACGGTGAGGCAATGAAAGAACACCACGTCGCCAGGCTGGCAAAGGACGGGCACGGCTGATTCCAGCGGATGCCGGCGTTGAAGTTCCGTCAGATCCCCATCCCCCTTGGCGTTGACGATGCGCCCGGCGCGGTGGCTGCCGGGGACGATGCGCAGGCAGCCCATCTGTTCGTCGGCACGGGAAACATGCACGATTGCCGCCAGGCAGCGGTCGCCCTCGACCGGGAAGTAGCCCCAGTCCTGATGCATCGGAAAGGCGGCGCCACGCTCGGCCGGCTTCTGGAAGAGCTTGGTGTGGTGCAGCGCCAGATCGGGGCCGAGGAACGCCTCGCACAGGTCGAGGAAACGCGGTTCGTACCACAGGGTCGCCCAGAGCGCGTCGTACATCTGCACGTTGTGGGTGTGGGTAACGATCCGGCCGCTGCCGTTGACCTGATCGCTGGCGGTGCCGCCCCAGCGTGCGTTGGTGTTCTCGCCGCTCGTTGCCAACTGGGCGACGATGCGGTCGAAGGATCGTTCCAGGTCGCCGATGCGATCAGCGAAGAGTCCGCGAGCGATGAAGAACCCGTCCTTAGCGAAGGCGGTGGCCGGGCTGCTGACGCGCGGGGCGGCGGTTGGCCTCCGCACGCGAGGAGCGGCAGCCGGCTTGCGCAGGAGTGGCTTCACGGTGGTCTTGCTGGGCTTGGTGGTGCGGGAGGAAGAACCGGTGCTCATGCCCGCATCCTAGCGCCTGGGGCTCTTCCGGGCTGGCAGAGGTCGGCTAGCCTGTGGTATGGATTCGCTGGTCCTAGCCCTCTCCGTTCCGACGGTTTTCGTCGCCGGGCGTTTCCCGCTCGACCAGAAGGGCTTTTCCAACCAGTACATTCACCGGCATTCCCACGCGCTGCATATTCATGACTGCAGTGGTCGGTGGCGGTGCGCTGGTACGGAATATCAGCTCAAACCGGGTACCATCACCCTGTCGCCGAACCACAGCGAGACCAGTTACGACCTGGATGCGCCTGGCCGCCACTGGTGCAGCCACTTCAGTGTCGAACCGGTGACCGGCGACCAGGTGCGTCTGCCGATCCTGATCCGGGCCGGGCCGGCGGCGACCTATGCCCGCGAACGCATGGCGCGTATCGCCGCCCTGCACGATCGCGCCCGGTCGGGAAATCGGCCTGAGGCGGTGGCGGCCGGGGCCGCGCTCCTCGAACTGCTGGTCTGGATGCACGGCCTGGGCGATCGGCCCCGCCATGGCGATCGCGGTGGAGCCGCAACCGAGCGCGCGGCGGTGCTGGTGCGCCATCATCCCGAACGCGCCTGGACCACGGCGGAACTGGCCAGGCGCACCGGCGTCAGCACCGCCTGGCTAGCGCTCGGATTCCGCGACCGTTTCGCGATGACGGTGGCGCGCTATGTCCTCGTCCAGCGCATCGAGCGCGCGCGGGTGCTCCTGGCGACCAGCGCCCTGCCGGTGGCCCAGATCGGCCGGCTGGTCGGATTCGCGGATCCGCAGCATTTCAACAAGCGATTCCGTGCTATCATCGGGCAGGCGCCGTCCGGTAGCCGGGGACGCATCGATCATCCCGGTTGAACGGGCCGCAGGGAAGGTGGCATTGCGGTTGAGCCGTAGTCCGAGGTCGCGACCATTCCCGCATGATCATCTGCGGCCGCGCCAGGGGCTCGCGCCATGGGCGTCTATGCTGCCAACTTCCTGCGCGGAAGATCCCAGTTCATCCGCAGGCACAGACGGAGGTTTCCATGCCGATCCGACTCATCCGATACGCCCTGCTTGGGGTGCTCTGGCTTTCGCTGGGGGTGTCGCTGAAGGCCGCCGACCTGCCTGCCGGCCTGCCCACCCACGTGGGAGTGGGGCTGGCAGATGCCCCAGGCGGGGCGGCCGCGCTCAAGGCCTGCGCGCCGTTCTCGTACCGCTACCAGTACCTCGCGGGGGGCGTCAACACCGGCAGCGGCTGGCAGACCTGGCAAGAGACCACGGTGCCCGCCGGCGAGTTCGCCAACCGCTACATCGTCGAATCAGCAGCCCAGGGCCAGGTGCCGGTGTTCACCTATTACATGCTGCTGCAAACGAACCCTGGCACCGGTGCGGACGAGCAGGCGCGGGTCTTGGGCAATTTCGCCAATGCCGCGACCATGGCGGCCTGGTTCGCTGATTTGAAGGTGTTCTTCCAGCAGGCCCATCGTTCGCCCGGCACCACCGTGGTGCTGCACGTCGAACCCGACTTCTGGGGCTACGTTGAGCAACGCGCCACCAACCGCACCGATCCGACCAGCGTTCCCGGCCAGGTGGCTGGTTCGGGCTTCGCCGAGGTGGCCGGCTATGCCGATAACGCGGCGGGTCTGGCACAGGCCATCGTGCACCTGCGCGACCTGCATGCCCCCAACGTGCGGCTGGGGTACCACGCCAGCGTCTGGGGCACCAACACCGACATCCTGGTGTCCAAGCCCTCCGACACCGAAGTCCAGCGTCTCGCCAACCTGGCCGGGGATTTCTACCTCAACCTGCATGCGGCGTTCGATCTCGTCTTCATGGAGTTCTCGGATCGCGACAGCGCCTATCACGAACTGGTGAACCATCGCGGGCAGGCCTGGTACGGTGCCGAGGACTACCGCCGCCACCGCTTGTTCCTGTCTACCCTGGTGACGCGCACCAGCCGGCCGGTCGTGCTGTGGCAGATCCCGCTGGGCAACAACGTGATGCGCTCCTGCAACAACACGGCGCACCACTACCAGAGCAATCAGGTGGAATGGCTGTTGGGCGACCTGGGCAGCACCCATCTGGCGGACTACCGTCAGGCGGGCGTGATCGCCTTCCTTTTCGGTGCTGGGGACGGGAACGGAACCACCGCCACCGATGCGGGCAGCGATGGGATCACCAATCCCGCCACGGCGACCAGCCCGCAGAGCACCGCTACGGCGGTCAATGATGGAACCGCGGCCACCGCCACGGCCGGCAGCGCCCCGGCCTTTGATCCGGCCACCCGGACGCTCACCACGCCCTACGCCGCGAATGACGACGGTGGATACTTCCGGTGGCGTGCCTGGGCGTATTACCAGCAGGGTGCGCTGCCCCTGACCGGGGCCGGACCCGCTGCACCGGTGATCAGTTCGGCTCTGGTTGCAACAGGTATCGTCGGAACGGCATTCACCTACACGATCACCGGAAGCAACACTCCAACCACGTATAACGCGACCGGCTTGCCGGTCGGACTGACGGTGAATACCACCACCGGAGTGATCAGCGGTTTTCCGACGGTGTTCGGGATCAGCTCGATCGCCATCTCGGCGACCAACGCGACCGGGACCGGCACTGCAACCCTGGTCCTGACGGTGATGGCCGTCGAGCGTCCACCACCTGCGCCGGCGGCCGGAGGCGGTGGTGGCAGCAAGTGCGGCTTCGGCGCCGGCCTGAGCCTGATCGGTCTCACCATCCTGGCTTGGATGCGGGGACGCCGACACTCGTGATATCCAATCTGCGGCGCAGGCACGTCCTGATCGCAGTTGAGCTGCCCGGGGCCGTCGCGACCATTTCCGCATGATCATCCGCGGCCGCGCGCTTCCCCTTGCCACCTACCGTCGTCGCCGGCGTGAGGCAGCCCGGTTGGCGCAGCGGCATCTCTTCGGCCCGGTGCCCCTGCTGTTCCTCGGTTGCGATGAGCACCGTCTGCGCCGCGAACGCCAGGATCCGTGGTTCGACTATTACACCGGCTGCCATGAACCTGAGGCCGCGTTGCTGATCCTGCCGTCGGGGGAGAGCACGTTGTTTCTGGATCCAGGCGACCCCAAGCGGGTGGTCTGGGATGGAAAGCGGCTGCGGCCCGGACAGGGCCGGGCGGTGTTCGGTGTTGACCGGTCGCTGCCGCGCGACCGCTTGGACGACGCGGTGAAAGCGGCTGCCCGTGCGGCTGGTGGCCGCATCGCGATGTGCACGCGGCGCAGCGAACCGGGTTTCCAAGCCCAGGCGATGGCCCAGTGGAAGGCGAAGCTGGCCCCAGAGATCCTCATCGGCAACGCCGAGTCGGCGCTCATCCGCCAGCGCATGATCAAGGACGCGGACGAGGTCGCCTGGCATCGCGAAGCGATCCGCCGCACCCGCGACGGTTCGCTCGCGGTGTGGCCGCGCATCCCGCGCCTGACGAGCGAGGCCGAGGTCGCCGCCGCGCTGGAAGCCGAATACCGCTGCCACGACCAGGCGCCGCTGGCGTTCCCGTCGATCGTCGGTTCGGCGGTCAACGGCGCGACCCTGCATTATCCCTTCAACGACCAACCGCTGGTCGCGGCTGCTCCACTGCTGATCGACTCGGGCGCAACCGCTGGCGGCTACTGTGCTGATGTCACCCGCACCATCCCGCAGGATGGGCGCTTCGGTCGCGGCCTTTTCCGCGAGGTCTATTCCCTGGTGCTGGCTTCGAACCAACTGGTGCGCGCGGCAGCGAAGCCGGGTGTGACCATCGCCCAGCTCAACGAGGTCGCCTGGAAGCCGATCACCGACGCCGGTTACACCCGACACCACGGGGTCAGCCACCACATCGGGCTCGACGTCCACGACCCCAGCGACCGCGACGCGCCGCTGGCGCCGGGCATGATCATCTCGAATGAGCCCGGCATCTACCTGCCCAAGGAAAACTTCGGCGTGCGGATCGAGGACGACCTGCTCATCACCGCCGATGGCTGCGAGGAACTGACCGCAGCAATCCCCAAGGACATTGCCGCCGTCGAGGCGGCGATGCGCCCGCGCTGAAAGGCGCTGAACGCCTACAACGCGATCACGGCGTCGATTTCGACCCGGCCGCCCTTGGGCAGCGCCGTGACCTGCACCGTGGCGCGGGCCGGGAAGGGGGCCTCGAACCAGCGCGCGTAGACCGCGTTCATGGCGGCGAATTCGCCGAGATCGACAAGATACACGGTCAGGCGCAGCGCCTTGTTGAGCGCGGTGCCGGCTTCGCGGGCGATGGCATCGAGGTTGCGCAGGGCCTGCTCGGTCTGCTCGGCGGTGCCTCCGGCGACAAACTGGCCTGTGGCGGGGACGAGGCCGAGCTGGCCCGAGCACCAGAGCAGGTCGCCCTGGCGGACGGCCTGGCTGTAGGGGCCGATCGCGGCCGGGGCATCGGGGGTCGAGACGGACGTGGGCATGGATAATCCTGGCAAGATGCGGAAGGGGAGCGACGTGCGGTTGAGTCCGCCACAGTGACGGCTTTGCCCGCGCCGGATGCGGTGTAGCCTGCCCCGCCGATGCGCAACTCCTCTACCGGTGCAAAGCTCGGCAACAACGACCCCTGCTGGTGCGGGTCGGGTCAGAAGTACAAACGCTGCCACCAGAGCCGCGACCTGCTGGCGAAGCTCCAGGGCGAGGAACCCGGCAAGCCGAGCTCCTTCCGGCCGGTGAAGCCGGGGGCTCTTTCGGCGCCGCGCCCCGTGCCTGAACGCATCCCACGCCCGGAATACGCGCTCACCGGCAAACCCGGCGCACGGATCAAGGACGTGATCAAGACTCCCGACCAGATCGCGCGCATGCGCCTGGCCTGTCGCGCCGCACGCGAGGTGCTGGAGATCACCAAGCGGGCGGTGAAGCCAGGCATCACCACCGACGCGCTCGACGCCATCACGCATCAGGCCTGCATCGATCTCGGCGGCTATCCGTCGCCGCTAAACTACATGGGATTTCCCAAGTCGTTATGCACGTCGGTCAACGAAGTGATCTGCCACGGCATCCCCGATTCGCGCCCGTTGGCGGAAGGCGACATCGTCAATCTGGATGTGACCATCTTCATCCACGGCATGCACGGCGACTGCTCTGAGACGGTAGGTGTCGGCGCCATCGATCCCGCGTCGCAGAAACTGATCGACGACACTCGCGCCTGTATGTTGGCCGGCATCGGCGCGGTGCGGCCGGGCTACATGATCCGCGACATCGGCCGCGCCATCGACGCGCGCGCCGCGAAGGATGGCTACGGCGTGGTGCGCGCCTTCGTCGGTCACGGCATCGGCGAGCGCTTCCACCAGGACCCGCAGGTGCCGCATTACTACGATCCGTCCGCCACCTTCGCCATGGTGCCCGGGATCACCTTCACCGTCGAACCGATGATCAACCTCGGCACCTGGAAGCACAGTTCGTGGGAGGACGGCTGGACCGCCGTCACCGCCGACCTCAAGCGCAGCGCCCAGCACGAGCACACCGTGCTGGTGACCGAACGCGGGGTCGAGGTGCTGACGCTGGCTGAGGGCGAGCCCCAGCCCTTTGCTTTTTAATTCTTTGCTTTTTCTTCGATTTTTAACTGCGGGATAGGCGCATTACCCGCGCCCGAGCGCCTGCCGGATCTGGGTCAGGTGATGCTCACAGTGGTCGAACACCTTTGCCCCGATTTGAGCGAAGGTCAGGACACCGACCTGGTTGTGGATGCCCTGGCGTTTCGCGGCGCCAGAGCCGTGGTGCGCGATCAGTTCGATGATCGTTTCGCGGCTGACGGCGAAGAGCCGTCCGGCGAGGGCGAGGTCGCGGGTGCCGTCGTCGAGCCGCTCGACCCAGGCGTCCTGGTCGAATTTCAGCAGTAGCGGGTTCTCCTCGGCGGTGATGCGGCGCAGGCGATCGAGAAACACGGTCTCGGTGTCGGCGAGATGGAACAGCGCCTGGCGCACGGTCCAGCCGTCCTTGCGCCAGGTGCGGCCCAGTTCGACCCCGGGCAGGGCATAGAGGGGCAGGACGTCGTCGAGATGCTGGCGCAGGCGGCGAGGGGTGGGCAGGGTTGGCATGGAAGGATTGCAGCAAGGTTCGGCGTGCGGGCAACCAGCGAGGATTATTCCTCGTACCGTTCAGCGTGGTGGTGCCGGTTCGATTTGCGCCACCCAGATCCTGGTCGCCTGGCCGCTCTGCCATTCGACCCGGGCCGGCAGGCCTGGCACGGTGGCGAGCGCGGCGTACTCGGGATCGGCACCGACGAGCAGACCGAGCGCGAAAGGGTTCGGGAGGTCGGGCACGATCAGGATCTGGAAATCGCGACTGTCGATGCGCAACGTCATCGCCCGGGTCTGGCGTCCGTGGAAGATCGGGCCGATCTTCGCTGGGAGTTCCACCTTGGCCGGCATCGGGGCCAGGAGCGGAATGTCGAGTTTCGCCCCCAGCCAGCGGGCGGTGCCGGCGGCGCGGTCGATCTGGATGGCCGGCCCGTCGCCACTCACCACCAGGGTGGTGCCGCGCAGGATGAACCGGGTCTCGTTCACCGGGATCTCTTCACCGAGGGCGGTCGCGATGCGTTCCAGCTCGGACTGGAAGCCGGCGAGATCCTCCTTGATGAGGCGTTGGAGCACGCGCGGCCGGGTCGGCAGTTCCTCTCGCGCCCGGCGGATCCGTTCCTTGAGGATCTGGTGGTATTCGGAGAGCTCCTGCCGTTCCGCCGCGGAACCGCCACCCGGGCCGGCGATGCGCTCAACCAGGGTGATGGTGCCCGACCACGCATTCGTCGCCTCGCCCCCGCGGAGATGGCCCCAGACTGTGGTCAGCACGAGGAGAATCAGGGCCGGTCCGCGCATGTCGGGACCTTAGTGCCTGCGCCCAGCGGCGGAACTGACTGCTGCACGACCCCGCCCAGCCCGCGCTAGCCAGCGGCGATCCGGGCCGCACCATCCCGGTGCGATGAGCGACCCCGCCATTCCGCCCGATGACGAGATCCCGCGTAGCGCGGACAGCTCAGTGCATCGTCTGGTCGACCGCCTGCGCCAGCAGCAGGCCGAGTTGCAGGTGCAGAACGCAGCCCTGCGCGACATCCGCTCGCGCCTGGAGCAGAACCGCGATCGTTACCGGTTTCTCTACGACCGCGCGCCGGTGGCGTTCTTCTCGATCGACCAGCGCGGGCTGGTGATGAACTGCAATCTCGCTGCCGAGCGCCTGGTCTGCCGTGTGCGCGACGATCTGGTCGGCAGCCCGTTCGCGGCGCTGATCGCCGAATCCGGCATCCGCGATTTCTTCCAGCGCCTGGCCAGCGCGTTCTCGCACGACCGCCACCTCGCCATGGACCTCGTCCTGCGCAAGAGCGATGGCGCGCCCGTATCAGTGCGGCTGACCGGCGAGGTCGAGCGCATCGACCAGGAGGACACCGGGCCGATCCTGCTTCTGGCCGCGGCCGACATCAGCGTCCACAAGGCGCTGGAGGTCGAACTGGTCACCGCGCGCGACGCCGCCGAGGCCGCCAGCCGAGCGAAAAGCGGGTTCCTCGCGACCATGAGCCACGAGCTGCGCACGCCGCTCAACGGCGTCATCGGCATGCTCGACATCCTCGGCGAAACCGAACTCGATCACGACCAGCGCACCTGCGTCGAACTCGCGATGACCTCGGGCCGCGCGCTGCTCACCCTGATCAACGACATCCTCGACCTGTCGCGCATCGAGGCCGGGCATATCGACCTCAGGCCCGAACCGTTTGTCCTGCGCACCATGGTCGAGCAGGCCTCGGCGGTGGTCGCTGAGTCCGCCGTGGCCAAGGGCCTGAAGGTGGTCTGCCATGTGCCCGCCGGCCTGCCGCGCCGGGTGGTCGGCGATGGCGATCGTCTGCGCCAGATCCTGGTCAACCTGGTCGGCAACGCAGTGAAGTTCACCGCCACCGGTTGGGTCCGGGTGCGGGTCGCGCAGCGCGAACCGGGGCGGATCCGTTTTTCGGTCAGCGACAGCGGCCCCGGCATCGCTGCGGATTTCCTGCCGCAACTGTTCAAACCGTTCTCAATGGGCGATGCGTCGGCCTCGCGCCGACACGGTGGCACCGGTCTGGGGCTGGCGATCAGTCGCCGGCTGGTCGACAACCTGGGCGGCGAGATCACGGTCGACAACCACGTCGGGTCGCCGGGCTGCACCTTCAGTTTTGACGTGCCGTTGCCGGCCGCAGCGCCTTCCGCTGATGATCCGGTCATCGACATCTTCGAGACCCTCAAGGTCCTGGTGGTCAGCGCCGATCCGTTCGAGCGTGAGGCATTGGCCGATGCCCTGGGTGAATCCGGCATCGGGGTCGATCTCGCGGCGGACTGGGCTGAAGCAGCGTCCCTGGTCGATGGCATGGCGGAAGCGCCGTGGGATGCGGTGGTCGCGGATGGCGCCCTGCCCGGGGCCGACCAGGTGCTGGCGCGTTTCCACGCCGCTCCGCCGCTCATCCGCCTTGGCAGCGCCAGCACCGACGTCGTGAGCGACCTGCCGGTGGTCAGCCGGCTCATGCGGCCGATGCAGAGCCGGCAGATCCTCGACATCCTGCACCGCCTGCAGCCCAGCGAAGAACAGAAGACCCCGACCTCGGCCCGGGTAGTGCGTCGGCGCCGCACCCGGATCCTGGTGGTCGAGGACAATCCTGCGAACCAGGTGGTGATGCGTTCCGCCCTGGCCGCCCTGGGATATTCCTGCGAAATGGCGGAGGACGGCGAGACGGCAGTGAAGCTCGTCGCGGCCGCAGCCTATGATGTGGTCTTCATGGATTGCCTGATGCCCGGCATGGATGGCTACGCGACCACCAAGGCGATCCGCGTGCGTGAGACCGCCGTCGGCGCGGCGCATACCCCGATCGTTGCCCTCACCGCCCGGGCGCTGCGCGGCGATCGCGACGAGTGCATCGCAGCTGGAATGGACGACTACCTGACCAAGCCGGTCACCCGCGACGCGATCGATCAGGCGATCCGGCGCTGGGTCGGAAGAAAGCCCGATCCGGTGGCGTGAAGTTGGGACGTTGCCGACGCGGATTTATTTCTTGTCAGTCTTTTCGCTCTTGTCCGGCTTATCGGCCTTTTCACCAACGATCTTGATGATCTTGACCCGGATCATGCCCTTGGCGGCGCCGCGTTCCTGGAGTTCCGCTCGGAAGACCAGCTCCCCAGGGCCGGTCCATCGGCCGGCGGTAAGTTTGGCGACATCGACCCAGGGGTTCTTCGGATCCGGCTTGGCTTGGCCATTAAGGACGCCGCTCTGTGGATAGACCATGACCTGGAGCTTCTTGCTCCAGCCTGCCAGGGCGTTGGGATTTCCCTCCCAATTGGCCGGGGTCGGGTCGGCGTTGCGGGCGGTCGAGGCCCACTGGTCATCCGGATTGGGAATGATCTGAACGCTGGTCCCGATCGGTACGACGACCTTGCTGCGGAATTCGTCCTGACGGATGTTGACGGACACTTCCCAGTTCGCCCGGATCGATTCCCATTTTACCGGTTTGGTTGGAGCCGGTTCACCGGCCCAGGAGATGGCCCCGAGGCCGAACAGGCTGGTCGCTGCGATGCCAACCAGCACGGCAGGGGATCGGCGGGAATGGAGTCCACTGCGAAAAGCAGCCGAAAACCTAATGTGAATTGAGGTCATGGCCCTATCCGATGAACTTTCCAAAGGAGATGGATGGGAAATATCATTTGCTTCGCCGGGTGTATGACGGAGCCAAGAGTTCCATCGGTACCGACCCGGGCTGGTTCAGCCTGCTGGAGACCAGCGGTTCCTGGATTATGGTGCGGCCGTGTACCACGCCGCCCTTGCCGCCTGCGCCCTCGCCGGGGTGCTGACCATCGCCGCCGCTGTCCTGCGCTGGCGCCTTCTCCTGATCGGCGACGTGCGGGCGCGGACGTGGCAAATCTGCCTGTGGAGCGGCTTCGCCCTGCTCAGCCTCGGTCTGGTGCTCGGCCTGCACCAGACGGGGCACCGCGATTTCACCTATGCCCTTCTGGCCGTCTGGGCGGCGGCGGCGGCGGCGCTCTTCGTCGGCGGCCAGCTCGCCGCGCCCAGCCGGGGCCTGCTGCTCCTGCCGGTCGGCGGCATGGCCTTGCTGGTGGCGATGGGGGGAGCGTTCCGGTTGGGTGCCGGACTCGATCCGACGCCGCTGGTGAAGGTTGGCGGCATGCCCTGGATTGTGCTCGTCCATGCGGCTTTCACCGCACTTGCGCAGGCGGCGCTGCTCCTGGCCGGAGCTGGCGGTGGGCTGTACCTCCTTGCCGAACGCCAGCTCAAGCGGTCGGCCGGGCCGGGTCTTCGCCTGCCGGCACTGCCGACGCTGGAACGTTTGACCGAACGCAGCCTGATCATCGGTGCGGCGCTGCTGACGGGCGGGCTTGCGACTGGAGGTGGGGCCATGCAGGTGGCCAAGGATTTCGACCTCGGGCATCCCACCGCCGTGCTCGGCCTCACCAACCTCGGCCTGCTGGTGCTGGTGTTCGCCCTGCGTGCCGGCCACCGCCTGGTCCGACGGCGTTTGGCCGCTGCCGCCCTGGTCAGCATGATCATCAGTGCTGCGACCGTGTTCAGTCTGCTGGTGTCGCGCCATGGGTGAGGGATCCCGCCCACCGGCTCAGACCGCAACGCAGACCGCCAGCATCCAGGATCCGCCCATCCTCTGCCTGGGCATCGACCACCACCGCACCCCGGTCGAGATGCGCGAACGCCTCGCCGTCGATCCTGCGGCATTGGCCGGATTGCTGGCGCGCCTGCGCGCGTGCGGCGGCGTGGGCGAGGCCGTGGTGGTCAGCACCTGCAACCGGGTCGAGGCCTGGGTCGCCGGCCGGGCGGATGCGGAGCTGGTTCCGTTGCTGGCGGAAGCGCTTTGCCATGAACGCGGAATCACCAGCGATTCCCTCTTGGCAACCGCCTACCAGCGCAGCGGAACGGCCGCGGTGCGGCATCTGTTCCGGGTCGCGGCCAGCCTGGAAAGCCTGGTCCTGGGCGAAGACCAGATCCTGCGCCAGGTCAAGGACGCCTATGCCGCAGCGAACGGTTCGGGATCGACGGCGCGCTGGTTGAACCCGCTGTTCCAGCGCGCGATCGCGACCGGACGCGAAGTCCGGGCCGAAACCGGCATCGGCGCGCACAAGCTCAGCATCGCCTCGGTCGCGGTCGATCTCGCCAAGCACGTCCATGGCGACCTGCGCACTGCCAGCCTGCTTGTGGTCGGGGCCGGCGAGATGGGCGAACTGGTGACCACCTATCTGGCTGAGGCCGGCGTCGCCCGCATCAGCGTGGTCAACCGCAATCGTGCCCGCGCTGAAGCGATGGCGGCAGCGCAGGGCGGGGTGGCGACCGTGCACGATTGGTCGGCATTGGCGGAGCGCCTGGCGGACCACGACCTGGTGGTGACCTCGACCGCAGCGCCGCATCCGATCATCACCGTCGAGATGGTGCGCCAGGCCATGCGGCGTCGGCGCAGCCCGCTGGTGCTCATCGACGTGGCGGTGCCGCGCGATGTCGCGCCCGAGGTGGGGCAGCTCGACGACGTGTTTTTGTCCAACGTCGATCACCTCCAGGCCATGGTTGCGGGCAACCGCGAACGCCGGCAGGCCGAGGTCGCGGCCGCCGAGCGCCTGGTCGAGGCGGCCGTCACGGCATTCGCCGGCGAATTCCGCCCCGGCCACGGTGGTCTCATGGCGCGCATCGCCACCTGGAGCGACGACGTGGTCGAGCGCGAGCACCGCCGCGTCGCCTCCAAGCTGCCGGAGCACCTGCGCCCTGAGGTGCGTCAGGCCCTGGACCGGGTCGCCGGCAAGCTCCAGCACCGGATCCTGGTCTGGCTACGCAGCCGCCCGAACGATCCCGAGGCGGAACGCACGGTTCAGGAGCTGCTCGGCCTAGACCTTCCGCCGCAGAAGTGAAGATCCGGTGCCGCAATTGAGCCTAAAAATCGCAATAGTGCCCCACCTGCTGCGTTGGTCGTCAGTCATGTGGCGCTGCCACACTCCTTCCTCCCGCCTTGCATCTGGGGCACTCTTGCGATTTTTGCAGGCCTTGGTTGGTGTGGCGGTTTCGAAGATGGTCGGTGTAGGCAGCGTTCAAGGCGATGAAGGCCGATCTGATCACCTCACCCGATTGGTGCCGGCGGGATATTCACTAACTCGTTTACCCGTGCCAACTTGCCAAAATATGCGGGGCTCCATTGCGAGATTTAGATTGAGTATCGGGCGGCCGACAACGCGACGACGGCCTTGCCGGTATACGGTTCAGGGTGCATCCTATCCCTAAGAGGCCGGCTATGCCCGTCCGCATGATCCTGCTGATCGTCATCTCCTGGCTGCTGGTGACTTCGGCTGCAACCGCAGCAGATGACCCTCAGCAACAGGCCTCGGCCCGGCAGGCCGTCGGTCTCGAACTGCTGGCCCAGGCCGAGTCCAAACCGGAACGGATCATCGATGCCGCCCTCGCCTTCGGCGAGGCGCTGAGCCTGTACCAGGCCCTGGGCGACACCGACAACGTCTGTGCCATGCAGGCGAACCTCTACTGGTGCCGCAAGAAGATGGATGCGAAGCAGATCGAGGCCTGGCTCGCAGCAAAACGCAAGCCGGCTCCGGCCGGCTCACCGGCCGCGATGGTGAAGCCAGAAGAATCAATCCAGAAGCTTGAAAAAATCGAAGCCGCCGTCGCGAAACCAGTGAAACCGGCAGAGGCCAAGGCCTATTTCGACCGGGCCGACAAATGGGCCAAAGCCCATCCCGAAGAACACCTCCTGATCGCGATCCGCTGGTTCGAGGTCGCCGACCGTTTCAAGGACGACGCCTTGGGCCGGACGGCGATGGAACTCAGCCTGGCCGCGATGGCCCGCTACGCCAAGAAGCCGGACGCCGCTGCTGCGGATGCCGGCCTGCGCGAGACCCTGTTCACCCGCCGGCCGGTCACCAGCGGCCAGGTGCCCCAGCCCGACGCGCAGGCGAAGGCGGCGGCGCTGGCCGGTCTGAAGTCGGTGTACAAGGCCGAATACGCCAAGACGGCGCTGGAAGATCGCCATGCGTTTGCCCTCCGCCTGCTCGCCCTCGGTTCGGGCGCGGGAGTGCCGGCGGCAGATCGCTGGGCCTTGCTGAACGAAGCGCTCCGCCTGAGTGCCGATTCCTGCAGCCTGGACGTCGTCTTGCGCGCTGCGGATGCCCTGGGCGGCTTCTTCACCGAGGTGGAGCCGGCCGCGCTCAAGCGCGAGGTCTGCAAGCGCCTGGCCGGGCGGCCCGAGGCCCAAGCCGTGCTCACCCTGCTGACCGATGCCGATAACGCGCCGGCCAACGAATGCCTGGGCAGCCACCTCATCCTGGGCTGCGGCGATCTGCCCCTGGGCCTGCCCCTGTGGACGCGGGCCAAGGATGCCCAATTGGTCCGGCTCGCCGGGCAGGAACTGGTCAAGCCGGCCGATGCGGTGCAGCAGGCCGAACTCGGCGACGGCTGGTATGAACTCAGCCGCAAGACCAAGGCCGCAAACGAACGCGACCTGTGCCTGGAACGCGCCCGCATCTGGTACCTGAAGGCGAGGGGGGCTGCGTCGGGTTTTGCCGCAGACCGTATTCGCACCCGCTTGGCAGAGATCGATCAGGTGATTCCACCACCGCCCGAGGACTGGGACGAACTCACGGTCAAGCAGTGGGAACGGCTCAAGGGGCAGGTGGTCAGCGCGGCTGCCAGCATGGAGCGCAAGGACAGCGGCCTCACCCTGGCCGTCGGCCAGAAAGTCCGGATCTGCCCGCATCCGACCGACACCTGGTCGGTCAGCTATGGCGCGAACAAACTCACCCTGACCCATCGGGGCGAGGACATTTCCCGCTCGCCACGCAGCCCGGCCTATCGCAGGTTGGGCGAACTAGAGATCACGGTGGACGGCCATCGGGTGGCGGCGGGCGCGGTGGCGAAGGGTCCAGGGAAGATCTCTTTCGAGACCCGCACCCCTTCCAGCACCAACCGCTACCAGGTCCGCGTCGCCGGCGAAATACCGGTCAAGATCGTCCCCGTGGAAGGACCGGACAAACCCTGAGCCTGCGGCGCGGTTAGATGTTCGCCGCCGGTCAGGCGCGAGCCTGGTCGGTTCCCAGCCCGTCCTGGGTCAGCCAGTCGACGCGGTGGTAGTAGGAAGCTCCGTTGGCCCCGACCACGTTCAGTTCGCCGAAGTCCTCCAGTTCGGGGAGCGACGGAATTGGAAGACGGAATTGGGAGGTCGGAATTGGACCGGAAATGGGACAGGCTCCCGAAAACCCATATCTGATGAACCCGTAATGGCGGACCACACCCATGCACCTGTATATAAAGGTAGGGAGGCGCGATGGTTCCACTCTTGGATTCCGGCCAGGCTCTGCGAATCCTGGCCCAGACCAGCGATGCTGCTGCTTGGGCCTTTCTGATCGAGCGGCACGGGGCATCCCTGTACCGTCTCTGGTGCGTCAGGCCAAGCCTGACCAACCTTGTCGATTGAAAGGATCGACCATGTAAAAGCCTGCAACATGTAGCTGACTTGGCGATCGTATCGGGTAACCGAACGGTCGAAGCCTGGGTTGGCGAACGATGCGAGCCGTAATGC
>CAMCMZ010000052.1 GCA_945876185.1 Candidatus Kuenenia stuttgartensis | reverse complement strand
CGCATTACGGCTCGCATCGTTCGCCAACCCAGGCTTCGACCGTTCGGTTACCCGATACGATCGCCAAGTCAGCTACATGTTGCAGGCTTTTACATGGTCGATCCTTTCAATCGACAAGGTTGGTCAGGCTTGGCCTGACGCACCAGAGCTACAGCATCGTCGTGGTACAGGACCGGAAGGTGATGGAGAGCGTGTGTGGGTACCAGGCCTCAGTGTTGCTGTTGTACTGCGTCGACACCAATCGCATGGGCGATCTGGCCAGCCATTTGGGTCAGCCCTATGCCATGGATCCGGCCTGGATGTGTACCACCGGAGCCGTCGACACCGTCATGGCGGCGCAGACCGCGGCCATCGCGGCGCGCAGCCTTGGCCTCGATTACCTGTTTACCAATGGCATCCACCGTGGCGACCCCCAACGAGTCTTCACTACCCTTGAACTCCCGGAACGTGATTGCCTGCCTTTGGTCGCGCTTCTTCTGGGATACAGCGCCAAGGAGCGAGGACCGCGCAAAGGCCGATGGTGCGGACCCGGAATCATCCATCACGGACGCTACCAGCGACTGACGCGGGATGAACGCAACGCCCAGGTGGCTGCCTACGACGATCCTCATCAGAACCTGGGTTTGAACCAGGTGTGGCGCGACAAGGGATGCGCCCATTACTTGGAATTCTTGTTCACCCAATGGTGCCGGCCATTCGATGCCGGGAAGCAACCCCCATCGGCCATGACCACCATCCTGCGTCGGCAGGGATTCATCCATGCTGCACCAGTTGCGTAATTGCCCACAAAATTACTCCATTACCGGGCCTCAGACATGACCCAGATTGAACCCGTCCCGGAGGCCGTCGCTGCCGCCGCAAACGCTTTCGGAATCGTCCCCATCTCAATTGAAAAGATGAAGGGCGGCCTGCAAAACGACACGTGGCGCGTCGCGACTGCTCAAGACACCTTTGTCTTGCGTCGCTACGGTGACATGCGCTTCAAATACCACATGCGGACCTCGGCAACGGTCCAGTGGGAGCATCGCTTTCTTGCCCATCTGCACGCCCAAGGGATCGGGGTGGCACCGGCGATTCCCGATGCTGCCGGTCGGACCCTGATCCGGAAGGCTGGGGGCCGTTGGTCGCTATTCCCCTTTCTGGAGTGCTCGCCCGTCACTGGCCCGGAAACCGCGACTGCGGCAGTGGATCTCCTGGTCCACTTTCATCACGCTGCTGAATTGGCGTTACCAGGCATTCTGCGTCGACAACGACCCGGTGTGGGAGAACGATTAGCCATCGCGTCCTGGTTCCTGAGTCCCCGACCCCGGATGCCATGCGCCGATCTGCTGAAATGGCTGGAGAAACCTGAGATCTCCTCACCAGGTCAGCAGGTCTTCTCCCGCCATCGCGACTGGATCCGCATGGCGGTGGATTCCCTCACCCCCGCACTGAGGGATGCCGACCTGGCTGTCGTGCCACGGCAACCGATCCATGGCGACTTCTTCCCGGGCAACCTCGGCCTGCGCCGACGACGGATCAACACGGTGTTCGATCTCGACGAATGCGGTCTGGATCTGCCAACGATCGATCTGGCCTGGGCGGTACTGGAGTGGGCTTGGACTGGTGGCGGTGGATTGGATCTCTCGATTGCAGAAACCATGCTGCGGCGCTACCACGCAAAACGACCCATCAGCGAATCAGAGGCGCGGCACCTCCCGCGCATGATGACCGCCTGCAACCTGTTCTATGTCCTCAGGAACCTTGCCATGCAGCATCATTGCCCCACTGAGGATCACAGTCGGTCGCTGGGTCATTTCATCCCTCGCATCCAATGTTCTCTGGCCTCCTACCGGGACATCGCAGGTCTGGCGCTCTCGATAGTTACGGGTCGTCGCAGGCATTGATCCGGGAACCAGGTGGAATCGGGACAATGACAAGCCTGTTCACTTCCCAGATGGTCAGGATCCGAGCGTCGGCTAGGATCTTTCCTGGTTCCCTGCCATGACCCAGACCCACCCCATGACCCTGATCAGCATGGTCCACCTGACCTGGAAACGTCAGGTCCAGGCGCGCATCGCTGACCAGGGCATCAGCCTCAAGCATTCCTCGGTGCTCAGTGAACTGCTGCGCTCAGACTTCCTGAATCCCTCCCAGATCGCCGAGTTGCTGTTCTGCGATCGGCCGACCGCAACGGTGGCGATCGACACCATGGTGCGGCACGGTTGGGTCCGGCGTGAACCGGATCCGGACAACGGCAAGAAGATCCGCGTCGTCATCACCTCTGCCGGAAAAAAGAAGCAGGCCGAGGTCCAAGCCTCCTTCCACGACGTGCCCGGACCCGATCCCTTGGCCTGTCTGGATGCGGCCGAGCAGAAGATGCTGGGTGAATTGCTCGAACGGATCCGGGACCACCTCGGGACACTCGCCAGCAAGGAAGACGGTTAGAACCGCGTTACCCTAGAGTGAGGGAATCGAACCGTCGGATTCGGCTTCGATGCTGATCGGATCCGCGTCCCACCGAACAACTCACCGAATAATCTCGCGAAAAATCGCAAGTGTGCCCCAGATGCAAGGCGGAAGGAGGGAGTGTGGCAGCGCCACATGACCGACGACCAACGCAGCAGATGGGGTACAATTGCGATTTTTAAAGTTACGCGATCGGCTTCGCCAGCCACGACCACAATCCGCTGGCGGTCTTGCGGAAGGTGGCGGACTGGCTGGCGATGAGGTCGCGGCGGCGATCGGCGCAGATGCGGACCAGGCCAGAGGTCAGGATGCCGTCGAGTTCGTCGGTGGGTTGGCGCGCCTTGTCGCCGCTGCCGAGGACGACCGGCAGTTCGAAGCAGTCGCGCACGGTGGGGATCATGCCGCCGAGCTGCGCCGCGCGGCCGAGCAGGTGCACGCTGCCCTGCTGCGCGAGCATGCCGTGGCTGCGCAGGTCGCTGGCGATCGAACGGAAGAAGTCGGTGACGGCGTCTTCGCAGACCTTGGCGGCGGTTGCGGTGCGGCGGTTGTCCTTGACCAGGTCGGCGAAGATGAGCTGTTGGCCCTCGTGGGCGGTGGTCGAGGAATGCGGGCTGCTGATGTCGATCTCGCGCTTGAGTTTCTCGGCCTCGACCGGTTCGCAATTCAGCGACTCGGCGATGCGGCGGGTCAGGTCGTCGCCGCCGAAGGCGTGCACCTCACCGTGCACGAGCTTGTCACGTCGGCGCACCAGCACCGTGGTCTGGCGCGCACCGCAGTCGATCACCAGGGAACTGCCGCGATTCTTCAACCGCCCGGCAATGCCACGGTAGACCGCGAGCGGCTGCGCCACCACGCCTTCCAGGTCGAGCGAGCAGTCGCGCGCCAGGGATTCCAACTGCTCGCGCAGGCCGCGCTTGGCGCTGATCAGCAGCGCCTGGCAGCTCAGGTGCGAGCCGACCTGGCCGACCGGATCGTCGACCTCGTGTTCGCCGGTGCGGTCGCGCACCAGCCACTGGGTTGGCCAGACCTCGATCAGCTCGCGGTCGACGCCGGTCGCCTGCTCGCGCACCCGGCGCAGAGCGAGCGCTTTTTCAGCCGGGCCAAGGGCGACCTCGTCGCCGAGCGCGGCCCAGCCCATTGCGGAACGGGTGGCGACGCCGGGCACCGACATGGTCATGAACACCGACAGCGCCTCGATCCCGGCCGAGGCCTCGGCCGCGCTCAGCACCTCGCGCACCACCGTGCGCTGACCGCGTTCGCTCAGCTCATGCCAGAAGCAGTCGATCGACTTGTGGGCGACCACCTGCTCGCCGCGATCGGGCTGCTCAGGGTGGAGCTGGGCCACCGTGGCCGCGACGCGGTGCGACGAGATGCAGATGATCACCAGGAGGTTGGCGGGATCGACGATCATCATGGGAGGCATGGTATTGTCCTGACGGGGCGATGGCTGGCCGGGGCGAGGGCCGGCCGGGGCGAGAGACGGCCCGGGAAGCCGGCCGATAGCCCTAGCGCTGAAGGAGGGTGAAGAAGGGTTTCTTGAAGCGGACGTTGACGCTGCGCGTGGCACTGAGGTCGCCCTGGCAGCGGATGGTGTGGATGAGCGCTTCGAGCCGGGCGCTGGCGTCGAGGCCATAGCGTTCGTCCTCGGGCCGGCCCCAGATCAGGCGGGTACCCTGGCGCGTGACCAGGACGATGCCGGTCGCCGGAACCGGGCCGTTGGCGACGGCGTCCTCCAGCGGGGCATTGAGGTGCATTTCCTGCACCAGGCCCGGTTCCAGGCGCGCTTCGAGGCGTTGCCAGAGTTGGACGGCAGCGGCAGCGATCCCGGTTCCGGCGGTCTCGACCTCATGCACCACCGGGCGGCGCACGGCCGGGCCGGGCAGCATGCCAGGCAGCACATGGCCATCGGCGTCAAGCCAGGCGCGCGCGCCGCTAACAAGCGTGACCGGCATGACCGGCGAGCGCAAACGCAAGGAAACCACGATGCTCCGGCCTGGATCGGCGGGATCGACGGTGTCGTTGACGAGACGGACGCGGGCGACCTCGGCCACGGCCGGATGCTTGCGCAGGTGGTCGGCGAGCTGATCGAGCACCCAGTCGTTGGCGCGCGGCAGTTGATCGCGCTGGGGGAAGCTGGCGATCCAGGAGCGGAACTCGGGATCCGCCACCTTTGGTCCCGGCAGCCAGGCCGCCTCGACCTTGCGCACACGTGGCGGTTCGGGGGTGGCATCGATGGCGAGACCGATGAGCACGCCACTAGCCAGCACGACGGCGAGCGCGGCGATGCCCCAGGGGCCCAGCCGGCGCGAACCGCGTCCGACCGCATCAACGCTGTCGAGGCCGGCGTGGACGCCACGGGTGACCAGGCCCGGATCCGGGGCGACGGTGACCGGCCGCACGGAGGTGCGCGGGCGGCGGGCCCGGCGAACGGGCGGCTCGTCTTCGCTCACCCGGCGCGCGATCGGTCCCTCGGCGCTACGCCGGCGGCGACGGGTGGTCGGTTCGGCCGGCGTATCGGCGGGAGCGATCTCGGAATCAATGCTCGGCAGGTCAACGGCAGAGGCGTCGGCCTTGGCTTCGGCGCCCGAGCGCCGGCGCGGAGCCGGACGTGACGCATCAGCAGCCTTGCGCTTGCGATCAGCGGCGAGGATCAGCGAGTCGGCGCCGGAACTGTCGGCCGCTTCCACCGGCAGCGGAGGCGGCGTCTCGCTCCGAGTCGGCGTCAGCACCACGCTGCCGATGCGGTCCTTGGAAAGGTCTTCGCTCATGGGCTGCCTTTCACGGTAGCAGTAGCGCTGGGCGCGACGCGGGCAGCCGCGCGCGCTGTCAGGAGTTCGCACAGTTCGCCGAAGTCGATGCCGGCGGCGGCGGCGGCCTTGGGGGTGAGACTCTTGTCGGTGAAGCCGGGCAGGGTGTTGATCTCAAGCACCGCCAGACCGCCGTCGGCAGAGCGCATCACATCGATGCGACCGAGGTCGCGGCAGCCGCAGGCGCGGTAGGCGGCGACGCCGATGCGACCGAGTTCGGCGGCGAGCGCCGCGTCCGCGACCGGCTCCTCGATGGTGTCATCGCGATGGTACTTCGCCGCGTAGTCGAAGACCCCATCCGCCGCGCGGATGGTCAACGGGGGTAACGCCCGCGGCACCGGCGCGTCCACCGGACCCTCGTCGATCACCGCCACGGTGTATTCGGGGCCGGGCAGACGTTCCTCGACCAGGTACGGCTGCGGCGGCAGTTCGCGCAGCAGGTCCTCAATCGTGGGCAGCAGGAATGAGGGATTCGCGATCAGGCGCAAACCGACGGAACTGCCGTCATTGCGCGGCTTGAGCACCAGACCGGCATGGTGCGGCAGTTTCAGGTCTGACGGCTTGAACGGCGTGCCGAGGTGGATCTCGGCGCCCCACGGCACGCGGATGCCGGCCTCCATCAGGCGGCGCTTGGTCGCCGCCTTGTCGATGCACAGGCGGCTCACCGCCGCTTCGGAACCGACGTAGGAGCGCCCGAGCGCGTCGAGTTCGGCCTGGAGTTCGCCGTCTTCGCCGTAGGTGCCGTGGATGATGTTGAACACCACGGATTCGCTACGCAGCCGCCCGGATTCCAGCCGCCCGGCGAGATCGATTTCAGCCACGTCGTGGCCGCGCGTGCGCAGGGCCGCCGCGATCGCCGCTCCGGAGCGCCGCGACACCGTTGCTTCGCGGCCAGGTCCACCCATGAGAACGTCGATGATCATACGGCCGCCTCCGTAGGTTCGCGGCCGGGGCCACCCATCAGGACATCGATGATCATGCCGCCACTCCCTTCAGGTCGCGCGGGTGCGCTTTGAGTTCGGCCGGGCAGTTCCAGGTTTCGACTTCCATGTCCAGCACGACGCCGCGTGCGTCCCAGGCGCGGCGGCGGACGAGCTGAATGAGCTGGCAGACTTCAGCCGTGGTCGCGCCGCGATCGTTAACGATGAAGTTGGCGTGCACCGGGCTGACCCGGGCGCCGCCGATGCTGGTGCCTTTGAGGCCGAGTTCGTCGATGAGTTTTCCGGCGGGCAGGTCGCGCGCAGGGTTCTTGAAGACGCAGCCGGCTGACGGCAGCGCGAGCGGTTGGCTCGCTGCCTTGGCGCGTTTGAGTGAAGCGCCGCGCGCGCGCAGGTGCTCGGGATCGTCGTGGGCGAGTTCAAGTTCGCAGCCGAGGAACACGGTGCCCTCCGGCAGACCGCTGGAACGGTAGGCCGCAGGCATTTCGCTGCGTTCGAGCCAGCGTGGGGCGGTCTCGCCGGGCAGGACGACCTCGACCCGCGCGACCCAGTCGAGCAGCCAGCAGGTGCTGGTGCCAGCGTTCATGCGCAATGCACCGCCGACCGTGGCCGGCACGCCGGACAGGCCTTCCGGCCCGGCCAGGCCCGCTTCGGTGCAGGTGCGGATGAGCACCGCGAGATCGACCGCCGCGCCGGCGCGCACGATCGCTCGACCGTCACGGGTAACGGCGCGTTCGAGCGCCGCGAATGCGCGACCGAGGCGAAGCACGGGTTCGCCGACACCGGCATCGCCGACGAGCAGGTTCGCGCCGCGGCCCAGCCAGCGACGCGGTTGCGCCAGGGCCTCGGCGAGATCGTCCCGCGCATCAAGGTGGACCAGCTCGGCCGGTCCACCCAGGCGGAAGGTGGTCCACTCGGCGAGCAGTACCCGTTCAGCCCGATTCCGGCTAAGGAAATCCGCACTCCAGGTCATGCGAACCTCCGCAGGCGGTCGAGCCAGCCGACCGACTTGGCTGGCTGGGCCGGGGTGGCGTTCAACGCCTCGACCAGGGTCGGCGCTGCGGCGCCAACGTCGCCGGCTCCGAGGACGAGGATGGTGTCCCCAGGTCCAGCGTGTGCGGCCAGGAAGGCGATGGCCGCATCCGCATCGTCGGCATGCAGGACCTGGCCGCCGACGTCGTCGCTGGTGCTGACCCGGCGGCGCTGGGCGATGGCGTCGGCGAGGACCTGGGACGTGATGCCGGCGATCGGCGGTTCGCTCGCGGCGTAGATCGGCAGCAGGGCGAGCGCGTGCGCCTGGTCGAAGGCGGCGACGAACTCGCGCCACAAGTCAGCCGTGCGGCTCGGGCGATGCGGCTGGAAGAGCACATGCACACGGCCGCCGGCGAGGCGGGCCGCAGCGATGGTGGCGCGGACCTCGGTCGGATGGTGGCCGTAGTCCTCAACCACGCGCACTCCGCGCGGAGTGCCGTGCACGGTGAACCGGCGGCGCACCCGTTCGCAGGTCGCCATCGCCACCGGCGCGATGCGCTGGTCGAGGCGCCGCGCGAGCGCCAGCGCCATCAGCGCGTTGAGCGCCATGTGCGCGCCCGGCAGCGGCACCTGCATCTCGCCGATGTCGATGCCGCGTTCGATCACGCGCAGGCGGCTGCCCTCGGCGCCAAGTTCCAGGCGCTGGGCGTGGTAGTCGCCGGATTCCAGGCCCACGCGCAGCACCGGCGCCATGACACCGCTGGTGATGGCAGACGAGATCCCGTCGGTCGGCAGCACCACCAGGCCGTCGGCGGGCACGCTGGCGAGCCAGGCCTGGAAGGCGGATTCGAGCGCACTGAAGCTGCCGTAGTGGCGCAGGTGCTCGCGGTCGAGGTTGGTCACCACCGCGAGGTCGGGCCGGATGCGTGCGAAACTGCCGTCGGATTCGTCGGTCTCGGCGACGAAGATGTCGCCCTGGCCGACCCGGCCGCCGCCGCCGATCGATCCGACCGCGCCACCGACCATCACCACCGGATCCAGGCCGTGCGACAGCAGCAGGTGCGCCGTCATCCAGGTCGTGCTGGTCTTGCCGTGGCTGCCGGCGATCGCGACGGTGCGGTTGCCGTGCATGAGTCGGACCAGGCACTCGCCGCGCGCGATGACTTCGATCCCGCGCGCGCGCGCGGCGGCGAGTTCTGGATGATCGGCCGGCACGGCGGCGGTGTGGACGACGAGGTCGACGCCCTCGACGTGGGCGGGATCGTGGCGGTCGTGGACCTCCAACCCAGCGCGGCGCAGGCGTTCGCTGATCAGCGAACGTTCGCAGTCGCAGCCCGACACGATGGCTCCGGCCTCGCTCAGCAGCGGCACGAGGGCGCTGACCCCGGCGCCGCCGATGCCGACCAGATGGACGCGTTTGCCACGGAAAAGATGCGAGATCATGACGCTGACGACCTTGACGACGGGACGGACGAACGGGAGTGAGGTTGCGGTACGAGCAAACCAGCGCGGAAGCGCGCGCGCGAGGCGGCGCGACCGGCGTGGCGGCGGGTCAGGCCGTTGACCAGCCGTGCGACGGCGGCGGCGGCGTGCGGCCGGGCCAGGCGCGCGGCGGCGTCACCCATGGTGGCGACGGCGGCGCGGTCGGCGGCCAGGCGCGCGATCCAGGTGGCGATGGCCTCCGGCGTGGCGGCGGACTGCGCCAAAACCTCGGCGCCACCGTTTACCGCCATCGCGCGTGCATTCGCGGTCTGATGGTCGTCGGCGGCCCAGGGCAGGGGAATGTAGAGCGCGCCGATGCCGGCCGAACACAGCTCCGCCACCGTGGTCGCGCCGGCGCGGGCGATCGCGAGATCGATGCGCTCATAGAGACCCGGCATGTCGGACCAGAAGCCATGCACCTCGGCGCTGAGACCGGCGGCGGCGTAGGCGGCGCGGCAGCGCGCGGCGTCGTCCTCGCCCGCGAGGTGGATGAGGTGCAGATCCAGGATTTTCGCCAAGGCTCCGGCCGCAGCGACGATGAGGTCGTTGAGGCTCTTCGCCGCCAGGCTGCCGCCGACGACCAGCACGGTGAGCGTGCCGGACCCGCCGCGCGGCAGGCGGCGGATGGCGCGCACGGGATTGCCGAGGCGGCGCACCTTCGCCCCGGGCAGGGTCGCGGTGGCCTCGGCGAACTGGGTGACAACGCGGTCGCTGAAGCGGCCGAGCAGGCGGTTGGTCTTGCCGGCACGGGCGTTTTGCTCCATCACCACCAGCGGCCGGCGCATCAGCGGCGCGAGCAGCCCGGGCACCAGCGCGGCGTAGCCGCCGAGCGCCACCACCGCGCGCGGCGGCCGGTTGGACAGCTCGCGGATGCAGGACAGCACGGTGCCGAACGCCGAGACGATCCAGCGTGGCTGCCAGAGCCGTGGTCTGCCGAGACCGAACGGCAGGAGCGGGATGCCCTGGGCCGGGACGAGTTTGGCCTCGATGCGGTCAGGATCGCCGATCCAGCGCAGGTTGCGTTCGCCACGCGCGCGCATGGCCGACGCGACCGCGAGGCCGGGCAGGACATGCCCGCCGGTGCCGCCGCCGCAGAAGAGGATGCCGGACGCCTTAGGCATTGCTTGCCTCAGTGACCGGGCGCAGGCGGCGCAGGGTGGCGGACGAGCGCACGGTGGCGCCGATGCGGGTCATCGGCCGATCGCGCACCTCGCGCACCTGGTCGCGGGCGACGGCATCCAGCAGGCCGATCAGGGCGATGCAGATCGCGGCCGAGGTGCCGCCATAGCTGATGAACGGCAGGGTCAGGCCCTTGGTCGGCACCGCGCCGGTGGCGACCAGCATGTTCCAGAACGCCTGGGTGCCGAGCATCGCGGTGACGCCCACCGCGAGCAGCCGGCCGTGCAGGTCGCGCGCGCGCATCGCGATGAGCAGGCCGGTGACGACCAGGGCGAGGTAGACCCCGGCCACGATCAACCCGCCGACCATCCCGAATTCATTGCAGATCACCGCGTAGATGAAATCGGTGTGGCGTTCGGGCAGACGGCAACCGGCGGCGCTGCCGCCGAGACCGGTGCCGCTGACGTTGCCGCCGGCGATGGTCAGGTAGCTCTGCACCAGGTGGTAGCCGGCCGGGCCGGAGGCGTTGAACGGATCGATGAACGCGGTGATGCGCTCCCAGCGGTAGGATTCCTTGTAGACCGAGTAATAGAAGCCCATCGGCGCGATGAGGATGGTGAGGCCGAGAAAATACAGCCACGACGCGCCAGCCCAGGCGATGAGCACCCCAAGCAGGACGAACATCACCACCACCGAGCCGAGATCCTTGGTGGCGAAGACCAACCCGGCGAGGACGGCGAAGCCAATCAGCGGCAGGATGACGCCGTGGGTGATCGAACGCACGGATTCGGCACAGCGCGCGAACCACCAGGCGGCGGCGATGACCAGGGCGAACTTAGCGAGTTCGGCCGGCTGCAGGTTGACTGGCCCGAGATCGATCCAGCGCCGGGCGCCGTTGATCGAACGGCCGGTGAGCAGCACCATGACCAGCGCGCCGACTGCGGCGGCGACCACCAGCGCGACGAGCCAGTTGGCGCGCAGGCGGGCGACGCCGATGGCGCTCAGGGCGAAGGCCCCGATCAGGCCGCAGCCCATCGCCAGGGCCTGGATGGTGACGTGGTGCAGGTTGGCGCCGCCGTCACCGCCGCGGCCAAGCGCGGCGGTGGTTGAAGCGACCATCACCAGTCCGAAGCCGGCCAGGGCGAGGACCAGGAACCAGAGTTGGATGCGGAGCCAGGACATGGGTATACTCGCAGCGTCTTTCAGTGCAGCTTGAGGGTGGCGAGGGCGAGCAGGGCGGCGAGGGCGGCGACGATCCAGAAGCGCAGGACGATCTTGGATTCAGGCACGCCCTGCATCTGGAAGTGGTGGTGGATCGGCGCGCACAGAAAGACCCGCCGGCCGCCGAAGCAGCGGAAGGAGATGATCTGGATCGCCACCGACGCGGCCTCGATCACGAAGACGAAGCCGACCAGGACGATGAGGAACTCCTGCTTGGTGTTGAGCGCGACCAGGCCCAGGGTGCCGCCAAGGGCCTGGCTGCCGGTGTCGCCCATGAAAACCTCGGCCGGCTGGCAATTGAACCAGAGGAAGCCCAGGCACGCCCCGGCGATGGCGGCGCAGAAAACCGCGACCTCCTGCCCGCCGCTGACGTAGAGCACTTTCAGGTAGTCGGCAGTGTCGACCCGGCTGGTGACGTAGGCAATGACCATGAACGCGAGCGCGGCGATGAACATGGTGCCCGCCGCCAAGCCATCCATGCCATCGGTGAAGTTCACCCCGTTGGCGCACGAGGTCATCACGAACACCACCCAGAGGATGAGGAACGCGCCAACTCCGACGGCGTACTGCACCGGGATGAGCGGAAAGGCGATCTGATGCTGGGCCAGACGCACCGTGTATTCGTTGCCGCCGAGCATCTTCTTGTACCACTCCACGGGCCAGCCGGCGGGATGATTCTCTGGCAGCAACTGCCGCGCATCGTCGAGGTTGATCAGGTACAGCCCGATTCCGCAGATCGCCGCGACGCCAAGTTGGATGGCGAGCTTGGCCCACAGCGGCGTGCCCTTGGCGCCCTTGAAGATCTTGGCCCGGTCATCGAGGAAGCCGACCACGGCGAAACCGAGCATGCCGGTGATGAGCAGCCAGGTCCGCCATTCGGTCGGATCGCACCACAGGATGGCGGCGACGACGATGCAGCCGACCAGGCCGAGACCGCCCATGGTCGGGGTGCCCTTCTTGCCCTCGCGCGCCGCATCGACCACCACCGCGCCGTCGCCCTTCGCACCCGACTCGCCGAACTTCATGCGCTTCAACCACCGGATGAGCGGCGGCATCACCACCAGCATCAGCACGAACGCGGTCACCGCCGCCGCCACCGTGCGGGTGGTGACGTAGCCGAACAGCCGCATCGGGCCGAAATCGAGGCTGAAGGTTTCCAGGAGGGAGAGCATGATTGCGTGGGACGGTTTTGTGGGCTGGTTTAGTGGGACAGTTCAGTGGGACGAGGCTGGCGAGGCCGCGCCGTGCTGGCTGAGCAGGATCTGGACGACGATTTCGAGGCGCGCGCTGCGGCTGGCCTTGACCAGGACGGTGGTCGGCCCCTCGGCAAGCCAGGCGGCGGCCAGGGCGGCGGCGGCCGTCGCATCGGCGGCCTCGCGCAGCCAGGTACCGTTGGCAGCCCGGTACCCGGCACCAAGAGCGAACGCGCCTGCGCCGACCGCGATGAGCGGCAGGCCGAGCCGAGCGGTTTCAGCCCCGACCCGGCGATGCGCGTCGATCTCGCCTTCGCCGAGTTCGCCCATGTAGCCGAGTACGGCGAGGCGGCGACCGGGCGCAGCGGCCAATACGGCCAATCCGGCGGTCATGCTCGCCGGGTTGGCGTTGTACGAATCATCAAGGATAAGATGCGGTCCGCAGGTGCGCGGGGTCAGCCGGCCCGGCACCGGCGCGACGGCAGCGAGCCCGGCCAAGGCGAGTTCGGCCGGCACCCCGGCGGCAACCGCAGCGTGGAAGGCGATGCAGGCGTTGGCGAGGTTGTGCCGGCCCAGCAGGCGTAGGCGGACCTCGCCGGCCGGGGTGGTCAGAGTGCTGCCCTCGGGATCGGCGCTGCCGCCCACCGCGACGGCATCGGGCTCGTCGCCGCCGATGATGGTCAGGCGACGGCCCTTGGCGGCGGCGCGGGCGGTGTCGGCGATCACCCTGGGATCAAGGTGGACCGCGCGGGCGTGCGCGGCGGCGCCGTCGAGGCCGATCAGCGCTGGGGCCTCAGCCGGCAGGGCGGCGAGCAGTTCGCATTCAGCGCGCGCGACGCCGAGCAGATCGCCGAAGCCTTCGAGATGCTCCGGGCCGATCGAGGTCACCAGGCCGACCTGGGGCCGCGCGATGGCGGCAAGGGCGCTCACCTCGCCCGGATGGTTGGCACCGATCTCGATCACCGCGAAGCGGCTGCCGGCCGGGGTGGCGAGCACGGTCAACGGCACGCCGAGCTGGTTGTTGAGGTTGCGCCGCGTCGCATGGACGCGGCCCGGCGCGGCGGCGGCGCAGGCAGCGGCGACGAGTTCCTTGGTGGTGGTCTTGCCGTTCGCCCCGGCGACCCCGATCCAGACGCAGTCCGGCGCGAAGCGGCGGCGGAACTCCGTCGCCAGGCGGGCGAGCGCGACCGTCACGTCATTGACCACCAGGACCGGCACCGGCACGTCGACCTTGCGCGTGGCGAGCACCAGCGCCGCCCCGGATCCGACCGCCGAAGCGGCGAAGTCGTGGCCATCCACGTTGACCCCGGGCAGGCAGGCGAACAGGCAGCCGGGCGTCACCTGACGGCTGTCGACTGTCGCCCCCCGGATCACCGCGCGGCGGCCGCCGATCCAGGTGCCCTTGGTCAGGCGCTCGGCGTCGATCGCCTCAAGCATGAATGGAGCCGGGCCGTCGGCCGTAGCCGATGACGCCGAGGCGGAGGTGGACGGTGCGAAGGCGGTCATCATGTCGGTCCTCCGGTCAGGGTCCTGACGAATGCCCGGTCGTCCCAGGCGAGGGTGGTCGCACCGATGATTTGGCTCGTCTCGTGGCCCTTGCCGGCGACCACCACCACGCCGGCCGGGCCGACGAGTTCACGCGCGCGCACGATCGCCTCGGCGCGCGCATGCAGGGTTTCGCAGATCGTGCCACTGAGCACGCCGGCGCGGATCTGGTCCGTGATGACGGCGGGATCCTCGCCGCGCGGATTGTCGTCGGTGAGCACCACCACGTCGGCGGCTGAGGCTGCAGCGCCCATCGGCGCGCGCTTCGAGCGATCCTTGTCGCCGCCGCAGCCGAAGACGATCGCCAGGCGTGCCCCGGGATGCGCTGAGCGCGCTGCCGCGACAGCGTTGCCGATCGATTCCGGGGTATGGGCATAGTCGACGTAGGTCGCCGGCGCGTGCGCGAGCAGCTCCATCCGCCCCGGAATGGCGGGCATGGAATCGAGCCGGGCCAACGCGTCCGCGAGCGGGACGCGCACCGCCGTGGCCAGGAGCGCCGCCGCGGCGCAGTTCCAGGCGTTGAAGTCGCCCGGCAGCGGGGCGGTGAATGCGTGCGTGCCGCCCGGTGCGGTCAAGGTCCACCGGCCCGGGCCGTCTGGTGCCAGGCGATGCGATCCCGTCGCCTGGCCAAGGGCGAGGACGCGCGCCCCGACCGTGCGACCGGCGTGGGCGAAGGTGCCTGCATGGACATCGTCGGCGTTCAGCACCAGCAGGGCGCCTTCATCCAGCAGCCGAACCGCGCGCAGTTTCGCGGCGAGATAGCCGGCACGGGTGCCGTGGTAGTCGAGGTGGTCGTGGCCGAGGCCGGTGTAGGCGAGCGCGCGCAGGCGCAGGCCGGCGAGGCGGTGCTGGTCGCAGCCGTGGCTCGACAGTTCGAGCGCGCAGCCGGCCAAGCCGCGCGGCAATGCCGCCAGAAACGCATGCAGGTCCTCGGGCGGAGGCGTGGTCTGCGCGTTCGGACGTTCGTTGGTGCCATCGTGCCAGCCGATGGTGCCGACCCGCGCGGCGCGGCCGGGGCCGCCAAGCATCCACCACGCCAGGTGGGCGATCGAAGATTTCCCCTTGGTGCCGGTGACGCCCAGGAGCGGCAGGCAGCGCGCATCCAGCCCATGCGCGGCGGCGCTGGCGCGGGCGAAGCTCCAGCGCGGTGAAGGCGAGGTCAACGTCGCTGGATCCGGGCCGGCCACCGCCGGGAAACCGGGAACCACCAGCGTTCCCGCCTGGTTGCGCGCGGCCTCGGCGCAGTGGGTCGCGCGTTCGCTGGTCGCGCCCATGGCGACATAGGCCTGGCCGGGCAGCACCCGGCGGGAATCACGGCCGATGCCGGTCAACTCAGAAAGGCAGCGGCCGGCCAAGGATTGGCCGGCGAACAGTCGCGCTGCGGGGATAGAGGTGGCAGTCGCTGGGGCGGAGGAAAGCTCGCTCATCGCGGCCTCCGCCGGGACAAGGGCGGCGGGTCGGGCACCTCCCGTTTGGGAACCCGCAGGTATTCGAGGGTGTATTGCATCACCTCGGCCACCGCCGGGGCGGCGGTGTCGGCGCCGAAGCGACCGTTCTGGCTCGGATCATCGACCACGATCAGGCCGAGGACCTCTGGCCGCACGCCCGGTTCAGCCGGGGCCCAGCACACGAACGAGCCGACGTTGTGGTTCGAGTAGTGGCCGTTGATGACCTTCTCTGCCGTGCCGGTCTTGCCGGCGCTGGTGTAGCCGGACAGCTGCGACCGCTTGGCGGTGCCCTCGGTCATGGTGCCGGTCATCGCCGCCTGGATCTGAGCCGCGTTCGCCGCACTGAAGATCCGGCGCGGTTCCGGCCGTTCCGGCAGGTCGAGGTCGGCTGGTCCGGTCGGTGAGTCGTTCCACATGCGTTTGATCAGGCGCGGCGGGTTGTAGACACCGCCGTTAGCGATCGCCGCGTGGGCCAAGGCGAGCTGGACCGGGGTGATTGCGATCTCGTGCCCCATCGGCACCGACATGCAGGCGCCGGTGAGCGTCCATTTCGCCTTGGGCGCGACCTGACCCTTCTCGTCGCCGGGCAGGCCGAGACCGCACGGCTGACCGAAGCCGAAACTACGCGCCCAATCGTGCAGGCGCTCGGCTCCGAAGCGCTCGCCGAGGCGGACGCCGAGCTTCGCCATCATGATGTTGTCGGAATAGGCGATGCCGTCGGACAGGCTGAGCACGCCGTGGCCGCCGGTCTTTTCATGCACGGTACGGGCAGCGCGACCGGTGCGGTAGGTCCAGGCGCCGCGTTCGCAGTCGATGCGCTCGCCCCAGGCCGTCACACCATCGGCCACCGCGGCGCCGGCGAAGAGCGGCTTCACCGTCGAGCCGGGTTCGTAGACGAACGACAGGGCGTTGTTGCGCAGCGATTCGGGCCGCATGTCCTTGCGGTCGCTGGGATCGAAATCCGGCCAGCTCGCCAGCGCCAGGATCTCGCCGGTGGCGGGGCGGACGATCACACCGGCCACGTTCTGCGGCAGGTGTTTCGCGGCGGTGGCCTTCACCACCTCATCCAGTTTGCGCTGGATCGCGAGGTTGATGGTCAACTGGATGTGCGCGCCGGGCTTCGCCGGCGTGCGCTCGACCGCGTCGCTGCCGGGCCGGCCGGCGACGCCGGCGCTCAGGCGCTCTTCGCCGTCCTCGCCGCGCAAGGCGGCGTCGAAACCCTGCTCGATGCCGGCGCCGCCCTTGCCATCGCCACCGACGAATCCCAGCACATGCGGCGCGAGGCTGGATTCCTTGTAGGTGCGCACGAACTCGCGGCGCAGGCCCAACCCGGTGGCTTTGGTTGCGCGGATCCAGGCGCGGATCTCGCCGGGGATGTCGCGGCCGCCCGGTTCGGCGTCGCGCAGGCCGCGCGCGACGACGCGACCGTTGCGTTCATTCTCGAAACAACTGCGCAGGGTGTCGCGCGGCAGGCCGGTAATGCGCGACAACTCGACCGTGGCGGCGAGCTTGTCGTTCATGTACTCGGGATCGGCGAACAGGGTCCAGGTGCCCTCGCTGACCACGAGCGGTGCACCGTCGCTGTCGAATAGACCGCCACGCACCGCCGGAATGGCGATCGCGTCGCGCCGCTGGTGCTGCGACCGCTGAGTCAGGCTGTCGGCCTCGATGATCTGCAAGGTGTGCAGGCGCAGCGCCACGATCGCAAACAGCAGGGTGAATCCCGCGATGGTGATCGCGGTGATCCAGGTCGCCTGTGGCTGACTGAGCGGGAGCGTGTCCATGATCGGTTCAACGGGCTGCTATCGCGTTGCCGGGCTGGACTGTTGCGGAGGCAGAGGCGGCGGCGGAGACGGCGGGCGGATGGAGCGGCAGCCCGAGCCGGCGGACGGCGTCCTCCAGCGCGGGCTGGTTGGCCTCCCAGTCCAGGGCCGAACGCACCCGCTCGTGGCGCTGTTCCAACGCGGCGCGTGCCTGGGCTTCGGCCTTGCGGCGGCTGAGCAGCACCGCCTCCTGGTTTGCGACCATGGCCAAGCGCAGCGAGACGACCAGAACCGCGCCGATCCAGAGGACGGCGATCGTCAGGTGGCAGATGGTGGGCCAGCGGCGCACGTCAGGTCTCTGCCTTTTCATTTGCCTCGTCATTTGCGTCGTCATTTGCCTCGTTCGCGTCACGGGGTACCGCGGCCTGACCCGCCTGCGGTGCGCGGGCCCAGCGCAATTTCGCTGAAGACGCGCGCGGATTGGCACTGAGTTCCGCCTCACCCGCGACCACCGGTTTGCGCGCCACGTCGTCCCAGGCACCGCTCAACCGTTGGCTGCGCAGCTCCTGCTTCACCGCCCGGTCTTCGAGGCTGTGGAAGCTGATCAGCGCGGCGGTGCCGCCCGGTGCCACCAATTTCGGCAGCACCGCGAGCAGCCGGTCGAGCTGGCCGAGTTCGTCGTTCACCGCGATGCGCAAAGCCTGGAACGTGCGCAGGGCGGGATGGCGCTGCTGGTGCCCACGCACCGCCCAGCGCACGATTTCAGCGAGTTGCGCGGCGGTTTCGAGCTGCCCAGCACTGCGTGCGACCTTGATCTTGCGCGCGATCGGACGGCTGAGGCGTTCTTCGCCGTAGCGGTAGATCACGTCGGCGAGTTCGCGTTCGTCCAGGCGGTCAATCAGATCGAGAGCGGTCTCGCCGGTGCTGGTGTCCATGCGCAGGTCGAGACGGGTCTCGGCGCGCAGCGAGAATCCGCGCGCGTGGTCATCGAGTTGCAGGCTGGAAACGCCGAGATCCACCAGGACTCCGTCGAAAGTCTCACCACGGGCAACGAACTGTTCGGCCGTGGCGGCGAAATCGCCCGTCACGACCGTGAACCGGTCGGCGGCATGCGCGAGGCGGGCGGCGGCGATCGCCCGCGCCTCGGCATCCCGTTCGATCCCGACCACCACTGCCCCAGCCGCCAGCAGCGCCTCGCTGTGCCCCCCGAGCCCGAGGGTCGCATCGAGGTACCGCCTGCCGGGCGCTGGTCCCAGGAGGGCCATGGCCTCGGCGAGCAGCACGGGGACGTGGCGGGAATCAGGCACTGGCGGCGAGCGCTACGGGCCGGGCGGTTTCGACCACCCGGGCGTAGAAGGCGAGGTAGGGGGATGGGCGCACCAAGTTGTCGAAGCGTCGGCCGACCTGATGCAGGCGGGCTTCCACCTGGGCCAGTTCGGTGCCGAGGTCATGACCGAGGTCATGGCCGAGATCGCTGCGGTCGAAGGCTTCGACGAGGCGGCGGTACGCGGGTTCGTGCATGCGGGTGCCCTTAGATCGCGAGGAAGCGGGTGAGATCAGGATGATGGACAGGACCGGCGTCGAGCCCGGACCAGCGCAGGAAGCTGGCCGGTTTCCACGCCTGGATGGTGGTGTTGGTGAGGTTGAAGAAGACCTCGTCCTCGATCCCGAGCCAATTCACCAGCAGCTTGGGAAGGACGATGCGATGCTGGCCGTCGAGGGCCATGCGCGCTGCGCCGCCGTTGAGTTTCGACACCAGGGCGAGCTTGGCCTCGGGCGCGAGGTCGACCGCGTCGATGATCGCCTGCTCGCGGCGCTTGAGCTCATCCTCGGTGACCAGCAGCACGTACGGGAACAGCTCGGTCGAGCCCGCCTTCGGCATCGCGGTCGGCAAACCATGCAGATGCGCAACCTCACCTTTCCCCAGCAAGGCGCGGGCCTCGCGGGGGACGGTCACCTGATTCTTCGGCGACAGGCGGTGGGTGGGCAACACGGAATGCACCTCGCGGCAGAATGTGCAACTGAACTCTGTTAATTGCAACATGAAACTACTTCATGCAACTAGAGGTTTTCACCCCGGCCAGTAGCGGAATCTGAATGAACCCACCTTTCCCGTATTCCAACGGTCATAGCTGAAATTTTACAGATGAATTGGCGGAAACGCAGTGGAGCTGCCGGCCGCCGCCAAAATTCCTCCGGGGTTGCGGAGTCCGGCGAGCCTCGCATGAATCCCGCGCGTGAGCGACCCCGGTCAGAAATTCAGCGATCCGCTGCAACCTGGCCCTACCGGCCTGGCCCTGCACGGTTGGGCCTGCGACCTGCCTCCCGGAGCCGAACCCGCCGCGACCTTCGGCACCTGGCGCTCCGGCCAGGTCTTGCTGTCGATCGACCGCAAACCCCTGGTCGGGGTGAGTTGGGAACGCACCGCATTGAGTCCCGACGAAGCGAAAACCCTGCTGAAGATCGCCAAACGCCTGCGGGCAGAGCACGGCGCTCCGGTCGCCCCCAGCGGCGGCCAGAGCGACGACCTCACCCGCCATGGCGGCGGCATCGTCGCGATCGCGGTGGCGACCCGCGCCGGGCTGTTCCGCGCCTCGCTGCGTCGCATCGATACCGCCGGAGTGACCCTGATCGCCCGCGATCTGTCGCCCGAGGCGGTCGACCACGCTGGAATCCTCGCCAGCGCCGAGGCCTGGCCGGTCGATGCCCCCTGGCCGTGGCGGATCTATGGTTTGGACGAGGTTCTGCCGCCCTGGTGGCGACTGGAATCGATCGAGCACGTCGCCGGCCTGGTGCGCGCACTGTTCTTCCGCTTTCCGCCTGGCCGCTGGCGCCCCGGCGAACAGGGCCGACGCGAACGCGCTGTGCTGGTGCTGCGTCGCTGGGCCCTCGCTGCGCGCGTCCTCGCAGGCAAGACCCCGGCCGAATGGCTGGCCGGGGCCATCCGCTCCGACGAGACGATCGAGGCCGTGCGCGAGCTGCCTCCTGCCGGCACCATCGAAGCCACCGTGCGCGGCCCAGGCGCGACGCTCTGGCGCCGCCTGAGGAAACAACGCGACGTGCGCCGGTTCCGCCTGCGTTTTCAGCCTGACATCGACCGCCTGACGGTGGCGGAGTTCAAGGGCGAGGGCGAGACGCCATGGCGTTCCTGACCCAGGTGCCTTGAACCTCGATAGCAACGAGAGACAATCTCGAACCAGGATCCATTCCATGCCAGAAACCCCGCTCGTTCCTGATCGTTTCCAGGTTACTACCACCGGAATTGCCTGGGACGTCCGCTGGCCAACCGGGATTCCGCATCAGGATCATGTGGAAATGTCCGGGCGTCAGATCTCGGTCATCGTGCGTTGGGCGGTGGACAGTCGTTGTTGTCTGCGCCTGGTGCGGCAAACCTATTGGCCGGGACTGCGTGGGCGCGCTGACGACTGTCGGGGATATTTGTGCCGCGAGTTTGCCGATGATGTCGAACCCGCCATCATCATCGATGGGCATGAGGAACGCATGGTGGCGCTGAAAATCGCCCGCATCCTTCTCGATGGCACGTTCACCGCGATCCACCATCCCGTGCGCGGATTGCGGTTGGAGCGTTGTCTTTTTCCCGCGACGACCGGCCCCCATCTGGTGGAACGATGGACCCTGACCAACGTCACCGATCGCAAACTCAAAGTCGCCCTCGGTGGGGTTGAATATCGACGCAGCAGTCAGGGCATTACCGGGACAAATCGCATTACCATCCGGCAACAACCGCAAGAGGCGATCCTGGCACCAGGCGAATCCCTGACGACGGGTTTCGCGGTCACCGCCAGCGCCACCGATGTTGAACCCGAACCGGTCGACGTGGTGCAGGAAGAGACCCGGCGGCGTCAGCGCTTGCAGAGCCTGACGGCGGTATCGCTGGTGACGCCGGAACCGGTCCTGGATCGCCTCTTTCAATTGAGTGCGCAACGGACTGGTGAATCCCTGTTCGACACCAAATACGGTCTGGTTCATTCGCCTGGCGGTGGGGATTTCTACTGCGGCATCTGGGCGAATGATCAGATCGAATATGTTGCACCGTGGTTTGGAATGGCGGGGGATGCAGCGACGACGGAAGCGACGATCAATGCCTGCCGCATTTTCGCTGCGGCCATGAATCCCAATGGCCTGAGCATTCCCCGGGCATTTGATATCAATCCGGCGTTCGATCTGCGGACGGCCTCGTCCTGCCATCCCGAACCGTTGGACGAACGTGGGGATTCGGCGATGTATTTGTCGGGAGTTTCCCGGTTTCTCTTGGGATTGGGCGACGCCGCCCTGGCGCGAGAGTTGTGGCCGGCGCTGGTGTGGGCGAGCGAGTTCTGTTTCCGGGCCACCACCGCGGATGGCGTCGTAGCCAGTGGCACCGACGAGCTCGAAGGGCGCTTTGCGACTGGCGCTGCGAACCTGAACACCAGTTGTATCGCCTATGATGGCTATCGTCATGCGGCCTTGCTGGCGCGGGATCTGGGGCACAAGGATTGGGAAATACGCCTCAAAGACCGGGCGAATGCCCTTGCGATTGCCATTGAAAAGCACTTCGGCGCCACGGTGAACGGCTTTGACACCTATCGCTATTTCGACGGTTGCGAGGTCTTGCGCGGTTGGATCGGCATGCCTTTGGCCGTTGGTTTGTATCAGCGGGCCACGGCCACCACGCAGGCGCTGCTGGGCAAGGACATGCTGACCATTGACGGCATCCGTACCGAGCAAGGCAAACCAACCGTCTGGGATCGCACCACCCTGACGGCGCTTCGGGGCATGATCCTGGCCGGGCGCTTGCCGGACGCGCTGCCTGTTCTGTTGCAATACGCCCACCGACGCATGCTGGGCGATCATGTGCCGTATCCGTGGGAGTTCGAAATGGGCCAGATGCACTTGGCCGCCGAATCGAGCTTTTTCACCCGCTTGGCGGTGGAAGGCTTCTTTGGTCTTCGCCTGGAAGGCCTGGGCCGGGCCGTGATCGAACCCCGGATGCCGGCGGCCTGGCCCCGCATGGAACTGAAGGGCATCGTCATCGGAGGCGTGGCTCATCAGGTTACCGTGGAAAACCACCAGGGCGCTCTCCACGTAACCATCGATTCGTCCACCAGCCAACCGCGAATACGCGCGAACATCGGCGCGACCTTTGAACAAACTTGAACTAAAGCTGAACTAAAGTTGATCCTGTCTCGGGATCACGACGCACCAACCCAGTGCCACCGGAGTCGGATGGGTGGCTCTGAAGCCCATGGCCACCGTCATGCGGCCACGGGCCCGAGAACTTGAGTCGCCTCGGCTCCCTCCACCCAACCCTACGCCTGGCCACGGTCCTGCCGAATCGCGGACGCGTCAGGCCATAGGCCGGGTCGATGCTGCACGCCCGTGCTGATGGATGTGGTTGCGGAAACCTTCCCCGAATCGATCCTTCCTGCATGCCGCGCCTCCCCGATGTGCAGAAACTGGCCCGCAAGGATGGGCGCTTCCATCCTGAAGCTTTCAACCTCGTCGCCGCCGGTTTGCGCCAGGCGCTGCTGCTCACCGGCAAGGTCAAGCGCGAGGGCGAGGAACGGCACCTCACCGCGCGCGAACTGCTCGACGGCGTCGTCGACTTGGCGACCGAGCGCTACGGCCTGCTCGCAGATCTCGTGTGCGAACGCTGGAACCTGCACTCGGGTGCTGACGTGGGGGCGATCACCTTCGTGCTGGTGGACAACGGCATCTTCACCAAGCAGCCGGATGATCGCATCGAGGACTTCGCCGGCATCGGCAGCCTGTCGACCGCCCTGCGCCAGCGCGCACGGGAACGCCTGGCCGAACGAAACTGAACGAAACGAGCAGAAAAGCGTGAAGGAATTGCTGGCGCATCCGTGGGTGAAGGTGCTGCTCATCGCCACCACCGTGGCGATGAGCTCCTTCGCGCTGCGCGAAACCGCTTCGATGACCGTGCCGATCATCGAAGCGCTGTACGAGGTGCTGGTGCCGCTCGCGATGGGCTTCGTCCTCGCCTATGTCATCACCCCTGTGGTCGACTGGCTGTGCCGGCTCGGGATGAACCGTTTCCTCGCCACGGGTGGACTGTTCATCGCCGCGACGGTGGTGACGGTCGCGGTGGTGATCCTGGTCGTGCCACCGGTGGTGAAGCAGGGCAGCGAGCTCGCCAGCCGGGCGCTCAACGGCGAACCCTATGAGGACGCCAACCGCAACGGGCGCTGGGATGCCGGCGAACCCTTTACGGATCTGAACAAGAACACCAGATGGGATCCGGGTTTCCTGACCCAGGCGATGGGCTGGCTCGACCGGCAGCAGCGCGACCTCCAGATCGGCACACGGCCCGATGCGGAAATCAAAGATGGCACCGCCATCAGTGAGCATATCGAGGCCGCCGTGCGCAAAGGCTTGTCCGCCCTGCCCGACAAGTTCGGCGGCTGGGCGTCGAACGGCTTCCAGTCGCTCTCGGGAGTGCTGTCCTTCCTGCTTTCCGCCCTGCTGGTGCCGATCTATGCGTTTTTTATCGCCATCGCGATGCCCAGCATCCGCCGCGACATGCAGTCGTACATCCCGGCGCACTACCGTGACCAGGCGGTGCGCATCGGCGTCGACATCGAGCGGGTGATCGCCGCGTTCTTCCGCGGCCGCCTGATCATCTGCGCGTTCTGCGCCCTGGTCGGCATTGCCGGCTTCCTGGCGCTGGGCCTCTTCGGGATCAAGGCCCCCTACGGCGTGTTCTTCGGCGCCGCGATCGGAGTGGCGACGGTGATCCCGCTCGCCGGGCTCATCTTCCTCGTCCCCGCCATCGCCCTGGCGATGTTCGAACCCGGCGCCTCCGCCTGGAGCGCCGGCGCGGTGGTCGTGGTCTACGGCATCGTCCAGGGCACCGAGATGCTGCTCATCCCCGTGGTCATGGGGCGCAGCGTCGAACTGAGGCCGGTCACCCTGATCGTCGCGCTGCTGCTGTGCGGCAAATTGCTCGGCGTGCTGGGCCTCATCCTGGCGGTGCCGATCTTCGCCTCGGTGCGCATCCTGGCGCGCGAATACCTGTGGCCACGCCTGCGCGCCTGGGCCGACAACCTGCCGGCGCCGTCCTTGCCTGCACCGGCCCTGGCCGAGTCGGACGGTTCCACCGAGGCTCCACCGGCAAATCCCGACGCGAAATCGTGAGCAGGACTGACCTTGAGAGTCGCCGCGACCTGGAGCGCATCCTCGACGCCAACGCCAACCGCGCCGCCGAAGGGCTGCGCGTGCTCGAAGATCTGGCCCGCTTTGTACTCGATGACGCCGCCATCGCCCAGGCGTTGAAGGACGCCCGCCACGCCCTGCGTGCCGCCACCCCGGCGACCGCCGTCGCCGCGCGCGACACCGGCGGCGACGTCGGCACCGCGATCACTTCCGCTGGCGAAAATACCCGGACTCGCCTGCTGGATCTCATTCGCGCCAACGCCGCCCGCGCCCAGGAGGCCCTACGTACGTTGGAAGAAACCGCCAAACTCGCTGGCCTGGGCGCATCCGCCGCCGCGTTCGAGGCCACCCGCTACGCCGTCTATCGCCAGGAGACCGCGCTCCTCGCCCGCCTGCCTGCCTGGCGGTTCGCCCAGGTGCGGCTGTACCTGCTCGTCGATCCTGGCCTGTGCGATGATCCCGTTCACGTCGCCGCAGCCGCCGCGCGCGGTGGCGCCGGGGCGGTGCAGTTGCGGGCGAAAACCCTGGGCCTGCGCGCCTATCGTGAACTCGCCGCGCGGATCCAGGACGCCGTTCGCCCGCACGGCGTGCTCTTCGTCGTCAACGATCACGTCGCCCTCGCCCGCGCCCTCGCCGCCGACGCCATCCACGTGGGCCAGGACGACCTGGCCCCCGCCGACGTGCGCGCCGTGGTCGGCCCCGCCTGCGCCCTGGGCATCTCGGCCCACACGCCGGCCCAGGCCGCTGCCGCCCAGACCGATGGAGCAGACTACCTCGGCCTGGGGCCGATGTTCGCCACCACCACCAAGCCGCACGAACCAGTGCAGGGCCCGGGCCTGCTCGACGCCGTGCGCGGGAAGCTCGACCGCCCAAGCTTCGCCATCGGCGGCATCGACGCCCAGCGCCTGCGCGAACTGAGACCCCGCCTGCCGCACGGCGCAGCGGTCTCGGCCGCGATCTGCCGCGCTGGCGATCCCGAACGCGCCTCCGCGGAATTGCTGGCGATCCTCCTCTCCTCAGCGCTCCGCGATGACAGCTCCGCGATGACAGCTCCGCGATGACAGCTCCGCGATGAATGCCCCGGTCGCAACCCAGGTCCGCCGCGCCGGGTGGCAGCGCCTCATGGTGGTAGAACTGATCCAGGTCCCCGCCGTGGGCCTGATGGTTTTTGGCCAATGGCCGTGGGCGCTGTGGGTCGCAGCGCTCTGGGGCTCGGCCGTCTGCTGCGCCGGCACTGATTCCGGCTGGCGTTGGCGCAATCGGATGCTGATCGCCCAGGCAGTGGTTTGGCTGGTGCTGGCGATGTTGTTGGCGAGTTGAAGCCAACTCCACCACCCATGCCTCTGACGAAGCGTGGGCATGCGGAGGCGCACGATGAGGCCCGTGCGTGAAGATTGCCGGTGAGCCCGGTTCCGCTCGGCCTCAGGCCACCGGATTCCACCGCGCCAGGTAGGCGCGGCAATGCAGCTTTTTCACGGTGGATCCTGAAGTCATGTAGCGGAGTTGGCCGAACACCGGGCGTTGCGGCGCCCACGGCCGGTCGAAGCGGCCGAAGATCCAGGCGACGCCGCTCAGGCTGTTGGGATTGCCTCCGTCCAGCGCCCAGCGGTCATTCAGGCGCAGCGCGGTGTCCCAGGCCGAACGCGGATCCACCGACCAGCCGAGGATCCATTTGCCCCACAGCATGCGCAGGTAGCCATGCAGCCGGCCTTCCGCGCGCAACTGGTGCTGGGCCGCGTTCCAGAGCGGGTCGTGGGTGCGGCCCGCCTCCAGGTCAGCAGGGGAATACACCATCGTCCGTGGATCAGCGGCATGCTTCGCCAGGGTCGCCTGGGCCCAGGCGGGCAAAGTGTCGAAGCGGTCATTGTCGGAAACACGCTGGCTGTGGTGATGGCCCAGCTCGCGCCAGGTGATGAGTTCATCGAGGAATGCCTCGATCGACGGCGCACAACCCCACCAGCCATCCTTGGATCCGCTCGCGCTGGTAGCCAATCGGTCAGGCGACCAGTTGGCGTGCGTCAGCACCGCGAGCGCGACCTGATGCGCTGACACATGCCCCTGGGCCAGCCACGGCGACAGGCCGCTCGCCACCGGATCGTCGGGATGGTTGCGCAGGTCGTAGCGGTCGAGCCGTTGGTCGACGAAAGCGTCGAGGGCGATCCGGGCTGCGGCCGCACCGCCGATGTCAGGCGCGGCGGGAACCTGCTGGTCGATGGGCAGCGTGGCCAGCCCGCCGGGCGCAAGCAACTGAACCAGATCGGACGCTGGCCAACGTGCGGTGAGGTCAGTCGGCAGCGCCGCAAGACGCGGGACCTTCGCACGGGCCAGGGCCGGTGCGTCCAACGGCGGCGCGAGCAGATGCGGCGGCAGCCCGCGTTGCAGGCAGCGCCGGAAATCGACCGCGCGCTCATAGGTGCGCGTCGTCGCCGCCAGGGGCATGATGCCGTTCGCATCCACGTCGACTTGGGCGAGGGACAGCCGGCGATCCAACTCGGCGCGCAGGGAACGCTGGAATCGATGTGGGAATTCATCACGGATCAGCAAGCAAGCCTGCCCGGCCAGGGCGGCTACCAGGTCCAGCGCGGTGCCCGGGATCGCCTCAACGAAGGGATGGTAGGTCAGCGGCAATTGCGCCGCCGCCGTCTGGTTGGCAGCGCATCCTTGGATCAGAAAGCGGAAATGGCGCACGCTCGCGTAAGGCTGGTCGGCATGCACGGTCTCGACCACCACCAGCGGTCGCGCTAGTTCCTCGGCCCACCACAGCGCCTGTTGCAGCGCCTGGTTCCATTCCAGGCGCCGGTGCGCGCTCATCCAGTACAGCACGAATGCGCCGTCAGGGCGGACCGGCGTGGTGCCCCGGGAGGTCAGACGCGCGGCGGTGACTGGTGCGATCCGGGCGGGCATGGTGCGAGGCTACGCGTTTCGCTGCCGTGGCACCAGCGAACTCAGCGAGCTTTCTCAGGGCACCTGCTCAGCGTGCCTTGGTCCACAGGCCGCGTCGTGCCCGTTTCGCTTCGGCTTCCGCCTCGCTCAGACGATGATGGTAGCGTTCCGACGTGCCGAAGCCGGTCTCATAGCGGCTGAATCCCTGCCGGATGACCATTTCCTGGTAGAGTTCGTCCTCCGGCCCCGGACCGGCCGGGGCGTGGTCGATCCACAGGTCCGCCAGCGCGCGGCCGTGCTTGTCGGTGGCGATGCGCCAGCCGTGGCGTTGGAACTCCAGGCGGACGCGTTTGTCGGCGAGGTGATCCTTGGCCCAGGCCGAAACCTGACGGCCCAGGTCGGTGTTGCGCTCTGCATCCGGATGCACCGACTCGGGCGTATCGAGGCTGCGCAGCCGAACTTGCAGCAGCAGATCATGGTAGCGCACTGCCACGGTGTCGCCGTCGACGACACGGTCGAGCACGCCCGTCGCCGCGTTGCCGTCGGCCGTCATCAGGATCGGTGCCGGCGCGAGACCGGGAAACCAGGCGTACCACCGCCCGGTGCGGTCAGCCCACCAGCAGAACGCGATTCCCGCCAGGACGACGAACAGACCGATGAGGGCGAGCAGACTTTTCATGCCTGCGATCGTGGTTGCAGTCTGGACTCAGTAAACGAACCCGATTCCGCACCCGACGGTGAACCCCTTGGCGCGCGAGATGAACACGGTCTGGGTGTTGGTGGCGGTGTTATTGAACTCGATCCACTGATGCAGGCCCATGTAGCCGGCCTGGAGACTAAGATCGATCCCAGGTGCCGGGCGAAAGACGGCGCGGGTCCGGAGTTCTACCTCGCCAAACACCCCGGCATTGGAATGGTTGGTCGACGTGGTCACTCCGTTCACGGTTTCGGGAAGGCGCATGTCGGCCCACCCTCCCGCCAGCATGCCCCCGAATTCCAGACTGAAGCCCTCATTCAGAGAGTAGACTCCGGCCATCTCAAAACCGAGTCCATATAGCCGGTTCTCAATCACGCCTTGCGAGGTGTGTTGCCAGACCCGCGCGGCGATGACGCCCAAACCATAGATATCATGAGACTTCCGTTGCGGATTGAAGCCGCTGATCGACCAAAGCCCGATCTGCCCGCCACTGTCGTTTTCGCCAGAACTATTAAATAGCGTGTTCGAGTCGCCGCTCGTAACTGAGGTGGTCTGGGTGAAATCGAGCGGAAGGCTCTGCATGGTAAGTCGCACCCCCTCGCCGGTGCGCTCGGATTCAGACTTGTCGGCAGCGCCGACCTGGGGAATGAGCACTCCGGCGCAGAGAACGGAGCAGAGGATCGGGGTGGCGAGGGAAGACATGCGGTCTCATTTGGTTCGGCTCAGTATACGTTTGATCTTCTTATTCCGCTAGTTGAAGTCGAAGGGGCGTGTGAGTTTGGCTAACTTTTCGCCAATCAGCCCCTGGACCAGGCCATTGACCGATCGACGATTCTGTATAAACAGAAATTCATGAACGACCTGACCCCCGCCGCCCAGCGCTTCGTCCTCCACTGGGGTGAAATGGGAACCCGCTGGGGCATCAACCGGACCGTGGCCCAGATCCACGCGTTGCTGATGATCAGCCCGAACCCGTTGCCGGCGGAGGTCATCTGCGAACGGCTTGAGGTCGCGCGGTCGAACGTCTCCAACAGCCTGCGCGAACTCCAGGGCTGGGGCGTGATTCGCCTGGTCCATGTTTCGGGGGACCGGCGCGACCACTTCGAATCGCTCAAGGACATCTGGGCCATGTTCCGTCTCATCGCCCAGGAAAGGAAAAAACGCGAGTTTGATCCGACCATGGCGATGCTGGGCGAATGCCTGGCCGAGGCCGATCCGGGCAAGGATGCGTACCTCACCGAACGCCTCGCCGAGATCCAGGGCTTCTTTACCACCGTGGCCGGCTGGTACGACCAGTTGTTCGCCCTGCCGACCAGTCTGCTGCGCAACGCGATG
>CAMCMZ010000051.1 GCA_945876185.1 Candidatus Kuenenia stuttgartensis | reverse complement strand
CCCGACGCAAAAGCAATTCTCCCTAAACCGCGTAGCGTTCAGAAAGCAAATTCCTATCAGTGATGAACCATTACCCCAACCGCAATCTCAGCAGAGATCAGGCGATATCCCAACCGTTATTCGGCTGTAGGCATCCGCTTTTCTGTCTCGCGATGTTGTTCTGTCTGGCCGGCGCTGGCGTGGTGTCGGCCTTCGATCAACCCGTTGTCTATCAACTCAAATCCAAGGATAATCTTTTGATCATGGGCGATTCCACGACCGAACGCGGCATACCCGTGGCGGGTTTCGTGCCCTTGATTGACCAGGCGCAACGTGAACAACTCCCGGACTTGGGTGCCAAGGTCACGGGGATGGGATATTCCTACTCAACCTCCCGAGATTTGATCGTGCACTATATGCCCATGTTGGACCGACTGCTTCAGGCGCCAAACCCTCCGACGGTGGTCGCCATTTTTATCGGCTTGAACAACTCGGGCCAAAAAGAGGCCGGCGTCGCCCCATACACCGAGGACCTGCGGACGCTCCACAAATTGTTGACGGACCGAAAACTGAGGGTGATCTACTGCACGCCGTCGGCGTTCGTGACAGATCTGAATCGGATGAAGTCATATGCGGAAGCTGCACGCAAGGTGGCGACCGAACTGAAATGCCCCTTGATTGATGTTCAAACCGCCTGGGTCGAACACGTGCAGGCCAACGTCAAGGATGGAAAAATTGCACCGAAAACCAACCCGACCGTTGACGGTTGCCACTTCAGCCAAGTCGGTGAAATCCTCACGGCTACGACAATCCTTCAGGGCTTGGGCGTGAAACCGGTTTGGCAGAAGTTCCAACTTCGCGCCGGGATCGGCGGCGGTGGACGGGGCAAGATCACGCTGACGCCGGATCTTCCCTTCTATCCGTCCGGAACTGTAGTCACGGTGAAAGTAACCACGGAAGCCGGCGACACCTTGCAGGGTTGGGCCCTGGACGGGCATCCCGACATCGTGGCAAGCGACGCGGAATACACCCTGACCATGTCCAACCATCATGCTATTACGGCAATGATCCGCAGAAAGAACTGAGCACCGTGAATACCGAAATCTCATTCCAAAAAAGCGGGCCACGCGATACCGCTCGTTATGTCTCCGCCACCACCGTGTGCGAGGAGGCTCTGCAAGACAGCCGCTGGATCGGTCTGTACTGGTCGGCCAGCGGGCAGGTGCAACGGGAAAACGTGGTGACTGGTCTTCCTGGGCTGAAGCCGTTGGAGTTCCCTTTGCATGCCTTTGAACTGGAGATCGATGGCCAGGATCTGCGCAACCAATGGGAACTGGTGTCTTCAACAGAGCGCCCTGGTTTGCGGGCTGGCACCCGTGAGGCGGTTGTTGAACTGCGCCACTTGGTACGCCCGGTCACGGTCAAAGTTATCACCTGTCTGGACGGCACACCGTTCATGGCCAGACGTTTGGAAATCACCAACACAGGTACGGCCCCCGCTGCTCTTTCACGGGTCAGTCCTTGGGCGGGCATGCTCTGGAACTGGACCTGGGGGGAACTGCCTGAAGACATATCTGAGCCGTTTACACTCGGATTCTTTGACGGTTTGCGTCAAGGTTCAGAAGGCAATTTCCGCTGGGAGAATCTGCCCGCCGGTACACGACGGGTTGAGGCCACCAATGGCCATAGCGGATTTGGCAATCCATTCTTCATGATCCGCAACCGGATTAGCGGCGAGATCGCGGTCGTCTCTCTGGCGTGGTCAGGAAACTGGAGCGCCGAGTTCTGGCATGATCCATTCCGAGACCTTTCGAACCAACCGGCCCGAGGCATCAATCTTGGTTTTCGCATGGGACCAACTGGACCAGCGCCCCAACGTGTTATAGAACCGGGTGAGACGATTGTCACGCCGGAAACCCATCTGGGCATCCTGCATGAGAGCGAAGATGCGGTGATCGCGGCCTGGCACCAGCACCTCAGGACCTCGGTCATTCCCGCGCGCCCACCGGGAAAGGAATTGTACAGTATTGTTGGCCGAGTGGTTGAAGAGCCAGGACCATGGATCCTGAAGGAAATTGAAATCGCCGCCGAAATGGGGGCGCAGGCCTTCATGGTGGATGCTGGCTGGTATGGCGATGAATTCGGTGGCTGGTGGGATCGGCGCGGCGATTGGCAGGTTGGTTCTTGGATGCCAGGGGGTCTCAAAGGATGCCGCGATCTCTGCCACAAACACGGCATGCTGTTTGGATTGTGGATGGAACCGGAGGCCGTCGGGCCGAAGAGCAAAGTGTTACAGGAGCATCCTGAATGGCTGATGCGTTCCGATGGGAATCGAGTGATTGCCCAACTGCTCGATCTTGCCAACCCCGAGGCAGCCGCGTTTTTCCAACGCGAAGTCGTCCGCGTGGTACGCGAACACCAAGTCGATTTCTTCAAGATCGACTATAACGTCCGCATCCAGGAAGGCGGACAGCATCGGCGGCACGGTTTCAGCGAGAGCGAACACTGGCGCCATTACGAAACGCTCTATGCCACCTTTGACCAGGTTCGGCGCGAGATGCCCGAGGTCGCCTTGGAAAACTGCGCCAGCGGCGGTGGACGCAATGATCTGGGCATGATGTCGCGCTTTCACTACGCCTGCGAGTCGGACTACTCAATGTTCCCCCGCAGCATCCGCGCCATCAACGGACTGACGATGTTCCTTCCGCCCGAATCGCTGTGCTATTACCACAACCATATGGCACTGGCGCACCAAAGGGCCGACCTTGACACCCATCTGCGCGTGACGCTGTTTGCGCAACCGATCTTTGTCGGCTTCGGCGCACAGGATGCCGATCGTTCCACCCCGTATTTCGAAAAGACCAAACGATATATCAAGTTGGCCAAGGATTTCACATCTCCAATCCTGGCTGCAAAACCAGTGGTCTATCACCATACGCCCGGCATTGGTCTGTACGCCCCGGCCCCTTGGTGTGTGCTGGAATACGGTGCCGAGGACCGCTCACGCGGCTACGTCGGATTGTTCCAACTCGAATCGCAGGCCGGCGATTTCCGTCTGCGTTTGCGCGGTGTTGATGGCGCCGCCCAGTACCGAGTCACCCTCGACAACCATCAAGAGATCGTTCGGATCAGCGGCCATGAACTGCGCCACCAGGGCCTGCTCATCCCTGCCGGATCGGCGATGACCAGTGAACTGGTCCTGTATGAACGCGAAACTTGATGAACCTTGAATTACGCAGTCAGAAACAAAGGAAATCCGGCTCCGCCTGCGCCATCCCAAGTCAGCGCCGATTACAGGCGTTACGGTCAACGGGAAACCATGGACAACGTACAACAGGGTCAAAGAACACATCATCCTCAAGGGCCTGACCGGCATGGTTTCCGTGACGGCGCTGTATTGAAACCCACTTCCTTAACGAGACACACGCAATGAAACATATTGAATTCACCGACATCACCATCGGCGGCATCCTCAAGGATCGGGCCGAACTATCTTTCACACGTTTGCAGGAAGATTATTTTTGCTGGCCCAGTATCTCGAAGGTCAATTTTGCGCCGTTTCCGGGCGATGCCATTGGCCGCGATATCAATGGCCTGACCCTGCTGTCCATGGCCTTGCATCGACCCGTTCCGGCCAACTTGCAGGAAATCATGCGGCGGCTTCCTGAACTGCAGAATCAGGATGGCTACCTTGGACCCAAACTTCCGGAGTCGCGGGCGAACGAAGATGTTCTCGCGGCCCACAACGGACTGGCCTGTGGCCTGAGTGAATACGTGATGTGGACCAAGGATGATCAAGCCCGTCGCATGCTGACCCAGGTGTGCGAAAACCTGTTCATTCCCGCCCAGCAGGCCATCAGCCAATATCGATCCGATTCCCAGACGCCGACCACGGGGAACTGGCATCTGTCTGGGGGCGATATCGGGCAACTTTTCTTGATGTTGGATGGAATAACCCGCGCCTACCTGTTGAATCCCAGTCCAGAATTGAAGTCAACCATTGAGACCCTGATCGATCGCTACCATGGACTTGACCTGGTTGCCATCAGCGCGCAAACCCATTCCATGCTTTCGGCGACGCTCGGCATTCTTCGCTGGTACGAGATCCAACATCGGGCAGAGGATCTGGTCTTTGCCGAGTCCTTGTACCTTCAATATCGCGACTTGGCGATGACTGAGACATTCGAGAACTATAACTGGTTCAACCGACCCGAATGGACCGAGGGTTGTGCCGTGGTGGATTCCTTCCTGGTTGCCACTGAACTTTGGCGCCTGACCGGCAAGAGCGATTACCTGGCCAATGCCCACCACATTCTCTATAACGGTCTGTTGCCCGGCCAGATCGGCAACGGAGGATTCGGCGTAAGTCCATGTGTCGGCTCCACTGAAAAAACAGGCGAATTGATTGACCGGACCAAAGCGCATCGCGAGGCGCCATTTTGCTGTTCCATGCGCGGCGCAGAAGGTTTTGCCCGCGTCATTCAAAACGGGTACATGATTGAAGGCAACACCATCGTGGTGCCGTTCTATGCCGAAAGCACCGCCACAGTGCGTCTGGCGGATGGAATTTGCGTCATTGGGCAGACCACCGCTTATCCTCATCAAGGGCAGGTTCGCTTCGCGGTCATTGAGGTTGATCCTGCCACGACGGTCAATCTGCGTCTCTTTGTTCCACCCTGGGCCGTGAGGGAAAGTTTATCGCTGCGTGTCAACGGCAAGGGAATCACGCCGAATATCAACAACTCATTCGCAAGGGTGAATACGCTTCGCAAGGGCGATGTTATCGAGATGGGCTTTCAACAGGTGTCTGGTCGTCAACCGGCCTTGCACGCCGGAAAATTGCCGAATGTGCATCGTTTCTTCCATGGCCCCTTGTTGCTCGGATCTGCTTCTGCTGAGGTTGAACCTACTCAGGCCCTGCTCGACCTCTTCGACCCTTTGAAACCAACGCCACCTGGACTCGATAATCCAGTCGTTTTGTTCGGGGGAGGCACTGCGCCGACGGCAAACGTCACAGGTCGGACAGATCAACCTGGCAACTTGGCGCAAGAAGCCTTTTTATATCGCAACGACCTGCCAGTTGGCAGGAATTCTTCGGAATCGGACATTCTTTTTGGGACGATGAAGCATGACAGGACGGCAACGATCTGTGGCCTGCTCTGGCGGAAACCTCAAGCCGTGACGCAGGTGATTTTGCAGTGGCCTGAGGACAGTCCTTTGCCAGAGACTGAGAATATCGTGGTGCGATGGTCCGTTTCAGGGACCATCCGCGAATCTGCCAATCCTGGCATCATCGGAAATGGTCGGCAGTGGGTTTTCACCTTAGATCAGCAGGGGCAATCAGTTGAAATCGACAATGTGATAATCTCCTTCAATGGAAAGATGGCTACTGCACCAACAACCATACCTGAAGTGACCGTTGTCGGGCAGTGACAGGCCGCATTCCAATACCAAAGGATGAAGCTTTAGAGCGGACCAAGGTCAGACCATCGCACCCGATGCGCCCGAGATGACGTTCTCGATCAATCAGCGGGATCAATGCTCAGGCAGCTCGGTCCAACTCGGTCCTGCCCTGCCCAAAGCTCAGGATCGGTGCGTCCGAAAATCTGGTAGTCTGCATCCTGGGATCTGGCAGGATCCCAGGATGAGCATTTGCGTCAGTTTCGGGAAGGCCGAGGGTGCGTTCCTGCCGCGTCATCTCGGGGTCAACCTGGAGATCCAGGAGGACGCCGCGCGCTGCAATCGCTGGGATTGGCTCGCTGACGCCAACGTGGGGATGGCGCGCATCTTTCATCCCGATCATGGTTTCCGACCACCTGGCACCGAGGGCCCGTGGAATGCGGTCGCCGACCGGGCCGGATTTGAGGTGATGCGCGCGGCCTGTCGGCGTGATCCCCAGCCGCTCGCTGCCGCCAACGCCTTCGACTTCGCCGCCTCACGACCGTGGCTGGGATCCCCTGATGAGATCGTGTCGCGTCTCGTCGCGGCGGAGGTGGTGCCGCTGCTCAGCGCCGGCTACAGCCCGCAGACCCATCCACGCCCATTGCTCACCGCGCCAACGGCCGATCCGGAAGCCGACCAGGCCGTCAACTGGGATGCGGCTGCCAGCGCCTACGCCTATCATCTAGGATTTTTCCATCATTTCGCCGTGAAGCATGGATCAGCCCGGTTTCTTCTGACCAACGAGCCGGAACTCATCGCCGGCCACTACGATCATGGGGCGCAACCGCGGCCCGGTTTTGCCCAGCTGGTCGAGGTCATGCTGCGCGACCGTGCCAACCTGCGCGTGGCCGAACGTGAGGCCATCCTCGCACCGGTGCGCGCGCAGCACCGCGTGCTGGGGCGGGCGGCGCGCGCCGCGCTTGAAGACGTGGCGGTGGCGCTCGGTCGCAGCGACCTGCGTCTAAGCGGCCCGGCCAGCCTGCGTCCGCTGGATCTCGCCGGCACCGCCGCTGGTCTGGTCGACACCTTCGATTGGCATCACTACACAGCGAACGCGGGTGAATACCGGCTGCGTTGGGAACAATGCCGGGCCGTAACCGATGCCCAGGCGATGGGTCTGAGCGAGTTCAACCGCAAGAGCGGGCCGACCCGGATCGAGGACAGTTATCTGCTGCACGCCAACGGCATCGCCCTGGCGACGACCATGCTGGAGGTGCTCAGTCTGCAGCGGCCCGGTGATCCGCTCTACGATTACGCCCTGTTGTACTGCTTTGACCACCCGGCCACGCACCGGTCTTTCAAGCAACTCGCCTATGGCGATCTCGATCTGCTCGACCTTCATGGTGACCGCGTCCTGCGCGATGCACCCGAACGTCCGCATTTCCTCCAGCGGGAACTCCGCCATGCGACCTCGGCCTTCGACATTTTCGCCGCCCTGGCGCGGATGACGGGGGCCGGGGTTGGCCGCGAACGCCTGGCGATCGAGGCCGGCGGACTGCCCGCCCTTGCCTGCCGGCACGAATCAGGGACCGAACTCGCCGTGGTCAATCCCGGCCCGGAAGCAGTCACCCTGGAGGTACCTGCACCTTTGGGCGGCAGGTCCTGGTCAGCCCGCATCACCGACCGCGAGCGTCGCGACGCGGTGGTGGCGACTGGGCATGGCGCGGCCCAGGTGGTGCTGCCTGGGGCAGGATTCCTGCATCTGAGTTGGATCCATGGCGATCCGGAAACCACCGCTGTCCTGACTTTGACTGAACACGGCGTCAGCGCAGGCCGATTGGCGGCCCTCGGTGTCCTCCAGACCACTCGCCTGGCGGCGTCTTGCGCTGGCCACGATCGCAGCCAGTTCGACGTGACCTGGACGAGTTCCCACCCGGAACTCGTCCGCGTCGGCCCGCGCGGTCTGGTCCAACGCCGTTGCATCAGCACTCAACCAGTCACCATCACCGCCCGCACCGCCGACGGCAGGTCGGCCAGCCTCGTCATCCCCCCCGCTTCGGAGATCCCGCCGTGACCGCTCCCAGAAAACCCCTTGTCGGCCGCAAGGCCAACGCGCACAAAGTTGAATTCACCAGCCCGCCGCGCACGCCCTATGTCTACTTCGGCCTCGACGATGGCAGTCCGATGGGCGCCGGCATCTGCGAGATCCCGCCGGGATCTTCTAACGTGCGCCACGCCCACCCCGACGCCGATGAAGTGATCTACGTTCTTCAGGGCAAGTTGCGTTTCGTCTTCGATGACGTCGAACACGTGCTGGAACCCTTCGAGGCGATCCTCGTCCCGCGCGACGCCATGCACCAGATCTTCAACGACGGCCCCGGCCCGGCCGCCCATACCTTCACCTTCGCCCCGTCAGGGCCGGAAAACGCCATCCGACGCATGTACAAGTGAACCAGGGATCCTGATATGACCGCTCATCTCGGCATGGCCGTCAACTGGCATCGCGATCGTGGCGAGGCCGAGTTCATCACCGCGATCCAGCGCATCCGTGCGGCAGGCATGACCGGAGTCGAACCCAACTGCCCGGATCCCGCGTTGATCGCCCGGGCGGTCGAACTCTGCCGCGCCGAAGGCCTGACCCCGACCGCGCTCGCGACCGGGCGGATGGCTTGCCACGCCCCCGGCGACAACGGCGCAGCGGCAGCGGTGCTGCTGACCGCCGCTGCCGAGGCTGAACGCGCTGGCGTGCCCCTGGTCGTTGGCCTGCTGCGTGGCCGACCCGGAACTCCGGTAGACGCGGTACTGGCTTTCCTGGCCAGCGCCGTCGCGGCCGCGCTCAACGTCCATCCACGCCTGCATATCCTGCTCGAACCCATCAACGGCCGCGAGACCGCTTGGCCCAATACCCTGGCCGAGGGGCTTGAGGCGCTTGAGCGGTTGAAACTGCCCCGCGTTACGCTGCTGGCCGACACCTACCACCTGGTGCAGAGCGGCGAGATGGATCGTTGGCAGGCGGCGGCTGATCGCATCGGCCATGTGCACCTCGCCGGTCCCAAACGTCAGCCACCAGACGGTGGCGACCCCGCCGCCGACATCCCTCTGGCCCAGGCGCTGCGTTTCGCGCGGCAACACGGGAAAAACGTGAGTTTCGAATTGGCCGACAATGCCACCGTGCACGCGCAGCGCTGCGCTGCCTGGGCCGCCGGCATCGCCTGAGCGCAGCGGAAAGGTATTCCGTCCTGGTCGAGGCCAGGTGCCCCAGTCAAATCACGACAACCGGTTGCGGTAGTCCTGATAGCCGAAACGGCGCACGACGTTGAGCGCCTTGCCGTCCCACAGCGCGAGCGACGGATGCTTCACCCCGTTGAACATGGTGGTTTTGACCATCGTGTAGTGCGACATGTCGGCGAAGATAAGACGGTCGCCGATCGCCAGCGGCGCCGAAAACGACCAATCGCCGATCACGTCGCCGGCCAGGCAGGTCGGACCGCCCAAGCGATACGTGTGCGGTGTCGCGCCGGCTTCACCCGCCCCATGGATGGTCGGCCGGTACGGCATCTCCAGCACGTCGGGCATGTGGCAGGTCACCGACACATCGAGCAGCGCCAACGGCAGCGGCCCGTTGCGATGGAGGTCGACCACGGTCGTGACCAGCACGCCGGTATCGACGGCGGCGGCCTCGCCGGGTTCGAGGTAGATGGTCAGGTGCGGATGGCGCCGCTTGAGGTCACGGATGGTCGCGATCAGCAATTCCACATCGTAGTCGGGCTTGGTGATCCAATGCCCGCCGCCGCAATTGAGCCAGCGGATCTGCGGGAACCAGTCGCCAAAGCGATCTTCGACCACCGCCAGCACGCGTGCGAAGACATCGGCGCCCTGTTCACACAGCGCATGGAAATGCAGGCCGTCGACGCCGGCGGGCAGTTCCTTGCCGATGACCTCACGCAGGCTGCCGAGCCGCGAACCGCTGGCGCAAGGATTGTAGAGGTCGACTTCGACCTCGGCGTAGCCGGGATTCACGCGCAGACCGATTTCGACCTGCTTCGCGCCGGTTTTCTGCCGCGCCGCGCGCATCGCCGGCAGATGGCGGGCCAACTGCCCCGGGGTGTTGAAGACGATGTGGTCGCTAAACGTGAGCGTCTCGGCAAGATCGACCTCGCTGAACGCCGGCGCGTAGGTGTGGACCTCCTTGCCGAACTCCTCGCGCGCCAGCTGCGCCTCGATCGGCCCCGACGCCGTGCAGCCATCGAGGTGCGGCTTGAACACCCCGAAGGCTGACCACATGGCGAAGCCCTTGAGCGCGAGCAGCACCTTGCAGCCCGCCTCGGCGCGCACCCGTCCGAGGATGCGCGCGTTGCGTTCCAGAAGGCGGGTGTCGACGACGAAGCACGGACTGGGCACGATGGACCAATCCAGGTCGGTGATGGGTGTGGGGAGGGGATCGGACATTATTATTCCTAAGTTTATCGCTGGATCTGTTGCTGGGTGTAGCGACCTACGCGAGATGTGGTCACCCTGCAAAGATCAGTGCCCACCGCATGTCCGTCTCTGATTAGCCGCGTTTGGAAATGTTGATTTTCTTCACCAGTTTCGACTTCCCCATCTTTCCTTGATGGCTAAAGCAGGACACGGTGCCCTCGCCATCCACCACCCATACCTCCACCGCGCCCTTGGCTAAGTAAAGATTCACCTTCGTCTCGATTTCGTGTTCGGTATTGCCTGGGGAAACCACCTCAACACAGATCTCCGGTGCTTCCTGATACGGGGTCTTGTAGCCATTCCGGTCCATGAAGGTGTCGCTGGCCCACGCGACATCCGCGACCTTGACTCCCTCCGTGGTGAGGATCGAGCACTCGTTGATGACCTCACCGCCGCGTCGACCCTTGCGCAGGCAGAATCCGGCCTGGGACTGGGCGCTGCCATGCCAGTTGGAGGCTGGCGACATCAGGATTGCCCCAGCGCGCGTGGTTTCGATCTTGAAAGGCCGGTTGTGAAAAGCCGGATCCTTGATCAGGCTCTGCCACAGGGAGATAGCGGGGTTCATGAGGGAGTTTCGGACGCGAGGGTGCGTTTGCGCGTTCGTCGTGCTGGTCGGCTCGACTTGGCCACCCGGATGAGTTCACGCAGCGCCTGATTGACCGATTGCGCGTCTGGGAAGGACGTCGCCACATCTGGGTCGAGCAGGACGAGGTTGACGCCCTGGCGAAAGCGCTGGGCGTATTTGCCGCGAATACCTTGGGAAAAATCGTAGTGGGACTTCATGGATCACCTGTCGTGGTATTGGGCCACTTCGCCCTTGTCGGCTTTCCTCGCGCTGATGATGCGGATCCTACCCTGGCTATCGGTATGGTAAACCACCACCAAACGGGACCAGTAACTGGATCCCAGCGTCAATTCGCGCACTTCATCACGGCCATGCTCAGCATCGATAATGGTCAGGGCAAACGGATCGGCAAAGACCGTGGCCGCCTCATCGAACGAAACCCCAAGTTTACGCAGGTTCGACTGCGCCTTCCCAGAGTCCCATTCGAAGAGAAGGCTGGGTTTCACGATGGCTCAGATCGGCAGCGGCTTCTCTGGCGCTGTCTCGACCCACGGCAGACCCCAGTTGCCGATGTCGGCCATGAACGGGTCCGGGTCCATTTGTTCGACGTTCCAGACGCCGGGTTTACGCCAGATGCCGTCGAGCAGCAGCTTGGCACCGAGCATCGCCGGCACGCCAGTGGTGTAGCTGATCGCCTGGCTGTGGACTTCCTTCCAGCAGGCGGCGTGGTCGCAGACGTTGTAAATGTAGTAGCGCTTGAACTGGCCGTTCTTCACGCCTTCGATCCAGCAGCCGATGTTGGTCTTGCCGCTGTAGTTCTCGCCCAGCGATTCAGGTTTGGGCAGGACGGCCTTGAGGAACTGGAGAGGCACGATGTCCTTGCCCTCGTATTTGATCGGCTTGATCGAGGTCATGCCGACGTTTTCGAGTACCCGCAGGTGGGTCAGGTACTGCTGACCGAAGGTCATCCAGAAGCGGATGCGCTTGAGGCCTTTGAGGTTCTTGACCAGGGATTCGAGCTCTTCGTGGTACATCAAATACATGTCCTTGACCCCGCATTCGGCAAAGTCGAAGGGCGTCATCAGCGACAGCGGATCGGTCTCCTTCCACTGGCCATCTTCCCAGAACTTGCCGCGCTGGGTGATCTCGCGGATGTTGATCTCGGGATTGAAATTGGTGGCGAAGGCCTTGCCGTGGCTGCCGGCGTTGCAGTCCATGATGTCGACGCTGTGGATCTCGTCGAAGTGGTGCTTCTGGGCCCAGGCGCAATAAATGTTGGTCTGGCCCGGATCGAAGCCGCAGCCCAAGATGGCGGTGAGACCGGCCTTTTCGAACTTCTTCTTATAGGCCCACTGCCACTTGTACTCGAACTTGGCCTTGTCTTTCGGTTCGTAGTTGGCGGTATCCAGGTAGTGGGTGCCGGTCGCCAGGCAGGCGTCCATGATCGCGAGATCCTGGTAGGGCAGGGCGACGTTGATCACCAGCTCGGGCTGCCAGGCTTTTATCAATTTGATCGTGTTCTTGGGGTTGTCGGCGTCGAGCGCGGCGGTCTTGATCGTGCGCTTTTGCAGCTTCTTCACGTCTTTCGCGATCGCCTTGCACTTTTCCTCGGTGCGGCTGGCGAGCAGGATCTCGGTGAAAGTGTCCTTGGCCTGGGCGCACTTGTGGGTGACCACGGAACCGACTCCGCCGGCTCCGATGATGAGGACGCGTGCCATGGGCAGGTCTCCTAGGGATGGCCCGCAGGGCGGGCGTGGGTTTGGGTAAGGGTTGAGAGAAGAAGGAGGGAGCCACGCGACTGGGCGCGCAGGTGCGGGATGATGCCGGACGACCTCGGCCGCACTAGAGGAGAATCCAGCCGCGCAGGCGCGCTGGTGCCTGCCAACCGGGGATGATGACGGCATGGATGAAGACGGGATGAACGGGCTTGCCGGCCACTGGTCCGGCCCCAGCCTCCGCCCGCCATGGCTGCCAATCCTTCCAAGGCCGAGGCCCAGGCCCAGGTCATCGCCTACGCTGACGGCGGCTGCCGTGGCAATCCCGGGCCAGGCGGCTGGGGGTTCGTGGTCATCAACACCGCCACCGGCGACGCGCTCGAACGCGCCGGCGGCGAACGCGAGACGACCAACAACCGCATGGAGCTGACCGCCGCGATCCGGGCCTTGCAGGCGCTGCGCAAGCCGGGGACGAACATCCGCCTGCATTCCGACAGCGAATACGTGATCAAGGGCATGAGCGAGTGGCTTGCCGGCTGGAAGCGCCGAGGCTGGAAGCGCGCCGACAAGGGACCGCTCAAGAACGCCGACCTCTGGCAGGAGCTCGACCGCATCGCATCTACGCACCAGGTCGAGTGGCGCTGGGTGAAGGGCCATGCCGGGGACCCCGGCAACGAATGCGCGGATGGCCTGACCAACCTCGCCATGGATCGCGTCCAGTCGGGCGCGGATCCAAGCTACGAACGCCGAAGGAAATGGCCATGAACCGCACGATGTTCACCCGCACGATCTCCATCCTGCTCGCGGTGGTGGCCGCCTTGGCTCCGCTCGCGGCTGCCGATCCGGCCAGCGACGTGCTGGTCGGCGAACACTGGTACGTGGGCGAACTCAACCGCTCGCCGGCGATGACGCTGCACCAGGTCGTGACGCGCCACGCTGATGGCCGACACACCAGCGTGATCGACACCGTGATGGTCATCCGCCGCAAGATGGGGGCACAGGATTTCAAGTTGGAGATCCGTGAATCGCAGCGCTTCGGCGAATCCTCCTCGGGCGTGGTGGAGACCTTCCGCTTCGACCACGTCGAGAGTGGCTCGACCATTTCGGCCGAGGGCCGGGTGGAGCCAGGCCGGGGAGAACCGGACCGCGCCGTCGCCACCGTGCATCGCCTTGGCCGGACGCAGGACGTCGTGATCCCGATTCCCGCCGGCGTGAAATTGCTGTCGGACCGGGTCGTCCAGGCCGAGATCGCCCGCGACCCGATCACCGCTGGAGCCAAGCGCACCTTCCACGGCCTCATCCTCATGAACGGCCAGGTGCAGCTCGTAACCAGCACCGTGACCGGCAAGGGGGCCACGCCTGATGGCGACTGGAATGTCGAGATGCTGGCCGACGTCATGCCGATTCCGATCCAGACCGTGATCGCGAAAAATGGCGAACTGGTTGCGATGACCATGTCGTTCGGCCCGATCGGCATCAGCTTAAAGCGTTCATCCGGCCCGGTGCCGCTCCTGGGCGGTGAGGTCTCGCCCACCGGCATGGTGTCGGCGAAGGGGCCGGCCCCGCGTTCGGCGCCCGAGAACCGCTACCGCCTGCCCGCCACGGTCGCGGTGCAGGACGATGGGTTTTCGCTCATGGCAGAGGGCGTGGTGACCGTGCGTTCACGCGGGAACCGACGAGCACCGACCGATGCCGAGAAGAAGACCCTGCTCGCGACCGAAGCCCAGATCGAGATCGACGATCCCGCCCTGCGCGCCTGGGTCACCGGCTTAGTGAAGACCGACGAAGCCCCGAGCGCCACCGCCGAGCGCCTGCGCTTGGCGGTGCGCAGCCATATTGGCAAGAAGGATTTCGGCGTGATGGACGGTTCCGCTCTGGAGACCTATCGTTCGCGCCACGGCGACTGCACCGAACACGCGAACCTGCTCGCCGCCGCGCTGCGCATCGCCGGCATCCCGGCGCGGGTCGACGTCGGCGTCGTGTGGTCGGCCGATCACGGCGCCTGGGTCGGGCACGCCTGGAACACCGCCTGGATCGACGGGCGCTGGGTCCATCTCGACGCTGCCTATCCGGGCATCGAACGCAGCCAGTACCTGCGTCTCGGTTCGCCCGGCGCGACCAAGGGCACCATGGCGGCGATGGTCGCGAACCTATCAGCGCTGATGGGCGGTGAGGTTGAAGTCCTGCCCTGATCAGGCTGCGGTGGACACCCCGGCGAAAGGCGGCAGCGGGCAATCCAGGCTGTCGCAGATCACGCGCAGGAGTTCGCCCTCGCGTACAGTGATCACGCCATCGGCGGCAACGGTGCGGGCGAAGGCATCGACCAGGACGCGCTTGCGCTCCGGCGTCGCCTGGGACAGGCGGTAGAGCGCGTTGTCGAGCGCCGACGACGAACACGAGGACGGCGGATGGAAGGTCAACCCGCCTTTGGCCGGCAACACAGCAACGCCGGCGTCGAACTCAGCGCGAGCGCTGGCCGCGCCACCGGCGTGGGCCAGCGCCGAGAGGACGACCCCGGCCGAGGATAGCAGTTGTTCCCAGTCGCTGATCGTCGCCGCTGGCCGGGCTCCAGCGAGGTGGTTATTCAGCACCCGCACCAGGGCGAACTCATGCAGCGAGATGAGGCCATCGCGGCGGACGAGATCCACCGCGACGCTGAGGAATTCGCGGCGCTGCGCTTCGCTCAACTGACGCAAGGCGGGCAGACACAGATGCAGGAGCGGCAGGGTCGCGCTACGATCAAGGGCCTCCAATGACGGCAGCAGTTGTCCGACGGCACGGGTCAGGCCTGCATCAGCCCGGCGCGATAGAAAGGCGAGCTGGATCTCGCGCACCGTGGCCGACGGGTCGCAGATCAAGGCCAGCGCCACCGCCCGGGCGCTGAAGCCTTCCTGGGCCGCCTGGCGGAGCAGACTCGGGATGTTTGCGAGCAGGGCGCGGGAGGCATCGGCGTCCTCAGGGCGCACGGTGCCGACGCGCTTGCTCATGCCGACGGCGGACACCGGCGCGCGGGGCGCAGCCGTTCGTGGAATCACAGGTCCGGACTCAGCGAGTCCCGACACCCCGGCCGCCAGGGTGGCGCCAGCGAGTCCGGTCACCTGCGGGCGAGCAGTTCCACTGGTGGCGAACTGGTTCGCGATGTGCTCTGGCGCGCGGCCTTCCAGGGCACCGATGCGTTCCACCAGGGGCGGATGGGTGGCGAACAGACTCGACACCGCCTGGCCGAAGAAGAGGTGGCTGGCTTCTTCGGCCCGTTCGTTGGCGACGCGCGAGCCACGGTCACCCAGGCCGGCGATGCGGCGCAGCGCCTTGGCTAGGCCATCCGGGTTGCGGGTGAACTGCACGGCCGAGGCATCAGCCAGGAACTCGCGCTGCCGGCTGACCGCCGCCTTGATCAGCATCGAGAAGAACCAGCCGATCGACCCGATCACCATCATCGCGAGACCTGCGACGAGGATCAGCACAACGATGCCGCCCCCCTTCTTGTCGTCGCGCGACACCCGCGCGTGGCTGACCAAGCTGAACATGATCCGACCGGCGAGGGCGAGCACGAGGATGCCGTGGATGACGCCGATGAGCTTCAGATTCAGCCGCATGTCGCCGTTGAGGATGTGCGAGAACTCGTGCCCGATGACGCCTTGCAACTCATCGCGGGTGAACTGATCCAGCGCGCCGCGCGTGACCGCCACCACCGCGTCGCTGGTCGACAAGCCGGCGGCGAAGGCGTTGATGCCGGCTTCCTGGTCAAGGACGTAGATCTCGGGCATCGGTACGCCTGAGGCGATCGACATCTCCTCCACCACGTTGATGAGTACGCGCTCGCGTGGATCGGTGGTCGATGGCGAGACACGACGGCCGCCAAGCGATTCCGCTACCACGCTGCCACCAGCCGACATCTGCGCCCACTTGTACCACGACGCCAGACCGATGAGCAGGAGCGTGCCGATGGAGACGATCGCGAAGACCTTGGGGGCCTGCTCCCACGCGCTCACCGCATCACCGGTTCCGACCAGGATGCCGTAAGCGACCAGGTCGAGCATCGCCACGATGCAGATCACCGCGATGATGAAGGTGATCACCAGTCCGCGCGTCGTGCGCCGGGCCTGATCCTGGCGGGTGAAGAAATCCATGCTGCGACCTCGTGGTGCGGACGGCGGTAAGCGGACGGGGGACGGGGACGGCGGACGACGGCGGCGACCGGACCTTTCCGTTCGTGGCGGGGGAAGTGTCCGTCCCGAAGCCGCGCAAGTCAAACTCCCGGGCCGCCTGAGAAGCGACCTGGCGATGACGGACCGCAATCCCGTAGCACCAGCGAAGCCACGTCAATACCTGCATATTCGCAGGTCGGACGACTGCTCTCCCCCGTTCTACCGGCCGCCCCTTGGCACGCTGACCCCGCGTCCATGCTCACCGGCCATGGCGCGGCGGACCCTCCAGCTCAAGCTGAAACCCAGCGACATGCTCGCCGGCCGCTACGTGGTGATGAAGAAGCTCGGCGAGGGCGGCTGCGGTTCGGTCTACCGCTGCCGCATGGCCAAGAAGCCCGAGGTCGAAGTCGCGGTGAAGGTGTTGGAAAATTCCGGCGAGCTGCCGCGGTTCGAACGCGAAAAAAAGGTGATGCGCGGCGTCACCAGCAACTTCACGGTGCCGCTTCTCGACGCTGGCAGCCACGACGGGCATCCCTACCTGGTCATGGAATTCATGGGCGGGGGATCGCTGCGCGATGTGCTGGATGAACGCGGCCGGCTGCCAATCAAGGAGGCCGCCTGGGCCCTGGTCATGGCGGTGCGCGGTCTGCGCCATGCGCGCACGCTGCACCGCGACCTCAAGCCCGACAATTTGCTGCTGAGCCTGCCGAAAGAAGGCGGCAAGTCGCGGCTCATCCCGGGCGACATCCGCAAGGGGTCGGTGGTCAAGGTGGCGGACTTCGGCTTGGCCAAGAATCCCCTGGCCGGAAACACGGTTTTGACCAACACCGGCCAGATCATGGGCACGCCGCTCTACATGTCGCCGGAACAGTGCCGCAACACCCGCGATGTCACGGTGGCGAGCGACATCTACGCCCTGGGCATTATTTTCTTTGAAATGCTGACCGGCGACCCGCCCTTCGACGGCGATAGTGCCTACGACATCATGACCATGCACTGCAACGATCCGGTGAAATGGCCGCGCGGACTCGACCCGAAGGTCCAGGCGGTACTGGAGCGCTGCCTGGCCAAGCAGGCGAAAGACCGCTACCGCTCGCTGGTCGCGCTCGAACGCGACCTCGGCCGGCTGGCCGGGCTGGGCGAGCCGGAACCGGATCGGACGAGCTGGACGACCTGGGTCGTGGCGATCGGCGGCGGCCTGATCTTCTGCCTCGTCGCCTGGCTGCTGCACGACAAACTGCTGGAAGTCCTGCGGCGTTGGCTGAGTGCGATCTGACGCCATGCCGGTCACGGTCACCGTCTACGCGTCCTCAAGTCCGCGCACGCCGGCGAAATATCTGGCTGTCGCGGCAGAACTCGGCGCTATCGCCGCTGAGCGCCGCTGGCTGCTCGTCAACGGGGCCGGGCGCGAGGGCTGCATGGGTGCGCTCAACGATGCCTGCCTGGCTGCGGGAGGCACCGTGCGCGGCGTCATCCTGCGCCGCTTCGCGGATGAAGGACTGCTGCATCCCAAGCTGACCACGGCCGAGATCGCCGAGGACATGCGCACGCGCAAGCGCCTCCTGGCCGAGGGTGCCGATGCCTACATCGCCCTGCCGGGCGGCCCCGGCACCTGGGAGGAACTCTGGGAGGTCGCCGTCCAGCGCCAGATCGGCAACACCCGCGCCCCGGTGGTGGTGGTCGACACCGACGGGTTCTATGCCGGGTTTCGGCTCCAACTCGCCCGCGCCGAGGCCGACGGGCTGCTTTACGGCCCGGCCCGGGATCTTATCCGGTTCGTTGCAACACCTGGAGAAGCAGCGGCTGAGGTACCGGATCCGCATTGATTCTGTGGCGGTGGGCGGCCCAGGTTCACGCCTGCACAGGCTGTTCCGCCATTGATGCCGGTGGAAGCGTCGGATCCTTCATTTTTGAATCGCCTGTAATTTTCTAAGATTTTCCGGATTTTTCGCCAGCCAAGCCCTGATTCACACGCTCTCGGATGAACCTTCCCGGACGATTCGTGCCAGATGTTCAACCCGGTCAATCTTGCGCCAACCCAGTCAAAATGCTGGTTGCAGCAGACTTCGTGCCATCACAGCTGTCCCATTTTCCGCTTTCAATCGGGGCAAGGATTGGCTATACAGCACCAGCAACAGGATCGGTCTCGCAACCCGGGACTTGAGCCCCGCCAGCCCGCCGCGCCCGGCCTGGATCCCACACCCGAAGGAGCACGCCATGTCCCTCTCCATCAATGGTTCAAGCACCGCGAACTCCTACCAGATCCAGAAGCGGAGCAACGACCTGGCCCAGAGCCTGGCCAAACTCAGCAGCGGATCGAAGCTGAATTCGGCCGCCGACGGGCCAGCGGCCCTGATCATCTCGCAAAAGATGCTCGCCCAATTGAGCGGCATGCAGCAGTCCAGCGACGACCTGGAACAAAGCGTCAACATGCTCCAGACCGCCGATGGCGGCCTGTCGGGCGTGCAAGAACTGCTCCAGCAGCAGCGCAACCTGGCGCTTCAAGCCAGCAGCACCGCCACCACCGATCCGAGCCAGCTCGCCGCGCTGGACGTGCAGTTCCAGAACCTGGGCAAGGCCATCAACCAGATCGCCGGCAACACCCAATACGCCGGCGCCAAGCTGCTCGACGGTTCATTCCAGAACAAGTCGGTGCAGACCGGGTCGGAATCCGGCCAGTCCGTCAACCTGTCGATCGCCAGCCAGGCCACGGGCAGCCCCGCCGGTTTCGATCAGAATGGACTTGGCACCAATGGCCTGTCGCTGCTCGCCCCCGGCGGCGCCACCGCCGCGTTGGCCAGCATCGACAACGCCCTCAAGGATGTCGGCCAGCAACGCGGCACGCTGGGCTCGCTGGAAGCGAACACCATCGGTTCCGCCCTCGGCAGTCTGAAAGAAAGCATCATCAGCCTCGCAAGTTCCAAGTCGACCATCGCCGACGCCGACATGGCCCAGGAATCAGCCAAAATGGTGCGCAACCAGATCCTCGTGCAGTCCAGCATCGCGGCCAGCGTGCAGCAGAACCAGCAAGCCGGTTATGTGATGAAACTCCTCGGCGGCTGAACGGCGGATCCGGGTTCAACCTCCGCCGCGACGATAAGCCAGCACGAGTTCCGTCACCGCATCGTCGCTGATCAGCGGCTCGATGCCGGCGCGACGCGCGAGATCGTTCACGGTCGCGGCAATCCGGCTAAGCAGCAGCGGGATCTCATCCGGCAACTCAGATAGCGTTCCAACCTGAACCGATGCTGCCGTGGTGAGTTCCAGTTCCCAGCCACATTTCAGCAGTTCCAGCCGGGGCCTGCCAGCCGATGCGTCCTCTGGGGTCTCGATCCAAGCCTCCAGCACCAGCACCTTGAAGTGGGCCAGCGCCACCTCGGCCGGATCATCGAAGATCGGCGCGTAGCGGACCTGGAAGCGCACCGCGTCGCGGTTGAGCGCGAACTCGTGCGGCCGACAGGTGATCGAATAGAGCCGGTCGCTGGTAATCACGGGGCGGGGCTGGTTCATGACGGGGTCGTCCAATCCAGGCAATGCAGTGACGGAATGCGCGTGAATTCTCTAAGATTATTGCTCACCAAGGTCAGATGGTGGCAGCGGGCCGTGGCAGCGATCAGGGTGTCCAAGGGCCCGATCACCTGACCCAGCGCTTGGAGATGGGCCCGGATCACGGCAGCCGCTTCCGCTTCGGCAGGTCCAAACGGGATCACCTGCACATGGTCGAACAGCGTCGAAAGCTGGCGGCGACGGACCTCCGGTCGCTGCGAGGTCGTCGCACCGACTAATAGTTCGTACTGAGTGATCGCGGAGATCCGCAAGGATTCCGGCACTGATTCTGTCCATCGCGCCACCACCTGCGGGTTCCCACGAAAGAAGAAGATGGCGGTATTCGTGTCGATCAGATGCGTGGCGCTCACAGCGGCTCCCGCACGGAATCAGGAACCGTTTGGGTTGGACGCTGGAGGTCCTCGTCCGCCCAGGTGCCCGCCAGATCGAGGAACTCCTGGGGCCAACTCGCAGCGACCTTGCTCGCAACCAGTTGCGCCACTAGACGCGACACCGACACCTGTTCCCGCTGGGCAGCCTGGCGCAGGCGCTGCTCTAACTTGTCGTCCAGATAAATGGTTAGGTTGGCCATGGGTGCCTTATAAGAGAGAAGTATATGATATCAACTCGCCGGATGCTCAGGTCCGCAAAAGACGATCACCTTGGCGTCGCGAAGCCACAGCCCACACTGCCGCCCATGAACGCAGACGACGATGACGCCACCCTCGCCAGTGTTGAATCCATTCTGCGCACCGAGGCCGACGCTCTTGCCCGATTGACCGCTTCGGCGTCGATCCAGCGGGCGGCGCTGGTGGCTGCCTGCCGCCTGATCCGCACCCGCTGTGGCGAAGGTCGGCCTGGCCGATTGGTCGCAACGGGAGTCGGCAAGGCCGGCCTGATCGCACGCAAGGCCAGCGCGACGTTCGCATCGACTGGGACCCCCTCCCTGTTCCTGCATCCGGCCGAGGCGCGTCATGGAGACCTCGGCATGGTCCAACGTGACGACGTGGTGCTGGCGTTTTCCAACTCGGGTTCCAGCGAGGAGATCGTTGCCATTCTGCCGTCACTGTCGCTCATCGGCTGCGCCGTGGTGGCGATCGTCGGCCGGGCTGATTCCCCGCTCGGCCGCCACGCGGATCCGGTGCTGTCGATCGGCACGGTGGTCGAGGCCTGCCCGCTCGGGCTCGCGCCATCGACCAGCACGACGGCGATGCTTGCCCTCGCTGATGCGCTCGCCCTGACGGTCCAGCGCCAGCGCGCGTTCACTCCGGAGCAATACGCCCGCTACCACCCCGGCGGCGCGCTTGGCCGACAATTGATGACCTGCCGCAAAGCCATGCGCACCGGCGAACGCGTCCCGGCGGTGTCGCCGCAGACCACGGTGAACGCCTGCTTGCAGGCAATGACGCGGGCCCGCTCGGGTTCGGTGGCGTTGATCGATGCCGACCGCAAACTGCTAGGGATTTTCACCGATGGTGACTTGCATCGGGCGCTTGCCAGCAATCCCGACCCAAGTGCGGTCCTCGCCGCGCCGGTTGCCGGCTTTGCCACCGTGCCCTGCCGATCGGTTCGCCACGATGAACTCCTGCAAGCCGCCCTGCGCCTGTGCGGAGAGAAAAAAATCAACGAAGTGCCTGTGATCGAGGCCGATGGCACCCTGATCGGCTCGATCCACGTCCAGGACCTGAGCGAACGCGGCTTCCAAAGTGCCGTCTGACCCACGGCCCTAGCGGCACGGAAGCCGGGGCGCAGGAGCGCAACCAGGATGAGGCGGCTTGGGTTTTTCCTGGGCACCCCTGGGATCGTCCATCAGGCCTCAATGCTCCTGGAAACGACCGTACCACGCGTGCGCCTGGGACCGCCGGTTTGCAACCGGCCGCTGATCACGCGGCGATCCGGCCAAGGCCGGAACGAGCAGGGAACTTCAGAAAAATTCCAGCCGGCCTTGGCTGGATCGCCGGACCACCCCAGACATCTAACTTTGCGGCTGGCTTCCACGTCGATAGAACCCAAAGGCGGACCCACGAACGCCTCTACAAAACGCGGGGGGCCTGCATGGGGTCAGCGTAATGGAGAATCGCCTGGAATAATCTGAGGTTCAGCGATCGTCACCAGGATGCGCAACACCCCATCCGCATCGCACCCGGAGGAAGACAGGCGCATCTGTTCGATGCCGTGATGCGTGATGATCACGTTCTCACCACCGCGACAGGTTTCGACGATCTGCCCGAGGATCGGGTAATCTTTCACATCGAGAACGACGGGACTCATCCATTCCGCCCGCGAGGAGACCGTGCCGGCCGACGTTGGCTGACACCACGATCGTCAGCGTGTTCGCGCATGTAGGTGCGCAATGCCCGCAGCAGGGCTTGAGTCCCGCCATGCGCCCGGAACCAGCGCGCGGTTTGGGCAGGAATCGGGAACGAATCGGGATCTGCACAGAGAACCCATCCCTGGCACATCGTGGCCGAGATCAGGCCTCATCCGTGATGACCGGTTGGCGACGAGCCGCACGCGACCAGCGGGCGCTATCTGCTGCCGTTGGCGGCGGCAATGGTTGGAGTTTTCCCCGCAGGCGGGTCAGGGGACTAACGGGAGCAGTGGTGGCGGTTGGCATGGCTTGAATCGGGCAGCAGTCATCCATCACCTGTAACTGACCCTGGCGTGACATGGGCGGGTGGATGACTCGCAAGGATCGCCCGCACCTGGGTAATGAGCGACGGTCACACTTGCGCCTGGGACCGCCGGTTTGCAACCGGCCGCTGGTCACGCGGCGATCCGGCCATGGCCGGAACGGGCATGGACCTTCAAAATATTCTGGTCGGCCTTGGATGGATCGCCGGACAACCACAGAGGGCTGATCGAGGTTCATTGAGAACCAGTCGAGGCTCTTTTCGAGCCGATTGGAGCGGAAGGTGCCTGGGGGGTCTCATCCTTCGGGATGAGGTCAACCAGGTCATTGGCGGGTGGGGCTTCCGCGGAGAGACTCAAACGTTGCAACCGGTGGAATTGTTAAGTGCGGTTAATTTCAGACGCCTGAGAATATGCGGTCGAGTCTCAGCTTGTCGGGGTGGGATGTCGTGCAGCCAATCCCTATGATGACGTGAACGTGTATGGCCTTGGACCAAAATCGTGGCGACCGAATTTTAGACTGGACCAAAGTAGACTCCATTCTATATTCCGCACCTGATGTCACCGGTACCTCGCCTCTACGATGCGCTGCTTGCCCGGCACCTGGCCACCTACCGTCAGATGGCGTTCATCAGCGGCCCACGTCAGGTGGGCAAGACCACCACGGCTCGACTCCTCGCTGGCAACTACCTCGATTGGGTCAACCCGGCCCATCGCAGGCTGATCTCCACCGGGCCGGAAGCCGTCGCAGCCCATGCTGGCCTGGACCGGCTGAGCGAAAAGCCACCCGTCATCGCGATCGACGAAATCCACAAGTACGGTCGCTGGAAGAACTGGCTCAAGGGATTTTTCGACCTCTATGCCGATCGCAGCCGATTGGTCGTCACCGGATCGTCGCGCCTTGACGTGTATCGTCGTGGTGGCGACAGCCTCATGGGCCGCTATTTCCATTATCGCATGCACCCCTTTTCGGTCGGCGAACTCCTCACCCCGACCATCCCCGCGTTGCTGACGCGTCCGCCCATGCCGTTACCAGACGAGCAATGGCAGGCCCTGTGGGAGCATGGCGGATTCCCGGAGCCATTTGCCCACCGCAGCCCCGCTTTTTCACGCCGCTGGCGGAACTCCAGGCAGCACCAGGTTCTGCGCGAGGACATTCGCGACCTGACGCTGGTGCGCGAGGTGGCGCAGATCGGTCTCCTAGCCGAGATTCTGCAGGATCGCTCTTGCGACCAGATCGTCATGAAATCCTTGGCCGATGACCTGCATGTCGCCCCAGACACGATCAAGCATTGGCTTGATTTACTGATGTCGCTGCACGTCGGCGTGCTGATCCGGCCATGGTTTACCAATGTGACCAAGTCCCTGCGCAAGGAGCCGAAATGGTTCCTGCGCGACTGGTCTGGGATCGAAGATCCGGGCAAGCGGGCCGAAACCTTCGTCGCCTGTCATCTGCTGAAGGCGGTCGAGGGCTGGAGCGACCTAGGCCTGGGCGATTTCGAATTGCGCTACCTGCGCGACAAGCAGCAGCGCGAGGTCGACTTCGTGATCATCCGCGACCGCAAGCCGTGGTTCCTGGTCGAAGTCAAATCCAGCCGCGACCAGCTCAGTCCTGCCCTGAAACACTACCAAAGCATGATCAAGGCTCCGCATGCCTTCCAGGTCGTGCTCAACCTCGATTTCGTCGCGGCGGACTGCTTCGCCAGGAATGAGCCCATCGTGGTCCCGGCCAAGACCTTGCTCAGCCAATTGCTGTGATGGGTCAAAATGCCCCTATCCGATCGTCCCGAAAACGGAGAATTGCCCGTCACCTGTCCTGCTTGGTCAACCAAAATGAAATCCCTGGCAAAAACCAGGGATTTTTTGTTTATCACACCAACCCGGAAGTGGCGCAAAATCCCCAGGATTATCGCTGGGCTGCCGGCACGTCGCGTTCTCCGTTTTGGCGACCTTCTCTCGGACACCAAGCAGGACGAGGCTTCTCCACCCCCGATTCTCCAATTCTCAGGGCTGGAGAACCGTCCGGGTTAACGCACCGGTCCCGCTTGGCACCAAGCAGGATGCGAAATAGGTCGAAATGACATGCGAAAATGCTGGGAAAACGCAGGTTTTAGAATCGGGATTTGGGCGCACATAACCCATTCCTGCTGCCTGTTGGACTGCTTGGACCTCCGAGCGCGACGAGTGCCGAACACGACGCAGCGTACGGATCCGTATTTTCTCGCCAAAGTGGAGACGCAGTCGACCCGGATGACAAACGCCACGTGTTCAACTCGGACATCCAGCACGATCACATGGACATCGTGCCGCTAGTCTTCGGGCCGGCATTTTCCTATGTTTACGATCATGCACCTACGAACTTTTGATCCCACCCTCTCCATTCCCGAAATCGGCCTCGGTTGCTGGCAACTCGGCGGAGGTTGGGGCGATACCACACCGGTCGAAACCACAGCGACGGCAATCCTGGATGCCGCCTATGCCAGCGGGACCCGGTTCTTCGACACGGCTGACGTCTATGGCGATGGCCTTAGCGAGCGACGTCTCGGTGATTTCCGCCGCAGGCATCCAGACATCATCATCGCCACCAAGTTGGGCCGGCGTGGGATCTATCCCGATGGTTACACTCGGGATGCCTTGCTTGCCGCCACGGAACGCTCGCGGGGTTTGCTGGGCGTGGAGCAACTCGATCTGACGCAACTCCACTGCGTACCCACCGAAGTTCTGCGCCGGGGCGAGGTGTTCACCTGGTTGGATGAGCAGCGCCAGGACGGCCTCATCTCCCGTTGGGGTGCCAGTGTCGAAACGGTGGAGGAAGGTCTGATCTGTTTGGAGAAGCCAAACTGCTCCAGTCTACAGGTCATCTTTAACCTCTTCCGCCAGAAACTGGCATGGGAACTCCTGCCGGCGGCTCAGGCACGTAACGTGGCGATCATTGTCCGTCTGCCTTTGGCAAGCGGACTCCTCAGCGGTCGTTTTCGCGCCGGGACGGTGTTTGCCTCCGGTGACCATCGGAACTTCAACCGCGATGGTGCGGTTTTCAACGTCGGCGAGACCTTCGCCGGCCTACCCTATGGCGATGGGGTGCGATTAGCGGACGAGGTTCGTTCCCTGCTGCCAGCGGGCGATCCTGCCGCCTGGGCCATCCGCTGGATCCTCGACCATCCAGCGGTCACCGTCATCATCCCTGGGGCCAGTCGACCAGAACAGGCCACGGCCAACGCCCGGACCTCTGCGCTGCCCCCACTGAATCCTGAGTGCCACGCGCATCTCAAGAACTGGTATCGTGATCATGTCCATGATCTGATTCGCGGTCCTTATTGAAGGCATTCCCGTCGGTGGGATAGTGCCGAGACTGTTCGCATGCTTGCCATAACTGAACCTTTCGGGGCTTGGATCGGCTCTGCCGGCGAAGGTCGATCGCTGTCAGCACGCTGCGGTCTGCATCGCCTCGCTCTGGTCACCGCCGGGGTCGATCGTCTGGGCAAGAATCGCATCTTCCCGGGCGGCAGTTGGCTCGTTACGGCTGGCGGGGAAATGCCGCAGGGAGCTGAAACGCGCATCTGGTTGGATTTTGGCTTAGGAACCGATCCGCGCCGAAAGTTGTCGGTGGTCTTCGACCGTACGGCGGTTGATGGCCCTTCGCCTCCAGCTTTTGCATCTGCATTTTCAACCGACCTTCCCGAGATCGTTCCACCGCCCGCAGATGCCTGCGCCCGCTCGGTCATACCCGCCATCCTTGCCCGCCTACGGAGTCGATTGCCTGGTGCCCGTCTGCAGGCGCACAATGATCTCGATAGTTTGCTCATCGAATTGGCTGCCTTTGCGGTGCGGGAATCCCCATTGCCGCTTGCAGACCGTCTGGCGCGGGCCGAATTGGCCATGGTCATGGGACTCGATCAGGCACCGGGCATAACCACCATGGCCGCATCGGCGGGAATGTCTCGTTCGGCCTTCAATCAGGCTTGGCGCACCTTGCGACGGAGTTCACCAGGGGCCTGGCTTGCTGCGCTGCGCATCGCCACTGCCGAACGACTGCTCGCCACCACCGACCTGGCCGTGGGTGTCGTTGCCAGACGCAGCGGTTTTGCCGACGCCTCGGCGTTCGCTCGGGCTTTCAACCGTGCCAAGGGTCGGCCGCCGGCTGAGTGGCGACAGTCAGCGCGAACTAAACCTAAACCTAAACCTTGATCTGGATCATGAACTGGGCGACGCCTCCGACCGCGACGAGTGCTCAAAGCCCGTTCATCCCGTGAGCCAAGCCGGAGTCGAACAGAGACGGTGGCTTGGCCGGGACCGGCGAGGCAGGATGCTGCCGACCATGCCCTGGCCCCCATCGTCACGGCGAACCCTGGCGATGCCGGGGTCCGCAGCCTCAGGATGACCATGCCGAAGCCTTCACGCACGAACAAGCGGGCCAACAAGATCCCGCCGTCAGATGCAGAGCCCCTCGACCAATGGCTGGTGGAGATCGCCCTGGCGTGGCAGGAGGCTGCCGAAACGCAGCCCTTCAGCGAGGCCACGGGGCATTCCCTCAGCGAGGCCGACTTCTTCCACCTGACGCCTGCCATCGCCTGCAAACGCGCAGGCAGGGGCCTCGGCACCAAGGCGCTGCGCGACCTGACCAGGTCGGTCCTGGCGACCATCGTTACCGCACGCGACCACCCCCAGTCGCAGGTCCTCGTCAACGGATCACCGCAGCTGTTGTTCGCGTATGCCTACATCAATTGCCTGCTGGGACTTGACCGCATCAGCTACGCCAACGCCGACGACATCATCGATCTGGTCCTTCTCCAGGAACGCGACGGCGGGCTCACGCGCATGTTCCTACTTGCCGGCACCGCCGCCATCCGGCATTGCCCAATCCCCGCCCCCACGACCCTCGACTCGTGGATGAATGAGATATGTGAGCAGTGGCGCAGTTCCGTTGATGGGGTCGCCATGCCTGAATCCTCCGGCGAAGCCGCCACCACCATGATTCCGGCTTCCTTGGCAGAACGGGCCTTGCTCTGCGTTTTCCGTGCTCGGGGGTCGCAGGTATCATGGTCGCTCCTGCGCCGCCGCGTCGGACGTCAATCCAAGGAACTGGCTGCAATTGAGGCTGAGCTTGCCATCGCGCGTGGCAGCAACGCGTCGCATCCATTCGAAGAATTCGCAATCCGATACCTGAAATGGCACCAGGGTTTTCGTTTGGTGACCAGCGATGCCAGCGCGTCCGTATTGGCGCACCTGAAGGCTTCCTGGTCTCCAGCGCTGGCCAAAGCCGGCTTCATCACCACCACCTGAAAAGAGTAGCATGGGCACAGAGAACAAGGCCAAAGGCCAAGTCACCAAAGCCGCGATCCTTGATCGGCTACGTGCCATGGGTCCATCCATCAAGCTGGACGCACAATCCACTTACACCATTGACGCCATCAAGCCGTATGTCGCCCCGGGCAATAGATCAAAGGTGAAGGGGCGCATGGCTGTTTGGCTGGGCAGGTCTAACGCGAGACGCAGCACGATCGTCTTCGTTGATATCATTCTGGCCGCCGTCCGCTTCATCAAGGAGCCAGCCAAGCGCGGACGGATAACGAGTCTTGAGCCAGGGAGCTTCGCCTACTGGGCAAGCCAACAACCGGCGTATAGGTCGTACCCCTCGACGCACACCCATGCCGTCATCTATCTCGCCCTGGCCAAGATCGTGCTCGACCTGCCGCCCAACTGGGTCGAGCCAGTATCGGTACGCGACCAGGCCATCCAGGAAGCAGTCGATCACCCCGACATCAGAAGCAATGACGGCCTGCTGCTCGACACTCTCTATGCCTTTGTCGAGGGGGCTGACGCACCGGATCCTGCCGACCTACCGGCGCGCGCATTCACCGCCCTCTGTCGACGTTACGGCGACAGCCCCAAGACCGACTTGCATCCTTCCCTGGTCTTGGAGATCCGCGAATTGTCAGATCGGGGAAAGGCAAATCCTGACTCTGAGGACATCGTCGACGCCCCTGTGGTCTGGTTCGCCTTCTTATATCTCAACGCGCTGGAGTGGATGGGCCGGATCCGAGCAAGCGCCGTGACGACGGTCGTTAACCGATTGGCGGATGCCCACGATGCGGGGATGCTGAAAAAGGTCGCTCGTCGCATGGACCGGAAGGTCGCCATGGCTGCGGCGACTGAGGAGGCAGATATTTTCAAAATAACCCGACTCATCCGGCGATTCTGATCCGTAACTAGCGACTTTATGCGGGCTGAAGCCGTTCACGCTGATGCCGCCACGACAATTCTGGGGTCCGATTCCGGATGCGCGCACGATGTCGTTCAACGGAACGCCGCGTTGGATCTGGGCAATGACCTCAGCGCGTGTCAGGCGTCCGACTCGAGGCTCTGGTGTGCCTAAGATGCTCACGCGAGACTTCCATCCGCCGGTGACCCTGCGGCATCCCCTACGCTTGGCACCAGTTCTTGCACCGATTCCTGGATGCGTGGCGGTGCACTGATCTTCCGATCCAGATCGTTTTCTGGAGCCGGCCTGCGCTTCGGGAACCAATCACTGCCAAATTTTTTACGCGCAGTGTACGTCCGCCAGGCCAGGGAATTCGCGGTGATTCCGTATTCCTGGGCGATGGCATTGAGGGTGACACCCTGCTTCCACAGCGCATTGGCGCGGGTCAGGTAGGCGATTAACCGTTGTCGACATTCCTTGCTCCGTTGATGCTTACGAGCAGAGCGTGCCGCTTTCGCAGCGGCATCCCGCTTCGCCCGCACACGGGCTTGCTGCTGTTGGACATAGCCGGCGTCGCCGGCGATCGGACGTTGGCGTTGGCAGTTCGTCGCCGGTGAATCGCAAGGTTTCACGTCGATAGGGCAGTTCACCAGTTGCTCGTGCGGTGAATACGGCCGCGCTGCCGGGAACCCGTTCAAGGCGAAT
>CAMCMZ010000050.1 GCA_945876185.1 Candidatus Kuenenia stuttgartensis | reverse complement strand
GAGCTTATCCGACGAGCGAATGCCGCGATCATCTCCGTCATCCGATGGATGCTGAAGCAAAGACTGGGACGATGCTACCGGCGAAAGCCGCTGCATCCGTATGCAAGAACCCTGTAAAATTATTAGAAATTAAATCAATGCCATTGCGGGGCGGGGGAGCCGACTCAGCAATCCGTCCTGGACCGGCTTGACCCGCTGGACGCGAGAGGCGGTCCGATCCGTGAAGACGGATACGGCCGGGGTAAGGGAAAGGGCTTGCGGGTGTTTCCTGGCAATTTCCGGGTCATCCGGTGAAGAGTTCGTCAATTTGGGTGCGGATACGCCAAGCGTGTCTGCGCGCGCGATCCTCAAGCCGAGCCCCAGGCAGATCCCCATCAAGACGACAGCGGCAACCCCAAGTCCGATCATCAGACCGAGTCGTTGCGGCGGGGGAACGCGGGATGCTGAGGTCATGGGACGCGGCGGGAGTGTCCTGGGGAAATCCGGGTGTCCAGGGGCAAGTTGCTGTCTCGCCAAATGGCAGAATGCCAGCGGTGTGCCGTTCGCTTGCCGTATGCTATTAACAGGCCGCAGTGGGCTGCGCAAGTCGCCACCGCATCGCTTGGCCAAGATGGTGGAAGTATTGAACCTGAGTGGACGGAAACGAGCGGTATTCCTCATGCTCGCTTGCTTGGCGCATGCTCCAAAGGAATTGTCAGGGCTGTTGCAGGGTCTTGCGGAGGAACGCAACCTGTGGACCCCGTATTTGCTGACGGCCATGCAAAAGGCTTGCCGGGAACGTTCGGTGACGACGAGCAACCCGCCGCGTCTGGCTCGGTACCGGAGGCCGAAACGACGACACCGCTGATCCGCGGTCCGCGCCGAAACAGGCGGTCGCTGTTGGTCGCTGCCGCTGGTTTCAGCCGGCGTTCTTCCAATTGGCCGGCGAGGTGACCAACTTGGCCAGAGAGTTCCGCCACGCTGTCGAGTACCAAGCCGAGTTTGTTGTTCTGAGATTTCTGCTCCACTTTCATATCGTCCACGTCGCGGCGGAGGATGCCCAAGTGCGCGGCGATGAGGGGCGGCAGGTCATCGGCATCAGGATCGTTTCGGCCCACGGATGCCGAACGATTCTGCCTCAGTCCCGCGCGCGTTTGCGTTCCAACTGGCGGAAATACGCGCGAATGAGGTGGTTGCTGGGCGCGACCAGATGGCAGGCGCAGAGGATGCGGTAGACCTCGCCGCGGCTGATCTTGACCTTGTGGCCGGGATCGAGCAGGCGCGGATCACGGGCGGCGACGGCCAACGTGCGCACGGCAAAGAACAGCGGCGCGAGGCAGAACAGGCGGATGCGGTAGGCCGGGCGCGGCAGGGCGCAGCAGTAGTCGAGCGCGTCGGCGAGATGGCTGCGGGTCTTGGCGACGAGGGCGTCCATCACCGTGCGCGCGGCGGTGGCCCGGGCGGGATCAAGCAGCGAGGCCGGATCGATGCCGGCGCTCTCGCAGAGTTGGCGCGGGACGAAGCTCCAGCCACGTTGCCGGTCGTCGGCCACATCTTTGATGATGTTGGTCAGTTGCAGGCCCAGGCCGAAACTGGTTGCCAGGGTGTCGAGCCGGCGCCGGTTCGTTTGGGTCATGCGCGGATGGTGCCAGGCGAAGAGATCGGTCAGCAGGTGGCCGACGGTGCCGGCGACGTACCAGCAGTAACGATCGAGCGCGGCCTCGTCTTCGAGGGCGATCAATCGGCCGGGCGCACACTGTTCCTGCATCGTCGCGAACGAGGCCATGCCGTCGCACATCTCCTGCACCCACGGCCGGATGGCGGCGCGCGCGGCGGCGGGCAGGCGGCGGAACTCGGTCAGTGTCGTGTCGGCGTGCTCGGTCAGGTGCTCGTCCGCGATGCGTGCTTGGCCGCCGGCTCGTAGGGCGGAAAAGGTTTCCCGCAGCGGTGCAGCATCGGGGCCGTCCTCATCCAGGCAGACCCGGAACCGGGCCAGCAGCGCATGCTTGCGCTCCAGGGGCAGGTCGGCGGTATCCTCGCACGTATCCGCGATGCGGCAGAGCAGGTAGGCGACCAGCACCGCGTGTTCCAGCTGGGGCGGCAGCAGGCGGATGCAGGCGGCGAAGGTGCGCGAGACCAGCGGCAGCATGGCCCGGCAGTAGGCATGTTCCTGCCCCGGCACGGGATCGGGCGGGTTGACCGGCTTGCGGGTGCTCATGGCAGCACCGGCTGGTTGCGCGGTGTCACCGGGGCGACGGTCGCCGGCTTCGCCGGGGCGACTGCCGTCTTCGCCGACGGCCAGATCACCCCGCCGGTGCCGCGCAGCTCGACGAGTTCAGCGACGAGCGCCCCATCGGACTGCTCCAGGCGGTAGATCGTGCCCGTGCCATCGCACCAGGCGGTGCCGACGGAACGCTGGTCCGATTCGATCTCGACCCGCAGCAGATCTATCTTGCCGGTCTTGGTGACCACGGTTTCACCCTGGATCGGGCGCAGGACCTGCGTCCGGCGGGACAGACCGATGCCATTGAACCCCAGCACCTGACTGGTGACCACTCGGCCGGGTTCCAGACCTGGTGGCAGGCACGGGGCGAGATCAATGCTGGCGATGCCCTCGGCAGACACCGAGGGCACGGTGAACGGGATCCGCTCGGCCGTACCCATGCGGTAGCCGCCGACCAGCCCACGGTGGTCGAGCACCGCGTCGGCCTGGACCTGCAACCGACCCAGGTTGCCTACGATGTCACCGCCGACCGGGCGCAGGCGATCGTCGAAGCGGATCTCGGCCGCCAGGTTGAACGCGACGCGCGTCGGCGCATCTTCCTGGGTCAACACGGTGGCGAGGTGGCCGAGGACAGGAGCGAGCGGGCCGCCGGGATCAAGGCGCAGTTCAAGGTTCTGGCGGAATCCCGTCTCATGCGTGGCAAAGCTGAGCGTCGCGTTGCCGATGCGGCTGCCGGCCTGGCTGAGTTCATAGCGCAGGGTGCGCCCGAGTTGCGCGTTGAAGACCGGGCGCAGGTCGGCGTCCGTTGCGGCCATGCCGAGCGCCGGCATGGCATGGGCGCGAAACTGGATGCCAAGCAGGACCAGCCAGACGGCGATGACCGTGAGACGCAGCAGGTTCCCGACCATGGTCAGTACATCGTCCAGGAATGGGGCGATGGCAATTCAGCGGTCGGGTCATCGGCCGGCCCGCCGCCCAGGCTGAAGCCGAGACCGAACCGGTGGTCCGCCTTCCTGTTGGCCCCAGGATCGCGGACGACCTGGTAGGTGGCCATGGCGTCACCTTCGGCCATGCGCCGACTGGCCCCGACGTACCAGCTGTCGAGCGGTGCGCCGTTGGGGCGCAGGGTCACGTGGGCGTCGATGCGGTAGCGGTTGCCGACCAGGGTCAGGCCGGGTTCCTGGCTCCACTGCCGGGAACCGTCGCTGGTGACCGGCACCATCGCGCCGTGCCAGCGCAGCACGACGCGCTCGTGGACCAGCCAGCGGGCAGAGCCATCGAAATTCTGCCATTCACGGGGGCGATGGTCGTAGAGGGCAGCCAACGACACCACCACGTCCTTGAAGGGCGCACCATCGGCGCTCAGGGCAACGTCGGCCAGGGCGCCCCGGCCGTACTGCTCAGTGCCGGAACCATCGGTCCAGCGGCGGTCCTGCTTGCGCAGACCCCAGCGCGCGGTGGCCGAGGCGCTGAACAGCTGACGCGACGTGGCCAGGCCGGTGCTGGCACCGGTCACGAGATAGCGGCGGTCCTCGTCGAGGGTGTCGCGGGAATCGCCGAATCCGTAACCAGGCAGCGGATCGCCGCGACCGGTGCCGAGCACCTGCACGCCGAGCGTTGGCGTGATCGTGTTGCTCAGCGGCCGGCCGGCCTCGCCGAAGTCGCCTTCCATGCGCAGCGACACACCGGCGTTGCCATAGGCGACGTGGCGTTCCTCCAGATTGGGTCGATCGGTTCCGCGCAGCACACCGTTGTAATAATTCACCCCGCGCACCCCACCGTCGACATCCAGAGAAACTCCACCCAGCCATTTCGTGGCAGCGAGTCCGGTGCGGTAGGACAAGCGATCAGCATTGCTGCCTTCCAGGTCCCGGTGCAGGCTTTCCATCCAGCCGTCAGCCTCCAACCGCACCGGGCCGACCAGGGTCGTGCGTGGGGCCGACATCTGCACGCCTAGCCAGCGTTCGGTGTCGCGCCGGTCGGGATAGGGATTGCGCTCGGCATCTACCACCACCGTGCCCAGGCTGGTGCCATACGACGCGGTCGCCCCTTTGCGCGTGAGCGGCCGTTCGTTCAGGTTCTTCCGCATATAATCCGCGCGGAAACGCTCATCCGGCGGGGTCGGGTCGCCGGGGGAGCGCGGATCGCCGGCAGGCAGCTGGTCCCACTGCAGCGCAAGCGCGCCACCGGGGAATTGGACCTGGTGATCGACCGTCGCCGCGCGGGCGTGGCGGGTGGCGATGCCGTCCCGGTCGTCGCTGGTGGTGCTGGTCACGACCTCGCGCGGCATCTCGAACCATTCGACCGCGCCCTTGCCGAAGCGGTCATGGTACCAGCGCCCATAGGCGCCGTAGCCGGGACCGGAGAACGTGTTGTTGTCGCCGCGCACCGCGAGCCGGGTCTTCCAGCCGGCAAATTCCGGCAGGTCGCTGCCAACCCAGTAGCGGATCCAGGTGCCCTGGCGTTGTGCCGTGCCGCCCGACACCTGCGACCACGGCCACCAATAGCGAAAGTCGCGGTAGACGTAGGGCAGCCAGAAGACCGGGATCTCAGCAAAGGTCGTGATCGGCGACACCGCCGAGATCGCCGCGACTTGGCGGCCGATGCCGCGCTTGGATGGATCCGGTTGCTCACGCAGCCAGATGGTGATGCGCGGCACGATCATTCCGATCACCGCCCCGTGCCCGAAATCGGCGGTGCAGTCGTGCAGGACGATGCGGTCGCGGGCGAAATCGGCGGTCGCGGCCTCGATGCGCAGGCAGCGGTCGGCGGCCGGGCGCAGGCCGTCGCTCTGGGCCTTGGGCGCGATGTGCAGGCGGTTGCCGGTCACGGCGTCGGACGGCGTTGCTGTTTTGACCGTGCCTGGCCGTTTGCCTGCTTGAACCGCCTCGGGTTCGACCAGGACCTTCACCTTCCAGGCCTTGCCGGTTTCCGCGACGGTGTTCAGGCCGAGGCGATCGCATTCGAAACGCAGGCCGGGCCGGGTGAGCAAGATCGATCCGGTGGCGTAGAGATCGCCGCCGGACTGGTTGCCGACGGTGGGCGGCAGGTAGCGCACGGCATCGGCGACAATGCGCATGTCCTGCCAGCGAACGACGCCACCTTGCAGGAGCACCACCGCGCCGTCGCGAGGATCCGTGTGCGGGTTGGGGCCATCGAAGCTCACCGTCGACTCGCCGGCGGTGGCCGCAGCGATGGCGAAGAGGCTGGCGCAGACGCGTGGATGGAACCGGATCACGGGAAGTCGCAGGTTGTGGCCACGGAGCGCGTTGGGAAGCGTCCGCCGGCACGCGGGCGAGTGGTAGACGGGACGGCAGGGGACGGAATCCGGCCGAGCGCTTGTGCTCGCGCGGTTTCCCGAGTACATGCTCAAGAAGCTTACGCGAACACCTGTGCGAACCCCTGTGCGAACCCCTATGCGAACCACCTGCCGCGACGACGCCCTGGCATGAAGCCCAAGTCCCATGCCACACTTTCGGATGTCATTCCCGTAATCCTCGTCCTGACCGTCCATCCGCAGGAACGCGACCAGGAAGCCCAGCGCGAAGAGGAGATGCGCGCGCTGCTCGACACCGGCGGCCGCTCGGTGCAGAACGTGCTGCGCCAGCACCTGCAGCGACCGCACGCGGCGACCTACATCGGCTCGGGCAAGATCAAGGAACTGGCCGAGATGGCCACCGCCTGCGGCGCGCAGGAGGTCGCCTTCGACGTGTCGCTGTCGCCCAGCCAGCAGCGCAACCTGGAAGAGGAAGTCGGGTTCAAGGTCATCGACTACGACGAACTGATCATCGACATCTTCGCCCGCAACGCGCGCACGCATCAGGCCACGCTCGCGGTGGACCTGGCGCGGATGGAATACACCAAGACCCGGCTCAAGCGCCTGTGGAGCCATCTCGATCGGCAGTCGTTCAGCGGCAGCCTGGGCGGTACCTCGGGCGGTCTGACCGGCACCGGCGAAAAGCAGATCGAGATGGACCGCCGCCTGGTCCGCAAGCGCATCCTGACCTTGAAACGTGAACTCGACGAGATCAGCGAACGAACCGACCGGAAGGTGCAAAAGCGCACGAATTGCTTCAACATCTGCCTGGTCGGCTACACCAACGCGGGCAAGAGCACGCTCATGAACGCGCTCACCCGCGCCGGGGTGCTCGCCGAGGACCGCCTGTTCGCGACCCTCGACACCCGCAGCCATCGCCTGTTCCTGGAAGGCGTGGGCAGATCGGTCGACGTCGTCCTGTCCGACACCGTCGGTTTCATCCGCAACCTGCCGCCGACCCTGATCGCCAGCTTCCACGCCACCTTGGCCGAGGTGCGCGAGGCCGACCTGCTGCTCCACGTCATCGACGCCGCCAGCCCGGTGATGTCCGAGCAGGTCGCCTCGGTCGAGGAAGTCCTGACCCAGATCGGCGCCGCCGAGGTGCCACGCCTCAACGTCTTCAACAAGATCGACCGGCCGCACTCACGCACCTTGCTGGGTTCGTTTCGCAAGCATTGCAGCCCCTCGGTGGCGATCAGCGCGATCACCGGCGACGGCCTGGATCAACTTCGCACCGGCCTGGAAGCCGCCGTGCTGGCCCGCGTCCGCACCCTCAAACTGCGCGTGCCGGTGGCCGACGGCGCCATCGCCGCCTTCATCCGCCGCAATACCGCCGTGCTGAGCGAACGCTGGGACGAGACCCACGGCGAACTGACCATCACCGCCGACGACAACCTGGCCGCGCAACTGCGCGAGCATCCAGCGATCGAATTCGTCTAGCGCCTAGCTGGGCTTGCGCCCCAGCCCGACTGCGCCGCTTCGCGGCTTACGTGCTCCGCACGTCCCCGCTGCGCGGGGATCGGCTGCGGCGACGGTGGCTACGCCACCTGTCCCGCTGCGCGGGACCAAGCCCGTCCCCGCTCACTCGCTCCGCTCGATCGGGGGATTGCTCTTCGCGGGGCGCTGCCCCGCTACGCCCCGCCAGGGGCTCTCGCCCCTGGACCCGCACGAATCTACCGGGTGCATGACTTTGACTTTCTGAGTCAAACCACCTTCACTCAAGGACCCAACTCGGCGTTCAGCAGGCCGTCGCCGCCGTTGGCGAGGCGAATTGAGTCGGCGCGGGATTGCCGTTGAGAAACGCGGCCGCGTCCAATGCAGCGCGGTCCGGGGCCTGCAGGCGTAGCACCGCCACCGCGCCATCGCCGCAGCCGACCATGAGTTCACCGCCAATGACGGAGACCTCGCCGATGGTGAGGCTCTTCACGCTCGGACGTGGCTCCAGGTCATGGATGCGCAGCCGCATGGGATGCTCGCGGTCCGGCGTGGCGGCGAGCGTCCAGCAACCGGGCGATGGGGTATAGGCGCGCACCCAGCGGTCGAGTTCCACCCCGTTGTGGCTGAAATCGAGCTGTCCGTCGTCTGTGGTCAGCTTGCGGCAATGGGTCGCCTCGAACTCGTCCTGCAGGTTGGGGACGGTGGCCTCGTCGAGGTCGAGATAGGCCTCGAGCGCGCGCGCAGCTGCCTCGGCGATGGCGTCATGGAGATCCGGCAAACGAGTGCGCGGGCCGATCGGCACGATCTCGCGGTTGAAGACCGGACCCGCGTCGACGCCGACCGCCAGACGCATCACGGTGACGCCGCTCTGGGTGTCGCCGGCGCGGATCGCGGCCTGGAGCGGACTCGCGCCGCGCCAGCGCGGCAGCAGCGAGGCATGCAGGTTGACGCAGCCCAAGCGCGGCAGATCGAGCACTGCCTTGGGGAATATCTCGCCAAAGGCCATGACGATGAAAAGGTCGATCCCTGCCAAGCGCGCGTCAGCGACGTGGTCGCGCAGGCGTTCGGGCTGCCACACCGGGAGGCCAAGCTGTTCCGCCGCGACCTTCACGGCCGGAGCCTGGAGCTTGTTGCCGCGTCCGGCGGGCCGATCCGGCTGGGTGATCACCACCCGGACCTGGGTCCGCTTGGCGAGCAGCCGCAAGGCCGGAACAGCGATGTCTGGGGTACCAAGGAATGCAGTTTGGAGTTCAGTCATCGTCGGTTCCTGGATCAGGGTGATCCAACTTCACGACTTCCGCAAGCAGGACTCCGATGCGCGTCTCGGGTGGCAGTTCCAGGCGCACCGTCACTGCGCCGCTGCGCTCGACATCGACGGTCACCGCCAAGGGCTGGACCCGGGCCGGGCGGAGACCGCCGCGCAGGCCGCCAAGCGCGTCGGAAGCCAGTTTTTCACCAGCCAAGACGGCGGAATCTGCGGCGGCGGCCTCGCCGCTGGCAGCCACGCAGCCCTGCCCGAACAGTGGTCCAAAAACCTGCGCCCCGAAGCTGTCGAGACGGCGCTGCCAGAGCGCGGTGTCCTCGACCGGCTGGATGCGGCCGTCAGCTCCGGCGATGCGGTCGCCCAGGATGCAGCGCCCCAGCAGCCCGGCCTCGACGCGGTCGGCAAGCCAGCGGTTGAACAGCCATTCCTGGGCGCAGCGGCGCAGGCGGTGCGGATCACCCCGGCGGGCGGCCTCGGGCAGGCGGGCTCCGCTGAGCAGCATCAGGCCCCAGCGTGCGAGTTCGCCGGCGCGACCGAAACCATGCGGGTCGAAGTAGTTGGGCAGGCCGCCCCGACGCAGGCGGTCCATCACCGCGCGGGCACGATCGTAAGCCCCAGCGGGCGGTTCGCTGATGAATAGCTCCCATTTCAGGCGCACGATGTCGTCGGGCGAGACCGGGCGATTGGCCGGCTGGACCTGCATCACCTTCATCTTCCCGTAGGCGCCGGCCAACTTGAGCTGGTTCGGATGCTCAACCGGCTCGTCGGGCACGCTGAGCCAGCGCAGGCACGGCGCGTGGCGGTCGCGGCTGCCGGCGTCGGAGACCATCTCGACCGGGCAGTGCGCGGCGCGCGCGATCGCGGCGCGCACCTGGGCGTTGGGCAGGCGGTCGCAGGCGACCTGGAGCCACCAGTGGCCTTCGCCACCCGGCTTGTCGCGCAGCATTTCGGTGCAGCGGCGCTGGTGCGGGGCGCAGGTGCCGCCGGTACCCGGCAGGTCAGCGGTGGCGAGAACGAGCATCGTGGGGTGATGTACCGTCTTATTCAGGATTCACCAACAGGGTGACGAAGAGAACCTGCCCGCACGAATTTAAGGTTTTTTCCTGTAGGCCAATTACTCGCGGCCACCGGAAGCGTGCCTGGGTTCGTCAGCCTGTTGGTGAATCCGCAGAAAGGCAACGCGCATCCCCCCGCCTTTTGCGTCTTTGCCACCGCCGGGGTACAATGACCCGTGTCCAATGATCCCCTGATCGGCCGGCAGTTCGGCAACGTGCGTCTCACCGCCCTCCTCGGCCAGGGCGCGATGGGCCGGGTGTATCGCGCCTGGCACGACCGCTTCGCTAAGGAAGTCGCGGTCAAGCTGCTCAAGCCCGGGGTGGCGAAAGGGACGTACAAAGAACGTTTCCTGCGCGAAGGCCGGGCCGCCGCGATGGTGCGCCACGACAACGTCGTCCAGGTCATGGATGCGGGCGAGATCGACGGCATGGCCTACCTGGTGCTCGAACTGGTGAACGGCCATTCGATCGGCCACATCCTCGACCAGATGAAGGCCAAGAACGGAACCGGCGCGCTCGAACCGGCGGTGGTCATGCGCCTGGGCGTCGGGATGGCGCTCGGCCTCGCCGCGATCCACGCCAAGGGCATCGTCCACCGCGACATCAAACCCGACAACGTGCTGATCGGGGCCGACAAGGCGGTGAAAATCACCGACCTGGGACTCGCCAAGCAGCTCGACGATCCGGATCTGATCCGCCTCACCGGCACCGGCATGGTGGTCGGCACGCCGCTGTACGTCGCGCCCGAGGCTATCCGCGATCCGCAGCACATCGGGCAACCGGCGGACGTGTACAGCCTGGGCGCGACGCTTTATCACATGCTGACCGGGCGGCCGCCCTTCGATTCCCAGAGCGCCTACGAGGTCATGCGTTCGCATCTCGAAGACCGGCCGCAGCCGATCGGCGAACTCGCACCGCAGGTGCCGTCGGGCCTGGTGCAACTGGTCGAACGCTGCCTGGCCAAGCAGCCCGAACGCCGGCCGAGCGCGGTCGAGGTCGCGGATCTGCTGGGCCGATCCGACCTGATGCACGCTTCCGCCAGCCGCGGCCTGATCCTGTCGCTGACCATCGCCTCGCTCGCGGTGTCAGGCCTCGCCACCGCCGCCTGGTTCTGGCTCGCCTCGCGTCCTGCTCCTACGGAGATCGCCGCGATCCAGGTCGCTGATGCGACGCTCGTCCTGCGCGTACGCCACGAACGCGCCCAGTTGCGCCTCGATCAAGGTGACTGGAAACCGCTCGATGCGTCACCACTTACGATCAAGGCGGGCAAGCACGTTGTCGAGGTGCGCGCCGACCAGGAAGGTCCGCTGTGGTACTGGCACGGCGAACTCGATCTGGCGGCGGGCGCGAACCTGGAGCGCCGTATCGAACTGGCCCAGGTCCGTCTGCCGCAGCCACAGCGGCTGGAAATCGCCGGCGAGGGCATGCTGTTCCTCAACGGCCGGGCCTTCGGCCTCGAACCAGCAGCGCTGGTCAAGGAGGCTGGAACCTGGACGCTCGGCCGCTTCGTCGCTGGCTCGTGGCGCGACCGCACCTGGGTCATCAACGCAGTCGGGCGCGAACAGCCCGGTCAGGAGTCGACGCGAACCGCACCCGACGGCAGCGCCTGGTGGAAATCCGTGCGCGACGACGGCCGCCGCTGCCCGCCGCACCATGTGATCAGTTGGTGGGAGGCCGACCTCGCCCGCCTGCGCAAGCACCTGACCGCCAGCGACGCCTGGACGCGCCAGCGCGAACGTCCGGAACAGCCGGCGATCCGGCTCGATCCCGCCCTGGTCGCAGCGGTGCTGGAATGGGCCGGGCCGCCCAGCCGCCTGCCCAGCCGCGACGAGGCCCTCAGCTTGGCCGACCATCTGGAGGCGAATCCGCCTCTGTGGTGTGATCCGGCGCGGCCGACCCCCATCCATGGGGGCAGCGCCAACGCGCTGCTCGTGCTCGTGCCCGCCAAAGAGACACCAGCCGCAGCAGCGATCCCGGCCCCTGCGGGGGACGCTGGCAAATAGCGGGTTTCCGTCGTAGGTTGCCCACGTGCGCCCTGTCCTCGTCCCGCTTCTGACCGGTCTCGCCTGCCTCGGCGGCAACCTGCCCGGTGCCTCTGCGCCGACTGCGCCGAGCGCGCCGCCGGCCCCGAAGCCGGTGGCTGCGGCTGAACCGGAGCTCGAACTCGACCTCATCGTGCTCGACAACGAGCACCGCATCGTCGGCACCGCCGAGATCGATGAGCAGCGCAATGAGGTCCGCATCAGCACCGGCAAAGGGGTGTTCACCATCGCCCGCCAGCGGGTGAAGGAGATCCACGTCAGCTTGAAATCGCGCGAAGCGTTCGTCCGCGACAACCCCAAGGACCTCGTCGCCTGCCTGGGACTCGCGCGCTGGTACCTCGCGAACAAACGGTTCGGCGACGCCGTGCGGCTGCTCAAGCTGATGCACGAAGGCGGATCCCTGGAGCTGGCCGGACTGGTGCAGCTCGCGGAAGCGATTGAACGCAACGATCGCGCGAAGGGACCGCGCGAGGCAATTCCTTACTACGTGGAATACCGTGACAAAGGCGGCACGGATGCGGCCCCGCTGGCGCGCCTGAAATTGCTCCAGCAGACCCTCGCCGACTACGAAGCGAGGACCGGCGGCCTGGATCCGTCCACCTCGGTGACCATGGCACCGACCGGCCCAGGTCCGCTCAAGGCGCCGGTCTCGCCGCCGGGCTTCGAAATCCGCGGCTGGGAGGCCGACAATCCGAAGTGGAGCAACCCGTCGAAGACCGAGGTCGTGCGCATCCGCGACGGCCAGACCCAGCGCGAGGTACTCAAGATCGATTACGAGGGCGGGGAACAGTTCAAGGCTGCCCTCGAACGCCGGGTGAGTTGGGCCCTGACCTCGGATTCGGTCCTGGAATTCCACGTCCTGAACCAGGAAAAACAGCCGATCAAGCTTGGGGTCGCCTTCAAGACCGGTAGCGGCTGGGACTTCTATGAGTCCGCCCCGGTGGACATCGCGCCAAGCCAGACCTTCGTCCCGGTCCGCTTCGACCTGCGAGCCGCGATCTACGGCTGCAAGGCCAACAACTACGCGAAGACCGGGAAGATCGACCACCTGGGCGACATCAAGGCGATCCAGGTCCTGATCCACAACGGCCGCGCGCCGGGTTCGCTGCTGGTCAGCGGGATGGGGTTCCGGCGTCCGGAGGGGTTGTAGCAGCGGACTGGCCGGCTGGTGGCGGTTCAACGGATGGCGGTGCTGCGAACGGCTTCCCGGCAAGCAGTTGCTCCGAGAGGAAGCGTCCCAGGTCGCGATCCATCTCGTCGCTGACGACATGTTCGACGAACCATTTGTAGACCACGATCTTCATCACCGTCGACTTGTTCTGGTCCCGGGCCTGGATGACCTTGTACATGTCGATCAGGCGGCGGTGGTCAGCAAGATGGGCCATTCTCTTGGCATATCCCGTCCGTTCCATGAGCACGTCCTCGAACCGGAAATGCCCGTCGATGTAGTCGCCCAGCTTCTGCTCGGCGAGTTCCATGGCGGATCCGCTCAAATCAGCGCACAGCCCGTTGTACAGGTCGACGATGACCTGGTGCTGCTTGTCGATCGGTTCGTAGCCGACGCTGAAAGCCGGGGTCCAGACGATCACATTCATGCAGTCTCCTCGGTTGTCCTTGCCACCGTGGATGTTCAGTCACCTGAATCACCTGGCAACGCTGTGGGGATCGACATCGATCGCATCGGACCGTCGACCACGTTGGTTCAGGCCTTCGCCTCCGGACTGCCGGGCTGCGGTTGCGCAGCAGGTGCATCGGCAGGTGGCAGATCGGGATCCCCGGCAAGTTCCTCGGCGATCGGGGACGAGCGCGACACGGCATCGGTCTTGACCTGCCGCATCGGCTTGCCTTCGGGCTTGGGTTCGGGGTGGCTGGGCTTGATGTGCTTGGCGGCCCAGGTGTCGGGCTTGATCGGGTCGAAGCGGACGATGACCCAGTAGCGGTCGCCGTCGTTGGTGCGGCGGTAGCCGACCGCAATGGCGTCGGTGAGCTGCGAATCATCGACCGATCCGACCGACCAGCGCTGCGCTTCCGAGAACACGAACACGCGGTCGAACTGGGCGCGTTCGAGCAGGATGCGGGCGCGCACGTCGTCCGGAATGGCGCCACGAAAGCGCGCATGCAGGTAGGTGTGGTAGCGCGCCCCGGCCCATTCGACCGCGAGCAGGCGCACGATCATCCACAGGCCGATGCCGGATCCGGCGCCGGCAGCGATCCACCATGGAGGAAGCTGGTTGCCGAGCACCACCAGGGTTGCGGCGATGCCGCAGGCGAGGGCGCACAGGGCGAGCTTACCGATCTCGGCCGACAATTCCGAGCGCACCGGGCGGTGGCCGGCCAGGGCGGTCTTGTAGACGTTGGAGAACGGAAACGACCACTGGCTCGCGTCCGGGCCGTCGATTTCGCCAACCAGCACCTGCGGACCGACGGCCGACCGGTCGCTGCGCACGCCGAAGCGGCCGAATTCCTGGCTGCGAATCGCATAGCAGGTCGCGGTCTGGTCCTCGAGGTCGAACGCCGCCATCGTCGGCACCATGCGGCCCAGGCGCGCATCGAAGCGCGGCAGCGCGGCCTTGGCGACGTCGAAGCGCTCGAAGCGCTTGTCGAGGTGATCGGTGGGCCGGTGGAACTCCGCCGTGATCAGGGCGAAGTGCGACATCGTGCGCGGATCACGCTCGATCGGCATGAGGTCGACGGTGGTGCGCCGGATGGCACCCGTCATGGCATCGGTGTTCGGAGACATGGTGGAAGGATACTCCTGGCCGGAACCCACCGCAACCGCCGCATGGTCGCCGGTGCCGGTAATCCTAAAAATCGCAATAGCGCCCCACCTGCTGCGTTGGTCGGAAGTCTGCTGGCGCTGCCACACTCCTTCCTCCCGCCTTGCATCTGGGGCACTCTTGCGATTTTTTCAGGAAATTGTTGGTGTAGGGGTTTCGATGATGGCCGGTGTGGTCAGCGTTCAAAGCGGGAAAGACCGATCTGATCTCCTCACCCGATTGGTGCCGCAAACACCGTCCTGACGCTCCAATGGCGTGGGCAGGCTGGCTTGCTTCGCGCACCTGGACCCCACCCTGCCTTCCTACGGCACCCCAGCATGTTTGCTGGATTCCCACAGGAATCCGATGGATCGAACCCCCGTCTACCTGGATTGGAACGCCACCGCGCCGCTGTCCGATGCGGCACGAGCGGCCTGGCTGGAGGCGCAGACGTCCGCCTGGGGCAACCCGACCTCGGTGCACGCCCTGGGCCAAGCGGCACGGCATCACCTCGACCGCGCCAAGACTGACCTCGCCCGGATGCTCGGCTGCCGGGCGCACGAACTGGTGGCGACCTCTGGCGGCAGCGAGGCGAACGCTCTCGCAATTCGTGGTGCAACAGCCATCCGGGGTGTAGCGACGGAACCCCCCGACGCCGCCATCGTGGTCAGCGCGGTGGAGCACAGTTCGGTGCTGCGCAACGCCGCCGCGACCGGGCGGCAGGTGCGCACCGCCACGGTCGACGCTCTGGGCCGGGTCACGGTGGATTCGCTGAGCGCCGTCCTGGATGCCCAGGTCGGCCTGGTCTGCCTGCAATTCGCCAACAACGAGATCGGCACGGTGCAGGACGTGCCGGCCCTGGTCGCCCTGGTGCGTCAGCGCGCCCCGCAAGCGCTGGTGCTGCTCGACTGCGCCCAGGGGGCGGGCAAGCGGCGATTGGATCTCGCTGCCTTGGGTGTCGATCTCGCCAGCGTCGCCGGGCACAAGTTTGGCGCGCCCAAGGGCGTCGGACTGCTGTACGTCCGCACCGGCGTCCGCCTGAACCCGCTGATCGCCGGTGGCCGGCAGCAGCAGGATCGGCGTTCGGGCACCGAGGACGCCGCCGCCGTCTGCGCGCTGACTGCCGCGCTGGCGGAGTCGCTCGATCATGCTGCGGTGGTTGAGGCACGCCTGGCTGGCTGGTTCACCACCGCGTGGCTTCACATCAGCCAGGATCTGCCTCTGGCCCGACGCAACGGCGCTGACGATCGTTTCAACGCCGGGGGCGATCGTCTCGCCAGCGTGCTGTCACTCGTCCATCCCGGCGTGTCCGGCGAGGCGCTGGTCGCCCGGCTCGACCTCGCCGGATTCTGCGTCTCGACCGGGGCCGCCTGCATGGCGGCGCGCGGCGAACCCAGCCACGTCCTGCTGGCGCTCGGCTTGCCGGTGGAATGGGCGCGTTCAGCGGTGCGGGTGTCGGCGGGCCCCGGAACGACCGAGGCTGAGATCGACGCTTTCGCGACCGCCTACGTGCGTGAGGTGGCGGCGATGCGGCCGTCGCCTACCTGAACCAGAGCCACGCCAGCACGCCGATCACCGCCAGGGCGAGACCACCCAGGACCAGCCACAGCACCGGACTGGAACCGCGATCAGCCTTGGCTGCCGGCGGGGCAGCGATCGCCACGTCGGGCGCGGCCAGGACCTGCTCCAACAGGCGGATGACCTCGTCGGCGCCCAGCGGCCGACGGGCGGGATCCTTGTCCAGCATGTGCTCGACCAGACTGACCACGCCAGCGGGCAGGTCAGGGACGAGTTCGCGCAAGGGACGCATCGGTTCGCTGATCACCTTGCTCATGATCTCGATGCCGCTGCGGCCGTCGAACGGTGGCTCGCCGCTGAGCAGGAAATACAACGTGGCGCCAAGGCCATAGACGTCGGCCTGGGAGGTCGCATCGCGGGCGCTGCGGACCTGTTCCGGCGCCATGAACGCGGGGGAACCCAGGGGCACGCCCTGCATGGTCAGGCCCGACGGATCATCGCCCTCGCCCGGTTCTAACTGCTTGGCCAGGCCGAGGTCGGCGAGCTTGGCGACCCCGGCGGAACTGACCAGGATGTTCGACGGCTTGAGATCGCGGTGGATGATGTCGAGCGCGTGCACCGCCTTCAGGCCGTAGGCGGTTTCCAGGATGCGCGAGCAGGCCGCCTGCCATTCGAGCGGGCCGCCTTCGTCGATGACGGTGGCCAGGTTGGGGCCGTCGACGTATTCCATCACCAGATAATGGACGCCTTTTTCCAGACCCATCTTGCGATGGGCGACGACGTGGGGGTTGTCGATCTTGCTGCCCAGTTCGGCCTCGCGGTGGAAGCGTTCGAGGACATGGCCGCGCGCGGCGCCCTTCTGCGAGATCAGCTTGATCGCGGAGGGCGAGCCATCGGCGACGTTTTCGCAGCGATACACCACGCCGAAAGCGCCGGCGCCGATGCGTTCCAGCATGCGCTGGCCGCTGACCACCTGGCCGATGAGCAGGTCGCGCTTGGCTTCGGTGGCGATGATCTCCAGCACCCGCCGGCAGTGCGGACAGTGCATGCTCCGGCCAACCAGATGCTCCGGGGCGAGGAACTCGTGGCGGCAGGCCTGGCAGGTCTGGAGGTAGGCGCTCGGCATGGCAAGGATCCGTGGACAGTGCGCTACGACAGGAGGCCGCAGGCTAGCCACCAAGTTGGAAACGCCATCGCGATCGCGTCCGAGAACGGCCAGAGCCGTCCAAGCGGATCAACCAGTGCCGTTGCCTGTCTTGGTATCAGCCGATTCCCGCTCCAGATCCTGGTCGGTGACCGACCCGAATGCGCGCATCCCGTAGAGCGGCGGCAGGAAACTCGCCGCGACCACCACCGCCAGGACGGCGGCGGGGCCGAGGATCGCGCCGCGCAGACCGAAGGTGATGATCCCGCCAACGAGGGCGAGGAAGAGCAGGAAACCAATCCACAGCGAATCGGTGCCCAAGCGTGACGCCAGGCGGCCAGCGCCATATCCCACCAGCCAGGTCCAGGCGAGGCAGAGGACGGACAGCAGAGTCGCCGCCAACGCATTGCCATGCGACCATTCGACCAGCGCAAGCGGCATCCAGGCCAGGGCCGGGCCGACCAGGGGCAGCAGCGCGACCACCGCCGCGAACAGGCCGGACAGGATTGGATTGATGCCACCGATGAGCCAGGCCAGGGCGCCGATGCCCGCACCGGTCACGGCGGCCCGGGCGATGGTGCCCGTCAGCAGGTGGGTGGCGATGGCACGGTAGCGCGCGGTCAGGGTGGCACGTTGATCGGGCGACAAAGGCAGCCAGGCGGTGAGAGCAGAGGTCACCACTGGTCCCTCGGCATACAGGTAGAACAGCGTCACCACGGTCAGCGCCGCTTCGGCCAGGTTCGAACCGGTGCCGGTGACCAGGAACTTGAGCGCTTCCGGGCCAAGCTGGGTTCGCTGCAACTGCTGGAGCACCACCGAGCGCGCGTCCTCGGGCGTGAACGGCAGGCGGGAAACCCCGTTCAAGCTGTATTGCTCCGACATCAATTTCACCTTGGCCTGGACCTGATCCGCGATCATCGCAATGCCCTTCTCGTCCTGGATTGCGACCGCCAGGATGGCCCGCGCCGTGCCGCCCAGATCGCCGAAAACGGCAAGCAGCACGGCCAGCATCAGCGACGCCGCCACCGAGCTGAGCAGCACCACCGCGATCAACGCCGCTAATTGCCGTCGGTGGGCAATGGACAGACCGGGCAGCCAGCGCGGCAGGCGCTGCGCGATCGGCGCATAGAGCCCGGGGTAGGTCAGCGCCGCGAGCGCCGCCGCGAGCAACATCGCACCGGCCAGCGGCAGGAGGACCCAGGCCAGCCAGAAGCCGGCTGCCAACGCGAGCGCCAGTAGGCAGATGTGGGGCAACCACTGGCGCAGGTGTTCGCGCGGATCGGTCGGCATGTCTGGGGCGGTTTCCGGGCCGGGTGGACGAACGCAAGACCCGGCCGGATCGCGAATTCCACCTGGGTTGGCATGACTGCCGCCTGGACAGGGACGGACGGGTACGGGCACCGGCGGCTTGTAGCAGGGTGCGACGCGCCTGTCGAAGGACGCCACGATGCTGCGGATGCTCATCCTGTTCCTGGTCGCGACGACAGCCCTGGCCATGGATACAGCCCTGCCCGTGGAAACGACCGCGGCTGTCTCGCCAGCGCAACCGCCAGCGCAATCGCCAGCGACGACGCCCAGGCCACCAACGGCGACCGTGCCCGAATTGATCCCCGACGCCGACTGGGATCGCAGCCGGAAGAGCACTGCCCCGGCGGATTCCGGCGCGGCGGCAACCTCGGCGGTGGTGCCGATGCTGATCTCGCTGGTGGTGGTGGTCGGACTCGCGATCGGCCTGGGCTGGCTCGCCAAACGAGTCGGCGCGAAGCGCGCCTTCGCCGGCCGGGGCCGGCATGGCGAGGTCATCGAAACCATCCCGATCGGCTACAAACGCTCGGTCACCTTGCTGCGCGTCGGCGACCACCTGGTGCTCATCGGCCAGGGCGAGCATGAATTGAGCAACCTCGGCACGCTGCCCGCCTCGGCGCTGACGCCTGGTACGACTCCGGTCGCAGCGGCCGCCTCGCAGGCGGCGGCACCAGCAGCCCCCCTCTCCACCGAACTGGCGCCACCGTCCCGGTTCGGCCACCTTCTCGCCGGCATGATGGGGAAACGCCCGTGATCTTAAAAATCGCAATTGCACCCCACCTGCTGCGTTGGTCGTCGGTCATTTGGCGCTGCCAAACTCCCTCCTCCCGCCTTGCATCTGGGGCGCACTTGCGATTTTTGCCGGAAGTTTTTGGTGCTGCCTTTTTACCTTGGTCGGTGTTGCCAGCACTCAGGGCAGGGAGGGCCGATCCGATCTCCTCCACCCGGTTGGTGCCGGCGGAAAATTCGCCAACACGTTTTCCCGTGCCTCCATGCGGTAAAATTCAAGGATCATGTGTGAGATTTAAGATGATTGGCCGCCTCATCCTCGCCCTCGTGTGTCTTTTGTTCGGATCAGTCGGTTTCACCGCAGAAACCCCGCCGATCGCTCCTCCGGCGATGGACACCCCGGCCGGCCCAAGCACCGCGCCGTTGACCGCGCCAGGCCCGATCGCGACCCCGCGCAACGACCTGACCACACCCGGATCTGCCGCCGGTGCCGACAAGTCAGGTGCCGGATCCGGCCTGGTGATCAGCCTCAATACCGGAACCGGCAAGGGCGGCACCAGCGCGGCAGTGCAGCTTTTCCTGCTCTTCACCGCGCTCGCCGTCGCCCCGGCCTTCATCATGATGATGACCTGTTTCACCCGGGTGATCATCGTCCTGGGCTTCGTCCGCCGCGCCCTGGGCACCCAGACCCTGCCGCCAAACCAGGTGATGCTCGGCCTCGCGCTGTTTCTCTCGCTGTTCATCATGGCGCCAACGATCAAGCGAGTGAACGAACAGGCGCTGCAACCGTACCTGGCCGAGCAGGTGACCCAAGAGGTCGCCCTCGACCGCGCCAAGGACGCGGTGAAGGACTTCATGCTGAAACAAACGCGCAAAAGCGACCTCGCCCTGTTCATCCGCCTGTCCGGCGAACAGCGCCCGCGCACCGCCGCCGACGTGTCCTTCCTTACCCTGGTGCCGGCCTTCGCCACCTCGGAACTGAAGACCGCCTTCCAGATGGGCTTCATCATCTTCCTGCCCTTCCTGGTCATCGACCTGGTCGTATCAGCGGTGCTGATGTCCCTCGGCATGATGATGCTGCCGCCGATCGTGATCTCGATGCCGTTCAAGATCCTGCTCTTTGTTCTCGTCGATGGCTGGACGCTGCTGATGCAGGGTCTCGTGGCTTCGTACCGCTGATTCCACGGGGCTCCGCCCCGTCCACCCCGCCAGGGGCCTTCGCCCCTGGACCCCACCGCCGAAGGAGAATCGCTACCGTGGGGAGGACTAGGAAAATCCACCTTGAATCCGGTCATCATCTAGGAACTCACCATGGCTGACGACATCTTCATCGAAGCGCTGTTTACCATGGGGCGCTGCCCCATCTCCCCGCCAGGGGCCTGCGCCCCTGGACCCCAATGCCGCAGGTCGATCGCTGCCGTGGGGAGGACTAGGAAGGTCCGGCAACGGTCCGGTCCATCAGGATCTCATCCGCTAGGAACTCACCATGGCTGACGACATCTTCATCGAAGCGCTCCGGAAAATGCTGTGGGTCAGCATCATGTTGTCGTTGCCGGCGCTGGGGGTGGCGCTGGGGGTGGGCGTCGTCATTGGCCTGATCCAGGCGATCACCTCGATCCAGGAGCAGACCCTGTCCTTCGTGCCCAAGGTGGCGGCGATCGCGGTGACGCTTGCCCTGTTCGGGCCGTGGATGACCCGGACCCTGGTCGAATACACGGCCGAGGTCATGAACGCGATGCCGCGTTTCGGTGCGTTGTAGGCCGGCGTATGGACACCGGGCAGCTCACGCGCCTGTTTGAGCAGGCCCCCCTCTTTGCGCTCATCCTCGCCCGCATCGGCACCCTGGTTTTTGCCGCGCCGATCCTCGGCGGCGGGCTCGTCCCCGGCCATGTCAAGGCGCTCCTGTCGATCGCGGTGTCGCTCATCCTCGCGCCGGTCCTGGCGGCGAAGCACCCCACGCCGATCCCGCTCGACCTCACGTATTTCGTGCTCATAACGCAAGAGGTCATGGTCGGCCTCGCGATCGGCTTCGTCCTGACCCTGTTCGTCGAAGGGATCCGCATGGGCGGTGATTTGATGAACCGCTACGCCGGCTTCAGCGCGGCCGAAAATTTCGATCCCGCCACCGACCTCGGCAACGGCCCGATGGGCGACCTGCTCTACTTCGCCGCCGTGCTGATGTTCCTGGTCACCGACGGCCACCACCAGCTCATCGCGATGATGGCGAGATCCTACGACCAGGTGCCGATCGGAACCTGGTCCATCACCGCCGGGTATATGAGCCAGATCGGCGCCGGCATGCACCAGCTCAATGTCATCGCCATGGCCTTGAGCGCACCGGTGCTGAGTATCGTCCTCGCCATCACCATCGTCGAAGGCCTGATGACTCGCGCGGTGCCGCAGATGAACATCATGCACGTCAGCTTCGCGGTGAAGATCGTGCTGTCGCTGCTCGTCCTTTGGGCCTGCCTGCCCATGGCGGTGGCGTTCATCGGCGTGGTGCTCGCCGCGATGAACCAGGCCGGGATGGCGGTGCTGCATACCCTGCACTGACGGCAGCTCCGATGGGGCTCAGCGCAGGACCTCGATGCGCCAGCCGACCGGCAAGGCGCTGATCTGTTCCGTGACGCCACCGTTTACCACCCGCCAGGCGATCACGTTCAGGACCGTGAGGCGCCAAATTCGTCTACCGCATCCGCAGAGGAAAAGAGTGTAGATTATGCGTCAAGTGGCCTACGCTTTGCCAACACAAATTGCATGCAACGCGAGACAACCAAGATCGTAAACAATCTGATCCGTATCGCTGAGAACGCCATCCAGATTGCGCTTTGCGGCGCAGAATCCCCCACCAAAGAGTCAATCCAAGGGAACCCATCCATGAAAAAGAAAATTACAAGCATCGCCAGCCTTGTGCTGATCGGTGTTTTCAGCACTTCCATACTGATTGCCGCAGATGCTGCTTGGCCGGCGCCCGTTGCCGACTGGAAGGCTCCAGCCGCTGGAGAACATCCCCGTTTATTCTTCCGTAAAGGTGATATCCCGGAACTCAAAAAACGGGCCCAGTCGCCCGATGGCCTAGCCATAGTGAAACGCCTGGGGCTGCTCTTGGATGGCAAGGACGGCAAAACCCTGCCTGAAATCCTGCCCACGATCGGAACTGGCGCCGAGGGCACTTATGGTAAGGCGATGACTCTGTGGCACCCAGCAGGCTATGGCATGCTGTATCAATTGACCGGCGATAAACTGTATGCCGATCTGGGCAAGCAGGCCATGGAACACATCCTGACCGACACCGGTGATATTGATGGCCGTTACGGATACCTCAAAAATCCCAATAAAAACTATGGCGCGCTACGCGCAGGACCTTCCCTTGGCGCAGTCGCCATGGGCTATGATCTGTGTTATGATGGTTGGGAGGAGGATTTCCGGAAAAAAGTGGTAAAGGCAATGTTGACCGGCCCTTTTGGTTTCCCATTGAAGGACCTGGTTGAGGGCAAGCGTCATGGCCCCCACAGCAACCATTGGGGGCCACAGATCGGTGGTGGGGCCATTGCTCTTCTCGCCCTGAAGGGGGATCCAGGGGTTGATGATAAGATCATCGATCCACTCATTGAAACCAGCAAGGGAAAGTTCATCACCCAACTGACCCAGGGTTTTGGCGATGGTGGCATGTTCAAAGAGGGAAAGGGAGCAGGAGGCATTGGTTCTGATACCGCATTTATGCCTGCTATCCAGGCCTGGCGTGTCGCTGGCGGACAGGATTTTGTCTCGCCTCGGCCCAATGCGGCGGCAATCACCATGATCAAGGTTCACGAACTTCTTTTGGTCAAGGGAGAACCCTGGTATCTCATTGATAAGCCAAGCGGTTATGGCACCGGGTTCTTCGGCCTGCCGGGAAATAAAGCAGGGCTGAACTCAGATCGAGACAACCTGGCACGCGGTGGGCAGTTTGCCCAGGGTTTCGGCGTCATTCCGGAAAAACTCAAACCTGCTGCCTTATGGGTGTATAACAACATCGTTGAAAAGGATCCCGCGCAGCGGACTTTCGACACCATCAGTCGTTATCCGCATCGGGCCGTGCTCGCCTTGGTGAATTGGCCGATTGGAATCAAGGAAGTGAATCCGGCAGAACTTATTCCCAAGGTTCACTACGATGACTATTTGGGACTCTATTCGTTCCGCAATCAATGGACTGGGACTGAAAATGATATCGTCGTCAACGCGACCCACCGCACCCGTGACCCGCATCCCTTGATGGTCTTTGGAAAGGGCGAACGCCTCTCGCTAGGCCCCTGTCCCCCTAAGGCCCAAACCACTCATTTCCAAGCAGCCGAGGATGGTTCGGGCACGCTGACGGCCGGTTCCATGAAATTGGGTGTCGATTTCAGCAAGGCCAGCGGCGCTGAGGCCCTTATCGTCACCGTCGGACTGGCCATGACAGGCGCCAAGATAAAACAGATCACGGCTGGCGAGCATGCATTCTCAATCCTGCTTATCGGCTCAGACGCCGAAGCAACGGTCGTCGGCGACAAGATTGTCATCGGCAAGCAGGAAATTTCGTGCGACGGCAAGAAAATCATCTTCGGAACCATCGCCGGGGCAGCAAAACTCCCTCGCCTTGGAATCTGGGAGAAATGACCAAAACGGTAGATCCGCTGATTGCCATTCCATTCCCCATTCCTAATGCTGGCCAGTCTGCACCTGTTGGTGAATCTTGCACTCTGGTCAGTGATTTTTGTCGGAAGCCCAAGGCTATGACCTGACAGGCGCTCTGATTCAAATGTACCAAAGGAATGGCCAAATCCGCTCCTGGGTAAGTCCTGGCGATGCCTCGATGATGGGTCAACGCTTGGTTGCGTGATCCGTATCAGCCATCCACCAGGAAGCTCCCCCATGCCCACTCACCTTGTCCTTCTGCTGCTCTCGACCGTCATGCTGGTCCAGGCCGGTGAACCGTTCCGTTCGCCCCAGGACGTGGCCTTTTCGCCCGACGGCGCACGGTTGGCGGTGGGCGATGCCACCGCCGGCAACCTGGTGCTGATCGACGCCACCAGTGGCAAGCCGGGGTCGGTCATTGCCCTGAAGGCCAGGCCCTACGGCGTGGTCTGGCACGGCGACCGCATCTTCGTCGGCCTATCCGACCGGGGCGCGGTTGCGGTGGTCAATCCGTCAAGCGGCGCGGTGGAACGCACGCACAAGGTCGGCGGCCTGGTGATGGGCCTGGCGGTGAGCCCCGATGGTAGCCGGCTGGTGGTCTGCGATGGGGGGCGCGATCGCGTCCTGCTGGTGAAGGCTGCTGACGGCCAGGTCGAGGTCAGTCTTCCCTCGCTGCGCCGGCCGCGTGCGGTTGCCATCGCTCCGGACGGCAAACTGGCGCTGGTGGCCAACGGACAACCCGATGGCGATGCGCGTTCGTCCGAGCACGCCGCCACCGTGACCCTGGTCGATCTCGTGGCAGGTAACGTCGCTGCCTCCATCCGCCTGCCGTCAGGATCGGTCAACTTACGTGCGGTGGCCTTCAGCGCCGATGGCGCCTATGCCTATGTCACCCATACCCTAGGCCGCTTCACCTTGCCCACCACCCAACTAGAGCGCGGCTGGGTGAACACCAACGCGGTCAGCGTCATTGCGATCGCTGAGCGGCGTGTCTACGCCACCGTGCTGCTCGACACGATTTCCCGGGGTGCAGCCGACCCCTGGGGCCTGGCGCTGTCGCCCGACGGGGCCAAGGCCTGGGTGGCGATCGCCGGCATTCCCGAGGTGGTGGAACTCGACCTCAAACGCCTGCATCTGTTGCTTGCTGGCAAGGCTGCCAAAGAGGATCTGGCCAAGATCCCGGCTGACAGCGTCTGGCACCGAATCGTCTCTGCCAAGGATCCCAAGGCTGCCGACGAACAGCGGAGCAGCCTGGCCAACGACCTCGCCGCGCTCTACCTCACGGGAGCTTCACGCCGGCTGCCGATTCGGCTGGTGGGTGCGCGCGGCGTGGCGGTCTCGGCCAAGCAGGTGGCCGTGGCCGGCTATTTCTCGGGCACCATCCTGCTCGCCGCCCACGACCAGCTTGCTGCGGCCGAGCCCATCGCCCTCGGCCCCCAACCAGCGCTCACCCGCGAACGCCGCGGCGAACAGAAGTTCTTCAGTGGCGAACATTGCTTCCAGAACTGGTTGTCCTGCGGCACCTGTCACCCCGAGGGGCGGGCTGATGGCCTCAACTGGGATCTGCTCAACGACGGCATGGGCAATCCCAAGAACACCAAGACCATGGTCTGGGCCGACCGGACCCCACCGATGATGTGGACCGGGGTGCGCGAAAATATGGAGCAGGCGACCCAGAAAGGATTCATGGTCATCCAGTTCCGTGACGTGACCGACGCTGACCTAGAGGACGTGCGCTCGTATCTGCGCTCGCTCGATCGCAGCCCCAGCCCCTATCTGGTCGACGGCAAGCTTTCCCCCCTTGCCCAGCGTGGTGAAAAGTTGTTCAACTCGCCCAAGATCGGCTGTGCTGGGTGCCATACCCCGCCGCTGTACACCAATCTCAAACGCAGCGATGTCGGCACGAGCCATGAACTTGATCAAGGCGTCACCGCCTTTGACACCCCGCAACTGGTAGACGTCTGGGCCACGGCACCGTACCTGCACGACGGCAGAGCGCGTTCCCTGCTGGACGTGCTCACCACCAGCAATCCGGCCGACAAGCACGGCCATACCACGGGCCTGCCCAAAGAGGACCTGGAAGCGCTGGTGGAATACCTCAACAGCCTCTGAATCGGCCACCTTCGATCAGCCGCCTGGATCTGATGTCCCGCGGCTGACAACAGGCCGTTTCGTGTATCAACCGTGACAGAGGGAAAGTCGCTGTCGCGTGTTTCTCTTTTGGTTTTTGTGGTACATTGTATTCCATGAGATTTCACGCAGCCGGACTCATTCTTGTTCTCCTGGCTGGGTCGATCTGGGCCGCCGAGCCGGGTCAGTCAAGCGCGCAACCGTCTTCATCGACTCCAGTTACTGGGAATGTCAGTAAACTTGGCAGCGACGTGCAAGCCCTCAGTGGCCTGGTTACCATCCACTGGCAGGACACCGTCGCGGGCAAGGACGGGTTCCTGGTCGAATACGCCCGGCCTGGTCAGGAATGGCGTGCCATCGGTTTGGTCTCGGCCGCGAATTTCCGCTGTGTCCTGCCGCCGGGCGATTATCGGTTCCAGGTGCGTGGTCTCAGCCGCACCGGGGCGGCCGGGCCGGTCGCCGAACTCGCGGTCACGGTACCGGCCCGGGCCGGGAATGATCTCTATCCCATCGGCGATCCCCCTATTTTCCCTGGGACTCTGGCCGAACTGGGGGCGATGCTGCCGGATCCCCTGGTCGCCAGCTTGATCCCGACCGAGGACTACTTGGCCCTGCTGTTTTCGCCGCGTCGCAAATGGAGCATCACGACCATCGAATACAGCTTTTACGAAACCGCCGTCAATCCACCGAGCACCATCCTCAGCCCATTGAGCGAGCCCGCCCGGGCCAATTACCGTCAGATCTTCCAGCAGGTCGAACAACTCACCAACTTGCATTTCGTCGAGATCGTGGAAACCCCAGGCCTCATCGGCCACATCCAGATTTCCCTCAACAGTTCGGTGTCCTATGCCCAGGCCAGCGTGCCCTCAGGCAGCTCCCGCAACGTCAAGATCGCGTTGAACACCGGTTACGACAATACCGGGAGCAGCGGTTGGCGATCGCTGCCCGGCAACCATGGCTACATGTCGATGGTCCATGAACTTGGCCATGCCTTGGGACTCAAGCATCCATTCAATTTCTCGCCGACGCTGGCCCTCGCTGACAGCAATACCTCAAACACGGTCATGACCTATAATTTCACTGGCAGCAGCGCTGCGTGCTTCATGCCATTGGACCTGTACGCGCTGCAAAACCTGTATGGGGCCCGATCAACCCGTCCCGGCGACAGCACCTATCGCTTCACCACCAGCGTCGATCGATTCCAGGTCGACGGCCAAACCTACCAGCCGAATGGAATCTCCACCAAGCAGCTCATCTGGGACTCGGCCGGCACCGACACGGTCGATGTCTCGGCCCTGCCCAACGTCACCGGCGGATACCGGCTCGATCTGCGCCCGGGTGGCATCCTGACCAAGGCGGGAGCCTTCAACACCACCAGTTACCACGATCATTTCGACTCCTCTGGACCGTATTTCACCACGACCTTCGGCACCTGGATCCCTTTCCAGGTCCTGCTCGAAAACCTGGTCGCAACCGCCAGCGACGATCTAATCTTCGCCAATGCGGCCGCCAACACCTTCAGCGGCTGGCAACGTGGCACGGCCTGCGGCAACGACACCATCAACGACTGCAGTGCCGAGGATCTGCTGCTCCTGGGCGGCTATGCCCGATCCCAGGTGACGTTCACCCGCAACACCAACGATGCGGTATTGACCCTGGGCACCGACGGCAGCATCCGGATCGTCGACTGGTTTTCCGGCCAGCGGCCCCGGGTCAGCTTCAACGGGGGTTTCAACGCCGATCCGGTCATCACCCAGGGCGACTCGATCACGGTGGCGCGTGGTACCCAGACCATTGATCTGAATGCCAGCGACAGCGAGGGCGATGCCTTGACCTGGAGCCTCACCGGCCCACCCAACCATGGTACCGCCAGCCTCAGCGGCACCGGAACCAGTACCGCGTTCACCTACAACCCGACGCCAGGATGGATCGGCAATGATCGGGCGACGGTGGCGGTGACCGACGTCTTTGGCGGCAGCGATAGCGTGGACATCACCCTGGTCGGAAGCAACCAGACCCCGGTCATCAGCCAAGGGACCAGCGTGGCGGTCACCATGAGCGAGGACAGCGCGCCAACCGCCTTCGCCCTGACGCTGAATGCCAGCGATGCCGAGAACACCACCCTGACCTGGAGCATCGCCACCCAGGCCGGCCACGGTGTTGCCAGCGCCAGCGGTAGCGGGACCAGCAAGGCCATCGGCTATGTCCCTGCTGCCAACTACCACGGGAGCGATGTCTTCGTCGTCCAGGTAGCCGATGCCGATGGCGGTAGCGCCACCATCACCGTCCAGGTGACGATCACGGCGGTGAACGACCCGCCGGTCTTCGCCGACGGAGCCACCGTGAGCAAGACCGTAACCTTGAATACGTCCCAGACGTTTTATCTGTATTTTGGGGATCCCGAAGGCGATGCGGTGACCTGGAGCTTTCCCACCCTCCCCGGGCATGGGAGCATTCATACCTCGCAGCTCACCTCGACCAGGGCTTCATTCCTCTACATTCCTGCTGCAGGTTACACCGGCAGTGATGCCTGCGTCATCCGGGTCACGGATAGTCATGGCGCGGTAGCAAACCTCTCGGTCGAGGTCGTGGTGGCGGTCGGCAGCAACCAGGCCCCCGTGATCACCCAGGGTTTCGGTATCGCCGATCTGGTGGTGGGCATGAGCGAAGATGCCTCGCCCACCGCCTTCGCCTTGACCCTGGATGCCACCGATGCCGATGGCGATCTGCTGACCTGGGGCATTGCCGTCCCCGCCAGCCACGGCAGCGCCAGCGTCGGCGGCAGCGGCAGCGGGGCCACGTGCACCATTGGTTACACCCCCACCGCCCACTATTTCGGCAGCGACTCGTTCATGGTTCAGGTGTCTGATGGTCGTGGCAGTACGGCGGTGCTGCCGATCTCTTTGCATATTTCTGCGGTGAACGACCCGCCCATCATCACCCAGGGTTCCAGCGTAGCAGTTTCCCTGAGCATGAACTCCGCGCCCACCGCCTTCGCCCTGACCCTGTCGGCCAGCGACCCCGACCCGGACACCTTGACCTGGAGCCTTGCCACCCCGGCGGGCCACGGTTCGGCCAGCGCCAGCGGCACGGGGACGAATTGCACCGTTTCTTATGTCCCCGTTGCCGACTACCAAGGTCTCGATTCGTTTGCGGTCGAGGTGAACGACGGCCAGGGTGGCTCCGACACCATCACCGTCATTACCACGATCGCCCCGGTGGCGGTGGCGGCACCGGTGATCACCTCGGCGACGACCGCGGCTGGTACCGTGGGAGCAGCTTTCACCTATCAAATTACCACCAGCAACACGCCGACCTCGTTCACAGCCTCCGGATTGCCCGCAGGATTGGCCGTGAATGCCACCGGTCTGATCAGCGGCACGCCGACCGCGGCCGGTGCGAGCATCGTGACCGTGTCGGCGACCAATGCCGGCGGCACGGGTTCGGCCACGGTGACGCTGACCATCGCCCCGGCGGCAGTGGCGGCGCCGGTCATCACCTCGGCAACGACCGCGGCTGGTACCGTGGGCGCAGCTTTCACCTACCAGATCACCGCCAGCAACACGCCGACCTCATTCACCGCCACCGGACTGCCAGCGGGATTGACGGTCAATAGTTCCGGTTTGATCAGCGGCACGCCGACCGCGGCCGGTGCGAGCACCGTGACCGTGTCGGCGACCAATGCCGGCGGCACGGGTTCGGCCACGGTGACGCTGACCATCACGCCGGCGGTAGTGGCGGCGCCGGTCATCACCTCGGCGACGACCGCGACTGGTACCGTGGGCGCAGTTTTCATTTACCAGATCACCGCCAGCAACACGCCGACCTCGTTCAGCGCCACTGGATTGCCGACGGGATTGACCGTGAATGCCACCGGTCTGATCAGCGGCACGCCGACAGCGGCCGGTGCGAGCACGGTCACGGCGGCGGCAACCAATGCCGGCGGCACGGGTTCGGCCACGGTGACCCTGACCATCGCCCCGGCGGCAGTGGCGGCGCCGGTCATCACCTCGGCAACGACCGCGGCTGGTACCGTG
>CAMCMZ010000049.1 GCA_945876185.1 Candidatus Kuenenia stuttgartensis | reverse complement strand
CGCATTACGGCTCGCATCGTTCGCCAACCCAGGCTTCGACCGTTCGGTTACCCGATACGATCGCCAAGTCAGCTACATGTTGCAGGCTTTTACATGGTCGATCCTTTCAATCGACAAGGTTGGTCAGGCTTGGCCTGACGCACCAAAGGTCACAAAAATCTGGAAAACTCGAATTTCCTGCCCTTTTGTGTACTTTGTGCTCTTTGTGGCCATCGTCTTCTCTCCTCCATTGGTGGCCATCACTTCCCTCCCCATCCATCAGGGTTGAATCGACCATGACCGACCGCATCCGCCTCATCGCCTGTGAAGTCTTCGTGCGCGAACTCAGCGCTGCGGTGGCGCTCAGTCCGAACCAGGTCGACATCGAGTGGCTGCCCAAGGGTCTGCATGACAAAGGCGGCAAGGCGATGGCGGCCGCGATCCAGGAGCGCATCGACGCGGTGGACGCCACCCGCTACGACCGCATTTCGCTGGCCTATGCGCTGTGCAACAACGGCCTGGTCGGCCTGCAGGCGCGCGCGTTGCCGATCACCGCCTATCGGGCGCACGACTGCATCGCCTGCTTTCTGGGATCGCGTGAACGCTACGACACCGAGTTCGCCAAGACTCCCGGCACCTACTGGCAGAGTCCGGGCTGGATCGAACGCGGCGGCGAAGGGTTCTTCACCGCCAGCGGCCAGGCGGAACCGGCGGCTGACGATCCGACTTGGCAGCGCCTGCTGAAAAAGTACGGCGCCGACAACGCGCGCTTCCTGTGGGATGAATTGCAGGCTCAGGTGAAGCACTACGAGCGCCTGGCCTACATCGATACCGGCGTCGGTCCGGCCAACCACTTCGCCGGCGTCGCTGAGAAACGTGCCTCCGAAAAAGGTCTGCGCTTTGAGAAGCTGACCGGGGACGCCGCCTGGATCCGGGCGCTCATCGATGGTCCGCTGAGCGGCGACCGCTTCCTCAACATCCCGCCTGGCCAGCAGGTCGTGGCGACGTACGACGGGTCGATCGCTGGAGCGCGACCGGTGACACCAGCTGTCTGAAGCCCGCCGTCCATGCCGGCTGAAGCCGGCGCTACCTTGATTTTCCCGAGGAATTCAGCGCATGCCCCGCCTCACGCTCCATCCATCCGGCACCTCCTTCGACCTGCCCGCCGGGGCGCCGCTGCAAGACCACCTGTTCGCGCACGGGGTCGAATTCCCGTGCGGCGGCAAGGGCCGTTGCCGGGGCTGCCGGGTGCGGGTGGTGACGGGCCAAGTGCCGGTGACCGAGGACGATCGCCGGGTGTTCCCGGCGCATGAACTCGACGCCGGTTGGCGCCTGTCGTGCCGCTGCACCGCCGAATCCGATCTCGGCCTGGAACTCGCGCAGTGGACAGCCTCGATCCTGAGCGACGACCGCGCCCTGGAACTGCCCGCGCGCACGGGCACCGGCATCGCCATCGACCTGGGTTCGACCACGTTGGTCGCGCAGGCCATCGATCGCAGCACTGGCGCGGTGCTGGGCGTGCGCACGGCACTCAACCCGCAGGCGCAGCACGGCGCCGACCTCATGACCCGAGTCGACTTCGCCCGCAATGGCGGGGCTGACCGCCTGCGCGACCTCATCCGCAACGAACTCGGGCGCCTAGTCACCGAAGTGGCAGCGATGACCAGCGTGCCGGTCCAACGCATCACCGTGGTCGGCAACACCGTGATGCACCACCTGTTCTGCGGCCTCGACATCCTGCCGCTGGCTTTCCATCCGTTCGAACCGACCGACGACGGGCTGAAAACCTTCCGCGGTTCGGATCTGGGCTGGTCATCGGTGGCCGGGGCAGAGGTGCTCTTCCTGCCCTGCCTGGGCGGCTTTGTCGGTTCCGACATTTTGGCAGGAATCCTTGCCACCGGCCTGCATCGGCGCGACACGCCGGCGGCGCTGGTCGACCTCGGCACCAATGGCGAAATCGTGGTCGGTTCGGCCAAAGGCATGCGCTGCGCCTCGACCGCCGCCGGCCCGGCCTTCGAAGGCGCGTCGATCTCGTGCGGCATGCGCGCCGCCACCGGCGCGGTCGCCGGGGTCGAGATCAGCGACGGCGCCCTGCGCGCGACCGTGCTCGGCGGCGGCGCAGCGCGCGGCGTCTGCGGTTCGGGTCTCGTCGATGCGGTCGCCGCCGGCCTGGAACTCGGCTGGGTGCGCGGTAACGGCCGCCTGGCCGATCCGGCGCGCGGCCTGCCGCTGACGGACGTGGCAAACAGCGGCGTGAAGCTCGTCCAGAAGGACGTGCGCGAGTTGCAACTCGCCAAGGGCGCGATCGCCGCCGGCATCAGCATCCTCGCGGCGCAGCAGGGATTGGCGGTCGAAGACCTGGAGCGCATCCACCTCGCCGGTGCCTTCGGCAACTACATCAATCGCACCGCCGCCCATCGCATCGGCCTGCTGCCGTTCCCCGCTGAACGCGTGGTACCCAGCGGCAACACCGCGCTGCTCGGTGCGCGCCTGGCGCTCAACGCCGATGATCCGGGCTTTCCGGAAATCCGCGCGCTCTGCCAGCATTTCGCGCTGAAGTCCGATCCCGGTTTCGAAGATTCCTACGTCGATCAGATGGCATTCCCGGCCTGAACCGGTTGTTTGATCCAGGTCAAGGCGATAGCTTGGCCACGGAGCGACCATCCGGCCATGAATACCACCGCCCCAACGTCTTCGCCCAGGTCGCCCAGCATGCCCTTCATTCCCAACTTCGACCAGGCCCCGTACCTGGTGATCTGGGAGGCGACCCGCGCCTGCGACCTGTCCTGCCGCCACTGCCGCGCTGATGCCCATGCTGAGCCCTACCCCGATGAACTGACCGACAGCGAGGCCCGCGCCCTGCTGACCCGACTGCGCGAAGGTTTCGGCCCGATCCTGCTCGTCCTCACCGGCGGCGATCCGCTCAAGCGGGTCGGCCTCGATGGCCTGATCCGCCACGGCAATGAACTCGGCCTGCGCATGGCGATCACCCCGGCGGCGACGCCGCTGCTGACCCGCGAACGGCTGATCCAGTTGCGCGATGCCGGCATCCAGCGCGTGGCCTTGTCGCTCGACGGCGCGGATGCCGCGACCCACGACGGCTTCCGCCAGGTCGAAGGCACCTTCGAGCGCACCGTGCGGATGCTCGATGTCATCAAAGAGGTCGGTCTGGAAAGCCAGATCAACACCTCGGTCGGTCGCCATAACCTGCACCAGGTCGAGGCCATCGCCGAGATCGGCCGCAAGGCCGGGATCAGCCTGTGGTCGGTGTTCTTCCTGGTGCCGGTCGGCCGCGCCGGGCGCGACGCGCTGATCACCGCAGGGGAACATGAAGTCGCCTTCCGCCGTCTGGCGTCAATCGCGCTCGATCCGGCGACCGCCTACATGATCAAGACCACCGCCGGCCAGCCGTACTACCGCGTGCTGGCGCAGGAACGCGCCCGCCGCAACGCCGGCGCGCCGCTGCACTCAGGTCGCGGCGTCAACGACGGCAACGGCTTCCTCTTCGTCAGCCACGTCGGCGACCTGCAACCGTCGGGCTTCCTCGCGGAAAGACTCGGCAACATCCGCCAGGACGATCCCATCGACCTCTACCGCAGCCACCCGACCCTGAAACGCCTGCGCCAGCCCGAAACGTTCGCCGGCAAGTGCGGCCCTTGTTCCTTCGCGCGCCTGTGCGGCGGCAGCCGCGCCCGCACCTGGGCCCTGACCGGCGACGCCTTCGCGGAGGACCCGACCTGCGTCTACGAGCCGCCGGCGGTCTGAAGCTTCGACCGGCTGCCGACTGCAACTTGCGCGTCCACGAGTCGCGGGGTACCTCATGGGTGGTTGCACTCTACCTACCCGACCCGACCAGCCAGGAGCAGGACCATGCCCAAGACCGTACTCATCGTCGACGATTTGGCCATGATGCGAAAGATCGTCATCAAGAACCTCAAGGAATGCGGCTACGACGTACAGGTCGCCGAGGCCGGCGACGGCAAGGAGGGCCTGCAGCGCTTTGCCGCCGGCGGGGTCGACCTCGTGCTGTCGGACTGGAACATGCCCAATATGGACGGGCTGACCATGGTGCGCGAGATCCGCAAGCTCGACCCTGAAAAGAAGGTGCCGATCGTCATGATCACCACCGAAGGCAGCGCCGACAAGGTGAAGGACGCGGTGCTGGCGGGCGCCAACAACTACCTCGCCAAGCCGTTCACGCCCGACCGCTTCAAAGAGAAGCTCGGCAAGATCCTGGGCTGAAGTTCCGCTATCCGATGCCTCGCCGCGAGCGTAACCTCCATCATGCCTGACACGATCCTGGTGATCGACGATGAACCGTCGATCCGCCACGCCATCACCCGCGCCTTCGCCGACCTGACGGTCCTTGAAGCCGAAACGGTCGAAGCCGGACTCGCGGCGGTGAAGGACAAGTACCCCGATCTGGTCCTGATCGACCAGCGTCTGCCCGACGGCGAAGGTCTGGCGACAGTCGCGCGCATCCGCGCCATCGACGCCGAACTGCCGGTGGTGCTGCTCACCGGGCACGGTTCGGTCGATCTCGCGGTCGAGGCGCTCAAGCAGGGTGTCAGCGACTTCCTGGAAAAACCCTTCAAGATCGAACGCCTGCGCACGACGGTGAATCTGCTGTTGGAGCGCCAGCGCCTCGGTCGCCAGGTCGCGCGCTTGTCCGGCAAGGCGACCGGCCGCCACACCCTGGTCGCCCAGTCCGGCGCGATGCGCAAGGTCATGGCGCTGGTGAAGCGCGTCGCGGCGGTGCCGTCGACCACCGTGCTCATCCAAGGCGACAGCGGCGTCGGCAAGGAACTCATCGCGCGCTCGATCCATGAACGCTCGGCGCGCAGCGACAAGCAGTTCGTCGCGATCAACTGCGCCGCCCTGTCGGAGCATCTGCTCGAAGCCGAGCTGTTCGGCTATGAAAAAGGCGCCTTCACCGGTGCCGATGCAAAGGGCAAGGCCGGCCTGTTCGAGGTCGCCGATGGCGGCACGATCTTCCTGGATGAAGTCGGCGAGATGCCGATCCAGCTCCAGACGAAACTCCTGCGCGTATTGCAGGAACGCCGCTTCCGCCGCGTCGGCGGTCTCGCCGACATCGACGTCGACGTGCGCGTGGTCGCCGCCACCAACCGCGACCTGAGGGTCGAGGTCGCGGCCGGTCGCTTCCGCACCGACCTCTACTTCCGCCTGCGCGTCGTCCCGGTCACCGTGCCGCCGCTGCGCGACCGGCCCGACGACATCCTGCCCCTGGCCGACCACCTGCTGAAGCGCCTCGCGCCCGAACTCGGCCGACCTGGCATGACGCTCAGTCCCGCCACCCGCGAAGCGATGCTCACCTATGCCTGGCCGGGCAACGTGCGCGAACTCGCCAACGCGCTGGAACGCGCGGTCATCAGCGCCGAAGGTTCGACGATCCAGGCTGATGATCTGGTGATGGACGAAAGCATCCTGCCGCCGCCGGCACCCCCAGCCCCGGTCGCCTCGGGCGCCCCGGTCTACGCCGCGCCAGCGCCGCCAGCCGCCCCAGCACTGCCGGCGGGCACGCTCGTGTTGCCGCCGAACGAACGCAACCTGGCACGGATCGAAGCCCTGGTGGTGCGCGCCGCGATGGAAGAAGCCGGCGGCCAGAAGAGCCGCGCCGCTGATATGCTCGGGATCAACCGCACCACGCTGTACAGCAAGCTGAAGGACATCCAGCCGGCGGCGGCTGGTGACAATGCCGACGCCGCTGGCTGAGCCTGCTTCAGTCCCCCGCCGCAGACGCGGGTCCGCTGGCACGCGACGGTTGCGCCGCTAGGTTGCGCCCTCCCAGCGAACCGCCTGTGAAAGCGAATCCCGGATGAGCACCACGCAACGCCCCGAGCCGATGACGATCGCCCATCTTAATGGCGAGTGGAAGCCGCTCGACCAGTGCCTGGTGCCGATCAACACCCACGCCCTGCAATACGGCACCGGCTGCTTCGAAGGCCTGCGCGCCTACTGGGACGGCCAGCGCCACAATGTGCTCTTCCTGCGCGAGCATGCCGAACGCCTGCACCGCAACGCGCGCCTGCTGCTGATGCGCGCCCCGGCGGTCGACGACCTTATCGCGATCATCAGCGAATGCCTGCGCCGCAACGCCGGCGTGCTCGCGGGCGCCAACGTCTACATCCGGCCGTGCCTGTACAAATCCGGCACCAGCCTGGGCCCGGTTTTGCTCAACGTTCCCGATGGCTTCATGTGCTATGCTTTTCGACTGGGCGACTACCTCGACACCAGCAAGGGGCTGAACCTCTGCGTCTCAAGCTGGCGCCGCATCTCGGACAGCGCGATCCCGACTCGCACCAAGGCGACGGGCGGCTACCTCAACAGCGCCCTGGCGAAAAGCGAAGCCGTGCTCAACGGCTATGACGAGGCGATCTTCCTCAACGATCGCGGCCAGGTCTGCGAAGGCTCGGCCGAGAACATCTTCATTGTCCGCGACGGCCGCCTGCACACGCCCGACCGCACCGCCGACATCCTGGAGGGCATCACCCGCCGCGCGGTGATCGACCTCGCCAAGCGCCTGGGCATCGCCTGCGAGGAGCGCCCGATCGCACGCACCGAACTCTACGCCGCCGACGAGGTCTTCCTGGTCGGCACCGGCTGCCAGGTGAGCTGGGTTCACGCCATCGACCGCCGGGTGGTCGGCACGGGCCAGCAGGGCGCGATCACCGCCGCGATCCAGAAGGCCTACGAGGACGGCGTCTATGGCCGCGACCCAAAGTGCGGGTCGTGGCTGACCCCGGTCTGAATCCTCGTCGCTGCCGGATGCGCCGCTCAGCCGGCTGCGCGCCAGACGCCCGGCCGGCTGTTTGCCCGTGCCCGGCACGCTGCTAGGGTCGCGCCCAACCCATGAGCAAACTTCGCATCCTCAACGGCCCGTATCGCGGCCGGGAAAAGACCGTCGCCGACAAGTCGGTGACCATCGGGCGCGATGCCGAGGCCGGGGTGCAGATCCTCGACCGCAGCGCCTCGCGCTTCCACTGCGAGGTCTTCCCGGTCGGCGGGATGTTCTTCGTCAAGGATCTTGACTCGAAGAACGGCACCTACGTCAACGACGAGCGCCTGACCGACGAAGAACTGCTGCGCGTCGGCGACGTGATCAAGATCGGCACCACCGAACTGCTTTTTGAAACCGGCACCGCCTTGGCCGATGAAAGCTCGTCGGACCGCATCGCCTACAACGACGACCCCGACCTGCTCTCGAACACCCTGGAATTCCGTATCGATGAGCTGTCTGACATCAGCGAACCCACCGACAGCACCCCGCCCAAAGACGGATCCAAGGGCCTGCGCATCCTCTACCAGGTCGGCAAGCTGCTGACCGACCCGCAGCAGACCGGCGACCGCGAAGCGCGGGTGCTCGACCTGCTGGTGCAGCGGATGCCGTCAGAGGCCGCCCTCATCTTCCGCCGCGACACCGGTTCGGGCAAACTCGTGCCGGGCCTGGTGCGGACTTCCGCACCGCACATCCATCCGGTGATCTCGCGTTCGATCGTCAAGAAGACCTTCACCGAAAATAAAGCCCTGCACAGCGCCAACGCGCAGGACGACGAACGCTTCGACCGCCATGCCTCGATCATGTCGAAGGGCATCCGCTCGGTGATCTGCGTCCCGCTCGCCGTCGGTGGCGTCACCCGTGGCGTGGTCTACCTCTGCCGTGGCTCCGGCCAGCCCGCCTTCGACCAGTTCGACCTGGAACTGGTCTCGGCCTGTTCGATCCAGATCGGCCTGGCCCAGCACGCCGACGAGGAGCGCCGCCACCACCGCGCCACGCTCCTACAAGTGCTGACCACGATGATCCGCGCCCTGGAAACGCGCGAAAACCGGGTCGGCAGCGGCGAGCGCTGCTCGCGCGCCTGCGTCGCCCTCGCCATGGGCCTGCGCCTCAACCTGGAAAGCCGCGAACGCCTACGCATCGCCGGATTGCTGCACCACTTCCCGATGATGACCCTGGCCGGCGTGTCCACCGACAGCGGCTTCATCAACGCGACCTCGAAGGCCGAGACGCTGCTGGAAAACATCAACGACCTCGACGGCGTCTGGCCCCTGGTCCGCCTCGCGCGCGAACGCCTCGACGGCACCGGCCCACTCCACCTCGGCGACGCCGAGCTCGACGTCGAGGCCCGCGTCCTGCAAGCCTGCGCCGCCTTCGAAGCCAAACTGGTCGACGAACCCGGCTTCGGCGCCGATGGCATCATCGAAGCCCTGACCGCCAACCCCGGCTTCGACCCACAGGTGATGAAGCTGCTGCATTCCTGTCATCTCGATGGGAGTCTTTATGGGTCGAGTGGGGTGTAGACCGGCACGCTCGTCGCGCCGAACACCAGGTTGCCGCCCCGATCTGAGCGTCTATGGCGCGATGGTTCTGCGTCGACCTCTGCAGGGATCCGGCATCCGGTGAAAGGCATGTTTTCCGAATATCAATGGAAGTATGATCCTGCGGTGCTGGCGTGGTGCGAACGGGTCGTCACCAGGATCGTCGGCACAAATCGACATGGCTGGACGCGCAAGGGATCCTGGATGGAACACGGGAAGGACCAACGGCGCATCGCCCTGGCGCCACATAAGGCAGGATTGTCGATCTACTTCACCTCCAACGATGGATCCCCGGCGATGTACCAGGAAATGGGCGGGATCTGCCGGGTGGGGAAGTGCGTTATCCGGGTCGACTTTGGGAAGTCCTATGATGAGGAATTGCTTTCGTACATCATTGGCAGGTATCTGTGAGCGCCACGCTGCCAGCGGCCGGTTGAAAACCGGCGGTCCCAGGCGCAAGCGGGATTGGAGATTGGTTGAATTGAGGCACGGGGCGGACTGGTCCGGCGATTCGAGCCAGGCTGGAGCCTGGCGGTCCCAGGAGGAGTTCCTTTTACCAATTCTGGGGAAGCACGGGGGATTCGAATCTGCGCGGGGTAGCGGCGCTTCGCGGGCGCCAGCGCACGCGGCCGGTCATGGAATACCGCCCTTCCCCAAAACGCACGGAGCGTCGGCCTTGGGCCGACGCTCCGTGCGTTTGTGCCGGACAGGGAGGGATTCGAACCCCCGAACGAGTTTCCCCGTTACGCGCTTTCCAAGCGCGCGCATTCGACCACTCTGCCACCTGTCCAGGTGTTTCCGCCATTTTCCGTCAGGACGAAGGCGGGGCGCGAATGCTCTGACGCCGACCACGATGGTCAACCCCGGGTTGGTCGCGGCAGGTCGCGGCATCGCCTGCACCTGGCGCACCGTTCTCCTGCGTGGCGGACTGGCCACTGCGGCTCGTGCTGACGGATTGCCGCTCCAGGGGTGCGGACTAGCTTCGCCAGCCCATGACCGCGATCGATTTCCACGCCCACCACAGTCCGTTGGGCGCGTACGCCACCTTCACCTGCGGCCGTTTCAGTGCGGGCGGCGGTCTGACGGTGCAGGCGGCGAAGCCGGCCGACCATGAACTGGTCATCGGTTGGGTCGAACCGTCGCGGCAGGTGCATTGCCTGCCCTTCGTGCGCAAGCGCGACCTCACGGTGAGTGGACTTGATGACGCGCTGCCACCGCCGCCACCGTTGGATCAGGCCGTTGGCGCCTCGACCCTGAGCAGCTTCGGCGACAGCGGGGCGAAACGCGGCCGGGTTCGGCGCCAGGTGCTGGACGACGTTGTGCGCGCCTACCTGCTCGGGACTGATACGTGGACGAGCGGGGATTTCAGCTTTTCGATCGCCACCCCGGTCGCGGCGTTGCCGGATCCTGATCGAGATGGCGGCCTGGCGCTCGCCCGCGCCGCGATTCCGGCAATCACCGTGCGTCTGACCCTCGACAACCGGACGTCGAAAGTCCCGCGCAAGCTGATCTTCGCCCTCGGCCCGAATCAGGGCTGCCACGTCATCGATGGCGTCGGCGACGGTGTGCTGGCCGCCGGCTGGGGCCGCGACGCGGCGGTGGCGGCGCCCGCTGCGCCAGGCCGCGAGTTGCTCTTGGAATGGTCGGAAACCGACTTCCTGGCCACAGGACGGATCAACCACCTCGGCAGCATGTGCGGCTTCACCCAAGAGGTCGCCGCCGGCGTGATCGGCGTGCTCGACCTTGTCCTGGTGACCCATCGCCAGGGCAGCGTGACGACCGGGATGGATGCCTCGTTCTGGTACCTGCGCGCCTTCCCGACCATCGAAACCGCGATCAACGCAGCGGTGGAGCGCATCGGCGACCTGCGCGCCGCCGCCGAAGCGATGGATCGCGATGCACGCTGGCTCGCGCTCGACGCCGACCGCAGGCATCTCGTCGCCCACGCCGAGCGCAGCTACTGGGGCAACACCTGGCTGCTCGATCGTGGCGGCAAGCCCATGTGGGTCGTGCTCGAAGGCGAATACGCCATGCACAACACCTTCGATCTCACGGTCGACATGGTGTTCTACGAACTCGCGCGCAATCCCTGGACGGTCGCCAACGTGCTCGACCAGTTTGTCGACCGCTATAGCTACCACGACACCCTGGCGCGGCCGGTGACGGGCGCCGAACGCCACGGTCATCACACGTTCGCGCGGGATCCGGCACAGATCTTCGCCTACGTGCCGGCCCCGGCCGAGTCCGGCCTGCCGGGTGGGATCAGCTTCTGCCACGACATGGGCGTGGGCGGGCACTTCACCGCCCAGGGCCGTTCGTCGTATGAATGCTCGCGCCTGGCAGGCTGCTTCAGCTACATGACCGCCGAGCAACTGCTCAACTGGATCCTGTGCGGCGCGTCGTACCTGCTCGCCCCCGGCGGCGAGGCGGCGTTGGCGTGGGGCAAGGACCGCCGCCATATCTTTGCGGCGTGCCTGGAATCGCTGCTTAATCGCGACGATCCCGATCCGGCCCGGCGCAACGGGGTGATCAGCCTCGATTCGTCGCGCTGCGACGGCGGCTGGGAGATCACCACCTACGACAGCCTTGACCCGAGCCTGGGTCAGGCGCGCAACAACCTCTACCTGGCGGTGAAGGGCTTCGCCGCCTGGCTGGGGCTGGAGCGCGTCTTCACCCTGCTGGGCGATGCCGGGCGCGCTGCTGAAGCCCGCGCTGGGGCCGAGCGTGCAGCGCGCACGGTGGCATCCCGCTTTGACCCAAAGCTCGGCTACATCCCGGCGGTGTTCGAGGCGGGCAATGTCTCCGCAATCATCCCGGCGATCGAAGGGCTCTCCTTCCCGCTCGCCTGGGGCCTGAAACCGGCGCTGGCCGGCGATGGCCCCTACGCCGACCTCATCGCTGCGCTCGACCGCCACCTGCGTGCGGTGCTGAAACCGGGCCTCTGCTTGTTCCCCGATCAGGGCTGGAAATTGTCGAGCACGTCGGGCAACAGTTGGCTGAGCAAGATTTTCCTCTGCCAGGTCGTGGCCGAGCGCGTATTCGGCCTGGCACCCGCGCAAGCCAGCCACGCGGCGCACTGGCGCTGGCAGGTCGAGGGAAGCAAGGACTGGGCGATGACCGACCAGTGCCTGGACGGCGTCGCCTGCGGCAGCCGCTATTATCCGCGCTGCGTCACCGCTGATCTGTGGTTGCAGGGATGACGGCCGAGCCGGCCGAGCCGGCCACCATCCTGGTCGTCGACGACGACGCAGCGGTGTGCTGGGCCCTGGAACAGGCCCTGACCCAGGCCGGCTATCAGGTGCAGACCGCAGCCGATGCGACCATGGCGCGCAAACGCCTGCGCCGCGAGGTGCCGGATCTGGTGATCACCGACGTGCGCATGCCGGGCGAATCCGGCCTAGATCTGCTCGCCTGGCTGCGGGTCGAATTTCCCGGCCTGCCGGTCGTGGTGAGCACCGCGCACGGCACGGTCGAAACCGCGATCGAGGCGGTCGCACGCGGGGCCTTCGATTATCTGCCGAAACCCTGCGACTTGCACCGCACCATCGACATCGTGCGGCGGGCGCTGGGCGAGGACGTGCTGGCGGCATCGGCCAATCCTACCACGGCGGAATCGACCACCGCGATCATCGGCTCGACCCCGGCGATGCAGGAGGTCTACCGCCGCATCGCCGCCGCAGCCAACACCGACCTGGGGGTGCTGATCGTCGGGCCGACCGGATCCGGCAAGGAACTGGTCGCCCACGCCCTGCACCGCCACGGCAGTCGGCGCGGCGGGCCGTTCGTGCCGGTCAACTGCGGCGCCTTGCCCGAGCACCTGGTGGAAAGCGAACTCTTCGGCCACGAGGCCGGCGCCTTCACCGACGCCAAGACGCGCACCATCGGCCGCATCGAGGCGGCGCACGGTGGCACGTTGTTCCTCGACGAGGTCGCCGAACTGCCCCCGCCGGCGCAGGTGAAACTCCTGCGTTTCCTCGAAGACCAGCGCTTCAACCGAGTCGGCGGCAGCGACCCGGTGCAGGTCGATGTGCGAGTGATCGCCGCGACCAACCGTGACCTTTCGCGCCTGACCCCCTCCGGCGCCTTCCGCGAGGATCTCGCCTACCGCCTGCGCGTGGTGACCATCAGCCTGCCGGCGCTTTGCGACCGGCTCGACGACCTGCCCGCGCTCGTCCGCCACTTCCTCGCGCGCGCGGCCCGCCGACTCGACCGCACGCTCGCGATCACCGACGACGCGCTGGCGCTACTCGCGCGGCACCTGTGGCCCGGCAACGTGCGCGAACTCAAGCACGTCATCGAAGAGGCCGCCGTGCTCGCGACCGGCGGGATCATCTCGCCCGAGGACCTCAATCTGCCCACCGACCTGACGGCAGGTGCGGCGAGCGTGACCGGCGAACGCAACGCCAACGACGGATTCCACTCCGCCGGGCGGATCCTCGCCAATCGCCTGCTCACCCAGCACGAAGGCCAGGCGCACCAGCTCTTCCTGACCACGGCAGAGGAGATCATCCTGCGCGAGGCCATCGCCCGCACCCAGGGCAACCAGCTGCGCGCCGCCGACATCCTCGGCATCAACCGGATCACACTGAAGAAACGCATGGATGAACTGGGCATCGGCAAGTCGATTCCGGAATAATGGCGCGCAGTCGGTGCTGGAAGTCCTCGCCACCCCTTGACCCCGGCTTTACCCTCCTTCTGGAACCTCCATGCGACTTCTGGCCCTGCTCGTCTTGGTCCTGCCTTTCATCATCGAAGCGGGAGAGGCCGATCCCGGACCCGTCCTGGGGCTTGACCTGGTCGTCCTGGATGCGGTGGGACGCGAGGCTGATGGTCCGCGCCAACCCCTGGCCATGTACCTGCGACGGGTCGGGGCGCAGTGGGAGCGACCGACCGCGCTCGGGTTGAACTCCGGCTTCCATCCGGGTCGGGTGGTGGAGGCCACCATCAATGCGAACGACATCCGGCTGGCCCTGGCGTTCGATCTCAAGGACGACGCCTGGACGACCGGCGGACCGGCTTCGTACGCCATCACTCTGCACCGCGATCCCGACGGTTCCTGGCGTGGCACGCACGCAGGATTTTTTGCTGACCTGGCAGTGAAAGGCGGCGTGGTCGCCACGATGCATCCGGCCTACCGGCAGTTGCGTCCATCCGCTGGACTGCGCGAGCATCCGCGCCTGCTCTTCCGCCAAGCCGATCTGCCCGCGCTTCAGGCCAAGGCGAAGACCCCGTTCGGCCAGGCCGCGCTCGCGGCCATGCAGGACGCCGCCGGACTGGCGTTGCGCTATCGCCTGACCGGCGATGCGGCCTACGCGGAAGAGTCCCGACGCAAGACCTCGGCCCTGATGGCGGACCAGAGTTCGGGGTCGAAGAGCGTCGCGCACCGGGTCTGGTCCTGGCGAGCGGAGGAAGTCGCCCTCGCCTTCGACCTCTGCTATGACGCCTGGCCGGCGGACTACCGCCAGGAGGTCGCGGCTTACCTGGCCAAGGTCGCCGAACATGCCTTCTTCAACCATGGTTCGTTCACCGAATACATCTCGTGGGGGCTGACCACCCGGCACGCGCCGAACCTGCTCTACGGCCCCGCCCTGGCCGGACTGGCGATCCTCGGCGAACCTGAACCGCTTGGCGTCGCCCCCCAACCGTACCTGGGCGGACGCGATCCCAGGTCGCCCCTGCCAGCCCTCACTACCCTTCCCGAAGATCTGCCCGCAGCGCCTTTCGCCGATGGGGGCATGCCCGGCACCTGGCTCTATGCCGGACCGGTCCTCCCTGAAAAAGGGCAGATCGCTCCGGCCGCCCTCCGTCCGGACTCCATCCCCCGGCCCGGCGGGAACCTGTCTGCCGGCGCTGGCCCTGTGGCAGCAGATCCAGTGACCTGGCGCCTGCTGGGCGCCGACATCGTCACCGCCAACGGGATTGACCTCACCGCCGCAAACCGCCACGCCTACCACAGCCGCAATTGCATGGCGACGGTCATCACCGTGGAATCAGCCCGCTGGCTGCGGCTGGAGGCCGGCCTCGACAACGCCATCGACGACGCGCGATTCTGGCTCGACGGCGTGGCCCTCGCACATCGGGATGTCGTCCAGGTCGCGCCTGGCCGGCACCTGTTCCTGATCGATGTCCGCATGGGCAAGACCAATCCCTGGGGTCGCATCGCGATCAAACCGCGTTTCACCAGCGTCGATCCAGATCAGGCAGCAGAACTCGTCCGCAGGTTGGAAGCGCGCTCACGGGAAACTCTGGCCGCGTGGGAAGATGATCGTGACTACCACCAGGCCAACCAGGGCGCCTCGCCGCGTTTCCGCAGCCTGTTCCAGATGGGCGAAGCCCTGATGTACGCGTTCTACTGCCAGGGCATCGGCACGGGCGGCTTCCAGGCCGGGGCGGTGAGTCCGATGTTCAACCACCAGGGCCCGCTGCGCTATGCCGGCCCCTACCGGACCATGCTTGGGCGCGACTGTTCCAGTCACGACGACGTCACCGCCTTCCTGCCGCGCCGCTTGATGCCCTTCATCTACCCGGAAACGGGTGATCCCAAGGTCCAGGCGATCAACGGCGACGCGACCTTTTTCATGAACGGCTGGTTCGAGTCGCGCGATGCCGCACCCGAGTGCTTCGCGCTGCTGTACCCGCTCTCAGCCCCCGCATTCCAGCCGGCCCTGCTCTGGGCCTGGAATCGGCATGTCGGCGTGCGCTCGGTGGAAGATGCTGCAAAGATCCTCGTTCCCGGCGGTTTGCGCGGCGCCAGCGACCAATCCGGCAAGGTGGTCGAATACAACACCTTCCCGGTCTACGCTTTCGTTCATTATCCGCTCGGGGCCGAGGCGAAACCTCCTGCCGCCTGCCTGCCGCTGACCTGGGCGGCACCGGGGCAGGGGTGGTACTGCTTCCGCAACCGCTGGCTGGATGGCGACGACGCCGTGGTGCAGGTCTTCGCCAAGGCGCAAAGAGTGAACGATTTCTCGCCCGCCAATGCTGGAGCCTGGCGGGTGCTGGCGCTCGGCCGCGAATGGGTCGTCGGCCCGCGCGACCACGATGGCGCCCGCAGGACGGAAAGCGTCGTCCTGTTGCCGGATCGGCAGGATCTCAACGACCAGGCCTGCGGCAAAGTCACCTGGAGTTCCACCCGACCCGACGGGTCCGGCGGTGTGACCATCGACCTGGATCAGGTGTACGCCTCCACCCGGGTGGTGGGCAAGGGCAGGGCCCCGCTCTACAGCGAACTCGGCAGCGTCCTCCTCGCGGACAACCTGGTCCCCAGCGGGATCAGCGGCCAGCGGGCGTTCGCGGTGGATTTCAGCGGGAAATGCGGTGCGCCAGTGCTGCTCGCAGTGCTCGACGATGTACGCGGCGACCCGAACAGCCTCTGGCTGCATCAGGTAGAATCGGTCAGCGAACCCTGGGGGAAATACAACGTCCAAGCCCCCGATGGAGCGATCGTCGATCCCAACAAGGGCAAGATCCCCTGGACCGGCCGGGGATCCCTGCCGGAGGGCTGGAAGATCCTCCAGCACCGCGATCCCAAGGTGCCGGAAGTCTGGGCGCCTTCGGGTGGCGCGGTTGCCACCGTCACGGATCACGGCTTCGTCCTGACCAAGGGCGATGCCGCCCTCACTGCGACCTTCGCCCCCACCGCTGGGTTCACGATCGCACCGCGCACCGTCGAGACCCTGCACAACGCCACGTCCGGCCACTCGATGGGTGTGAGCCGGGTCGCCTCGCATGCCATCGCCGCCAGATCGCCGGAAGGCTGCTATTTCGCCGTGATGACCATCCAGCGCGGCCCGGCCCCGGCGGTGACGGTCAGCGGCAAGGGCCTGGCCGCGACCTTCGCCATTGGATCGCGCCAGGTCCGCTGGGACGGGACGAAAGTGGTGATCGAATAGCCGCAGTCTCAGCGTCTGGTCGTGGATAGCTTGGCCAACGTGGCAGCAAGTTCGGTAAAACGATAGGGTTTGGCGACGAAGGCGTCGGGGGCAGGGCCGCTGGACCCGTCACCCAAAGGTTCGCTATAACCGGAACAGAGCACGATCGGCACGTGCGGATCGATGCCCCGCATCGCCGCCAAGGCCTCGCGGCCATTCAGGCGCGGCATGACCATGTCGAGGATGACGGCGGCAAGGTCAGCGTGGTCGCGCCGGAAGATCTCCACCGCCTCGTGCCCATCGACGGCGCAGCGGACCTGATAGCCGAGATCCGTCAGGCCTTCCTCGACCAGGTGGCGCAGGTCCGGTTCGTCATCGGCAACCAGGATGGTGAGTCCGCTGCGGGGAGCCGCACTCAGCGCGATGGGGTTGGGGACCGCCACCTGGCCCGCTTGGACCGGCAGGCGCAAATCGATGCGGGCGCCCTGGCCGGGTTCGCTGACGATGGCGATCGCGCCAGCGTGATCGATCGCGGTGGCATACGCGAGCGACAGGCCGAGTCCGGTGCCCTTGCCCGGCTCTTTGGTGGTGAAGAACGGCTCGAAGGCGCGGGCTTTCACCTCGGCCGACATGCCGGGGCCGGTGTCACAGACGCTGATCCGCAGACACGACCCGGGCGGCAGCGGGAATACGGCACTCAGCGGGTTCCCTTCCGACAGTTCGTCATCGCAGGTGCTGATGGTCAGCACTCCACCATCCGGCATGGCGTCGCGGGCGTTCAAACCCAGGTTCAGGATCACATGCTGGATCTGGGTCGCATCGCCTTCGACGGTGGCGAGCGTTGCTGCGAGGTCGAGGCGCAGGTCGATCCGGCGATCGAGACCTGGCCGCAGCAGATCGACTGCTGCGGCAATCGCCTGGTGCACATCGATCAACGCCTTCGGCCGATGGCCCTTGCGGGCGAAGGCGAGCAGGCGACCGGTCAGGCCGGCGGCGCGTTCAGTCGCCTCGACGATGACCTTGGCCGGGCCGGCCATTTCGGGATTTCCCTCCGCTCTACGCAGGAGGAGTTCCGCATTTCCGAGAATCGCGGCGAGCATGTTGTTGAAATCGTGGGCGACGCCGCCGGCAAGCTGACCAACGGCTTCCATTTTCTGGGCCTGGCGCAATTCATCTTCCAGCAGGCGTTGCTCGGATATGTCGCGCACGGCCGCGAAGATCCGACCCTGGCCGGCGAGGGGGAACGAGTTCCATGACAGCCATTTCCATGAACCGTCCTTGCAGGTGTAGCGGTTGACGAAGTTGCGCACCACCCGCCCGGCGATCAGTTCCTTGCCGACAGCGACGGTGGCCGCGCGGTCGTCGGCATGCACGAAGTCGAGCCACGGCCGCGCCAGCAGTTCCTCGCGGCTCCAGCCCAGGGTGCTGGTCCAGGCCGGATTGACCTGGATCATCCGACCATCGAAGCCGGCGATGCAGAGCAGGTCGGGGGTCAGATTGAAGAAGCTGTCGCGCTCGGCCTCTAAACGCTTGCGCTCGGTGATTTCCAGGAAGACCGCAGCCATGCGACCGGGCGCGATCTGGAAGGCGCGCACGTCGAAGGCGCCGGTGATCTGGCCATCGGCATAGCTCATGTTCTCGGTGGCCCAGGTGCCGCCCTCACGCGCGATGCGGCGGTAGATGTCGGGCACCGGGGTGCCAACCAGGGCCGGGAAGGCGGTCTCGACCGGACGCCCGACCAGCGCGGCGCTGTCGATCCCGGTCAGGCGGTCACCGGCCGGGTTGGCGCCCTCAAAGATCAGGCGGCCGTCGGCTTCGACGCGCCAGAGATGGATGCCCATCGGCGAGGCCTCGATCAGGGATCTGGTGCGCGCCTCGCTTTCGCGCAGCCGGCGTTCAGCGGTGCGCTCCTCGCTCTGGTCGCGGAAGACCAGCACCACGCCATCGATGCGTCCAGCGGCGGTCCGGATCGGCGCGCCACTGTCGGCGATCGGCCGCACGGTTCCGTCGCGCGCAACCAGTTCGGTGTGGTTGGCAAGGCCGACCACCTGACCGTCGCGCAGCACGCGCGCGACCGGGCTTTCGACGGTGCTGCCATCGATTTCACTGCGGATGACGAAGACCTCGGTCAGCAGCCGGCCGGCCGCCGCCGATTTCGACCAGCCGGTGAGGTTTTCCGCCACCGGATTCATCCGCGTCACGCACCCCTCGGTGTCGGTGGCGATCACCGCGTCGCCGATCGAATCGAGGGTGATGCGCAGCTCTTCGCGCTCGGCCAAGGTCAGGCGCTCGGCGCGCAAACGATGGGCGAAATGATGCGACACCGCCAGACCACCGAACAGCGCCGCGACCAGGACGATCAGGCGCTCCAGCTTCTCCTGGGGGGAATCGAGGCCGAACAGCGTGGACCAGAAAGAGATGCCTGGCTGGTACAGCATGTGGGCGAGGGAGTCGAAGGCTGCAATCAGGATGCAGGCTGCCAGGGCCAGCCCGAGAACCAACGCGTGATGGCGCCGCTCAGGGACATAGGGCAGGCCCAGCGGCTGGCGCAGCCAGGCGAGATGCCGGAGGGCATCGCAGATCGCGATCGCCAGCAGGCCGTTGAGCGTGGTCTTGAGGGCGATCAGCCGCAGCACGCCTGGATCGATTGCGGTGGGGGCGTGCTCGGCCCACGGTGCGGGATTCATGGCCAGCAGGACGGGATATCCGACCAGCAGCACCAGCACATAGACGGCGCGGAAGGACAATTCGGCCAGGTAGGGGTTCCACCACCAGCCACCACCTGCGGCGCGTCGTTCGGCGCTCCAGCCGTGCCAGGGGAACCAGAGCACGCTCACCGTGGCCACCGCGACATTCGCCCAGCCGTTGTTCGGCCAGAGCAGCCAGCAGAACTGACCGCCGAGCAGTCCTGCCGCCAAGCCGGCCCGCCAGCCCCAGGTGATAGAAATCAGCAGCGGCAGGATCCAACCCAGGATGACGCTGACCGGATGCGGCCCCTCCTTGATCACGGCGATCGGCTGATCCAGGAGCAGACTCAGGCCGCCAACCACGAAGGCCACGAACAGGAAGACCGGCGTCTGGCGTGACCGGCCGGCAAGGTGCAGGGATTGGTCTGGCACGGGAGGCCTCGGGTTTAGTGTCTGCCTGGAACGTATCGTACGCCCTTGCGGAAGCGAGGCCGCAGCGAGGTCGCTAACGGGTAACGGTGCAAGGTCGGCGCAGGCGGCAGCCGGTCAGCGCCCCGCTCCGCGCCTGGCACAGGCGTTCTGGCTGGCCTTGCGGCACCGGGCACGGCCCTAGCATCCCCGCGTCAGCAAGGAGTCCGCATGGTCGCCGCCCGCCTCGTTTTCGCCGATGGGACCGTCTTCCACGGACGGTCGGTGGGCGCCCCAGGCAAGACCGTGGGCGGTGAAGCGGTGTTCAACACCGGCATGACCGGCTACCAGGAAGTCCTCAGCGATCCGTCGTATTGCGGCCAGATCGTCACCCTTACATATCCGGAAGTCGGCAACTACGGCTGCACCGACATCGACCTGGAAAGCGACCGCGCCCAGGTGGCCGGCTTCGTCATGCGCAACTGCTGCCATGAACCATCGAATTTCCGCGCCACGGAATCGCTGCCGGAATTCCTCAAGCGCCAGGGCATCGTCGCCATCGACGGCGTCGACACCCGCGCCATCACCCGCAAGCTGCGGGTCAGCGGCGCGATGAACGCGGTGATCTCCAGCGATGAAGCCGCCAGCGACGCACAGCTCGCCGACGCCGCGCGCACCACCCCGTCGATGTCGGGCCTCGACCTCGCCAGCCGGGTGACCTGCGCCAAGCCCTACACCTGGACCGAACCCAGCAGTCCAGCGCAGTTCGGCCAGCCGGTTGGCAGCCCCCTGCCGGGCTGGCCGACCTTCGCCAAAAGGCCGCACGTCGTCGCGATCGATTGCGGGGTCAAGCGCAACATCCTGCGACTGCTGGTGTCCTGCGGCTTCGACGTGACCGTGGTGCCGGCGGCGACGCCAGCGGCCGACATCCTGGGACGCAAACCGGACGGCATCTTCCTCTCGAACGGCCCCGGCGATCCGGCCGCGACCACCGCGACCATCGCGACGGTGAAGGACCTCATCCGCACCGACCTTCCGCTGTTCGGCATCTGCCTCGGGCACCAGATCCTGGGACTCAGCTACGGCGCTACGACGTACAAGCTCAAGTTCGGCCATCGCGGCGCGAACCATCCGATCCAGCGCATGGCCGACGGCGTGGTCGAGATCGCCTCGCACAACCATGGCTTCGCGGTCGATCCCGCCAGCCTGCCCGCCGACGTGCGCCAAAGCCACGTCAACCTCAACGACCGCACCTGCGCCGGCATCGAGCACACGAAAAAGCGTCAGTTCAGCGTCCAGTACCACCCCGAGGCCGCCCCCGGCCCGGCCGACCCGCTCTACCTGTTTCGCCAGTTCGCCCAGCACATCGCCGGCAGCAAAGCCGGCTGAGCAAGGATCCGCATGCCCACCAAGCCGCCCTCTTACGACAAACCCGCCAAATCCGTCCGCACCGGCCCGACGCCCAATCTGGGCACGAAGAAGCCGAGCGCGAAGAAGCCCCTCAACGGGCCGGTCGCTGAACCCTTGAGCGCGGTCGAATGGCAGGGCGGACTTGAGGACGGCAAGCTGCTCCTGATCGACCAGACCAAGCTGCCCCTGACCATCACCCGCCGCCGGATCACCGATCTGGAGACCCTGCGCGAGGCCATCGTCGATCTGGTGGTGCGCGGCGCGCCCGCGATCGGCATTGCCGGCGCCTACGGCATCGTGCTGCATCTCGTCCCGCTCGCCCTGCATCAGCGCGGCAAGACCGCTGAAAAGCTCGAAAAGCCGATCCAGCAGGCGATCGTGCGGCTGATCTCCAGCCGGCCGACCGCAGTCAATCTGGCCTGGGCCCTGCGCCGGCTGAAGGACTGTTTCGACCGCCACATGTCGCACCTCACCGCGCTTGAGATGTGCGCCCGGCTGCTGATGGAGGCCAAGCGCATCCACCGCGAAGACGCGGAATGCTGTTCGCGCATCGCTGAATACGGCGCGACGTTGCTGCCGGCCGACGGCGCGGTCTACACCCACTGCAACACCGGCAGCCTCGCCACCGGCGGCGTCGGCACCGCCCTGGGCGCGATCATCCAGGCCCACCGTGGCGGCAAGAAGCTCCAGGTCTTTGCCGGCGAGACCCGGCCGCTGCTGCAGGGCGCGCGTCTGACCGCGCTTGAACTCCAGCGCGCCGGCGTGCCGGTGACGTTGTGCTGCGACAACGCCGCGGCGGTGCTGCTGTCGCGCGGCAAGATCAAGGCGGTCATCGTCGGCGCCGACCGCATCGCCGCCAACGGCGACACCGCCAACAAGGTCGGCACCCTCGGCCTCGCGATCCTCGCCAAGCATTTCGGCATCCCGTTCTACGTCGCCGCGCCCTACAGCACCTTCGACCTGTCGCTGAAGAACGGCAATCAAATCGAGATTGAGGAACGCGGCGCGGATGAAGTCCGCCGCCCCAATGGGCACCAGTTCGCCCCCGCCGAGATCGCGGTCGCCAATCCCGCCTTCGATGTCACCCCTGGCACGCTGATCAGCGCGATCATCACCGAGCGCGGCGTGCTTCGGGATCCGACCACCGCGAGCATCGCCAAAGTCCTGCAGCAGCCCGCGACCCCGTTCTGATGCCCGACCACCCCGGATCGGTGCGCCTGGCGCCCGGGGTGTGGATCCATGCCGCCGATTTGACCTGGGAAGCCACCCGCTCCAGCGGCCCGGGCGGCCAGGGCGTCAACACGACCTCCAGCCGTTGCCAACTGCGCCTGCGCCCGGATGCCATCGTCGGCCTGACCCCTGCCGCACGCGTGCGCCTTGCCCATCTCGCCGGTTCGCGCCTGACCGCCGACGGCGAACTCATCATCGCAAGCGATGAAACCCGCAGCCTGCACCGCAACCGCGACCTGGCGCTCGAACGCCTGTGCGCCCTGGTGGTCGATGCCAAGGCCGTGCCTCCTCCGCGCCGGCCGACAAAACCTTCGCGCGGCGCGGTGCGCCGCCGGTTGGAAGGGAAAGCCCACCGCGCCGAGACCAAGCGAGAACGTCGCAGCGACGATCAGGTCTGAATCAGGCGCAAGCGCAGGCCGCGGCCAGCGTCGCCACCGTGCCCAGGCCCGGCACGGGCCAATCGGCGGCGATCTCAGTCAGTGGGCGCAGGACGAACGCGCGCTCGGCCAGGCGCGGATGCGGCAGCACCAGCGCCGGCGTCGCCAGCGCCAGGCCGTCGGCGCGCAGGAGCAGATCGAGGTCGAGCGTGCGCGGACCCCAATGCACCGTGCGGGTGCGGCCGCAGGCGCTTTCGACCGCTTGCAGGCGGTACAGCAGTTGATGCGGGCCGAGCGCGGTCGCGACCACCCAGGCGGCGTTGAGGAACGCAGGCTGCTGCGGACCGCCGACCGGCGCGGTTTCATGCAACGCCGAGACGGCAACCACCCGGACCATGCCATCGGCCACCAACAGGCGCGCCGCGTGAGCGATGGTGCCGGCCCGATCGCCCAGGTTCGACCCGACGCCGATGGCATAACGATGCGCCGACTCAGCGGACATGGATCGCTCCCAGGCCGTTTTCCGTGCGGATGCGCGTGGCCTCTTGCAGAACTTCGGCATCGGCCCCGAGCAGCTTCACGAGTTGGCTCGTGGTCACGCCAAGTTCCTCGGCCGCCTGGGCCAGCGATCCGGCCTGACGCACGAGCGCGTCCAGACAGCAGGCGGCGACCGACGGGAAATCGTCTGCCCGCGCCCCCAGAGTGATCCGGCCGCCTTTGCTGCGCCATGGTTCCAGCCAGGCGGGATCCGCGAGACCACGCAGGCGACAGGCCAGACGCAGGCGCAAGCGGGCGAGGGCGTCAGCCTGGTTGCGCTCGCGGTGGCGGTGGTCTTGGCATTGCGCTGTGACAGCGGTGGCGCGATCACCTGATGGGCAGTCACCGGCGGCGGAATACGTGATCCGCACCGCACTTTCGGTGCGGTTGGTGTGCTGCCCGCCGGGCCCTGAGGCACGGAAACGCTCAACCGTGCACCGTGCCAGCAGTTCGGATTCAGGAAGCCGCCAGGGTACCACGCGGGACAGGGTGGCCGCATCGCCGGCCCGGCAAGCCGCTGGCGCATACCGGCACCTGCCCCTAGGGTGCCGGCGTGCTCACCCAACGCATCGGGTCCCTGCTTCGGTTGACCATCACCGACGATCCGGTCTTCCGCGGATTCGCTTTTTCCCAGATGGTTCTCGACGCCATCGCGCCGGACGACCGCGAAGTGGTGCTCGACCTTCACCTGATCACCACCTTGCACAGCCCCGGCCTTGCCAACCTCGTGCAGATCTACGTTTCGTGCACCAAACGCGGCGTCATCCTGCGCCTGGCCGCGGTCAACGACTTCAACCGCCGGCTGCTTGCTACCACCCATCTGGATCAGTTGTTCACCCTTCAGGCCTGACCAGGCCTGAACCCGTTCTGCGAGTCAACCATGCCCGCTTCGACCAGCGAACTCCTCGCCGCCGCCCGCCAGCACCAGATCCCCGGAACCGTCGCGGTCGAAGCCGCCAGCGGTGGCCATGTGGTCGTTCGCCTGACCGGCCCCCAGGCCGAGGCCGAAATCCTGCTGCACGGCGCCCACGTCTGGCATTGGCAGCCGCGCGGGGCGGCCCCGGTGCTGTGGCGTTCGCCGCGCACGGTCTGGCAGGCCGGCACGCCGATGCGCGGTGGCATCCCGATCTGCTGGCCCTGGATCGGTCGCCGGCCCGATGCGCCGCTGCACGGGCCGGTGCGCACTGTGCCGTGGACCCTGGCCCGCACCGCGCTCGCGGCGGATGGCGCGGTAGAAGCCGTGCTGACCCTCGATGGCGAGGCCCTGCCGCCAGGACCATGGCCGAAGCGCTTCCGCCTCGAACTCAGCGTGCGCGCCGGCGCTGCGCTCGACGTGGGCCTGACCTGCACCAATCCCAACGACGCGGCCATCGTCCACGCCGGGGCGCTGCACACCTACCTGGCCTTGGGCGATGCGCGTCAGGCCGCGATCCACGGTCTGGGCGGACTCGACTACCACCAGCCGGAACAATACGAAACCTGGATCCGGGACGCGGAATCCGTGCTGCACTGCACCGGCGCCGAGATCAACCGCACCTATCGCGATGTTGGTCCGGCCAAGCCGGTCGTCATCGAGGATCCGGTGCTGCGCCGCCGCCTGCGCATCGTCCGCCATGGCAGCGCCGCGAGCGTGGCCTGGAATCCGGGCACTGAACGCAGTCTGGCCGTAGCTGATCTGGGCGACGGTGCCTGGACCGGCTTCGCCTGCATCGAGGCGGTCAACACCGAATGGGATGCGCGGACCATCGCCCCCGGATCGTCGCACCGGCTGGGCACCACGCTGACGCTGGAACCGGCCTAGTCCCGCGCACTGGCCACTCCGGGCCGGTCGGACTCAGGTGCCGACCGGATTCAAGGGCCGACTGGCAGCCAGCGGCCGACCTCGGCGTCGAAGCGGAACGGTACCGCCACCTGCTGATTGATCGTTTCTGCGGCGGCCTCGGTGGTGCGTTCGAGCGCGACTCCAACCGCATTGCGGATTGACGGCGGCAGCGCCGCGATCGCCGTCTTGGTGTCCATCGCCGGCGGCAGGGGCAGGCCGTTGCTGCTCGGCTGCGCCGGCACCAGGGAGACCAGGGTGAGATCGGGCCCCACGGTCAGTTCGGCCGTGCGCCGGGTGGTGGTGACGACGACCAGCACCGTGCCCTGCAAGGGGCGGCGCAGCGAACCGTCGCTGGCGCGGTGGATGTCCTCGACCCCGGCCAATCGATACGAGAACCGGCAGCGCTCTACCCGTACCAAGCGCAAGGTGGGGAAGGTGTGGATCGCCGTCCGCTCCTGGTCGCTGGCCGCAGTGGCCTGGGCCAACCAGTCCCCGGCGGCAGGCAGCAGGCTTTCCCGCAATCCTTGCCAGGCACTGCGCTCGTCCGCCAGGGGATTGCGCTCGCAGCCGGTGAATCCCAGGCAGCCAATGGCCAGCGCGATGACCGGAACGATGATGGAGATAATCGAGGTAAAAGTCTTCATGCTTCAGTCGGTTCGAGATCAGGGGGCACGGTGGCGAGGACGAGCACGGTCAGGTCGTCATCAAGCTTGCCGCCCGTGTGCGCCGAGGCCGTCTCGGCGATGGCGCAGGCAGCGGCCTCGGCCCCCAGCCCTGCGTGGGTGGCGATGGCAGCGACTATGCCTTGGATGCCGAATTCCTCGCCATCGCGCCGCCTGGCCTCGCTCAGGCCATCCGTGTACAGCACCAAGCGTTCGTTGTGGCCGATGTGCACGACCTCGCCGGTCGGCCAGGCGTTGGCCGGGGGATGGCCCAGGCCCAGGGCCGGACCCATGGCCCCGACCGGCCGCGTCCCCCCTGCCCCGACCAGGAGGGCATTGGGATGGCCGGCGCAGACGCAGGTCGCGGTGCCGGTCGCCGGTTCGAGCGCCACCGCCACCACGGTGATGAAGTATCCGGCCGGCAGTTCACCGGCCATGGCCTGGTGGCAGGCGGCGAGCAGCAGGCCGAGATCGGAGTGGCGGGGGATGCGGTGCTGCGATTCCTTCATCATCGCGGTGGCGATCATGGCCGCATGCATGCCGTGGCCCGACACGTCCCCGAGCAGGATCACCCAGCGTCCATCCGGAAAGCGTCCCACCTGATAGAAGTCGCCGCCCACTCCATCGTGCGGACGGTAGTGCGCGGCGATCTCCCAGCCGGCCAGGCGCGGCAGGGTGGGGAGGAGCTTGCGCTGGATCTCGGTCGCCCGCCGCAGGCTGTCGCCATGCCGGCGGATCTCCTTGGTCTGATGCTCACGCTGACGCAAGTAGAAGGTGAGCGACACCACCAGGGCCACTACGCCCCCGGCGACCACCAGCCAGGGCCAGGATATTGCCGCCCTGGTCTGGACGGGGGGGAGGCTGATCGGATCGGCGGGGACACCGGACTTTGTTTCCGATTGGGCCGGCACGCTGACCAAGACGGTCGCGGTCGTGCGCGGTACTGATGGCGCGGGGGCACTGGTGGCCCGTGCCGGGGGCTCGGTGGCCAGTCCTGCCAGATCGGGCCGCCAGAGCGCCGCGCCGCCCTGACTGACGACACGGGTCGCATGGTCGTGCCACCAACGGGCATCGATGCCGCCGTCCGGCCGCGCGCCAAGACCCGACAGCACCGCCTCGGCCTCGGGCAGCAGGTGCTCGCGGCTCAATGGCGACCGGGCGGCGACGGCCGCGACCGCCGCCGCAGGATCGGCCGCGACTGCCTGCCAACCCGCCACCCACAGCCGGGCCAGGCGCGCGGACTGCTCTGCCGAGGCGCCTTCGGCCGCGATCAGCAGTTCGTGGTGCCGGCCCGGCGGAGGGGTCGCGACGGAAATGGTGGGGTGACGTGCGCGCAGGACGGCGAGATCCGCCACCGAGCAGCCGCCGCCCTGGCCGACCAGCCGCCACGCCGGAGCCGCCGCCTCGGGCATGGCCAGGGCGGGACCGCTGAAGGTGAGCGACAGCTGCGGCTGGCCGCTCGGGACCGCGGCCAGCAGGCGCCAGGCCCGGCCCTCCGACCAGGCTGCGGTCGGATCTGCGGCAGTGCAGCGGAAGACCCAATCCCCATTGCCCGCCACCCCGGCCGGACGCGGGCGCAGGACGACCTCAAGCCCTGCGGCGCGATCGAGCCCACGAGTGCCAATCAGGCAGGCCCCGGCGAAACGGAACGAGATCGGGCCGTCGAGATCAAGCGTGATGGTCTCGACCGCATCGGCGCCAACGCTTGCGCCGAGGACCAGTGCGGCCACGAAGGAGATGCGGCAAAATGGCATCTGAGAGGTCATTGAAGGCTAGGCCCGGACCAGCCCCTGCAAGACCGGTGAAATCAACCTGCCCGTTCCAGTGGATCACAGCGGTTCCGCGGCCGCGACCCCGACGGGTCAGCGCCCGTGCGCCGGGCCGGGCCCAGAATCGTTCCCGTTCGCGAGACCCGCGTCCTCGGCCTCAGCCTCGTCCTCGTCTTCCAGCGGATCCTTGCCGGCGCGCAGTTGGCTCAGCGCCTGCCAGGCACCGACGCCCAGGCCCCACAGCAGGTAGCCGAACGTCCCCGCCGCCAGCACCCACCACGGTTCCCACACCAGCAGGGCGACGAGGCCGCCGAGCAGGATGAAGCGGCGGAACGACATGCGGCCGAGCAGCATGTTGCCGATGTGGGGATAGCGCACGGTCGAAACCATGGTCAGGGCGGAGACCAAGGTGACCACCAGGAGGAACCAGCGGAACCAATCCAGGCTGTCGAGCAGACTGACATAGTTGGTCCTCTGCGGCACCCCCAACATGACAAATTCCTTGGAATGCAGCAGTACCAAGGCGCAGACCACCGCCGCCGCACCCGGTGAGGGGATGCCACGGAAATGCGAGTTCGCCTCTGGGTTCGGGCCGGTGTGCTCGACATTATAGCGGGCCAGGCGGATCGCGGTCAGCACCGGATACAGCACGGTCACGAACCAGAGCAGACGCTCGCCGTGATCGAAGACCCCGGAATGCCCGAGGATGAGACGGTGGACCAGGATCGCCGGCGCGACCCCGAAAGACACCACGTCGGCGAGGCTGTCGAGTTCCGCCCCGAACGGGCCATCCTGCTTGGTCAGGCGCGCAACCTTGCCATCGAACATGTCGCAGACCATGGCGACGAAAATCATCAGCGCGCCAACGAAAAGCTGGTCGTGGGCCGCGCACAGGATAGCGGTGATGCCCGAGGCCAGATTGCCGGCGGTAAGGGTGGTCGGCAGCACCGGCAGGGTCTTCAGGCGACGGATGCGCTGACGCACCCGCGCCAGGCGATCGCTGGGAGGTGACGCCGGCGCCCGGTCAGCGTTGCCGTTCATGCCTTCCCTTCGCCGAGTTCGACCAGGATCGTCTCGCCGCAGCGCACGCGCTGGCCAAGCGCGACCTTGACCGTGTGGGCGCAGCCAGCCGGCAGCCAGAGTTCGGTGCGGCTGCCGAAGCGGATCATGCCGTAGAGTTCGCCGCGTTTCAGGACATCGCCGACACCGTGGGTGCAGACGATCCGCCGCGCAATGAGGCCGCTGAGCTGCCGCACCATCAGGTGCAGTCCCGGCGCCACCGCGTCGTCGGCGATGATGCCCAGGGTGTTGGCTTCGTTTTCGTGCTTGGCGTCGGGATGGCGTACGTCGAGGAATTTTCCAGGCTTGTACTGGACCCAACTGACCCGACCGGCGATCGGCGAGCGGTTCACGTGGACGTCGAACACCGACAGGAAGATGCCGATGCGGATGGCCGGACCCTTGATGAAGTCGGGTTCGTCGACGGTCTCGATGTCGACCACGATGCCGTCAGCCGGCGCGGTCAGACAGCGTTCGCCGCCCTGCGGCGTGCGCGTCGGATTGCGGAAGAAGGCGAGGGTGAACAGCCAGAGCGCGGCGGCGATGACGGCACCGACCCAGCGCGCGGGGCCGGCGGGCAGCAACCAGACGCCCCAGCCGAGGATGCCGGTCGCGAGCAGGATGGTGGGGATGCCCCAGCGGGCGAGGGTTGGCATGAGTCAACCTTTGCCGGCAGTGAGCAGGGACTCCGTCCATCCACGAAATGATGGCCACGTCAGGATACTTGCAGCCAACAGAATCTGCGCCACCAGGGCCGAACGCCACAGGGCACCTACTTCGGACTTCCATGCCAGAATCCACACGACTAATCCAATGACGAGCAGAACAGCAACCCGGTCAGGATGGCCGCACACCGCGACGGTGAATGCGAACAGGCCGTATCCCCGTACCCGGAACCACCGCCCCGCCTGCGGTTTGCGGGCATAGAACGAATCCAGGTTGATGTGGGCCGCATCCCGGTAGCGCATGGGCGGCGGACTCTAGGTGAAATCCAGGTTCCGCAATCGGGGGTGGCGGTCGCAGGCGGTCGCAGGCCGGGGGCCTCAAAAGTCGGACTTCCTGGGAGCGCCGGCGTTCCGCCGGCCGGAGAACGGCATCCGCAGGATGCCACCAATCGACTTTTGAGGCGGCCTGGGTCGCAAGCCGGCGGGACGCCGGCGAGCCCGGGAAGTCGCGGGCTTACGGGCCGACGGAACCGTATGGTGCGGCACGACCTCGCTGATCGCAGGCCGGCGGGACGCCGGCGATCCCAGGAAGTCGCAGGCCGGCGGGACGCCGGCTATCCCAGGAAGTCGCGGGCTTGCGGGTCGATGGGATCGTTTTGGGGGCAGAAGGATGTTGCTGATCGCTAGGCTGGCCCGGAAGGCCAGCGCCCCTGGGAGCGCGCCGCTCCGCGGCGCTTCACCCCATACACCGCTGAACAGTGCAGAAATGGCCAATCCCCAGAGCGCCGCGGAGCGGCGCGCTCCCAGG
>CAMCMZ010000048.1 GCA_945876185.1 Candidatus Kuenenia stuttgartensis | reverse complement strand
GGATGATGACCGGGCGCACAACGACCCCGGCAAGCAACTCGGCATCGGTAGGCATGCGCCGAGTCTGTACGGCAGAGGAACCCTGTCCAGCGCTCTTGGCTCAAACAACTGGACAATCAGCCGTTAGAGATTTCCATTGAGGCACCCCGGGTTCGGACCTGTTCGGACCTGGCATCGTTCGGTGGAATAAGTCCGCTGAATCTGCCCCTCACGGCGCGGGGCGGGCGAGCGCGGCGGCGATGCCCTGGCGCAGGTCGTCGGGTATGCGGGGGATGTCCTTCACCCGGTCGAGGGTGGCGCGGGCGATGGCGTCGCCGGTGCGCGCGGCGGCGATCCAGGCCTGGATGAGCGCGGCGGGATGCGGGCGCAATTGCCACTGGTTGACCTCCCAGCCGGTGGCGGTTTCGCGCAGCGACACCGTCCAGGGTGGGCCGGATCCGGTCTCGGGTTCGGCGCGGCGGCGCCAGGTCCGCCAGGGGCCGGTCGGTGGCAGCGGCTCCCAGGTCTTGGCGTCAGCCAGGCGGCGTTCGAGTGCGGCCACCGCCGGTTCCAGGCTGCCGTTGCGGGTGGTCGTGGTGCGGCCGTCGATGCGGCCGATCCAGCCGCGCACGAGGTCATCCTGGAAGGCGGCGGTCCAGCGCAGGGGGTCGGCGCCGACCGGATCGCGCAAGCGACCGAGGTCGTTTTCCCAAGCCGATACCGGGGTTTTGCAGCCGGCAAGACCCGTCGGCGCGAATTGCAGCACGGCTTCGCGCGCGAACGCCTGGCCGACTCCGGCCCACCACTGCGGCCATCTGGTGCCGGGGGCGACGCCGAGGAATTCGCCGGTCAGGTCGACGGCGTCGACGTGTCCCGTGGTCTGCTGCACGTCCGCATCGGGGTGGCCGCCGGGCAGGCGGGGGACGATCGATTCCAGGCGCACCGTGCAGGTGAAGCGCTCGCCAGGCAGGCGGGGTGCGGCGTCTTCTTTGAGGGTGCGCACCCGCACCACCCGGTCGACGCCAAGCGGAAAGGGCTTGGCGTCGGTGGTCGCAATCACTGCGATGCTTCCACGCAGGTGGAATTCCTCGGCCAGGCCCAGCACCGCCACGCGGGTGCTGAGGTCGCGGTCGGCGGCCTCGATGAGCACCACCCGCCACGGAGGATCGGCCTGGGTCGACGGCCGCGCCGGCACCGGTGGTCGGACCAAGGTGAACGACGGTTGCAGCACCCGCGCCGGTTCGATGCGGTGCTTCGCCCGCTTGGCCGGCGCATAGATGCCCGGGTTGATGGCCGGGCCGCGCACGCCGGGATCCTCGCCTTGGGCGCGCACCAGCCACCAGGCGCAGGCGCACACCAGCAGGATGGCGAAAATCGGAATCAGGCTGTTGGCGCGCATGGGCGGATCCTCGACGCCGGCTGGTTGAGTAAACCGGTGGAGCGACGCGGGTTCAGGCGCCGCAGCGGTGAGGATCCGCCGCCCCGGATCACCCGGCGCCGAGGTGTTTCCCCGCACGGCAGAAACCCCGGATTGACGTCCGGGGCCGATTCATACTTTTCGCCGCCCACAGGCACCCCTGGTAGCGACCATGAGCCCCTATCCGACTCCCTTGCCGCTCGATTCGGTCAAACCCGTGCGCACCCAGCGCATCGCGGCATTAGTGACTGAGATCGCCGCCCTGGATCAGCGCATCGCGCAGGCCGCCACAGCGAGTCCGCGTGCCGCCCAGATCCTGACCGACCTGCGCAGCAAACTGGAAGCGCAGTTGGCGACGGAGCGCGTCGCGGTTGGGTGAGGTTCTCGTCGGATCGGATTGGGTGAGGCCCTGAATCTCAGGGCGAACGTCCACTGATCATCCAAACCGTTTCATGGTTGTGGCGATTTCCCGCAGCGTATCGACGTCCGGTCCGATCTCGCGCACGACCGCGAGGTGATGGATGAGGCCCAGCAGCATGAGGCGATCCGGCCAGCCGGGTTCCAGGGGATGGCTCTCGCGGTAGGCGTCCCAGAAGCGCGGCGGGAATCCGCCGTAGATCCAGGCGTGGGACAGGTCGGCTTCGGCCCAGCCGGCGTGGACATGCGGATCGATGAGCGCCGGCTCGCCCTTGGGGCCGCGCAGTCGATTGCCGTACCACAGATCGCCATGGTTCAGGCAGGGCGGTTGGGGCGGGACGAGGCGCTCCAAATCCTCCGCGAGTTGGCGGATCCGACGCCAGAGGTCTGACGGCAGTCCGGCCAGCACCGGCGGCTGGTTGAGGAACCAGAGGAAACGCTGCTCGCGATAGAACGCGTAGCCATCGTCCTGCGGGGTTTGCGCCAGCGGCAATACGCCCCAAAAGGTCGGATGTGGCCAGCCGAAGCGGCCAAACAGGCGGCCGTGCAGGTGGGCGACGCTGCGTCCGAAGCGTTCCCAGTAGGGATGTTCAGCATCGACGGGATCCGCTGCGTTGGGCCCGAGGTCGCTCAGCACGATGCCGGCGTGATCGTGATGCAGCACCGCCGGCACGGTCAGGCCAGGAATTCCGCGCAGGGCCTCCAGGCCGACGGCTTCGCTGGCATACAGACCAGGCAGCGGCGCGAACTTGGGCCGCTTGGCGATCACGGTACGTCCATCGGCAAGGCTCAGGCGAAGTACCCGGCTGGTCATGCCCTCGCCGACCACGGCAGCGGCGGTGCAATGTGACCCCAGTCGGGCGGCGGCGTTAGCTATCCAATGATCCACGGCGTTTTTCACGCGATCGGTTGGCCGTAGCGATGCGTCGGCTGCGGCCGGGCCGGCCGGAAGGCCGACAATTCCAGGATCGTCATCGTGCCGGCCGTGCCGGGCAGGGCGCGTTCGATTTCCTGGCGCAGATCCTCGGGTGCGAGGCGGATGCGTGCGTTGAGCACCAAGGTCACCGGGGCGGCGGGATCGGCGGTGCCGGTCTCGCTGATGCTGGCCTCGGCGCTCGCATCCGGCAGGCCGATCACCACGGAACCGCCAGCGCCATTGAGGGCGACCTTGAGGTGGGCGATGGCGGCGCCACGCGCCCGGAACGCCGTACGCAGGCGCTCGACCAGGGCGATGGCGGCGGCGCGCCAGCCGTCAGCGGGTTGGGCGAGACTGATGTGCGCGTTGAGCCAGCCGAGTTCCGCCTCGCCGGCGGCGTAGCGGTCGTAATCAAGGTCCAGCACCGAGCGGCCAGCGCCCGTGCCGCCACCCGCGCCTGCACCGGACAGCAGCGCGTCGATCCAGGCCTCGACGCCGACACCCGTGCGCGCGGCGGTGGCGATGAGCGGCGTGCCGGGCCGGCGGCGGCGCATCTCGGCCGACAGCGCTTCGATCTCGGCGGGCGACACCAGATCGGTCTTGTTGAGCAGCATCAGGTCGGCTTCCTCGACCTGGCGGTCGAAGATGTAGAGCACGTCTTTGCCGAGCTGATCCTCGGCCGCGAGGGCGACGGCGTTTTTCAGGCGCGGCGCGTCGACCATCACCGTGAACGGCGCCAGGCGGACGGAATCGTGGTGCAGATCCTTGAGCGGCTGCACCACCGTGGCCGAGATGTCGGTGCAACTGCCAACCGCCTCGGCGAGGACGATTTCGGGATTGCTCCCGCCCCGGCGCAGGCCGTCGAGCGTGGCCATCAATCCATCGAACTGGCAGCAGAAGCAGCCACCGGCGACCTCGGCCACGTCGAGCCCCTGACCGCGCAGGTTGTGGGTGTCGACGAGGTCCGCCGCCTGGTCGTTGGTGATCACCGCCACCCGCCGCCCACGCGCCTGCAGGCGCTTCGCTGCCGCGGCGATCAGCGTGGTCTTGCCGGCTCCAAGGAAGCCGTTGATCAGGGCGAGGGTGAGGGGGGCGGTCATGCGGGGTTGGCCTGGGTTGCTGGCGATTGTCGGAACGTTGCTGGCGATTCCAGACGGGTTCAACCCGCCGGTTTCGCCCCGCGCTCCTTCCGCCGCGCCTCCCACCATTCCAGGCGCTTGGCGATCTCCTTTTCAAAGCCGAACGCGCCGGGGCGGTAGAAGACGCTGCCGAGGAGTTCCTCTGGCAGGCACTGCTGGCCGGCGAAGTGGTCGGGCTCGTCGTGGTCGTAGCGATAGCCGCTGCCGTAGCCGGATTCCTTCATCAGCGTGGTCGGTGCATTGCGCAGGAACATCGGCACCTGCGCTCCTGGTTTCGCGCGCACGGCTTCAGCGGCCGCAAAGTAGGCCTTGGCGCTGTTCGATTTCGGCGCGGTGGCGCAGGCGATCACCGCCTGGCTGAGCGGATAGACGGCCTCGGGCATGCCGATCTCGGCCGCGATGTGCAGCGCGGCGCTGGCCTGCATCAGCACCATCGGGTCGGCGAGGCCGACGTCCTCGCTCGCGAAGATCGCGACCCGGCGGGCGACGAAGCGCGGATCCTCGCCGGCCTCCAATTGGCGCGCGAGGTAGTACAGCGCGGCCTGGACATCGCTCGCGCGCATGCTCTTGATGAAGGCGCTCGCGACATCGTAGTGGCTTTCGCCGTCGCGGTCGTGGTCGCTGACCGGGCGCTGGGCCGCAGCGGCGATGTGCTCCAACGTGATCGCTGCACCGGCCGCCAGGGTGTGCGCGGCGTCGAGGATCATCAGCAAACGACGGCCGTCGCCGGCGGCGAGGCGCGCGGCGGCTTCAGCGGCGGCGGGTTCGATCTCGAGTCCGGGCAGGCCCAGCGGATGGCTTTGCGCCCGCGCGATGAGCGCCGCCCCGGCGGCGGCGTCGATCGGGTTGACGCTGAAGATGCGGCAGCGCGACAGCAGGGCGCGGTTGAGCGCGAATGAGGGATTTTCCGTGGTCGCGCCGATGAGCAGCACGGTGCCGGCTTCGACGTGCGGCAGCAGCGCGTCCTGCTGCGACTTGTTGAAGCGGTGCAGCTCGTCGATGAACAGCAGCGTGCCCTGGCCAAGGTCGCGGCAGGCCTTGGCCTCATGGATGACCGTGCGCAGTTCTGGCACCCCGGCCAGCACGGCACTAAAAGCCACGAAACGCAGGCCGAGGCGCTCCGCCAGCAGCCGCGCGATAGTGGTCTTGCCGCAGCCGGGCGGACCCCACAGCACCAGCGACGGCAGGCTGCCCTGGGCCAGGAAGCGGCTGAGCACCCCGGCCGGACCGAGCAGGTGGTCCTGGCCGACGACGTCCTCAAGTCGCGTCGGACGCAGGCGTTCCGGCAGCGGCGGCTGGGGCAGCGACGGGGTGCGCTCGGCCATCCGTCAGGTTGACCGTGAGCGCGCTTCGATCGCGGCTGCGGTCGCTTCGGCGCGCAACGCGGCAGCCTCGTCCTTGGCCGCGCGCGCGACCAGGGCGAAGATCCGATGCGCGCCGGGCTCTTCAGGTGCGGCGGCGACCAGCGCCTCGGCCTGGGCCCGCGCCTGTTTGTCATTGGTCAGGTAGGATTTCGCTACGATTCGGTGCAGTTCACGCACGCGTTCGGGATCGATCCGCCGCCGGCGCGCCTGACGCCAGGCTTCGGCAAACGACAGCAGCGCCGTCAGCATGGCGACCACGAGGCCCCAGTTGCGCACCCGGCTGACGTGTTCGGGTTCCGCCAGGGCCGGAGCGACCAGGGCGAGCGCGGCGGAAACCACGAAGATGGTCAACAAAAGCGTGCCCCGGACCGTGAATCCATCCGCAAGCAGCCCGCTGCCGGGCAGGACGAGGTTCGACCATACGCGTGCGCCCGGCATGGTTGACACGCTAGGATGGGAAACATACTCAGCAACCCGTTGATAAAAAACGCCCACTTCCGACCGCCACATTCTTCCGCCCACGGCGGTCCTGAGATCCCCCGGTGCTGACGGCGCCGCAAACCACGACTCAACCCAGATAAAGGCTCCCCGATGCACACCAAAATCCGCCGCAGCGCCCTCAAGCACCGCAAGCGCACCGGCTTCCGCCGTGGCATGCGTACCAAGGGCGGCCGCAAGGCCATCAGCAACCAGCGCGCCCTCGCGGCGGGCAAAAAGAAGCGCCGTCCCGGCAACCAGGGCCGGGGCAAGAAGCTCAACATCAACCATCGCGCCGGCAAGAAAAAATAAGCCTGATTTTTCAATGGTTTGACCGGATCACCCTCGCCCAGCGGCGGGGGTGATTGCGTTACTGGCCGGGGTCGACAAGGGGTCTAAGGCAGGATCGGCGGGGATCGGCAAGGTCACTATTGACACCGAGTCCTTGTTGACCCATAGTGCCAAGCATGAGCGACCTACCCCCCGGCCAGACCCGCATCCTCAACCTCTTCGCCGACGCCGCCGATGAAGGCCGTCAGCCCAGCCGGGCTGAAATCGCCAAGGTCTGCGGCTACGCCTTCCCCTCCGCCGTCAGCAAGCACGTCGACGCCCTGGTGCGCAAAGGCCTGCTCCAGGCCGACCCGGACAAGAAGCGCAACGTCTCGCTGACCCAGGCCGGCTGGGCTGCGCTCGATCGCGGTCCGGCGCATCTTGGCGTGCCGGTCATCGGCGTGATCGCCGCCGGTACGCCGATTCTCGCGAGCGAGAACCACGAGACCTACCTCAGCGATCTCAAACCGGCTGCCGGCCGATTCGCCCTCAAGGTGCGCGGTGATTCGATGATCGACGCCGGCATCCTCGACGGCGACTTCGCGGTCATCCAGTCCGGTCAACCCGTCCCCGACGGCCACATCGGCGCGGTGGTGGTGCATGGCGACGCCACCCTCAAGCGTATCCAGCGCTACAAGGACCGCCTCGAACTCCTGCCGGAAAACCCCAACTACCAACCCATCGTCGTTCCCAAGAGCGAATGGGCCGGGGTCCAGATCGTCGGTCCGCTCTGCTTCGTCTACCGCACGGTGCACTGAGCCGTTCAGCCGGTTTTTTTCCGCCCTCAGCCCTCCGCCTTCTGCCCTCAACCATCATCAACCCAAACCCAACCACAGGACTCATCCCATGCCCGCCGAACCCGCCGTCGCCCGTGCCCTCGACAAACCCAGCGATAAACCTGCTGACAAAGCCGCGGAAAAACTCCTCGACAAAACCGCCGACAAGAACCGGGGCCACCACCCGGATGACTCGGTGAAGCGCAAGGCGCTCGACGCCGCCCTCGAACAGATCGACAAGGTCTATGGCAAAGGCTCGATCATGCGCCTCGGCCAGTTCGAAAAGGTCGAGATCGGCGCCATTCCCACCGGCTCGCTCTCGCTTGATCTTGCCATCGGCATAGGTGGCGTCCCGCGCGGTCGCGTGTGCGAGATCTACGGCCCGGAATCCTCCGGCAAAACCACCTTGGCCCTCTCGATCATCGCCCAGGCCCAGCGCGAAGGCGGCGTCGCCGCCTTCATCGACGCCGAGCACGCCCTCGACCCGACCTGGGCTGAGAAAATCGGCGTGAATGTGAAAGACCTGCTGGTCTCGCAACCCAGCCACGGTGAACAGGCTCTCGACATCTGCGACCTGCTGGTGCGCAGCAACGCGATTGACGTGGTGGTGGTCGACTCGGTCGCCGCTCTTGTGCCCAAGATCGAACTCGACGGCGAGATGGACGACACCCAGGTCGGCCTCCAGGCGCGCATGATGTCGAAGGCGATGCGCAAGCTGACCGGCGCGATCTCCACCTCCAAGACCTCGGTAGTCTTCATCAACCAGATCCGCGAAAAGGTCGGCATCGTCTACGGCAGCCCCGAGACCCAGCCCGGTGGCCGCGCACTCAAGTTCGCTGCCTCGCTCCGCCTCGACATCCGCCGCCAGACCACCATCGCTGACGGCGAACGCATGGTCGGCAACCGCGTCCGGGTCAAGGTAGTCAAGAACAAGGTCGCCGCGCCCTTCACCAAGGCCGAGTTCGACATCATGTTCAACGAAGGCATCAGCTACACCGGCGACGTGCTCGACCTCGCCGTCCTCGCCAAGGTCTGTCAGAAGTCCGGCGCCTGGTTCACCTACGACCAGGTCAAACTCGGCCAGGGCCGCGAGAACGCCAAGCAATTCCTCAAGGACAACCCCAAGGTCTGCGCCGAAGTCGCCGCCAAGATCAAGGCGACAAACCTGAACCTGCTGGATGGCGGCGTGGCGGAATAACGGTCACATCAGGATAAAAATGGTGGTTCCCTGGTGAATCCTCGATTAATCGTCGTGACTGGGCGACCCGGTTCAGGAAAGACGACGCTGGCCCATGCCTTGGCCAGGGAGATCCATTGTCCCGTTTTCAGTCGGGATGAATTCAAGGAGGGTTTGGTCAACTCGGTAGGCGTTCACCACAACGACCTGGAAGAAGGTGCCAATTGGCGCTTGTACGATACCTTCTTCCAGGCGATCGAATTGCTCGTCAGACGCGGGGTCACGGTGATTGCTGAAGCTGCGTTCCAACACCAGCTCTGGGAACCCAAATTGTCCCTACTCCTTGAGGTGGCCCAGGTTCGTATCGTCATCTGTGACATTGACCCGAAACTGGCTCGAGATCGCACCATCCAACGTGGATTGGCAAACCCCAATCGGGAACGATTCCATGGCGATCGGATGGTTCAGGCTGCAAGGGATGGGATTCAATTGCCGATTGGTGATTACGCGCCACCGCGACTGCCTGTTCCCACAATTACCGTCGACACCACGGACGGATATCGGCCTGGTTTGGACGAAATGAAGACGTTTGTCATGAAAATTGAAAAAACCGGCGATGAGATTGAGTCTGTGGGTCCGTGCGCTCCGGAATCAAAGGTAGTCAGGTGATCCGCGCAGGCAGCAACTGCCACATTGTCAATTTTAGCAAATTGATTTCCTGAAAAATCGCAAGTGCGCCCCAGATGCAAGGCGGGAGAAGGGAGTGTGGCAGCGCCAGCAGACCCGCGACCAACGCCGCAGATGGGGTGCAATTGCGATTTTTGTCAGGTAATCCGCGCTGGTAGCACCACCATCGTCCGCCCCTGCCAATGCAGGCGCTTCTGCACGACATAGGCGGTGTCGTTGTGCAGCAGCCAGTGGTACCAGCGTTCCGGCCGGAAGATGACCTTGCCGGCGAAGAACGTGGCGCGGGGGAATTCCTTGGCGACGGATAGGCACAGGTTGGTCGCCTCCTCGGCGGCATCGGTGCCGATGGCGAGGCGCGAGGAACTGGGGAAGCCCAGGCCGGTGGCGAGTTCTCGGTACTTGGCCAGTTGCGCCTCGGTGCGTTCGCGCAATTCGTCGATGGTGTCCTCGCCCTTCATCTCGCCGGAATCCATCACCCCGACCGAGACGAACACCAGATTGCGGTAATGGCCTGGAAATGACCGGAAGATGTTGAGCACGGTATGCAGGCCCAGGCCGCCGAACGCGCCGACCAGGACAACGGCGGTCGGCTTGGTCCGGTCCAGCACTGGTTCCTCGCCGGTGTAGGTGCGGGGGATGTTGTTGAGCGCTTCGAACAGGATGGCGATGCGGCGATTGACCCGCTGGTAGTGCGAGCGGATGAGCAGGCACAGACCGGCGATGCCGAGGGTCAGCACGACCGCGAGCAGACCGCCATGGTTCCATTCCTTGATCGCGGTGAAGATCAAAATGACGGCACAGACCACAAATCCGGTGGTGAACAGAGCGGCGCGACGGATTTTCAGCCAGCGTTCCTCGCGCCGGCGGAACCACAGCAGGGCCATGCCGGCCATGGTCAGGGCGAACGACAGGAAGACGGTGATGGCATAGATGACGATAAGATAAGCGATGTCGCCGCGCGAGATCAGGATCATCGCGATGGCTGCCACACCCATCAGAGCGATGCCGTTGCCGATGGTCAGGCGTTCGGACAGGGCGGCGAAGCGCCGGGGCATCCAGGAATCCACTGCCAGGTTGGCCAGGACGCGCGGCCCGCCGATGAAGCCGGTCTGGGCCGCCACCAGCAGCAGCGCGGCCTCGGACACCAGGGTCAGGATCACGAAGGTCTTGCCAAAGGGCAGGTGCGCGGCCACCGATTCCGCCAGCAAGGCGTTCATGGTCTTGTCCTTATTGCCGGCCGGCACGTCCCACAGCAGGTAGCACAGGATCAACCCGCCGGCCGTGACCGCGAGCGACACCGCCATCAGGTTCATCGTGCGCTTCGCCGTTTGCAGGCGCGGTTCGCGCATCATCGGCAGGGCGTTCGACACCGCCTCGATGCCGGTGTAGGTGCCGCCACCCATGGCGTAGGCGTGCAGCAGCAGCATCACCATGCCGCCCATCCCGATGGTCGCCAGGTCGCTCGTCCAGCTCTGGCTTACCGAGGTGGCGGTGGTTTGGACCTGGGGCAGGTGGAAGACGAATCCCGCCACCAGCAGGATGAGGTGGGTGATGACGAACAGGAGGAAAATTGGCGTGAGCACGAGGATCGATTCGCGCAGGCCACGCAGATTGAGGCCGATCAGCAGCATGATCACCGCGATATCGCTGCCGATCATCCATTGGCTGCGCGTGGCCTCAGCAGCAGCCCGGACGGTGGCGTCGCCGAGCGCAAGAGCGCCACCGCCAGCGAACCACTCCAATGGGAACAACGAGAAGATCGCCAGTCCGGAGGCCGTCACCGACACGGAAATGGTCAGGGCATAATCGATGAGCAAAGCGCAGCCCGAGATCATGCCGATGCGCGGGCCGAGCAGGCGGCTGGCGACGCCGTAGCCGCCGCCATTGGGAAACAGTTCGATCAGCCGGCTGTAGGCGGACGAGATCAGGAAGACCGTGGCTGCGGTGGCGAGCGCGAGGGCGACCGCCAGATGCGGATGACCCTTGATCACCGCCATGGCCTCGGCCGGGCCGTAGCACGACGACGACAGCGCGTCGCTGCCCAGGCCGATCCAGGCCAGGAGCGAAATCAGGGTGATCTGATGGAAAATCGCCCGGTCGGTGAGCTTGAGCGGCGATCCGAACAGGGTCCGGGCGATGCGCTTGCGCAGCGACACTTGTCCCTGGGGCGCTGGCTCGGAATCCGGTCTGGGGTCGTCGGTCATGCGGGGTATCGCAGGTGCGCCAAGTGCAGCATCGTGGTTAGCAAGTGAAGCATCGTGGTCAGCAAGTGCAGCATCGTGGTCCGCAAGGATGGGGGAAGGAGCACGGAATCCCCCGGTTACTCCAACCCTCGCGCCTCGCGGTAGGCCAGGTAGGTGCCCTTCCAGTCGGTCAGGCCGCCTTCATCCATGACGATGACCCGGGTCGCGACCGAGTCGATGAACTCGCGGTCGTGGCTGACCACGACCAGGGTGCCCTGGAAGTCCTCCAGCGCCTCTTGCAGCGCCTCAATCGATTCCATATCGAGGTGGCTGGTCGGCTCGTCGAGCAGCAGGGTGTTGGATTCTTGCAGCATCACCATCGACAGCAGGCAGCGGACCTTCTCGCCACCCGACAGCACGCCGACCGGCTTCTTCACATCATCGCCGCTGAACAACATGCGCCCGAGCATCGAGCGCATGTTGTTGATGTCCTGGTTGTCGGTGTACTGCTTGATCCAATCCATGATCGAGAGGTCTTTGGTCTTGAAGAGGTCGGCGCCTTCCTGGGGGAAATACGCCTTGGTGGCGGTGCCGCCCCATTTGATGACGCCCTTGGTCGGCTGCAGGTCGCCCAACAGCAGGCGCACCAGGGTGGTCTTGCCGATGCCGTTGCGGCCAACGATGGCCAAGCGGTCGCCGCGGTCGATGCGGGTGGTCAGGTTCTTGATGATCGTGGTGCCGCCCGGATAGGCGAAATCCATGCGTTCGGTCTCGATCACGTCCTGGCCGCTGGCCTTGGCGACCTTGAAGAACAGGCGCGGCGCCACGCGCGATGACGGCAGCACCTTCTGCCCGGACAGTTGATCGATCAGCTTCACGCGGCTGGTCGCCTGCTTGCTGCGCGCGGCGTTGGATTTGAAGCGTTCCACGAAGCGGCGCAGCTTGAGCACCTGGCGCTCGACGCGCGAGGATTCCTTCGAGCGCTGCGCCCGCGCGAGCTGTTCCTGGGCGACGTAGATGTCGTACGGCCCGGCGAAGCCGCGGATCGAGCGGTAGTCGATGTCGCAGGTGTGGGTGCAGACCTTGTTGAGAAAATGCCGGTCGTGGCTGACCACGATGATCACGCCCTGATAGTCGGCGAGGTAATGCTCAAGCCAGACCATGGCCGGGATGTCGAGGTTGTTGGTCGGCTCGTCGAGCAGCAGGATATCCGGCTTGCTGAAAACCGCCTGGGCGAGCAGCACGCGCACCTTCTGGGCGGTGTCGATCTCCTTCATCGCTTTCTGATGCGAACCGGGATCGACGCCGAGGTCGGTCAGCACCTGGGCCGCCTCCGATTCCTGGGTGTAGCCATCGAGCGCGCTGTATTGCTCCTGCAATTCAGCCAGGCGTTGGCCGTCGGCATCGCTGTAGTCGCTCTTGTTGCTGATGCGGTCGATCTCGCGCTGGATCTTCCAGATCTCGCGGTGTCCCTGCATGCAGACGTCGATGACCTTTTCCTCTTCGTGGTTGGTGATGTCCTGGCGCAGCCAGCCCATGCGCTTGCCCGGATCGATGATCACCTGGCCGGTGACGGCCTCGACCTCGCCGGTGAGGATCTTGAGGAAGGTCGACTTGCCGGTGCCGTTGGCCCCGATCAGCCCGTAGCAGTTGCCGGGCTGGAACTTGAGGCTGACGTTCTCGAACAGGATCTTCTTTCCGAAGTTCATGGTCAAGCCGGCGGTACTGATCATGGAGGCACTCCCGAGGGGGCGGGATGCTCGCTCGGCCGGCTGGGGTGCAAGCCGCGACCCGAGTCGGGATGAGTCGGGATGGTAGTTGTCGGACACGGTCTCAATCAGGCGACGGCTGATACCATCCAGGTGATTGCCGAGCCGGGCGAGACACGTCACCATGCCCTGGCCATGCCTGATGCCGCCCTGATCAATGCCTCGGTGGGTCCGTACATCCTGCGCGAACTCATCGCCGTCGGCGGCACCGCCGAGGTCTACCGCGGCACCCACCGTGACGATTCGCGTTCGACCTACGCGGTAAAGGTGATTCGCCAGGAATTGCGTACCGATGCGGTGAAGATCAAGGCATTCGCCAACGAATTCGCCTTCCTGCGCCGGTTCAGCCATCCCGGCATCCCGCAGGCCTGGCGCTATGGTGAGGTGCAAGGGCGGGCCGCGATGGTGATGGGGCACCTGCCGGGCCAGAATCTGGGCCAGGTGTGCCTCAGTGGAAAGGCCAAGGACCCGATCGGATTCTTCCACGGTCTGGTCGAGGTGGTCGCGCACCTGCATGAACAGCAGGTGGTCCACAACGATCTCAAACTCGACAACGTGCTCGTGGATGGGCATGGCCGCATTGGCCTAGTCGACTTCGGCAACGCCAAGGACCAGGCCCAAGAGGGCCTGTTCGCCCGGTTGTTCCGCCGCACCCCGACCCAGATCTTCGCTACGCCCACCTATGTCGCCCCGGAACTCCTGCGCGGCAAGTCGCCATCAAAGGCCAGTGATGTCTACTCGCTCGGGGTGTGCGGTTGGCTCCTGCTTACCGGCAAACCGCCGCCGTCGGCGGAACCGAACCAGCGCCAGACCCCGGTGACTTCGGCCGATCATGACATGTTCCGCCGGGCCCAGCCCGGGCTTGACCCCCGCGTCGCCAGCCTGGTGAAGCGTTGCACCTCCATCGACCCCAAATCGCGCTTCCCCGATGCCCAGATCCTGGCGGCAAACCTCGCCCAGCTGCCGATGCTGTCCTCCCGCAGGCCGCGTGCCTGATGGTCGCGCACGAGGACTCCGTGCCCAGAGGCACCGTCCATCAGGGCGAACCAGACAAGGCCGCTGATCCGCTCGATCCGGCCGCGTCGGCTGACGCCAGCTTCGCTGCTGACCCCGGCTTCGCTGCTGACATCACCCTGCGCACGGTCGAGGTGACCGCGCTGATGGATGAGTTGCGCACGGTCTGGGCCGAGACCATCACCGATCCCGACTTGTTCCAGACCGGCGATCCCCAGCGCACCTGGCGTCCAATGGGCCGCGACCGGCGTGGCCTGCCGGTGCCGGATCCGATGCAGGTCAGCGCCGGTGACGCCAGGATCGCAGAGGAACTGGCGAATGGCGCCGATCCTGGTGAAGCTGGAAACAGAACCGGCGATCGCAACGAGACCGGCGCCCGTTTCGAGATCGTCGACAAGATCGGCGAGGGCGGCATGGGCGTGGTCTGGCGCGCGCGCCAGGTGTCGCTCAAGCGCGAAGTTGCGCTCAAGCAGGTCAAGCGCGGCGACGAGGCGGGCGAGCGCTTCCTCGCCGAAGCCATGGTCACCGCCGCGCTCGACCACCCCAACATCGTGCCGGTGCACGGCCTGGGCCGCGACGCTGACGGCAACCTGTTCCTCGCGATGAAGCTGGCGCGCGGCACGACGTGGCGCCGGCTCCTGCATCCCGAGACGCGCGATGAACGTGAGACCGCCGCGCGCTTCGACGAGGAGGACCACCTCCGCATCCTGCTCGCGGTCTGCAATGCCATCGAATACGCCCATGCCAAGGGCATCATCCATCGTGATCTGAAGCCGGAAAACGTGATGGTCGGCGACTATGGCGAAGTCCTGGTCATGGATTGGGGACTCGCCGCGACGGTGGTGCAGGATGCCGGCGCAGAAGAGGCGGGAACAGCGGCGACCGCGTCGGCAGACGGCAAAACCGACACCTCGCGCATCTGCCGTCTGCCCGATCACCTCGCCCGGCCGCCGGCCGGGACGCCGGCCTACATGCCGCCCGAGATGGCGCGCGGGCAGCACCATCAGATCAGCACTCTGAGCGACGTGTACCTGCTGGGTGCGACGCTGTATGAGATCCTGTCCGGCTATCCGCCGCATCGCGGCGGCACCCTGATCGAGGCGATTGCCGATGCGGCCCGCGGTTTCCCGCCGGCGTTACCGGTCGACCTGCCGGGTGAACTCGTGGATCTGTGCTACACCGCAATGGCGCGCGATCCGGCCGAGCGATTCCCCACGGTGCGGGCGTTCCGCCAGGCGCTGGTCGACTACCTCGGCCACCGCCAGTCCATCGCGATCACCGCCCGCGCCGAATCCGAGGTCGAGGAACTGGAAGTTGAACACGACCCCGCCGGTACCGACCGCCAGCGGCTCTACGCCCGCCATGCCCGGGTGGTGTCGCGCTTCGAACAGGCGCTCGAACTGTGGTGCGACAACCGCGAGGCGCAGGAGGGGGCCCAGCGCGCGCGTCTCGCCTATGCCCGCACTGCGTTGGCCGCCGCCGATCTCGGTCTGGCCGAGGCGCAGCTCGGCCAGCTCGGGGTCGAGACCGCGCCAGAACGCGAGATCCGGGCCCAGATCAACCAGGCGCGGCTGAACACCCAGCGCCGCGAACGAGCGTCGCGGCGGCTGCGCTGGCTGTTGGCGGTGGCGATCGTCACCATCCTGATCGGCCTCGGCGTCGGCAGCCTGCTGATCGCGCAAAAGGACCTGGCACGGCAGCGTGCCGAAACCAGCCGCGAGCGTGCCGAGACCGATCGCTTGAAGGAGCGCCAGGAGGCCCTGCTGCAAGCGCGCCAGGACGAGGTCAACCGCGCCACCATCAAGCTGAAGGCCCTGCCGCTCTATACTGAGGCGCTCGACCTCATCATGCGCGGCCAGGCCATCGACCCCAAGGTGCGCAGCCAGCCGCTGGAGCAGGCGGCGGATCTCTGCCGCAGGGCGCTCCAGATCGACCCCGGTTTCATCGAAGCGCGTTTTGCCCTTGGCGAGGCGCTGCGCCGTAGCGGACATCCGGCCAGGGCGGCCGAGGAATTCCTGCGCGCTGACCGCACCAGCGAGGAACTCGGCCACAAACCTTACCCGCAGGCGCTGGTCGCGGCCGGCTTCGCCTTCGACGCCGCCGGCGAGTTCACCCGCGCTGAGGACTGCTTCGCCCGCGCCGAGGCGGTCGGGGCCAAGGATCCCCTCGCCCTGGTCGGCCGCGCCTTCCGTCTGTCGTACCAGCAGCGTTCGGCTGAGGCGCTGGCGGTCGCGCGCCAGGCCAAGGACGCTGGCCCCCAGATGTGGGAGTGCGTCTACATCCACGGCCGCTGCCTGTTCGAGGCGGCGCAACTTGGAATCATCAATCCCGGTCAGGCCATCCCGGAGGCCACCGCCGAACTGCGCAGCGCGATGACCTTGTCGCCGCGCCAGGCCGACATCTGCGCCGCGCTCGCCAACGTGCTGTTCAGCCAGGAAAGCCAGCGCGACCAGCGCGAGGCGCGGGAACTCATCGACCGCAATGTCGAGTACGAGCACGAGAACGGCGCCCGCTGGCTCTTCCGTGCCAGCATGCGCGCCAACCGCAGCGACGACCGCCAGGGGCCGGAACAGGATCTCGCCAAGGCGCTCAGTCTGGGCGTGTCGAAGGTGCTTCTGTTGCGCTACCGCGTCATCGCGGCGGTGAACGGCCCCAAGCCGGATCCACAGGCCGCATTCACCTTCCTGACCCAACTGGTCGAGGCCTGCGACTGGCCGGTCAACCGCTTCCACTGGTTCAGCCTGGCGTTCGCGCTCGGCCGCAACGATGAGCAGATCGGCAAGGACTTCACCGCCTGGTGCGGGCGCAACCCGGACTACCCGATGGCCCATGTCCTGCGTGCATCCCGCTCCGCTGAAAGTGGCGACCTGCGCGCTGCAATGACGATCCTGCGTGAGGGACTGGCGAAAGCGCCGTTCAACAGCCAGCTCCTGGCCATGCTCGCGGACCTGCAACAGCGGGACGGTCGCTTCGAGGAGGCCGTCGCGACCCAGAACCGCATCCTCGACATCGAACCCGGCAACAACCGCATCCGCTTCGAAAAAGTGAAGAACCTCTTCGACCTCGGTCGCTATCGCGAAGCCGACGAGATCCTCAAGTACCTCGAATACGACCTTTCCAATCTGCCCCCTGATCAGCGAGCGGGCCCGAGCCAGGTCTACCGGCCCTGGCGCCAGGCGATCGACCGCAAATTGAAGCCGTAGCCGATTCCCGCCGATGTGATCCCTGGCTCCGTCCCCACGGCGCGACACGCTGCCGCCATGGACGCCTCCGAGGCTCTGCGATTCCTGCTTCCGCTTGTGCTTCCGCTGGGATTCCTGCTGACCCTGGCGCATTGCGCCGGAATGTGCGGGCCGCTCATGGTGGCCTTCCGCTTCGGATCCTCGGCGACCGGACATCGGGTCCGCGCCACGATCACCGAGGTGCTGGCCTACCAGGGTGGCCGGGCGCTGGGATACGCCGCTGCCGGGGCGCTTGTGGGCTGGGCTGGGCGGAGTCTGGTCGTGCACCTGAATCAGTGGGCACCGCTCGTCACTATCATCCTGGGTGCAGTTTTCGTCGCAGTGGCGCTCGCCGGCATCCTGCCTTTCGCGCGCTGGTGGAGGGCCATCACCGGTCGAAGAGCGCAACCCGACAATGGGCCTCCGTGGGTGCTGGGCCTCGCCCGCTGGGCGGCGGGAATCGCGCCCGGACGTCCGCTGCTGACTGCGGCCGCGCTCGGCCTTGCCCTGGTGCCGCTGCCGTGCGGTTTGACCTTCTGGGCCCTGGGCATCGCTGCCGCATCAGCCCAGGTGTGGACCGGGGCGCTGGTCATGGTCGCCTTGGTGCTGCTGTCGACCCCAGCGTTGATCGGTGCCGCCCTGGTGCCGATAGCGCTCGGCGCTGCCGGTGGAGCGGGCTGGCGTGCGCGCCTCGCCCGTTCCGGTCGCTGGCTGGTACCGCTGGCCTGGGCCGCATCCGGGATCTGGCTGCTAGCGTGGGGGGTAAGCAAGCACGGGGCCCTGATCCACTGCATCCATTGCCCGCCCCATGGTTGAACCGGTGTCCGCCGTGGCGGAGGGATTCGCGTCGCCAGCGGCCTGCACCCACTGCGGTCTGCCGGTTCCGACTGCATTGCTGAACCCTGGATCGCCGCAGCAGTTCTGCTGTGGTGGCTGCCGCCAGGCGCACGCCTTGATCACCGCCTGCGATCTCGGCGAGTTCTACCGCCTGCGCGAACGGCCCACCGGCGCGGTCGGCGAGGTTGGCGACTATGCGGCCTGGGATGGCGAAGCCTTCGCCGCTGCGCATCTGCGCGCGCTCGGCGATCAGCGGTCGCTGGCGCTGTACGTCGGCGGCATGCATTGCGCCGCCTGCGTCTGGCTGCTTGAACGCCTGCCGCACCTGGAATCCGGCATCGCGGCGGCGCGGGTGCGTTTCGGCGAATCCCGCCTGGACCTGGTGCTTTCACCCGGTTGTCCGCCCTCGCGCGCGGCGTCGCTGGTCGCCCGGTTGGGCTATCGGCCGGCGCCCTTGGCCGAGGCCGGCGATGCGGCCCGGCGCGAATGGCGCGACCTGCTGCTGCGCCTCGCCGTGGCTTCGGCCTCGGCGACGGCGGCGATGCACCTGTCGTATAGCCTGTACGCGGGCGAACTGACCCGCGACCTTGATCGCGGCGGGATGCTCCTGTTCGGCCTCGGCGCCTGTCTGATTTCCGCCCCGGCGGTGACCTGGTGCGCGATGCCGATCCATCGTTCGGCCTGGGCTGCGCTCCGCCGCCGCGCGATCACGGTGGATCTCACCGCCAGCCTCGCGGTTGTGGTCGGCATGGCGGCGAGCGTGGCCAACCTCATCGCCGGTTCGCCCGAGATCTACGCTGACGCGGCGGCGATGTTCGTCGCGCTGCTGTTGTTGGGCCGCATCGCGGTGCTCACCGCCCGGCGGCGCGCGGCGGTGCTCGCGGGCGGCATCTCGCCCCTGCTGCCGCTTGAGGCCGAAACCGGCCCGGCCGGGGCGACGACGCGCGTCCCGCTCGTCGGCCTGCGCCTGGGCGACCGGGTGGTGGTGCGCTCCGGCGGCGTCGTGCCCTGCGATGGTTTCGTGGTCGAGCAGACCGCGACGGTCGATGCAAGCATGCTCACCGGCGAATCGCGGCCGGTTGTCGCCGATCCGGGCGCGACGGTCTTCGCCGGCACCGTCTGCCGCAGTGCGCAGCTCGTCTGCACCGTCACCGCGCTCAGCGGCGACACCCGCCTGGGGCGGATCCTGGCCCAGCTCGACGCGGCGGGGGCGCGGCCGAATCGGCTCGTCCGCCTGGCGGATCGTGCGCTCGCCTGGTTCACCCCGCTGTCCTTCGCTATCGCGGTGGCGGTCGGGGCACTGTGGTGGTGGCACGGCGGTCCGGCCAAGGGGCTGGGCCAGGCGGTGGCGGTGATCCTGGTGACCTGCCCGTGCGCGCTCGGCCTGGCTGCCCCACTGGTGCAGGCGGTCGCCTGCGCCCGGGCGGCCCGGCGCGGCATCCTGGTGCGCGATGCCGAGGTGCTGGAGGTTCTCGGCCGGCGCGGGGGGCTGCGGCATTTGGTGCTCGACAAGACCGGCACCGTCACCGAGGGCCGCTTGCAGGTCGTCGCGGTTCAGGCTGTCGCCGTGCCAGTAAAGAACGGCAAGGCTTTCGATCCGGCCACCATCGCGGTGATCTTCGCTGCCGAACAGCGGTCGCAGCATCCGCTTGCCCTCGCCATCTGTCGGCATTTCGCGGCCCAACCGGTGGCCGCAGCATTGATCACCGATTGGCGCGAAATCCCTGGCTTTGGCGTGGAGTGTCGCACTGCAGCCGGAACCTGGCGCATCGGTCGGCCCGGCTTCGCCTGGGACGCCGTCGCAGCAGCCACCGTGGCCCGCGGTCGGCTCGACGGAGATCGCGCGGTCAGCGTAGTCGCGGTCGGGTGCGATGGCCGGCCGGTCGCGCTTATCGAGCTGGCCGATCCGATTCGACCCGGCGCGGCGGCGCTGGTCGCCCGCGCCCAGGCCGAGGGCACCCGCGTCCATCTGCTGTCGGGCGACGATCCTGCGGTGGCGCTGGCGGTCGGCTTGCGTCTCGGCATCGCAGCGGCGGACATTCACGGCGGTCTGGCGCCCGAGGTCAAAGCCGAGCACGTCCACGACCTCGCGACTGACGGCACCGTGGCGATGGTCGGGGACGGCCTGAACGACGCGCCCGCCATGGCTGCGGCCGATGTAGCGATCGCGCTCAGCGGCGGCATCGAGGGTGCGCTTGCCAGTTGCCACGCCTTCGTCGCGCGCGGCGATCCGCTGGAGGGGGTCGAAGGACTCATCGCCACCGCCCGCGCTGCCCGTCGCCGTACTGGTGGAATCATTGCGGTGAGCATCGCCTTCAACGTTGCCGGCATCGCTCTTGCTGCGGCCGGGGTGTGGGGGCCTTGGCTGTGCGCGCTCGCGATGCCGTTGTCATCGCTTAGCGCCGTCGCCCTGGCGGTCGCGCCGGTCCGGCGCAGCATTTTTGCCGGGATGACCAACCATGGCGATTGACCACGGGATCGAATCGGAATTGAAATGGGCGATCGAGGCCGCCGGCCACGCCGTGCTGGCGCGGGCCTGGCTGAGACGCTCGGCCAGGCCCGCGAACTCGCGCAAGAGAACCGTTTTTTCGACGCCGCCGACAATCCCTTGCGACAAGCCAGGTTGAACCTGCGGCTCCGGCGCGAAGGGGCGATTGTCACCCTGACCTGCAAGCGCAAGATCGCCGATCCAGCTGCCGGATTGCATCGCCACGATGAATGGGAGAAACAGGTCGATCCCGACCTGTGGTCGCTTGACCCGGCCGAACTCGCCCCCCGACTGCCGTTGCCTGAACCGGTGCGCACCGCGCTGGCCGGCGCACCGCTGCGATTGCTGGGCGGCTTCGCGAACCATCGCCTGGAATGGCGCGATGGCAGCGACCTGCTCTGCCTCGACCGCACCGACTTCCGGGCCCGCATCGATCATGAACTGGAGATCGAAACGCTCGATGCGCCGGCGGCGCAGAAGAAGTGGGCGGCGCTCCTGGCAGGCTGGGGCGTGGACTGGAGCGACCAGCCGGTGACCAAGTTCGCGCGCTGGATGGGTTCGTTCGTGGCGGCGTCCTGAGACCCTGATCGATCCGGGAATAGCGCATACGCCTACGTTTCAGGGCTAGGTCGACACCGGACACTTTTTCCCAGGTGGCAGGTCGGGCAAGTATCTAGACTTGACAAAGAGAGAAAAATATCTCTTTATCTACAAGATCTCAAACTAATCCCTCTACGGAGAAGGACCATTTCAATGCTCAAGCGTCATGTTACCAGCAACTTAGCCATTATGATCGGGGTGGGTTGCCTGATCGCCGTCCAGGCGCCCGCCGCCGATGGGCTGGTCAGCGTCAAGGCCGCCGGTCCGATCGCCATCGATGGCACCCTCGATGCCGCGTGGGAAAAGGCGGCCCCGCTCAACCTCACGCTCGACAAGACCCCCTACAAACCAGATGTCTACGCCGGCATCAGTCAGACCGAGGTCTCCATCAGGTCGCTCTATGACGCCGAAAACGTCTATTTCGCGATCCAATACAAGGACCCGACCCGAAGTCTGGCCCGGCGGCCCTGGGTGAAGCAGGCCGACGGCAGTTGGAAGCAAGAAAAGAAGCCCGACAGCACCGGGCATGAGAACACTTTCTACGAGGACAGGCTTTCCATCATCTGGGACATCAATGCCCGCGGCTTCTCCCGGTTGGGCTGCGCCATGGTCTGTCACATCGCGGTCAATGGCAAGATCGACGAAGTCGCCGATTCCTCGGTTGGCCGCAAATACACCAACCAGCCCGGTACCACCGTCGATCTGTGGGTCTGGCGTGCCATCCAGTCTGGCGCGGTCGGCCAGGCAGACGACCAGTACATCAACGATAATAAGCCGCCTGATGCCAAGTCCTGGGGGCGGCGTGGCGACGGCGACGCCAGCGCCGGCTATGTCGACAACATCAATGAGGCCAAGAACGGGCCGGCCTTTGTCAGCGCCAAGCCCGATGCCAGCCAGCCCTGGATCAAGGACGAGGAGAAGGTTCCCTTCGTGGATTCCTTCAAGCCAGGCGATTCGGTGCCGAGTGTGATCGTCAAACCCGTGACCGGACCCCGGGCCGATCTCTCCAGTGCGGGGAAATGGACGGACGGGACCTGGACGATCGAAATCAAGCGTAAGCTGGTGACCACCGGCGAGAACGCCAACGGAAGCGATGTCCAATTCAAGGATTTGAGCAAGGCGTACCCGTTTGGATTGGCTGTCTTTGACAATGCGCACATCAACCATCTCTATCATGGCGGCGCGCCGAAGTTGACCTTCAAGCCGTAAGGGTTTGCCATTGGACGCGGCCAACGACGTCCGGCTGATCCAATCCCCTCTGCCCTCCGACCCCTTCCGAGATTCCCATGGCCTACGAACTGAAAGACCTGAACCAATCGGCGCGGCTCTCGCTCTCGTTCTTTCTGCTGGCGATCGTCATCGGCACGGTGTCCGCGCTGATCATGCTGGGGCTGCTGCTGACCCATCAGGAATCCGGATTCGCGGTGCCCTCGGTCGAAAACATCAAGATCAAATACCACTACCCGCAGCTCGTCAGCGCGATGAAGACGAGCATGAACCAGTACGTGGCCGACGAGGCCGACATCGAAGCGGTATCGAAGTGGATCTCCGCAGGGAAGACCGAAGCGGAATACAAGAAGACCATCGCGCCGATCATGAGCACCGCCTGCGTCAGCTGCCATAACCCGACCTCCACCATGTCCGGCGCCATGCCGGGACTCCCCCTGACCACCTACAAGGAGGTCGTCAAGTATACCGTCGCCGGTTACAGCTGGGTGAAGATGGCCAAGCAGGCGCACGTGCATCTGTTCGGTATCGGCACCTTCCTGGTTCTGGTGACCTTCATCTTCGCCTTCACCAGCTTCCGTCCGTGGTTCCGCAGCCTGGCCATCACGGTCACCTGGATCGCCCTGATCCTCGATGTGCTGTGCTGGTGGCTGACCAAGTACGAGTTGAGCTTCGCTTATGTCATCGTCGGGGCAGGAGCGACCATGAGCGGCGGGGCGATCGGCATGTGCGTCCTGTCGATCCTCGACCTGTGGATCACGGTCCCATTGCTGTCCCAGCCCAAACCGTCTGCCCCTGAAACGGCAGGAATCGATCGGTAACGACCGCAACCCACCCACCCCGCATCCTGATGCCCCTTATTCCCAGGACATTCATTGATTGCGCTCCAGGTTCCCAGCCGGAATTCCGGCCGGGAACCACCATTGGTGACGAGGGGGATGCGGGCACTTTTTCCGAGTTTGCGCGATTGAAGCCATCCTATGGTCGACAACAGGATAATCGGATGGTAATATCCTGTATTCATCCGAGCCGACCCAACCCCGGTCCCCAGAGCCCTACCATGGATGCAGTTCCAAAGTCGAACACCTGGGAATGTCCGGGAGCCGTGCTCTGCCAGACCTCCAAAAGCAACGGGGTGGGGATTGGTTCACAAGTTTGGTGTCCCGGTCATGGAAGGAGTGGCTTGTGAGCGCCCTGGTGCGGACGGGAACCCTGGTCGCGACCATGCTCGTGTTGTCGCACCAGTGGGTGCAGGCGGAAGACGCCGGTGCAGTGCCCGCGGTGAATCCAAGTGCAGTCCCGCCCGTCGTCCCGGTGACTCCTCCACCAGCTGCTGAGGCACCTGCCGCTGAACCGCCCGTCGCGAAACCCACTGAACCCGCCGCCATCCAGGTTGCCCCGCCCGTCGCCACGGTGCCCGAGGCTTCTGCACCAGTTGTTTCAGCACCAGTCGCTCCGGCCCCAGCCGCTCCGCTTCCTGTCGTCCCACCTTCAGCCGCCGCAAGTCCCGCCATCGCTTTACCGGCCCAGCCCGCACCGGTGCCGGCCCAGCCAACACCAGCCGCAGCCCAGCCCGCACCCATGCCGCTTTCCACCGGTGGGAATCCGCCCGGCAAAGCCGCGCCCCTAGCGGCCGGAGCAGCAACAGCCAAGACGCCCGCGATTCTCATCCATGGCTACCTGAAGAGTCGTTATGTGGCGCGGTGGACCGAAGGGGCCAGGGATCAGGATCTGTACGAGACCTTGTCGTTGGATGTGGGCGACCCGACGCGCGATCCGGTGACCGCGCATTTCCTCGGGGATTTCTCTGCCGATCTCGACAAGCACACTGAGAACCGGGGCTATTACGCCTACGACAGCGTGCGGGATTCGAAGGGCTCCTGGCTCGTTCCCCGCGTCTACAGCGCCTACTTGGACTTCCACCCGGCCGGATCGTTGGAAATACTCCGCCTCGGCCGGCAGTCGATCAACGACACTCCGACGGTGAGCTTCTTCGATGGTCTGCGCGTCGAGACCAAGGAACTGGGTTCCGCCCGTTTGAAGGTCGGCGCCTATGCCGGCGCACCGGCGCACCGGTGCACCTCTATCAGGATTATCAGCCCGGCGACCTGCTGGCAGGCGCCTATGCGGAAGGACGCCTCTGGCAGGGTTTCCGTGGCCGCCTGGACTGGCAGCAGCTCGAGGGTCGGCAGGGATCCGAGGTCTATCGCAACACCCTGTTCTCCTTCGGCGGCTGGCAGTCGGTGGGGCCGAATCTGGACCTGCACGCCAAATACACCCGCCTGGACAACGAGAACCGCGACGTGCTGGCGCGAGGGACTTTTAGCCAGCCAGAATTGGACTTCCGGTTGCAGGCTTCCTACTACGAATCGTTCAAGACCCAGGAAAAAGCGGTCATCGGGGTCGACAGCTTCTATCCGATCCTCAAGGACTACCTGCCGTACCGTGAATACCGCCTGACGGCCAGCAAGGGCATCGGCGAGCATGTCAACCTCGATGCCGGCGTCGATCTGCGCCGGCTCACCCATGCCGAGACCGCTTCGGCCTTCAACCACGAGTTTGACCGGTACTACACGACGCTGGAGGTTTTCGATCTGGTGACGAAGGGCACCTCGTTCAGCCTGACCGGCGACAAGTGGGTCAGCCAAGGGCGGCAGACCGGCTCGCTGGCAGCGGATCTCACGGTGCCGATCGCCAAGAAGAGCAAAGCATCGGTGGGCAGCGCGCACTACCTGTACAAGTACGATTACTACTCGGACCAGGAGCGGACTGACGTTCAGACCTATTATGTGAAGTTCGAACACGCCTTCTCGCGTACTCTGCGGGCGAGCGTTGACTACAGCTTCGAACACGACAGCTCCTCCACCAACTACAACGAACTGCGGTTCGAGGTTTTATGCAGCTTCTGAAACGCCATTACGGGCCCGTCCTGGTGTGCCTCGTCCTGGTGGTGGCCGGGTGCACGGTGTGGCGCGTCAGCATGAGCCAGCCCTTCCGCTTCAACCACCAGAAGATGCTGCACCAGTCCATCGAATGCCTGGACTGCCATACCCAGGCCGCCAAGGCCGACAAGGCGGGGCTGCCAGCCCTCGATACCTGCCTGGATTGTCATGAGGCGATAGACAAGAAGCAGCCGGCAAACCGCCAGGTGGTGAACCTGTTCGATGCCGACAAGCAGTTCAAGCTGGCAGCGAATGTGACGGCAATCCCATCGGACATCATCTTCTCGCACAAACTCCATGTCACCGATAAGAAAATCGCCTGCGCCCAGTGCCACAAGGGCATCAAGGACAACACCGTGGTTTCAAAGGAATTGCGGACCGACATGAAGGACTGCATCGCGTGTCACGCGAAGACGCCGACCATCGCTGACCCGAACAACTGCGCCACCTGCCACCAGGTCCTGCGCAAAGAGACCAAGCCGGTGACGCATGCCCAGAACTGGTTGCGTTTCCACGGGGCGAAAGCCAAGGATGGAAACCAGCAGGCGCTGAACCAGTGCTCGCTCTGTCATACCGAGAGTTCCTGCGCGAGCTGCCACCAGACCCAGGCCCCGTCGAGCCATACGAACTTCTGGCGCCAGCGCGGTCACGGCGTCACTGCCTCCATCGATCGCGACAAATGCTCGACCTGCCATCAGAGCGATACCTGCACAAGCTGTCACAAGACCACCCCCCCGCGTTCGCATCGCGGCCAGTGGGGCGGGCCGAAAGACAAGCATTGCATGAACTGCCACCTGCCGGTTTCGAGCGAAAAATGCTCGGTCTGCCACCAGGACGGCGCTCCAAGCCACGCCAAGGCCCAGCCCACACCTGCGACCATGGTCGGAACCAACTGCCGCGCCTGCCACGGGGTTTCCCCCGCCGCCAAGTTGACGCACGCCGACAACGGCGACGACTGCACCTACTGCCACCGCTAAGGAATCATGACATGAAGCCTACCTCATTGCTCGGTCTGACATCCGCGTCCCGCTGGTTGGCGGTTGCGGGCATGACCGTCGCCCTGGCGCTGTCCGGTTGCGGCAAGACCGGTCCCGCCGGTGCTGCGGGCGCCTCCGGCACGACCACCCAGAACGGAATCACGACCGGTACGACCCTGACTGCGGCGGACAACTCGCCCGGCGTGGTGGTCGCCATCACCAGCGTCACCGGACAGACCGGGCCCAGCGGCAACTTCCAGGCGGGCGACAAACCCGTGGTCACCTTCACGGTTAAGAAGACCAATGGAACCGCCTGGAATCTGAAGGAACTTGCCTCCGGCAGCATCCTGCTGTCGGGCCCGAGCTTCAATTATCAGCGCGTCCTTCCCCAGGCGAGCGACGTGATCACGCGTTCGGTCATCAACAGCGATGGCAGCTTCACCTACACCTTCGCCACCGGCTTCCCGGCAACCTACCTGCCGCCACTCAATGACAGTGCGGCGCATGGGGCCAATGATGGCGAACTGCAAGGGACGAACCTGCTCGCCGGCACCTACACGATCGGCTTGGCCGTGCGATGGAACTACACCGTGGACGGCAAGGCGTTCGCAGACAACGGCAATGCGACCAAGGATGTCCTGTACGGAACAACCGCAGTCGTAGCGCACCGCGAAGTGGTGAAGAACGACAACTGCAATGCCTGCCACGTGACGATCCAGGCGCATGGCGGAAGGTACCGCGACACCGCGATGTGCGTGCTCTGCCACACCGCCGGGGCGCAAGACGCGGGCGCGTCGGTGGCAGGTGCGGTCGCCGGCACCCTGATCGAGTTCAAGGTGATGATCCATCGCATCCACAACGGAGCGCATCTGCCGTCGGTGAACGGGGTTGCCAGCGATCCCACCACGGGCGACCGGACCTATGGCGGTACGCCAGTCAGCAACGTCATCGTCGGAAGAGGGGGGACGCTCCATGATTTCAGCGCAGTGAATTCCCCGGTCTATCCCAGTTTCCAATCAGCCATGCCGCGCCGTGCGGGTTATTCCGCCCTCACAGGCACCCAAAAGACGACCGAAGCGCGCATCCTACAAGGCGTCGTCTCCTGCTATAAGTGCCACGGCGATCCCGATGGTTCTGGCCCCAAGACCGCACCCAGCCAGGGCAATCTCTCCTCCAACCAGCCGTCGCGCCGGGCCTGCGGTTCGTGCCACGACGACATCAACTGGGCCAGTCCCTACAAGGCAAACGGGATGACGATGCCGCCCCAGGCAGATGACGCCTCGTGCACGACTTGCCATCTTCCGACCGGAACCACCCTGGCCCAGGGCTATGCCATGACGGTCGGTGGTGCCGGCACCCTGGCCCCCACGCCGTTCGCCCACGTGCATCCGCTCAGCGATCCGAAATTCGTCTCGGGCGCCGAGACCTACAATTCCGGGGTGAACTTCAACATCACCGCGATGTCCGGCAGCGCGGCATCCTACTTCGTGGCGGGCGAGAAACCGGCGATCACCTTCACGGTCAAGGACGACGCCAATGTCGATATTCCGCTGTACCAGCTCTCGGCCATCAGCACCACGGCGGCTGGGCCGGCCAACAACCGGCAGCTCATCTTCCCGATGAACGGGCCGAAGAGCGCCACGGTTCCGGTGTGTGATTTCACCGGTCGTCTGGTGTCGACTAGCACCACGAACAAGGGCATCATGAGCCGGGTGGTCGGATCCACCGCCTCCGAGACGCTCAAGGTGCAGTTCACCTCTGCGACGGCGTTCACCATCACGGCCGGATCCGGATTGTCCGCCCGGGGCGGCACGGCCTTGCCAGCGTCGCCCAGCACGAATCCGTCGGGATCGTCGGTGAGTGCGATCGAACTCACCAACGCGGTGGTCCAGGCGATCACCGTGAACTTCTCGTCCGCGACCGCTTTCACGGTGACGGGTTCGGTCGGCGGTGTCATGGGTAGCGGAACGATGCCCGCCAGCGTGAGCGCCAGCACCCGGTTCACCTCCACCGATGGGACGGTCTCGTTCACCCTGACCAGTGGCACGACCGCGTTCGCCTCCGGCAACAACATCTACCTGGTCGTCTGCCAGGCCTCGACCAATGGCCACCTGTTCGCCATCACGGCCGGACGTACCGCGTTCGCGGTTGGGGACCGGTTCTACTACGAGACGGTGAACAACAGCCTGACTTCCTACACCTTCAACCTGCCGATGGACATGTTCCTGGAGTTCCTGGGCGATGGCGTCACCGGCACTGCCGGCGAAACCTTCACCGCTGCCAACCTGCCCGTCTACTGGGGTCGCGAGACGGTCTATGAACGCACGGTGATGGCGACGGGTGGCGGGGCTGGCGATACGACTCTGACCGGAGCCGTTTCCGCCCGCGGCCGCTACATCGATGTGACCAGCGTGGCCGGCTTCGCGAACGCCAACTACGTGGTCCTCGACCATGGTACGGCCGGGTCCGAGGAATACCTGCTGATCGGCACCATCCTCGGCAACCGGATCTGGTTCACGACCCCGATGCGCCATGCCCATGTCAGCGGCGTGACCTGCAAGAAAGTGACCCTGACCCAGCGCTTCGAGACCACGCATTACACCCTGAATCCCACCACGGGCACGATCACCACGGTCACCCCGGTTACCGCGACCAATGCCCTGGTGATCAGTTATCGGACCGACGGGGCTTTCGGCTGGAAGCGGTTCAACGGAGATGCCGTCCAGGCCGTCTATCCGCCCCCGATGAACGACTCGGCCGATCTTGGTCAGGATTGGGGTGAATGGCAGGGACTGGCTTTCCAGAACGGCACCTACACCACCGCCGTCTGGGGCAGCAAACTGGTCTATGTTCCCAGAAACAACGAGATCCAGGCCTATCAGTTAGCCTCACTTTCGGCCACGAGCAATTTCCTCTACGGGGTCGCCGGAACGGTCACGCCCTACACCCCGATCTCGTCCCAGAACAACTGCGCCTCTTGCCACGACGGGCTCTTCTTCCACGGCGGCAGCCGCAAGGACAACGATACCTGCGTCATGTGCCATGGAACCGCCGGTTGCGAGGACTGGCCCGCCTATAATGGCGGCGGTGCGGCCCTCACCACCCCCGGAGTCACCGTCAGTTTCCGCACCATGTTACACAAGATCCACATGGGCGAGGAACTGACGAACGCCTCGACCTACACCATCGTGGGCAATGGCGGCAACAGCTCCACCTTCCAGGAGATCGTCTTCCCAGCCCTGCCTGGAAAGACCAAGTCCTGCGTGTCGTGCCACGGCACGACGAACACCGCATGGAAGGCTCCGACCACGCCCGTCCATGCCGCTCAGACCACGCCCGTCGCCAACTGGAAGGCCGTTTGCGGTTCCTGCCACGATTCCACCGATGCAGCGAACCACATCACTGCGATGACCACCGGCGGAGTGGAGACCTGCACGACCTGCCACGGCACTGGTGCGGCCTTCTCGGTCGAGACGGTGCATAAGAACCGGTAGCTCAACTTCCGATTCAGGGATTCCAGCCGCCTTCTGCCATGACGGAGGCGCTGGAATTCCTGGAGCAGAACCTCCCCGACCGGTTCGGGCAGGTTGATGTCGAGGAAGATGATCTCATACGCTTTCGCCTGCACGGCGCGGCGGGCCGCATCGGCGGTGCTGGCGATCTCACAGCGGCCCAGGCCCCAATGGCATTGATTTAATTTCTAATAATTTTACAGGGTTCTTGCATACGGATGCAGCGGCTTTCGCCGGTAGCATCGTCCCAGTCTTTGCTTCAGCATCCATCGGATGACGGAGATGATCGCGGCATTCGCTCGTCGGATAAGC
>CAMCMZ010000047.1 GCA_945876185.1 Candidatus Kuenenia stuttgartensis | reverse complement strand
GGACGGCAATTGTTGCTAAATCGATCTGTCCACGACTGGAATCGAGGATGGCAATCGCTGCCGCCACTGCTGGGTGCAATGCCGGTCGCGGCGGCGCGACTGGCGATTGTTGCCAGGCTGCGTCACAACCCGTGATGATTGCCTGAATGGCGGCACCGTGCAGTGGGGAAGTTGGATTCTGCCGTTCTGCTACAGAACACAGGGCAAGCAGATCGTGAAACAGGTTGCGCTCCGGCCGCACCACTCCGGCCCGGTTGGGTGGGATGGCAGGTAACCACACCACCCACATGGAAAAGGTCGTGTTGGCAGAGGCCAAAAGATGTGGCACTTGGCGTGATACCCAGAGCAGGGATCCGGGTCCGAGCGTATGCGGTTGGCCGTCAATCAGACAAAGGCCCGAACCGCGAGTCACCAGGTTGACTTCATCATGATCGTGGAGGTGCCGGCTTGATGCCTCCGCATCCCGCCAAGCGCCTTTGAAGAGAAATAGGCGCGTGGTTTGAGGTTTCACAGTCGATTTGCGGCGGAGGCGGGGCATGACAGCGAAAAAGGTTATCACTCCGGCGGCAGACGGGAACAGTCCGCCCTGGCCGAACCATCAACCGCGTGCTAGAATCCTTTCATCGCGCGCGTGTTCACCACTGCGTCAGGAGTTTTTCCATGCCGAAAGTCTGTTTCCTCATCCTTCTGGCTGTAACGACGATCACTGCCGGCGAGGCGCCCACTGGACCGGACACCACCTTGCCGACCGGTCTGGTGATGCCGCATGCCTTCAGTTCTCACATGGTCTTACAACGCGACCTGGCGGTGCCGATTTGGGGCATGGCGGTCCCAGGCGAGCAAGTCACGGTGACCTTCGCCGGACAGTCCCGATCCACCACCACTGCCACCACTGGGCGCTGGTTGCTGCGCCTGGATCCCATGCCTGCCAGCGCTGAATCCCGATCGCTGGTCATCCGCACTGCCGCCACCTCCATCACCATGGAGGATGTTCTGGTGGGCGATGTGTGGATCGGTTCCGGCCAGTCGAACATGAAATGGATGGTCAGCGAGAGCATCAGGAAAAATCAGCAATGGAAGCCTGGCGCACAAACCTACCCGCTCATCCGCTATCGCGATAGCCGACCTGGACCGGCCTGGTTCAAGGATCCGAAAGAGAGAGATCTCAGCGAAGCCCAACGCACCCTGCCCCAATCCGGTGCCTGGTACGGATTCGGCGGGACGACCTGGACGCTGGTCACGCCCGAAACCATACCAAGTATGTCGTTCATCATGTTCAGTTTTGGATTGCGTTTGCATGAGGAACTCAAGGTTCCCATCGGCCTGGGCTCCTGCGCCGTGCCTGGTTCTGGCGCCGGCGGTTGGATGACCAATGGAATGATCGAGGCGTATCCAGCACTACCCACTCTCATGGAGACCCATCAGCAGCACATTGTCCGCTTACAAGCGGCCTGGGACGCCAAGGCCGCCGATGCGGTCGCCAAGGGCTTGCCAAAGTTGAATGTTAAAAGTCGGCCCCGGTTGCCCGGTCGGCCCAGTGCCGATGGCCGCCTTTACCGAGGACTGATGGAGCAATGGACGGACTATGGCATCCGTGGCGTGGTCTGGGACCAGGGCGAGAGCGGTGCCACCCACGGCCTGGATTTGGCCCAGGCCATGGCGGTCTTGATGCATGGTTGGCGCGCCCGCTGGAACCAGGGTGATTTCCCTTTCATAATCAACCAAAAACCCAGCGGCGGCGGTTGCGCTTGGGATCCCAAAGATCCCATTACCTGCGGCGCCGACGCCTTCGCACCGCTGCCGGCAACCGTGCCTGATGACGGGGGCGAGGTCGAAACCTACCTGCGGATCATGAACCTGCCCAAGGTAACCATGGCGCTCAGCAGCGATCTCGGCGGCGGCGTCCATCCCGGCAACAAGTTCGGGTATGGCCAACGGGCGGCCCACGCCGCCCTGGCCACGGTCTATGGAAAATCCTTAGAATACTACGGTCCGGTCTACGCCAGCCACGCGATCGAAGGCGCGTCCATCCGCATTCGCTTCACGCATGTCGGCAAAGGTTTAACACCCAAACACAGCGACAAGATCCAGGGCTTCCCCGTGGCCGGCGCCGACCGGATCTACCACTGGGCAGAGGCGCGGATCGATGGCGACGGTGTCGTGGTTAGCAGTTCCCAGGTCGCTGCCCCACAGACGGTGCGTTATGCTTGGTCCATGACCCGTCCCTGGGCGAATATGTTCAATGCCGATGGCCTTCCTGCCGTACCATTTCGCACCGACGAATTCTGATGCGCGTTCCACTACAATGCGCCCCCGATCAAACCTGATCGGGGGGTGAGAAATCCATTAAAAAATAAAGAATCAACCGAGAAAACGCAGTTGAACAGGAGGAGCGGAGGAATGCAAACGACCAAATTACAATACGTTACGGGTTCTTTGGGTCTTTGTTTCGGTTCACCCAAAAGGAGATCAAGACAGTTATGATGATGGACAGGGCAACAGCCTACCAGGCGAATCAAAATTTTCGGCATGAGTCGCCAGAAACAGCCGTGAAGTTCTGGATCTGATCGCCGACAAGAGCCAAAAACATTGAGAACCATCCAACTCACCACCGCGATCAACACCATGGAGAACACCATGACCACCAGAAAGTTCAACCAAACCCTCGGCGGCCTGCTCTGCCTGGGCGCTGCCAGCGCCAGTTTGGCCTGGGCCGGTCAAACCCGCCGCGCCTGCTGTGCAGGTGGTACCGGCTCTGACCGGTGAATACCGCGCTGCGCGGATCACTTTGGAACTGCTTCCCTATGCTGGGAAAGGCGTGGACTACCACCTTGATGGGGCCTTCCGCGATAACCGGATGCCGGTGCTCGGTCGTCATAGCCACCATAACGTGGTGGGTTATCTTGATCTGATACCAATCCTCTATCTATCATATATTAATAATCCAATGGAATCCGCAGAGAGAACGGATGCGGTCGCGATCTTCGTGTGCTCGTTTGGTCCCGCTGCGTAGCTGCTCGATCATTGGGTTCACTGGCACCTATACCGGCACCATGCGCAAGTGCATGAACAAAACCGCGCCGAGCAGCGAAGTCAAAGGAAAGATCAGCGGTTTTGTGCGCTCCGAGGCCCAACTTGCGGCCTTGCAGAAAGGTTTCGCCAGCGGCACCGACTGGCCAAGTTGGGGTGGGCCTCGTGGCAGTCTGCGTGCAACTTCAACCTTCAACCCCGGTTGTGCTGGTGGACGATCTCGCCAAGGCGCGCCTGATATGGCGTTCTGAAGCATCCATTCCCCAGGGTCCGGGCAGTATGTTCACCATGCGTTACCCTGCGGGAGCCATTAACAGCCGCCTGGGCGGCGGCGGCTCTAGTCCGATCATGGCCGATGGCCGGGTCTTCTTGAACTATTACGAACCGGGCCAGCGGCGAGTCGATCACCGACTTCTCCATCTTAGAAAAGGCAAAGCAGAGCGTAATCAAGGGAGGACTCTGGACCGACTTTGAACTGCATCCCGACACCAAGGCCGTGATCTTCCCTCGTGTTGATGGCAACGCATGCGGTGGTCGCGCTTGCATCTGCTGACGTCGGTCAAACATGTCTCCGCCCAGCCAATTCCGGGCCGGGCACCGCTCCCTCCCTACCCCACACTACCCTCACTCCCCCCACTGGACCCCGCCATGCCCCGCACCAGCAAACGTTCCTACTCCGTTTTCCTCGGCAATGTCGGTTCGTGCAGCGACCGTTATTGCTCGGCCTACGCGCCGCCGTTCTCGTACTCTGAGCTGTTCGACCGGGCGGCCTCGATCGAGCTGCTGAATGGGGTCGACCTGGTCGCCACCAATCGGTTGCTGAACAGCCAGGACGAGATCCGGCGCAGCATCGACAAGACCGGCCTGAAGATTGTCTCGGTGGCGGTGGACACCTTCACCGAGGCGGTATGGCGCCAGGGCTCGTTCAGTTCGATCGATCCGGCGATCCGCGCCCGCGCGGTCAAGGACACCCGCACGGTCATGGATTTCGCCGCGTCGCTGGGTTGCGACCTGATCACCATCTGGCCCGGCCAGGATGGGTACGACTATCCCCTGCAGGCGGACTACCTGCAGGAGCGCACCTGGTTCGCCGATGGCATCCGCGAGGCCAGCGCCCATCGCCGCGATGTCCGGGTGAGCATCGAATACAAGCTGAAAGAACCGCGCACCCATTGCTATCTCAACAGCGCCTCGACCGCGGCCCTGGTCCTGGCCGAGATCGGCGCCGCCAACTGCGGCGCGGTGCTGGACTACGGCCACTCGCTGCTGGGTCAGGAAAACCCCGGCGAATCCGTGGCCATCCTGAAACGCCATGGCGACCGCCTGATGCACGTCCACATCAACGACAACTTCAGATCGTGGGACGACGACCTCATCGTCGGCTCGGTGCAGCTCCTGGAACTGCTGGAATTCGTCTACTGGTTGCGCCGGACTGGCTATCGCGGCTGGTACACCATGGACCAGTTCCCCTACCGCGAGGACGGCCGCGACGCCGTGGCCGAGAGCGCCGCCTGGCTCGACGCCGTCGAAGCCATCGTCGACAAGGCCGACCCCGCCGAGATCGCCCAGGTCCTGAGCCGCAAGGACGCCATCGCCTCGACCCGGCTGGCCCGCCGGCTACTGCTCGGTCGCTGAATTCGCGCATGTCCCCACGCATCTCCCTCGCCATCGACAATTGCTTCGCCGCCAAGCGCTGGACCGCCCCCGCCGAATGGGCGGCGGTGATCGGCGACCTGGGTGTCACCCGGGTCGAGGCCAGCGCCGATACCGAATGCGATCCTTTGTATGCGCCGGCCGAGGTCCTGCGCGACTGGGTGGCCGAGGTGCGTGCGGTGACCGCCCGCACCGGGGTTCGGGTCGTGAACCTCTATTCCGGCCACGGCACCTATGCGACCTTGGGCCTGGCCCATCCCGATGTCCGGGTGCGCGATCACATCCTCGACCGGTGGTTGCTGCCGATGACCCGGATGGCGGGCGAACTCGGCGCCGGCCTGGGGTTCTTCACCCACGCATTTTCCCTGTCCACGCTTGAGGATCCTGCCCGGTATGCCGCGGCGGTGGCCGATCTGCACCAGCGCCTGGCGGCGGTGGCGGTGGCCGGCGCCAGCCACGGGGTGGTCGTCGGGGTCGAGCAGATGTACACCCCGCACCAGATTCCGTGGACGGTGTCGGGGGCAGAAAATCTGCTGCGCACGGTCCAACACTTGGCCGGCAAGCCGTTCTACCTGACCATCGACACCGGCCACCAGTCGGGCCAGCGCAAGTTCTTGCGCCCGACTCGGGATACGCTTGAACGTGCCGTTCGCGGCGACGCCCAGGCCCGCAACGACCTGTGGGTGGGCACCGGAGAAGCCACCCGGCTGCTGCGCCAGCCGCCGGCCGGGATTAGTCCCAGCGACCAGGTGCGCCAACTCGACACCCTGATGGATGCTTCGCCGCATTTGTTTGCCAGCGACGCCGACGGCGATCCCTACCACTGGCTGGAACGGCTGGGGTGCCATGCCCCGATCATCCATCTGCAGCAGACCGACGGCCGGCGCAGCGCCCATCTGCCCTTTTCACCCGAACACAACCGCACTGGCATCATCCGCCCGCGCCAGGTCCTGGCGGCGATCGCGCGTTCGTATGCAGCCCCGGCCGATGCCGGGCTGCCGCCGCGCTGTGCTGAGATCCACCTGACCCTGGAATTGTTCTCGGCCACCGCCGACCGTCCGGCCGACATCATCGACCGCTACCGCCAGACGGTGGAATACTGGCGGCAATTTGTCCCCACCGACGGACTCACCCTCGACCAGCTCCTGGCCCTACCGGAACCTACTCATGCCTGACCATTCTCCTGGCCATTCCCCCGCCATCGCCGCCGGGATCGCTGAACTTGTGCGCGGCTGCCGCCACCTGGCCGCGGTCGGCTTCGTCACCTCGCACGGCGGCAATCTGTCGCTGCGCCTCGATGCCGACACCGTCCTGATCACCCCGACCCAGGTCGCCAAGGCCGATGTCGGCCCAGAGGACATCTGCGTGATCGGGATGGACGGTCGGGTGCGATTTGCAGCGCCGGGCCGCCGGCCCACCGGCGAATGGCCGTTCCATGTGGCGATCCTGGCCCAGCGCCCGGATCTGCGCGGCCTGGTGCATGCCCATCCCCCGGCGATCACCGGGCTGGCCATCGCCCACAGCGACCTGCTGGCCCGGCCGCTGCTGCCCGAGCCGATCATCGAGGTCGGGCCCGTCCTGCCGGTGCCGTATGCGGTGCCGCTGTCCGACGACCTGGCCGGCGCCTTCACCCCGGTGCTGCCTCTTTCCAATGCCTTTTTGATGCTGAACCACGGCATTCTGCTGGGCAATGCCCTCGGCGCCTGGCGCGCGGTCGAGCTGCTCGACATGCTTGAGGCCGCCGCCCACTCGGCGGTCATCGCGCACCAGTTGGGGACCGTCCGCTCATTGACCCGGGCCGAGGTCGACGCCCTGGAACAGGTCATGCTTGCCCGCGGCCTGCCCATGCCGGGCTTGCCCACGCCGGGTCGGCGCCTGGCTGACCTGTATTTCCCGAACTGAACCGCCCCGTAGCGGGTTCGTCGCGTTGCTGGTTCGTTGCGTTGCTGGTTTGCCGCGTAGCTGGTTCGCCGCGTAGCGGGACCGCTCAGGATCTGCCGCCACCCAGGGTGGACCAGATCCGGGCCATCGCCCGCAGCGGGTTGTGGCCGTAGTAGTCGTGGCAGGGTACGGATTTCTTCTGGCCAGGTTTGCGCATCAGCTCAGTGGGATCGCCACCCAGGGGGTGGTAGAATTCCCACAGCGTGCCGGTGCGGGCGTGGACGGTGGAGGTGGCGTCGAGGGCCGCGCCCAGGATGGCCCGTGCCGCGTCTGGACGGGAGACCGCCAGGCAGCCCTCCACCGCCCACAGGGTGAAGCTGTTCCAGGCCGGGCCGTGCATCATGCGCAGGGTGAAACGTGGATCCTCGTGGGCCACCGTGGCGATGGGATGGAGCGTGAAGAATCGCTTGGGTTCGAGCAGATTGCGGTCGATAGCGGCTTGCGCCTGGGCCGGCGTCGCGGCGCCGGCCACCAGGGCCCAGATGCCCTCCCAGGCCAGCGGTCGATGGGCCGGATCGTTGACAGACCAGGCATCGTGGAACCAGCCGGTTTCTTCGCTGAAGAGCTGGCTGCTGATGAGCCCGGCCAGGTCAGCTGCGGCCTGGCGGTGAAGCGCGTCGTCGCGACCCAGGCGGCGGGCCCAAGCGGCGGCGAAGCGACGACACCACAGGACATGGCTGCACGCATCGATGCAGGCCATGGGCCTGGGCGGGGGGTCGGCGAGGCGGACGCACTGGTCCATGCCGCTCTCCCATTGCCCCTTTGCCAGGATGTCGGCATAGAAATAGCCGCCGTCAACCAGTCGCCGGTTGGCATCCCACCAGCCCAGCGTGCGATCCAGCGCGGCAGCCGCCCGCGCCAGAAGCGCATCACCAGCACCCGCATGCCAACACGCTTCTATCCCTGCGGGCCACAAGGGCGGCCAGCTCATGCCTGCGGCCAAGCGCTGTTCCACGCTGAGACCCGGGGTCAGCCATTTCCGGGCCGGATTGTCGCCCATCCACAAGAATGGTATGGATCCATCTGGCCGTTGGAGGTCGAGCAGGTTTTCCATCTGGTCGGTGGCGATGCCGCGCTCGTCGCCGACCAGGTCGAAGACCATATGGATGAGATCGAAGTGGCCGAAGGCCGGTCCATAGCAGTAGCCGGGGCCGATGTTGATCCAGGGCCGTTTCAGGGGCGGCTCGGGCTGCATCAGGCAGCGCCGGGCCAGATCGGCGGTGGCGGCGAGCATGGGCTGCCAGCGAGTGGGCACGTCGGCGGCAGGGAGGTTGGCCAGAAGGCCGGCATCGATCAGATGGAGGGGGCTGGGGTTCATCTGCACTCGTCCTGGGTGGTTCGTGATCGCAAAGCTGTCGGGTCGTCCAGATCGTGCTGTTCACACCCGCTTGTGGTCAACGAGGAAGGGTTTTCAGGTGTCGCGCCATGATCGCCATCACCCGTTCCGGATCGACCAGGTTGCGGGGATAATAGTAGTAGATCAGGTGTTCTGCGCCGAGAGCCAGGACCTCTGGCAGACGCTGATCCATGATGTCATAGCCGGCCACGGCGACATCGTGGTTTTCGATCAGCAGCAGACCGCCCTTGCCGGCGGCCCGGGCCAGGCCGAGAAAACGCGCCGCATGTCCACCGAGCAGCACCTTGGCGTCGTGGTCGATCAATGGCGCCTCGGCGGGGCCCCAGGGCCGGCCGTCGCAGCCGAAGCAGTCCAGGCTGGGAATGCGCGAGCACGGCTCGGCGATATCGTTGCCATAGAAGGAATGCAGGAACATCGAGATCGACGTATCTGGCCGCAGCGATTTGGCGTGGGCGCCGATGCTGTCATAGAAGCGGACCAACTCGGGCAGCGGTTGCACTCCCAACGACTTCGGTTCGTCCCAGATCAGCCCACGGATCGGCCAGCGCGTGAGCAGCTTCGTCAGGGTGGCAAACCAGAAGTCCACCACGGCCGGTTTGGTCACATCGCAGCACGGCCCGCTGAACGGATCGATGTGGGGCGACCCGTCAGCCTTCTGCAGCCAGAGTTCCGGGTGCTGGACGGCGAACATGCTCGGCACCTTGGGCGCACCGGCCACCAGCCCGGACCAGCGCGAGGGCACCGCGAAGACCTGGAGTCCGACCCGCTCGGCCTCGCGGCAGATCAGGTCCAGGTTGTGCGGCACCGCCGTCAGATCCTGTTCGAGAATGGCCAGGGATACCGCGGTGGTGCCGACGCTGGCCATCCATTCCATGTCCTCACGCACATGGCGGGGCACCAGCGTGTACATGTGGGCGCGGAAGTAGTAGGCGTTGAGGATGCGCATCGTCATCGGTTCCCAGGTTGGTGCTCATTCCCCGATCCGGTTCGGGGTGAGTTGGCCAGGATTCCTCGGCTTGTTCCGGATCACGGTCGACACGCGACACCGAGTCGGCTGAATCAGCGTGTCGCCGGGACGTAATCGTTCCCGGGTCCAGTGTCCAGCGCCTGGGGCCTCTTGCAGGCCGTTCATGCATGGATTGCGCGCCGTGCGGGTGCTACCTCAGGATCCGCCTGGCCGCCTTGTCGCCTTGCCGGTTTTACCAGCCTGCGGCTGGTCATGGACTGGTGCGTTCAGCGCTCGGGGGGTGGCCGAACGCGGCGCGGAAGGACCGCGAGAAATGGAATGGGTCGGAGAATCCAGCTGCAGTGGCGGCCGCGGCGACGCTGGCGCCACGGGCCAGGGCCAAGCGGGATTCATCCAGGCGCAGGCGCAACAGGCGCCGGCGCGGCGGCTCGCCATGCAGGGCCACGAAGCGCCGGCGTAGGGTGTCGTCAGAGACGCCCAGCTCACGGGCCACCGCATCTACCCTCAGGTCTGGATCAGCCAGGCGGGCACGCAGCAGGCGGTCGGCGCGGGTCATCAGCGTGTCGGCAGGTCCGCTCCAGCGACGCAGCCACAACAGCAGCACATTGAGGAGGGCCGCCGCGGTGCTCTCCCAACCCGGCAGCCGATCGCGGGCCTCCCGCACCAGGGCTTCGCCAATGGTGCGAAAACTGCCTGCATCATCATCCTGGCAGCAGGGGATGCCGCGTCCCAATCCGCCGCGCACGCCAAGGTGGATATTGGCATAGGTCGGGGTGGTGGCGTCTTCCTGGTGCGGCAGTTCCGGGGGCAGGGCGATGATGGTGCCGATGCGAAAGGGGATCGCGCTGTCGCCCACGGTGGTGACACCGGCGCCGGCGGTGTAGCAGACCAGTTCCCAGTGGTTGTGGCGGTGCCAGGGATGGTGCTGGACTGGGGCCGTGATGACCCCGGCGTAGAGCAGTTCGGGCATGCCCGACGGTGACGATCATGCGGGAATTTTCCAGAACGGATCGGGAAAGGTCCATTCCGCACCACCCGCCGGGGCCCATGCTGGGCAGTCGGCACCGCGATCGACCATCACCCTGCCACCGGGATCACCCTCCAGCGAACCAAAGCTCCAGCGAGGAAATCTGACATGCCATACTCCATCGTGCATCTGGCCTGTCTGGTGCTTGCTGTGCATCTGCTTGCCGCTGGCGAATACTGGTGCTGCGCCCACCGGTCAGCGACCCCATCCGGGCCGTCCGCGCCAGCGCCTCGTCGACGTGGAGCGACGAGTTTGCGCCGGCCAAGGCCATCGACGGCAACCAGTCAACACGCTGGAACTCTGCCAAAGACCAGATCGCAGGTGCCTGGCTCGCCCTGGAGTTTGCGCAACCCGTTCGCCTTGATGTGCTGCTTATCGACCAGGAAGTTCAGTGGACGCGGATCACCGCCTACGCCCTCGAAGAGCCCGACGGTGAGGGCTGGAAGCCGGTCTTCACCGGCAAGGATATGCCGGATTCCGCCGTCTGCCGCTTCCCCGCCGTAACCGTCCCGCGCATCCGCATCCGCATCGACCGCACCAGCGGGGCGACCCCATCGCTGTGCGAGGTGCGCGCCTATGACACGACGGCAGCTGCACGTTGACCTGTTTCCCGCGAACCACCTGAAGCTCAACCATTTTAGGAACCCAATCCCATGATCGATGTTCTCGTCACCGCCACGCTTTCCGCTGCCACGAGCAACGATCCGCCACCGGCACCAGATGCCGGCCAGATGCAGGTCAGCTTCAAAGGCACCCCGCAGGCCGAATTGTTCGGTCGCATCGTCAATGAGAGTTTCGCCGGGACGATGACCCACAATCTGGTCCGCACCCGGACGATGTGGAAGGAAACCCGGGAAAAACAATTGGCACGGAAGGACGAGGTCCATCAGGGTGAACTCGCCCCCGGATTCATCCATGCCTCGCCAGAAGGCCAAGGCTGGTTCGGCAGCATGTGGACCCGCGATGGCGGTACGTATCTGCGCGAATTGACGCTGTGGGGCGCAGAGGCCGAAATGCGCCTGGTCGCCCACGCCTGCATGGATCTGGTGGGCCTCAACGAAGAGGGTTTCCAGGCCTATCCTGAATACTTCAAGCCGGGAAAACCGAATGCCGGCCATGAATGGGACGGCACCGGTTCGATCATCATCGCCTTGGCCCTGGTCAGCCGGCGTCTGCCTGCCGAGGATCCGCTGGTGCTCAAAATCCGTTCGTTTCTGTTGGCTGACACCAGTCCGCTGCGGGGCATCATCACCGCCTTGGCGAAGAAACCGTTGATCGCGGGCAGCGGCGAATTCGGTCCAGGTTGCTTCCTCAAAGGCAAGGCCTGCAATGTGGTGCAGAACGGCCTGGTCCGCCTGGCCTTGCTGGCCGGGGCGCAGGTCGCTGACGATGCCGGTCAGGCCGCCCTGGCCCAGACCTGGCGCACGGCGGCGGGCAAACTGGGCAACGACATGCTGCGCCTGCTGCTGGCCCCGGACGGCGGCTGGTTGTGGTGCCTGACCCCCGGCACCCTGCAGCCGGACCCGGCCGTGCTCAACGCCGAGATCAACGACGGATTCGTCGGCATCCTGGGGGTCTTTTGCATGCAGAGCGATTGGCTCGGCCTGGTGCCGGATGCAGGCTGGGTGGATTCCAGCCGCGCCGCCAAGACGTTGGAACGGCTGTGGGCCTTCCCCCGGCGCCAGGAGATGTTCCAGAAGTTCGGCATCTGCCTCCAATTCAACCGCTTCATGGGTGGTACCCACGCCAGCCCCTCGTATGGCCACGGCTATTTCCTGCAGAGCTGCCTGCTGCTGAATCGCCTGGATCTGGTCGAGACCGGCCTGCATGGACTGGCCACCTGGACGCACAACCAGGGTCAGCGACGGTCGCCGTATTTCATCTTCGAACAGTGGCGCCTGCCGCCGGTGGCCAACATGGCCCAGATCGGCTGCGGTGAGCTGAACCTGGTCAATGTCACCGAAACGCTGAAGGTCGCCCGCATGATCTTCGGGGTCGATGACCGTGTTCCCGGCAAGCTCCACCTGGTGCCGCGCCTGCCGCCGACCTGGAACGAGGCCGTGGCCGAACGCGTGCCGGTCCAGACCCCGGCCGGCATCCAGCGTGCGACCATCCACCTGGTGCGCGATGGGGCCGGGGTGAAAACCACGGTGACGACGGCGGCAGGGAAATCGCTTGAGCACACCGTGGCCCAACCGTCGGCGGCGCAGACGACGAAGCCCTGAGGCCTGCGCGGATGAAACGAAAACATGCAGGTACTGACCCAGGTTTTGACGTTCAGACCCCCAGACGCCGCTGACCTGGTGTCGCACCGTGATGACGGCGGAACCAGCGCACAAAGTGGCTGGTATCGGCGAAGCCGCAGCGTTCTGCCACGGCCTTGATCGGTAGCCCCGGTTGAGCGAGCAGGGTGGTAGCGCGTTCTCCACAGCGCTCGTTCAGCCAGGTCGCTGGACTGCAGCCGAGTTGGGACTGGAAGAGCCGGTCGAGTTGGCGGCGCGACAATCCACTCGCGGATTCCAGCGATCCCCAGGGTGCAGGGGCGATGCGGCCATGGGCTTCGAGAAGCGCCAGCACGACTCCGAGACGTGGATCAAGGGCAGCGCGTTCGGTTGGCAGCCATCCAGCACCGAGGCAGGTCCGCCACCACTGCGCCAGCGCAGCGCCAAAAGCAGCGAGGCGTTGCGCGGTCGCTTCCATGGTGCCCTCGACTGGGCTGGTGGCGAGGCAGGCGGCGAGCGCGCGAATCGCCGCGTCCAACCCTTCTGGGGCGGCCAAGACGAGGGGCGGCGCATAGCGGAACGTGGGTGCTCCATCACTGCGGCGCAAACGCAGGCGCAAGGAGGCGATGCGAGCGCCCGAGCTGAACTGCTGGTCGCGTAGCAGGCCGTGGGGCATCAGCATCAGGGCACCTGGTCCTGCCTCCAGCCGGCCGCCCGCATGGCAGACCAGCACTTTGCCGCCGCGGATGATCCAGGCGCACCACACCGGATCGCGATGCCGGCGCTGGTTGCCGGATGTTGGCACCGGCCCGTCATAGCAGCGGTCCAGACCGAATTCGACCACGCCGAATCCGGTTTCCATCCGATGGAAATCTGCTGATCCAGGCATTGATGTCCAGAATATGCCATGGACGTCCGACTCGGTCCAGTCTTGTTCCTGGGCGTCGCCGACGGCATGGCGCAGGATCGGATCATGGACACCTGCATCTCCATCGCCGACCGCGTCGACCTGCTCATCCTCGGTGGCAGTGCCGGGGCCTGCGCCTGCGCCCTGGCGGCGCGACGCGCCGGTTTGAGGGTGTTGATCGCGGCACCCCTGAGTGGACTCGGCGACGATATTGCGGCCTACCTGCGGCTGCTCCCCGGTGCTGCGATCAACGATCCGCTGGCGGCGGCCTTGTTTCCCGCCGGTCGCTGTCCCTCACCGCTGCATGCCAAAACAACCTGCGAAACGGCAGTGATCGAAGCTGGCATCCGGGTCATCCTCGGCGCCCTGCCGTGCGGTGTGGTGCGCGATGCCGCAGGAAAGGTCTGCGGCGCCATCGTCGCGCATCGCGGCGGTCGCAGCGCGGTGGTGGCGCGGGCCGTGGTCGACGCCGGCCACAGCGCGCCGTTCACCCGGCAGGCCGGCTTGGCGTTTGACGCGTGGGATGGCGGAACACTCACGGTCGAGACGGCCATCCTGGCCCAGGTGGGCGAGCTGATTCCTGGAACGGAATCCGCCACACCACTCAACGGTGCCGGCTCGGGTCTGACCCTCTCCGTCCGTCGTGATGAGATCGCCCTGCCGCAATGGACTCCGACCGCCTTGCATGCCCTGCAGGCTCAGGCCCAGTTGCGGGCGTTCCATCCCCGGTCGGTGGCCATGTCCGACTGGTCGTGGTGGTTGCCACCGGTCGGAATCCGTGGCGGAAATCGGGCGAGCGCCTGGTCGGGTGCCGAAACGTTCGCGCTTGATGCCCTGGCGACAGTCGAACCGCGCCTGTGGGTGCTCGGTCCGGCGGCTGATCTGGAACGCGCCGTCGCAGGCAAAATCGCGGCGCCGGCAGCGTTGAGCGCGGTCGGCGATCGCCTGGGTGATCACCTGGCGCGGGCGCTGCTGCCGGCGCCGACCCCCGCATCCGCCGCCCTGCCCGGATCGACGAGCGGAGTACACCTCAGCGGTGATCGCGGCGGATTCCGGCCGACGAACACCGGCCTGGAGACCCTGCCGCTGGACGATGCGCAGCTTCCGCTGCTTGGCGAGGCGGAGGTCCTGGTCGTGGGCGGAGGCACCGGCGGGGCCGCCGTCGGCATCGCTGCCGCACGCGAGGGGGCTGCCACCTTGATCATCGAGCGCCTGCATCGTCTTGGTGGCGTCGGCACGCTTGGCCGGATCAGCCGCTACTGGTATGGCAACCGCAGCGGATTCACGGCCGAACTCAATCAGCGCGTCCAGACCAGTTACGGGGAACCGCGTTATCCCAAGGAACAGGGCGCCTTCTGGGTACTGGAGCACAAGCAGGACGCCTGGTTGCGCCTGCTCGACGAGGTCAACGGCCGCTGCTGGTTCGGTTGCCAGGCGGTCGCCGCAGGCGTGGTCGATGGGCGCATCACCGGCGCCCTGGTTGCCGGGGTCCACGGCGCGGGGTTGGTGCGTTGCCGCGCGGCGGTGGATGCAACCGGGTCGGCGGATCTCGCCGCCGCGGCCGGCGCACCGTGCCGGGTGATCACCGCAGAGCACATTGCCGTCCAGGGCACCGGCCTGTCGCCGGTCGATCCCCGCGTCGACTACCAGAACAGCGACCATGATTTCAGCGACGACAACGATGCCGTGGACGCCACCCGCATCCTGACCCGCTCTCGGCGCAAGTTCCCCCAGGCCTGGGATACCGCGCCGATCATCGACAGCCGCGAGCGGCGCCAGATCCGCGGCCAGTACGAACTGACCCCGATCGACATCTGCTGCGACCGGCGCTTTCCGGATGCGGTGGTGCGGGCGAGTTCGAATTTCGACAGCCACGGTTTCACCATCCATCCGGTGTTCATGGTCCACGTCATGGACAAGAAACCGATGCACGCCTGGGTGCCGTATCGATGCCTGCTTCCGCAAGGCATCGATGGACTGCTGGTGACCGGCCTGGGCATGAGTGCGCACCGCGATGTGTTGCCGGTCGTGCGCATGCAGGCCGACGTGCAGAACGCCGGTTTCAGCGCCGGCGTCGCGGTCGCGCTGGCGGTGAAGATCGGCGTCGGCACCCAGGCGTTGCCGGTGCGAACGCTCCAGGAACGGCTCGTCGCCCTGGGCCACCTGCCGGCCGAGGTGACGACCCTCAGCGACAGCTTCCCGCTGCCGGTTGCCCAGGTGGAGGCGTTGATCGCCACCAGGTTCAGCGAACTGATCAGCGTCGCCGCCGCGTTCGCCTTTCCGGATGCCGCGCTACCGGCGCTGCGCCAGGCCCTGACTGATCCGGATCGTCGGGAACGCGCCGCGCTCGTCCTCGGCATGCAGGGTCATGCGGCAGCCGCGCCGGTCTTGCATGACCTGCTCGTCGGCAACGCCTGGGACAAGGGTTGGCGCTTCACCGGCATGCATCAGTTCGGCGCGACGATAAGCCCGATCGATGCACGGCTGATCGCATACGCCCATTGCAGTGCGGCGGACGGCATTGACCTCGTCACCCGCTGGGCCAAGGCACTCCCCGATGACGCGGCGCTCAGCCATGTCCGGGCGATCGCTCTCGTCTGCACCAGTCTTGTTGCACGGCATCTGGCAGTGGGTGCGCAGGCCCAGGCGATCCTGAGCGCCTTGCTCAACCGTCCTGGCATGACCGGGTATGCGCAGGCCGACCTCGACCGATTCCTGCAAAGTGCCGATCCGGACAGCATCTGCACCATCGAACGGGAACGCTGCCTGCGCGAGATCCACCTCGCGGTCGCCTTGTGGCGTTGCGGCGGTCGTGAGCTCGCACGTCGTTGGCTGGAATCCTACCGCGATGATCTGCACGGCCATTACGCCCGCCATGCGACGGCGGTGCTGGCCGAGGCTGGCGTCTAGCCCAGCACGCCCTTGGTGCTCGGCACGCCGCTGCCGGTGACCGCGATCGCCTGACGCAGGGCGCGGGCGAAGGCCTTGAAACCGGCCTCGACGATGTGGTGGCTGTTGCGGCCGGCGAGCTGGCGCAGGTGCAGGCAGATGCGGGCCTGGTCGGTGAGGCCGCCGAAGAATTCCGGGATGAGGTCGGTGTCCCAGGTGCCCAGGCGGGCGGCCTTTGGTTCAAGATGATACGACAGCCACGGGCGTCCGCTGATGTCGATGGTCGCCTCGACCAGGGCCTCGTCGAGCGGGCAGGCGATGTGGCCGAAACGTTCGATGCCGGCGCGGTCGCCCAGAGCCTGGCGCAGGGCCTGGCCGAGGACGATGCCGACGTCTTCGCTGGTGTGATGCCCGTCGATGTGGAGGTCGCCCTTGCAGGACACCGTCAACCCGGTGGCGCTGTGCTTGGCGAGGGCCTCCAGCATGTGGTCAAGGAACCCGATGCCGGTGTCGATGCGGGAGGTGCCCGGGGCATTGAGATCCCAGGTCACGGAGATGTCGGTCTCGCGCGTCTTGCGTGAAACGCTGGCGCTGCGGCCGGGGTTGGCGTCAAGCGGTTGGGGGCGTGGCATGGTCGCGAGGCTAGGTCGCCCGGCGAACCTCGCCAGCGCGGGCGTTTGCTGTCCGGGAATCAGGGTTTTTGGGTGGTGGCCGTCGTGGTGGCTGCCGTCGTGGTGGCTGCCTGGGGCAATCCGAACACGTACACCCGCAGGAACGCCTGCGGTGCCGGTTTGGCGCCTGGCCTGCTCCCGAGCATGGCGGTGACGGCGGTCTGCCCCGGCTCGACCGCGACCAGGCGCAGGCCTTCGGCGCTCCAGGCGGGCTGGGTTCCGATATCGGCGGTCTGGGCGTTGAGATCGGCGAGCGCAAGCACGCCTCCAGCCCGGCCGGCGAGCCCGAGTCCACCGGATGAACGGGTCACCGCAGTGATCGTCCAGCGTGGATGCGGCGCGGGGTCGCGGGCGTCCTTGGCGATGATCACCGGTTCTGCCTCGGGACCGGCGAGGAACACCACGTCGGTACCCTTCGACCACCAGTCGGCCTTGGGTCCGGGCTCTTCGCGTATCACGGTGCAGACCACGCCGCCGTCGCTGGTCCAGCGCGGCTGCACCCCACCCATCACGGTGCTGGTCACCCCGGGTTTCCAGCGCACCACCAACTTGGCGCGGCGCAGGTGTTTTGCGGTCCAGCGGTCGTCTTCGAAGACCGGGGTCTCCTGCCAGGCGATGCCGGGGCCGTTGGGTTGCGGTTCGGCGTAGAAACCATCAGCGAAATCCGTGCTTTCGCCGGTAGCTGGATCGAGCACCACGATCTTGTCGACGACCTGCACCACCACCGCCCGGCCGGGGCCGCGACCGAAATCGCCGACGCGCGGCCGATAGCCCCAGTTCGCTAGCGCCTTGCGGTCGGGGCTCAGATGGTCGGGGATGGTGACCAGGGTGATGCCCTCGGTGGTCGGCACCACCCGGCCGTCGGGAAGGGCGATGACGTTGCTCGCCGGGCCGTGCACGAAGTGGCGGGCATCGATCCAGGCCGGGTGATAGCAATCCTTCTGGGTCGCTGCGGTGAAGTAATCCTGCTTGCCGACGCCTTCATCGAGCAGGGCGAAACCGCCGGCCGCGCGCACCACCAAGCGGTTGCCCACCGGCGACCAGGCCGGTTGCGGATCCGCCACGGTGGATTCGAAACCGTAGGTGCGCACCAGGATGAGGTCGGCCGGGGCGAAATCCTGCTGGGCCTTGCGGGAGCATCCCGCTGCCCCGGCCAATCCCAGGAGCAGAACCGCTGCAGCAGCAAACGTGGAACGGAACGCGCGTAGGTGAGTCATCCTAAACATTGCGATAGATCCTTGAGTTTTTTCACAAGTGGCCTCCGAATGAGGTTTTGAAGAAGTTTGCGCGGTCACCCAATGGGTGACGGGGTCGATATGCCTAAACTTGCTTCGATTGCTGGTAATGCCCCGCTCTCAAAACCAGCCTACCCACAATTCCCTGTAAAAATCGCAAGTGCGCCCCAGATGCAAGGCGGGAGGAGGGAGTTTGGCAGCGCCAAATGACCGACGACCAACGCAGCAGATGGGGTGCAATTGCGATTTTTAGGGTCATGGGGTGGGGGCCGGCGCGGGGTCGATCCAGGCCGCGACGTCGAGCACGGTCGCGGATCCAGGAGCGGCGGCGGGGTCGAGGATCCGGCGCACGCGGCCGTCCGCACCGGCTTCGATGCGCAGAGCGCGACCAGCGATGCTCACGGTGTCACCCTGCCAGGTCACGACGGTCGCCTCACCCGCAGGACCGAAGAAATCCATCGCTCGCACCGAGGCCTCAGGTCCGCTCTTGCGCCAGGCGAGGGCGACCAGCAACGGGGCCAGGCGAACATCCCAGGTCCGGGCTCCGGTGATGGTCCGACGTTGTTCGCGCGGGACCTCGCCAGCCGATTTTCCGGTGCCGGCCTGGTCGGCTGGAAGTTCCTCCTTCACCCAGAGTTCGCGCACCACGGAATATCCGCTGCCCTTGCCGGCCGGGACGATCTGGTTGAGCGTCCCCCGACCATTGTAGGCAACGAGGCGCAGGTGGAGGTCGAGGAGCAGCCGTGGGCAGTCCGGCAGCCGCGCGCCAGCGACCATCGCCGGCACCGGCGGGGTGTAGAGCAGGTTCATCACCCGGTTGCCGCCGAATTCCTTGCTGGGTGTCTCCAGTCGCAACCAGAAGCGTTCACCCGCCAGGGTGCCATGGCATTCGAGGACACCGGCCGGGGCGGTCGGCAGCACAACTTCACCAGCACCCAAGTCGGTTCCGCCGCACAACAAGACGACGGCCAGCAGCGGCAGGATCAAGCGCATTCAGCCCCTTTCGCGGGAATGGAACAGCAGCCCAAGCAGGCCAACCGTGGCCAGGACCAGCCCGAGGGGATGCCGAGAGGTACCGGCACCGGCGGCTGGACTGAGGAAGAACGCGGACTCCTGGGGTTGGTTCAGGCGATAATAGACGGTGATCGGCCTGCGCTTGCGGTGCTCGTCATCGTAGTACAGACCCGCAAGCAGCCGCTCGGCATCGTCGCGGTTCATGACCGGATCGGCCACCGGCCGGAAGCGCGCATCGGCCTGGGTCCAGGCGATGGTCAGATCCTGGTTCGGGAGTTTGAACTCGTAGGCGATGCGAACCCGGACCTGATCGCGTCCCTGCGGCATCAGCAGCACATCGAGGATCTCACCGGGCACCGAATGGTGGGTCACGCTCGTCCGCACCAGCGGCCACGCGACCAGGGCGCCGAATCCCAGCAGCAGCAGCGAGACGATGATCCGGGCCCGGCCCATGTCAGTTTCCCGTTCCCGAAACGGCGGTCGGTCGCGGAGGCGGTTCAGCCACCGGATTGGCGAGCCGACCCAGGTCGCAGGAACCGCTGGCGATGGCGCACTCCACCACTTCGCCAGGTTGCAGGAATCTGACCGGATTGCGGTAACAACCCACCCCGGCCGGAGTCCCGGTGCTGATCAGGTCGCCCGGTTCTAGGGTCATCGACCGGCTGGCGTAGGCGAGGATCGTCGGCAGGTCGAAGATGAGATCGCTCGCCAGCGCGTCTTGGAGCACCACGCCACCGATGGTCGTGGTCAGGCGCAGCTGCCGATGGTCGCCGACCTCGTCACGCGTGGTCAGCCATGGTCCGCACGGCATGAAGGTGTCGCTCGACTTGGCGCGGAACCACTGCCCGTCCTGCTTCTGCCAGCGCCGGGCGGACACGTCATTGCCGACCATGAACCCGGCGACATGGCGCATCGCCTGGGATTCGTCGATGTTGCGACCGCGCTTGCCGATCACCGCCACGAGTTCGACCTCGTAATCGGGGCCACAGGCGGGATCCGGGATGACGATAAGGTCCGCGCAACCGGTCAGCGCGGTGGAGGCCTTGGCGAACAGCAACGGACGTTCGGGGAGGGGGGATTTCTGCTCTGCCGCGTGGCCGTGGTAGTTCAGTCCGACGCAGATGATCTTGCCCGGATCAGTGACCGGCGGCCCCAATCGCACGGAACCAAAGGCGATCCCACCCGGCCCGCAGGTGGCCGCCCGCGCGGTGATTTCCGCCAGCCGGCCGGAAGCGAGCAGCGTACGCACCGAACCGTCGAAGCCGAGCTCGCTCAGCGGGACGATGGAGCCATCGACGACCGCCCCGGCCTGTTCCTCGCCGGGCGCACCAAAACTGACGAGACGCATGGGTGGGTCAGTCTGGTTCGGACCTGCGCGGATCAATGGAAGCGACGCAGCGGATCAGATCCGCATCGGACACAGGCCGGCCAGGTTCTCATCCTCAATACCGCAGGGAAAAACCTCAGATAGTTTGAGAAAAATCGCAAGTGCGCCCCAGATGCAAGGCGGGAGGAAGGAGTTGGGCAGCGCCCAATGACTGACGACCAACGCAGCAGATGGGGTGCAATTGCGATTTTTGGCTCACTCCACCGGCCCGCTCGGCATCGGTGCAGGCAGTGCGGCCCATTCCAGGCGTTCGCGCACGTCGAGCGGCAGTTCCGGCATCAGGTACCTGATCTTGGTGCGGGCGCGGCTGCCGCAGTGGGCGCGGTAAGGCACGATGGCGTCGGCGAGGCGTCGGCGCACCCGTTCAGCATCAGGGCCAAGGTGCGGGATGGCGAGGAAGTCGACCAGGGTCTCGGCCAGTTCCTCGAATTCATCGTCGGCGTAGGTCCCTTCGGCGGCGCGGGCGATGAGGCGGGCGGCGGCCTTGCCGGCGAGGCCGGACAGGTAGGCGCCATCGCCGGCGGTGAAGGCGCGAGCGAGGGTGCGCGCGACCAGGAGCTGGTCCTGGCGCGGCAGCAGCGCCTCGCACACCGCGATGCGGAGGGGGCCGGGGAAGTCCGGATGTTCGGCCATGGCGCCGAGCACGCGTGCGAGTTCGCCCACATTGCCGGGGCCCCAGATGGTGCGCCAGCTCGACACCTCGCGCCACTGCCGGCACAGCCGATCGACCACCTTGCGACGAAGGTCCTCGCCGCAGTGCGGCGACCGGGCGACGCGCAGCAGGCTGGCGAGCAGGCGGGGCACGTCCTCGGTGTGGATGCTCAGGCGGTCGTCGAGGATGAAGGTGACCTCGCCGGTGGCCGCGTCGGTCTGGGTGCTGGTCGGCACGTCGGGCACCTCGGTGTCGACCTCGGCCAGCAGGTGCTCGACCAGGCTGGCGCGGCGCGCGGGGGCCAGCGCCTCAGCGGCGGCGACCTGACCGGTGGCCTCGATGCCCCAGCGTCCGAGCGTGCCCAGGGCGTCGTCGCAGCGTTGCAGGCGACCAGCATCGCCAGTCGCGAGCCGGGCCGCTCCGGCGACGAGCAGGCCGCGTTCGTCGCCATCGCTGGCCCGGGTCAACCCGGCCAGCAGACGGTCGCAGGCCGCGAGCTGGGCCGGGGAGTCGAGGCGAAGCAACAGCGCGGGCAGTTCGGCCAGGGCGAAGCGGCGCAGCGGGGCGCGTGGGCTTTCCTCAGCGATCCGCCACAGTGGTTCGATGGCGGCCGGGCCGATCGACAGCAGGCAGGCGGAAACCAGATCGTCGATGCGGCCACCCATGAAGCGGGCGGTGGCCTCGACCATCGGCTCGACCAGCAAGCCACGGGTCTGATCATCGGCCGGGATCAGGCCTGGAAGCTGCTGTTCGAGCAGCGCGATGAGGTGCGGCCCCGGGGCCTGGCGCAAAAGCAGTCGTAGCGATTCCGCCAGGGTCTGGGCCGGCGCACCGGTCAGCGCACCATCGCGGCAAAGCTCGGCCACCAGCCAGTAGATGCTGGTGTCGAAGGCCGCGCCGAAGCCGGGCGCGGCGGCGACCAGGCGTTCGACCAGGACGCTCCGACAGGCCGGATCGCTGCTCAGGCGTAACAGGGCTGCGGCCAGGCCCATGCGATTGCGTGGTTCGGCGTCAGCCGCCAGCAGGAGGGCGATGCCGCGTTCGAGCAGGCGGCTGCGATCGTCGCTGCTGGCAACGTCGTCGGGCCGGGCCAGGAGAACGATGAGCGCCGCATCGGCCTCGGCGCCGGAACCAAGGCGGTTGGCCAGGATCGCAGCGACGCGCGGGGCGTCGTGCTGTTGCAGCGAGCGCACCAGATCAAGGAGACCAAGCCGGGTCGGCAGCAGGAGTTCGATCAGGCGGTCGAGCGCGGGATGCGCCGCCAGATGGCGCGCCAACCGGGTGCACAGCCGCACCAGGGCGGGCGAGGCCAGACCGCGCGCGGCGGTCGAAACAGCGGCAGCGACCACCAGATCCTGCTGGATCGCAGGCAGGTGCACGACCGATTCGGCCAGCCGGTCGACGGCCTCGTCATCGCGCCGCTGCAGGGCACGGACGAGGTCGACCACCGCGACCCCGGCCCCGGCAGCGGCGAGCAGGCCGATGGCGCGCTCGCGCACCAGTTCCGCCCCGTCCGCCAGCAGCAGCGGCATGAGTTCGCCCACGACGGACAGCGGCGGCGCGGCATAGCGCAGTTGCTCCAAAGCCGCCGCGCGCTGATCGTCGGCGCGGGCCGCGAACAGGCCCTCGACCGGGCCGCGCAGGGCTCCGGGCAGGTTGGCGAGCAGTTGCTGGGGTGATCCGGCGGTCGGCAATTCCAATACGGCTTCCCGGGTCTTCGTTGCCGCTTCTGCGGTGGATTGCTCGGCCGCTGCTGTTGTAGCCGCGGCGCTTTCAGCTGCCAAGAGGGGGTTGCCGATCTCGTCCTCGACCGCGACCACGCGCCAACCCGGTTCGACCTCATGGTCGGCTCCGGCCAGGATCAGTCCGCTGCCGTCGGCCGCATGTTCGGCCACCAGGGCGCAGAACGCGAGGTCGTCGGCGTCCTTCAGCCGTCGGTCGAGGGCGACTTTCTTCGCTGCTGCATCCGTCGCGCAGCGTTCGAGCGCGAGCGCGGTGAAGGCGACCTTGGCATTGAGCAGCGCGCCGACGCGCATGAGCAGGCTGCGGTCAGCCCCGCACAGGCGGGCGATGGTGGCAGCGTCGACGGCGCGCAGTCCCTTGAGCATGCGCGGACCCTAGTCGGGCTCGGCGCCGCACCAATGGTCGACCCGGTTCAGACCGGATTGGGGATATAGGTGGTGCGGCAGTTTTTGAGGTAGTTCAGGCCGTGAACCTGGCCAGTCATCTCGAGGTCTTTGCGGTAAACCGGATCGTGCCAGCCCTCGATGTCGATCGAACCCTTGAAGCCGTTTTGGCGCAGGATGCTGATGATCTCGGTCCAGTTGCTGTCGCCGAATCCGGGCGTGCGGTGGTGGACCCAGGGCGTGTTGCCACGGATGCCCTTGGTGCGGATCACGTCCCACTGCACGGTCGCGTCCTTGCCGTGGACGTGGAAGACCTTCTTTGCCCACTTGCGCAGTTGCGGCAGGGGGTCGATGAGGCTGTTGAGCTGGTGGCAGGGTTCCCATTCCAGGCCCAGGTTTTCGAGCGGCACGGCGTTGAACAGCATCTCCCACGCGTCGGGTGCGTGCGCGAGGTTCCAGTCGCCCCAACCCCAGGTTCCGCCCATGTCGCAGTTCTCGAAGGCGATCCGCACGCCCTGGTCGGCGGCATAGCGGCCGAGTTCGCCGAAGAAGCTGGTGAAGGCCGGCATCGATTTGTCGATCGGCTGGTTGACCAGGCGGCCGGCGAAACCACCCACGATGTCGCAGCCGAACAACTTCGCCGCGGTGATGCACTGCTTCCACGCGTCGCGGGTCTCCTGGTCCTTGGGCTGGTTGCCGAGCGGGTTTCCGAAAACGCCCAGCGATGAGATCACCGCCCCGGTGCCCGCCAGGGTGGCCTTGACCTCGTCGGCCAGGCGAGCCAGGTCGAGGCCGTTGGTGCTCTGCCAGAAGGTCAGGCTGAAGCTTTCGAATCCGTGGGGCAGGATCTGCCTGAGGTAGTTCGCGGTGCCAGTTCCGGCATTGGCCAAGGTGCCGATGCGGATGGTTTCTTGCGGGGCGGGGGCATTGCTGGGCATGGGATTTCCGGGTCGAGGGGGTGGCGGTTGGATGGAGTTGGATGGAGTGGGATGCAGTCGGGAGATGGGTTCAGCATTTCACCGGAATGCGCCGGCCGGCGCGGGCGCTGGCGATCGCCGCGAACACCATGGCCAGGCTCTTGATGTTGTCGTGGACTTCACCCTGCGGTTTCGGACCGCCATCGAACGCATCGAGGAACTCCTGCAATGCTCCACGGATCTCGTTGTCCTTGAGCGGTGCCACGGTGACGGGGATGTCCTCCAATTCAGCGTGGAATCCCGGTTTACCGCCGGCCTTCACCCGCCGCCCGAGCGGTGCCTTGTCGCCCGCCATGAGCAGCGTGCCACGATCGCCGATAACCCGCCAATCACCGTTCCAGGAGGTGTGGCAGCCTTCGGCGCACCAGCTTCCCCGGTAGGTGAACACGAGGCCGTCGCTCATCTCGAAAATGACCGAGGCGGCGACCTTGCCCTGGTACCAGGATCCGGCGGGATTGAACTCGTGCGCATATACCGCGACCGGATCGGCGGCGGTGATCATGCGGCAGAGATCGAAATGATGGATCGCCATGTCGAGGATCAGCGGCGATTCCATGGTGTCGCGGAAGCCGCCGAAATGCGCCCCGATGTAGAAGTCGCAGTTGATCGTGGTCGGCCGACCGATCGCGCCAGTGCGCACCAGGTCGGCAATCGTGCGGTGGTTGGGATTGTACCGCCGCGACTGGCTGACTGCGTACAAGATCTTCGTCTGATCCGCAGCCTTCAGCATTGTGCGGGCCTGGGCCATAGAGGCGGCGAGCGGTTTCTCGCCCAGCACCGGCACTCCCATTTTCAACGCGGTGACCGTGCTCGGGCAGTGCGCCTCAGGGATGGTGATGTCGCAGATGAAGTCCGGCCGCACCGCGGTGATCGCCTGGCGCAAGTCAGTGAAGGCCTGGCCCGGGGCGAGCCCGAAATCCTTGGCGGCGGACTGCGCGGCTTCCAGCCGGACATCGACCACGCCCGCCAGCTTCACCCGGGGGTTCTCGGTGATGGCCTTCAGCCAAGTGCGGCCCATGACACCGCAACCGACGACGAGGATGTTTCGGATCATACGGGAACTCCTTGGAAGGAATGTTGACCTGAAAGACGTGCGAAAGAAAGGAGATGCGGTTCAATGTCCCCGAACGATGTCGCCAACCAGCCGGAACTTCTCAATCGTCACGCCGGGTGGGCAGGAATCGCTGTTGGCCAGGACGAACGGACCTCCTTCCCCGTCGGCGATTACCTGCTCGACATAGGCGCGGAACTCGGGCAGCGGACGACGCAGGAATTCGGTCGGTTCGATGCCACCGATGATGCCGACCTTGGGGCCCAGGGCTGAACGCGCCTCAGCCAGACTGACGTTGCCGGTCGGGCGCGGCGACAGGCTTTCCACCGCCGTCACCCCGCTGGCGTGCATCGTGGGCAGCAGCGCCTTCACATGGCCGCAGGCGTGCTGGATGTAATGTTTTCCCTGGCCATGCAGAATCTGGCACAGGTCGGCGATCTCGGGCGCGATGTAGCGGCGGTATTGTGCCGGGGAATAGTTCTGGGTTGAACTGTCCTCCCAGGTGATGAAATGGCGGTACGGAGCCTCCACCGCCAGACGCGCCGCCCGCAGATCGTTGTCGCGCATCACCGTGTACAACGCCTCGACCTCGTCTGGGAAGTCGGCAAGCGCGTAGGCCAGTTCCTCGGTGCCGACCAAGGTCTCGACCAGCGACTGGAAAGCGGTCTTCCCACGCGGAAAAAGCATTCCGATCGACAGGCCCTCGCGGCCGTCGCCAGCGAAGTGTTCATCCACCTGGGTGAGATCGATCTCGAACCGGGTGTGTTCCTCGATCCAGAGTTGGATGCGGAAATCCGCAACGGTTCTCAAGGCGTGTTCGACCAGGAACCAGGTCCCGCCGGGTCCGCTCAACTGGTGCCGGGTGTGCAGGTTGCCGACTGGCGTCCGGGTTTCGGTCCGGATGTTTGCCTCATCTTTGGTTTCGCTGATCTCAATTCCGTCCACGATCGACCGCACCGGGCAGGGGGCTCCGCGCCAGAGCGGGTCTGCGCCTACCTCATGCAGGAAGGCCAATGGCCCACGCGACCTGCGATCTTCCGGCTGGGCTTCCCAGAAGTAGGCAAGGAAAGGGCTCCAGGGCAGGCGATCGACTGGTTTCCCTGCGATGGCGGCATCAAGGCGTTCAAAGGAGGTCATGGAATCCATGGTGCAGTTCCTGGACGTTGATTGCCGACGCGGAAATCAACGTGGAAGCGCTTTCCTACAAGAGAAATCAGAGAATTCAAGCCCGCCGACATACTGAAATCTGAGTGGCTCACGCTCGGTTTCCGGATGGGATCAACCGTCGCCGCGCACCACCCGCCACAATCCCCGGCCCAGCCCTACCATGGGTTCGGCGCCAGGGATCAGTCGCCAGAGGCCGAAACGTTCGTCGTCACTGGCGAAGCGCATCGAGGGCAGCCAGCGGATGGCCAGGAAAAGCACCGGCAGGCGCAGGACCATGCTGATCAGGAAGATCGTGCGATAAGGGGAGTCGCCGATTTCCGGCACCACCGCAATGAGAATCATCCCCGTTATCGAGGCGACGACTTGGCAGAACGCGAGGATGGTCATGTAATAGCCGATCAGGCGCGAGCGTTCGACCGGATCGCGGTGGGACGAAAGCAGGAGCACCCCCGACGCATTGTTGACCATGCTCCAGGAAACCCCGCTCACCAGTTCGAAGGCGATGAGCACCGGCACCAGGGGCCAAAAGGTCATCCCAATCGGCACCAGGACGACCCCGATCAGGCCAGCGCGCATCAACGCGCCCGGGCCATGACGATCGAGCAATTTGCCCACCACCGGCTGGACCAGCAGCGATGTGATCGGATTCAGGTGCATCAGCAGGAAGAAGGTCATCGGCAGGAAGTTCGGCAGATCCATGCCCTTGGGCGCGGGAGTGCAGAGAAACTGCACGAAAAACGGGCCTCCCATCACTGCCGTGAATTGGGCGGCGATGGCGATCAGCATCCAACGTCCGACCGGGGTGGAGGGCATCGAGCGGATGAAAGCGAAGATGCCGCTTGGGCTGGGGATGGCGTGCACGGCTGAGCGGTAGCCTTCTTCCTTTCGGTGCGGAAATTCCGCCTGCTCGGTTATCAGGATGATCGAGAACAGTCGGGAAGCCGCTGCGACCAGGAAGATGATCGACAGTGCCCAGGCGCTGTCGCGCAGGGGCAGGTATTGCACCAGGATGGAGAAGAGGAAGCCGGTGAGCAGGAACGAGATCAGAAACACCAGCATGCGGTTGGACAAATAACGTCCTCGCAGGGCAGGTGGGATGATCATCCCCATCCAACTCATCCAGGCCGTGCTGCCCAGGGCGCCGATGGCACTAGTGAGAAAGGCGAGCGTCATGCCGGCAGCGATGGACCAGTTCGAGGCGCTAAAGTGCAATGGGAATACGAAGAGAGCCAGCAGCACCACCTGGAGGTATCCGGTGACCACGACGGTCCGCTTGTTGCCGCCGATCCAGCGGATCAGTTGCGGTGCGAATGGATTGAGGACGGCTGGGCCAAGCATCAGGACCGTGCTGAACAGCGCGATCAGAACCGTGCCCGCCCCCAGCCCAGCGATGAGGGGGATCGGCCAGACTGCCCAGGCAGCGCCCAGCGGCCCGATGACCACAGCCTCGATCCCGGCGATGGTCAGGGTGCGTTGGCGCTGTGAGCGGCTGAGTCGGCGTCGCGACGATGGGGGGCAGATCGGACTGAGAAAATCCGCAAGGGCCCTGCGTGAGGTCGGACTGGTGCCTGGGGAAGGCATGTTGGGTAACCAGAATGGTATGGTGGACGGAATGGTGCCGGCAGGGCACTGCCAGCGGCCGGGTGCAGCCAGAACTCTGATCGCGATCCGGGCTGTCCGCCATCAGGGGCGGACAGATCAGGCGATCAGCCTGGATTCAGCCCGGTCGGCTCACGCGGATCTCGCCTAGCCGGGCCATCGCCGCCTGCGCCGCCGCCGTGATCTGCGCCGGCGTGCCCTTAGCGAGACCGCCGCCCATGCCGACCGCGACCACCCCAGCGGCGAACCATTCGGGCATGTTGGCCAAGGTCACGCCGCCGGTGGGCATGAACGGCACATCGGGCAGTGGACCACGGATTGCGTTCACATAATCGACGCCAACCAGGCTGCCCGGGAACAACTTGATGCACGACGCACCGGCATTCCAGGCAGTCAGGATCTCGGTCGGGGTGATGCAGCCGGGCAAGTAGGGGATGCCGAGGCGCTTCGCCGCCGTGCAGATCGCGACATCGAAATGCGGGCTCACGGCGAAACCGGCGCCGGCGCTCGCAGCGGCTTCCAAATCAGCGATGGAACGGACGGTGCCTGCGCCGACCGCCACGCTGGCCGGAGCGAAGTCGCGCAGCTGGCGGATGGCCCTGGCGCAGTCGGGCGTGGTGAAGGTCACCTCGATGCCGAGCATCCCGCCGGCGACCAGAGCCTGGCCCATCTCAACCGCCTGATCGGCGGACGTGCCACGGATTACGGCGACCACGCCGACACGGGACAGTTCAGCAAGGAACGGGGACTGGGCCATGGATCACCTCGGTGGGGCGGAAGCGTAGGGCCGGAAGCGGCCGTCAAGCGGTGCTGAAAACCACCGGTTGCAGTCCGGCAGACCAGCCAAGGATGCGCCGCCCGCGCGGCTTCACTCGCGCGCGATGAGATAAAACAGCGCGCCCTCTTCGTACTGCGCCCCGGCGCGCTGTCCGTTCTCGTCGCCTTCGCCCATGTACAGATCGCAGCGACCGGGTGCGCGGATGGCGCCGCCAGTGTCCTGATCCAGGCGCAACGCCGCGTACTTGGCGAGATCCTGGCCGGGCGGGACGATCATCCGCGTTTTGACCAGCACCGGCGCGGCGGGCGGGAAGATGCCCTTGTCGGTTGCGAGGCTGATGTCGGGTTCGACCCGCTGGCCGATGGAGCCGTATGGCCCGCCCTTCGCCTCCTGGAAGAAAACGAAGCGCGGATTGCGCCGGGTGTATTCCGCCACCTGGTCGGGATGGGAGTGGAACCAGGCGACCATGCGGGCGTAGCTCAACTCGTTGGCAGCCAGCTTGCCGTCCTTGACCAGTTCCTGGCCGATGCCTTTGTAGGGGTGTCCGTTGGTGCCGCCGTAGCCGATCTCCAGCAGTTCGCCGTTGGCCAGGCGCAGTTTCGCCGAGCCCTGCACATGCGCGAGGTAGACCGCGAAGGCGTCGTCGAGCCAGGCGATCTCTTGGCCTTTCAGCAGTCCCGTGGCTTCGATCTCGGCTCGACTGGGATAGGCGGCGGTGGTCCCATCCGGCAATTTTCGCAAAGCGAGGGTGTTGTCGGCCACACCGGGCGTGCCCGTACTGACCAGATCGGCGGGCCGGCGGTAGAGTGGGAAGCGGAAGGTCGCGTCGGGTTGCAAGCGGGCGTTGAAGACCGGAGTGAAATACCCGGTGAACAATACCGTGCCCCGATCGTCCCAGCCGACGGACATGTAGGCGCGGAAGCGGCTCTTCACCAGGCGATTGAGTTCCGCATCGTCGCGCGCTTCGGCGATGGTACGGTCAAGCAAGGTCAGGCTGGCGACGATCTGCTCCCGGCTGAAGCCGGACAGGTGCCCCTGGTATCGCTGCGCCGCCACCGGCTTCGCCAGCCAGTCGAGACTGCGCTTGATGCCAGCGCGCAGACGCTCGCGGTCAGCGACGCCGACGGTCAGTTCGGGCAGCGTGGCGGCATCGACCTCGCGCAGCGGCTTCGCCCCCGGCGCCAGCGGTCTGGCGTAATCCGGCTTGCCCGGCTTCTCGCGCCAGGTGCAGGCCGAGGCGAACACGGCGGCAATAATGATGACCAGGGCGACGGCGCAGCGCAGGAGGTTGGGCATGGGCGCAGCATTGCGCATACGGGATCACGGCAAGGGGCGACGAAAGCCGGGCGAGCAGAACTGCACCGAACTGGCTATGGACCTGTGTCGACAGGACGGCGGCGATTGCTCGCGCCGGCCAAGACATCACCCTGCACAGACCGCCCAGTCAGTCCCACCGCAGTTCCGGAGCATTCCGCATGGGAAGATTCACGCCGCTCCTGATCCTGAGCCCGATCCTCTCCGTTGTTTTGATCGGCGGCGAGCCGCCATCGCCAAACCCACCCGAACCGGCCCCACGGCCCGGTGTAACGTCGCCCGCATCCGCAGCGTCGGAACGCCGGGCGTCTGAAATCGCCGAAATCAAGGCACTTGCGGATGAACTGGTGAAACTCGGCCTGCCCGATGCCAGGGGAGGCAGGTTCTGGAAGGGCAAAATCGTCTTCATCAAGCCGGACGGGACTTTTCATTCCCAATTCCTTGGAATCCATCTGGAACTGGCAAACGGCAGTTGGCTGCTGGATCTTCGTGAGTCATTCGTCCCTGCCCCTGGGGTGACCGTGATGACCGCCCAGGCCGAAAAACTGACCGCGCCGCAATTGCTGGACGAAGTCCTGCGGCTTGTACCCGGTGTGCAGGAGAGGCGTGCTGATGCGGATCGTCAACGCGCCACCGCAACCCCGGAACAACTGGCTGCATCTGCTGCGGCGAGGGAACGGATCATCTGGGCCTTTATTCCCGCGGATCAGGCGCGGATTCGGCAACTGTTGCCTGAGTTTCTTGGCGAATATCAAAGCACGTGGGAATATTTCTTCTCTCGGTCTCTGCAAAGCGAGATCTTTCCCCTCATGCTGTTTATCCGGGCCGATATTCCCCAGGCGGCGGGAATCATCCGACCCGGCTATGAACCGGTTCCTGGGGCGGGGCTTTCAACCAACGGCCGTTCCGATCGCTTCGATTTCCCCTTGCTGGTCGCCAGTTCAGATTTGTGTCAAACGATGGCCGACTATCAGGAGGATACATTCCCCGTCGCGTCCAGGCGCCTGGTGCCTCCGGCCGAACACTTGCGGCGTGAATTGCGCCGCTGGTTTATCAATTCTTTGGTGCGTCAGGCCAAGCCTGACCAACCTTGTCGATTGAAAGGATCGACCATGTAAAAGCCTGCAACATGTAGCTGACTTGGCGATCGTATCGGGTAACCGAACGGTCGAAGCCTGGGTTGGCGAACGATGCGAGCCGTAATGCGC
>CAMCMZ010000046.1 GCA_945876185.1 Candidatus Kuenenia stuttgartensis | reverse complement strand
CGGGCGTGGTCGACCCAGCCGGCGGTGCTGACGCCGTTCAGGCTGGCGATCACCGGAACCTTCACGCCCTTCTTGACCGCGCTGACGTGCTTGAGGTAGCCCTCGGGCCCGACGTTGTAATGGCCGAGGTCGGGGAAGTACTCGGCGGCCTCGGCGAAGGTGCCGGTGCCCTGGTTCAGGTAATGGTCGAGTTCGCGCGACTCGTGGCGGATCTGCTCTTCGAAGAGCGAATGCAGCACGATCGCCGCCGCACCGGCATCAGCCAGGCGCTGGGCGCCGTCGAGGCGCTTGGCCAGGGGTCCGGCGCCGGCGATGACGGGGTGGCTGAGCTTCAGGCCCAGGTAGGTGGTGGTGAGGTCGGCCATGGTTGGTCCATCCGAAGGGGCGTGAAAGGGGGCTGCGCGGAGGCGTCTCCGCGCAGAGCGGGTTCAGGGCGCGGCGGGCGGGGCAGTGGGGGCCGGAGCAGCGGCGGCCTCGCCCCGGGCCATCTGTGCCATTTGGCGGTAGAGCTGCTGCCGCGACTTGGTGTCGACGCGGGCCTCGGCCAGCAACTTGTCGGCGCGTTCTTCATCCGACTGCTTGAGCATGCGGTAGCGCGTCTCGTTGTAGGCGTAGGTCTCGAAGGGGATCGACGGTTCTTTCGAGGTGATGGTCAGCCCGCTCGAACCGGCCGGCGCGTCGGGGTTGAAGTTGGTCAGCATCCAATGGCCGCAATCGACCGCGAGTTTCTGCTGCGTCAGGCCCTTGCGCATGTCGATGCCGTGCGCGATGCAGTGGCTGTAGGCGATGATGATCGCCGGGCCGTCGTAGGCCTCGGCCTCAAGGAAGGTCTTGAGTGTGTGCGCGTCGTTGGCTCCCATCGCGACGCGGGCGACGTAGACGTTGCCGTAGGCGATCGCCATCAGGCCGAGGTCCTTTTTCGCCGCGCCCTTGCCGTTGGCGGCGAACTTGGCCACCGCGCCGCGCGGCGTCGACTTCGACGCCTGGCCACCGGTGTTGGAGTAGACCTCGGTGTCGAGGACCAGCACCTTCACGTTGCGGCCGCTGGCCAGCACGTGATCAAGACCGCCGTAGCCGATGTCGTAGGCCCAGCCGTCACCGCCGAGGATCCACACCGACTTGCGCACCAGGTAGTCGGCGATTGAGAGCAGGTTCTTCGTTTGGGCGTCGGTGCGGCCAGCCAGCGCGGCTTTGAGCGCGACAATGCGCTTGCGCTGTTCGCCGATCTGCGCCTCGGTTTTCTGTTCGGCGCCCAGGATCGCCTCGACCAGCGCTGCGTCGAGCGTCGGTTTCAGGGTGGCGACCAGTTCGCGGGCCTGCTCTTCATGCTTGTCGACGGACAGCCGCATGCCCATGCCGAATTCAGCGTTGTCTTCGAAGAGCGAATTCGCCCAGGCCGGACCGCGACCTTCGGGGTTCTTGGTGTACGGCGTGGTCGGCAGATTGCCGCCGTAGATCGACGAACAGCCGGTCGCGTTGGCGATCAGCAGGCGGTCGCCGAAGAGCTGCGACAGCAGCTTGACGTAGGGCGTCTCGCCGCAGCCGGCGCAGGCACCGGAGAACTCGAAGAGCGGCTGTAAAAGCTGCGACGACTTCACCGTGGTCGGCGCGAAGGCGAGGCGGTCGGCCTCGGGCTGCTTGACGAACCATTCCCAGTTCGCGTCGGCGACCTTCTGCGGTTCGAGGCCGGTGACCATGTTGATCGCCTTGCGGCCGACCTGCTTCTTGTCCTTGGCCGGGCAGGCCTCGACGCAGATGCCGCAGCCGGTGCAGTCGGCGGCCGACACCTGGATGGTGAAGCGCTGGTTCGGGAATTCCTTGAAGGTGCTCTTGGCGTGCTTGAAGCCGGCCGGGGCCTGGGCGAGCGCAGCAGGCTCGATGAGCTTCTGGCGGATGACCGCATGCGGACAGACAAACGAGCACTTGCCGCACTGGATGCAGAGGTCTTCTTCCCAGGCCGGGATGTCGAGCGAGATGCCGCGCTTTTCCCACATCGCGGTGCCGGTCGGGAAGGTGCCGTCCACCGGCATCGCCGACACCGGCAGGCTGTCGCCGTTGAAGGCGATCATCGGGCCGAGCACGTCCTTGACGAAGGCCGGCGCGTTGGCGGGCACCGGCGGCTTGATGCCGAGGGTGCTGGTGGCGCTGGCGGGGACGACGACCTCATGCAGGCCGGCAAGCGACGCGTCGACCGCAGCGTAGTTCTGCTGCACCACGGCCTCGCCGCGTTTGCCGTAGGTCTTCTTGATCGATTCCTTGATCTTGGCGATCGCGGCGTCCTTCGACAGCACGCCCGAGATGGCGAAGAAGCAGGTCTGCATCACCGTGTTGATGCGGCCACCCATGCCGGTGTTGCGGGCCACCGTGGTGGCGTCGATGGTGTAGAACTTCAGCCGTTTGCTGATGATCGACTGCTGCACCGGCAGCGGCAGCTTCGACCACACCACGTCGGCGGCATGTGGACTGTTGAGCAGGAAGGTCGCGCCCGGCGCGGCGGACGCCAGGATGTCGATGCGCTCCAGGAAGAGGTCCTGGTGGCAGGCGACGAACTGCGCCTGGTCGACCAGGTACGGCGCGTGGATCGGCTTGGGGCCGAAGCGCAGGTGCGAGATGGTCAGGCTGCCGGACTTCTTGGAATCGTAGACGAAATAGCCCTGGGCGAAGTTGTCGGTCTCTTCGCCGATGATCTTGATCGAGTTCTTGTTGGCGCCGACCGTGCCGTCGCTGCCGAGGCCGTAGAACAGGCAGCGCACGGTCTGCGGATCTTCGATGGTGAACGAGCGATCGTAGGTGAGCGACAAGTGGCCGACGTCGTCCTCGATGCCGACCACGAATCTGGTCTTGGGCTTGGCCTGCGACAGTTCATCCAGCACGGCCTTCACCATCGCCGGGGTGAACTCCTTCGACGACAGGCCATAGCGCCCGCCGATGACCTTGGGCATCGCCGCGAAGGGCGCGTTGCCGGCGCCGATCGCCTCGGCCAGACCGGTCACCACGTCGAGGAACAGCGGATCCGCTCCGGCGCCGGGTTCCTTGGTGCGGTCGAGGATGGCGATCGACTTCACGCTGGCGGGCAGGGCGCGCAGCAGGTGCCAGACGCTGAACGGGCGATAGAGGCGCACCGTGATCGCGCCGACCTTTTCACCCTGTCCGCCTTGGGCGCCAGGGGCGGCCAGATGCTTCACCGTCTCGCGCACGGTTTCCGCGCCCGAACCCATGCTGATGATCACGCGTTCGGCTTGCGGGTGGCCGTCGTAGTCGAAGAGGTGGTAGCGGCGGCCGGTGCGCTCGGCGAAGCGGTCCATGGTCGCCTGGAAGATGCCGGCGGCGCGGTCGTAGAACGGGTTGCAGGCCTCGCGCGCCTGGAAGTACACGTCCGGGTTCATCGCGGTGCCGCGCAGCAGCGGCTGATCCGGCGTCAGGGCGCGGGCACGGTGGGCCTGCACCAGATCATCGCGGATCATGAAGCGCAGGTCGTCGTCGCTCAGCGGCACGATCTTGGCGATTTCGTGGCTGGTGCGGAAACCATCGAAGAAATGCAGGGCGGGGATGCGGGCTTCGAGCGTGGCGGCGTGGCTGATCGCGGCGAGATCCTGCACCTCTTGCACGTTGGCCGAGGCGACCAGGGCCCAGCCAGTCTGACGGCAGGCCATGACGTCCTGATGGTCGCCGAAGATCGACAGGCCCTGCGCGGCGATGGCGCGGGCGGTGACGTGGAACACGGTCGGGGTCAGCTCGCCCGCGATCTTGAACATGTTCGGGATCATCAGCAGCAGACCCTGCGACGCGGTGAACGTCGTGGTCAGGGATCCGCCCTGGATCGCGCCGTGGACCGCGCCGACCGCGCCGCCCTCGGACTGCATCTCGACCACCATGGGCACCGTGCCCCACAGGTTCTTCTTGCCCGCGGCCGACCAGGCGTCGGACGACTCGCCCATCGGGGTGGAGGGCGTGATCGGGTAGATCGCGATCACCTCGCTCAGGCGATGGGCGACCACGGCGGCGGCTTCATTGCCGTCGAGGGTCAGGGCGGATTGGTCGTGGGAGGTGGACATGCGTGGTGCCTCGTGCGTGGAAAACCGGATATAGGTATCCGATGGTCCGATTCTAGGCCCCAGTTGGACCCGATCCGCTTGGCAGATGGATGGCTCCGGGCCGGATGCACGACGATGGGGATCGTCGATGCTTCAAGCGACGCCCCGTGGGTTCAGTTGCACCAGGCGCTGAGAATGCTCAGAACCGGACGCCGGTGATGAACTGCTGCTTGTAGGATGGATCCGTGGTCCGGGTGAACAGCACCCGGATCAGGACGGGGGTGTTCGTCTGCACCACATCGCAGATGCGGCCATTTCCCCCGGGTTTGATCCAGTAGCGCTGGCGAAAGGTCGCACCTGCCGTCGTTTCGGCGAACAGCCTTTGAAAGGCGACGTACCCCTGGTCCGCCGTCACCCCGTTGAAAGGCCCGCTCGGATCATCGTAGATGCCCATCGAGCCGGTGCCGAGGCCGTTCGCATCAAGCTGCTGTTCGGCAAGGTAGTATTCGATGTAGATCTTCAGGTCGCTGTATACCGGCGGCTTGGTGCTCAGGCCGTAGGCGATGCAGTCAGACGAATTGATCGCGACCCCGAACGGAGCCCCCGCATCAATGGCGCCATCCTTGTAGCACGCCACTGACCACGGCAGCGACGCGTCACCGAGCAGGGTCGGATCGGCCCCGGCGAAACGCTCCAGGATGCCCTTGGACAGCACCAGGATTTCGGCGGTGTCGGCCGAATACCGGCGCAGGCCGACGAGCGATCCCATCGCCGCGGCGGTCGCCGCCATCACCACCGCCAGGATGGTGATGGCGATCATGACCTCGAGGATCGAAAAAGCGGATCGGGATGAGGTTTTCATGGGAATGCCTTAGCGAGCGTGGCGGTGAGCGGCGGTGAGCGGACTGAGAAGCAAGCCGTCATCAGCGGGCAGTGTTCGTCCAGTTGCCGACCCCGGTGGCGGTCACGCCAAACGGCGTGAACGGCGGGGTGCCTTCCTGGGTGAGGAAGTCCTCGTTGAACGTGTAGGTCCGGTTCGGCTCCGAGCAGATGATCGGTGACTGACCGAGCCAGTCGGCCGCACCGACCCCGAACGCGGTCTGCCAGACGGCGGCGCCGGCAAAACCGAACGGCGTGGTGCCGTAGCTCTTGTAGACGTCGAGCAGGAACCCCTTGGTGTAGCGCCGGCTGTCCATGATCACCAGGCTGCCCCGGTAGGCCATCGCCCGCCCGGCCCAGTTTTCCAAGAAGACGAAGGTGTCGACGAACGGGGCGGCCTGACCTTCCCTGACCCGATCGCGGGTGGTGGGCTGGTTGTGGGTCACGACGCCAGCGTTGTAGGTCGTGTCAGTGGCCGCCGGGACGAGCATGAAGCCGTTGTTCATGCAGACCAGGCTGCCGGTTCCGGTGACGGATCCGGGTCCGGCGACGTTGGCGACGGTCAGGCCGGGTTGCTGGTAATTCAGGTCCTGCCAGGCGTTCGACAGCAGGTTGACCTGGTCGCCCATGATCGCGAGCGGGGTCTCTTTGGTGGTGGTCACCCCCTTGGCGGTCACCGTGTGCTTGGCGGTGTTGAGATCGCCTTGGATATAGAGCAGGTTCGGAGTCACGATGCTGGTCTTGCACAGGCCGTACTGGGGCGTGGTCGGATAGGTCCAGATCTTCGTCCCGGCGTTGTAGATGCCGCCGGCCGGGTAACCCCAGTCGATGGATGACGCGTTCTTGATCCGGATGCCGTGGTGGAAGTTCTGCGGCTTGATGGCCGGGGTCTCGGTCAGGATGTAGGCCGATGGCAGCAATTTGTGGATGCCCGAGACGTACATGCTGCCGGCCGGCGCGGTCCAGGCTGTGTCGATCCGCACCCGGTTGTTGAGCAGCGGATTGCCGGCATTGGCGAGGGCGATGGAGTTGGGATAGATGAAGTCCGGCGCCGGGCTGAAGGGATTAGTGCCGGCGACGGTGGCCGGCAGCACGGCGGCGCTTGCGGGATCCCAGGGATTGGACCAGGGATTCCAGGGATAGCGGTTGGTGCGCACCGCATAGATCAGCCCGTTGAAGCGGGTGCTCAGGGTCGCGTCGCTGACCGTCGGGATGGTGGTCGGATCGTTGATACGCTTGACCAGGGCCTGATTGAAGGTGCGGGTCTTGATGTAGTCCTGCACTTCGCGCATATCCAGGGTCAGCACCGTGGTTTTGGCCAGCAGACTGCGGTTGTCGTAGACGGTAAACAGGGATGAATCCTTGTTCACCAGCGGGTCGGTGAAGGTCTTGGTGGCGGGGTCGAGGCGGTTGCCCCAGGTCCACCAGCCCAGGTCCCAGTAGCGCGATTGGCTCCAGAATTCGCGCGTCTGATAGAACCAGTCCTCGGTGGCAAGACGGTTACCGCTGCTGTCGACGAAGGTGAAGAAATCCTCGGTGATCTCGCGGTTGCCCCAGAAGACCTGGTACTGGCTCGCGAGGTAGCGCGACATGGCGTCGACACCGCCGGCCGCTCCGCCATCCCAGTCGAGCGTGTCGACGACCCCATCCAGGTTTACGTCGTGGTCGGCAGCGGCAGGTGCGATCAGTTCGATCTTCAGATCGCTGAGGTTCGCCGTGGTCGTCGTGGTCGTCGCGCCGGACTGGATGCACGGACCGATGAGAAGCTGGCTGCCCCAGTTGGTCACGTCCAGCCGGCCGGTAGCCGGCGCCAGTTCGGTGAATGCGGCGGATGAGGTCGGGGCCGTGGTGCCGGCGTACCAGAGGAACTGCAGTTTGCCGGTGGGGATGTCCTTCTCGATGCGCAGCCAGATGTCGGTGGCGGTCGCCAGGCTCGCCGGCTTCACGTCATCGGCGAAAACCCCGGTCGCGGTGTTCTGGTTCGCTTCCGCCACTGAGGTCGATGTCGGGGCCACCGCTTCATTCCAGACATCGGGTCGGAATGCGGCGGTCTTCGGCGGCGTGGCCGGGGTCAGGTTGACGTTGTTCAGGCCGGTGCCCCAGGGCAGCCACTGCGCCGCCGGGGTCGTGAACCAGGTTGCCCCTGCAGTGATCCAGGAATTGAGATCGAAGGTGACCGTGCCCGAACCGCCGGTGCGTTGGACCTGGAACGTGCGCGGAATGGAAAAGTCGGGCACGGTCGGTGTGCCCGGCAGGGCAGGATTGGGCACCGAACCGTTGGCAGGATACGTCACCGCGGGCATGACCAGCAGACCCTGCAAGGTACCCACCGATCGGGTGTCCTGGGTATAGGTCGTGCCCATGAAGGTGTTGATGTCGGACACGGAGGCGGTGGTCCAGGCGCTGCCGTTCTTGCTGATCTGTGGCAGGGGATAATTCGAGGATTTCCATAGCGTCGTGGCGGTGCCGTAGGTTGCGCTGGCGGACACCGGGGTGCCGGACACCCAGTTGCTGTTGTTGTAGATGCCGTAACCCCGGTAGATCCGGGTGCGATTGGTCGCCGTGCCGACGGAGGTGTCGACGTACCAGTTGCTGTTAAGTGTGTTCCCTGAATTGGAGTTGGACAACACCGAGATGCCGGTGGCGTTGGTAAATATATTGAATGGCTTACTCGTACTGGAACCGCCGGTGTCCTTGGCGTCCTGGAACGGCGAGACATGCCCGCTGAGGTTCAGGTACAGCGTCCCGCTGCGGTTCTGGCTGGATCGATTCTGCGGTGTCCAGGTGCGGGTGACGGTGATCGGGCCGGTGTAGAACGGGTTCTGTAGCGTCCAGACCATACCCCCGCCGATGTCCTTGCTCAGGGGTCCGCTATAGGCGGTCGGGGCGGTGTTGCTATTGGCCTGAAAAAGCTGGGTGCCGTAGGTGATTCCGCTCAAGGTGAAGGTCACTGGCCACGTCACCGGGGTCAGAACCGCGGTACGGTTGACGCTGGCGACGGTGGTGGAGTTGTCGGTGATCTCACCGAACGTGTTCGCTGCCCCGGATGGCCCGGAACCGGCGCCGATGAAAAAGGTGCCGAAGGCATAGGTGCAGACATCCTGGGTCGCCCGGGTCTGCCGGCGTTCGCTGAAGAAACCACGCGTCGGATTGTAGCCGACGACGGCATAGGCGTCGCCGCCATTAAGCACCGGCGAGATCCCGCCACTGCCACCGCGCACCATCAAACCTATCTTCGGCCAGGTCCCGCCGCTGGTGCTGGCGATCTTCATCTGCACCGCCTTGAAATTGGCTTTGGCATAGCCAACCGGCTTGGAAGCCATCGACGGGTTCAGGACTGTGGTTGGCACCGTGGACCATCCGGAACCCGAGTTCCACGTCAGGCTGATGCTAGGACTAGCATTGGCGTCGTTATACCAGTCGATGACGATGGGATACGATTTGCTCGCCATCAACGCGCGGGGCGCCGTACCTATCGGACCCGAACCCCATCCCCCTGAAACCGCCACCAGCACGCCATCAACCCACACCCGGGCGCCTTGGCTGGTGCCGGCGGTAATCGTGAACTGGTAGCTGGCCTGAGTGGTCGGGGTGATGAACCCTTCGAACCGAGCGGAACGGTACTTGCTGTTTAGCTCAGTCGTTGGGGTCACTCCGACCAGGGTCACCGTCGGCTGCACCCCATTGGCCGGTGCGGTGATGGGCACCGCGATGGCGGTTTCGTAGGGCACAGTCTGGTTCGCCGCCGGCCCGCTGCACATGTACAGCGGCGTGTTGCCATTGACCGGGGGGCCGACTCCGGACGGATTCTTGGTGTCGAAAACATACAGGCGTAGGCCGTTGAGGCTGGTGTCGATGGTGGGTGTCGCCAGATGCACGAAACGCCAGTTGTCGCGATAGAAGTAAGGCTTTTGGTTCTGGTTCTGAGTTCCCGTCGAGCCGCCGAGGGGAAAATTGCCCGGCCGCTGGGCGGTGGTGATGGTGATCCGCCCGCTGCCAGCGTAGGCCTGCTGGCGGTTGTTGGCGGTGACTGAGATGGCATTGGTCCAGGCATCGGCAGCTCCGCTGTACAGGAATTCGCTGATGTCCACCGTCGTGTACGGCATGGTGGTCGGATACCACTGCTTGCCGTAGGCATAGGGCAGATAACGCGGATGGTTGGGATCAACCAGCGGGGCATTCAACGCCCCGGGCCAGAACAAGGTGTCGGGGATCGGCCGTTCGCGGATGATCAGGGCGCAGGTCGCCGGATCGGTAGCGTTGCCGGCGCCGGACGAGGTGGTGACATTCCAGCCCGTCCCGTCCGCCCTGCGGGTCATGTACGAATCGCCGCCGCCCAGGGCGTAGCGCAGGTATTGGCCGGGGGCTTCGACCACCGGGCTGCCCACCGTCGTGGGAAAGGTTGTCGTCGTGCCGCTGGCGGTCTGGAACACGGGCCGGGCATATTCGTGATCATCCGTGGTCGGATCGCTGTCGAGATCGGCATAGGCGAGCTGTTGCGGTTCCAGGGCGCGGTTCTGCATCAGCGGTGGCAGCCGGATGACCCGCCCGCCGTTGATCGACGTGCGCGCCTTGCCGGCAAAACCTGGCGCGCTGGCGGCCATCGACGCGACCGCCCATTTCTTGGCCGTCGAGCGCGAGTTGTCGCGGCTGTCGTTGTTGTTGTCCGGTGAACCATCGCCGCCCTTGACCACCACCGCGTTGATGGTGCGAACCAGATCGGCGCTGCCGAGCGCCAGGCCGGCGGCGCCGCCGATGGTGATCGCTCCGCTGCCGTCCCTGAAGCGGTAGGGGTTGATGACCTTGCCGCGGTTGATCGGACTCACTGCATCCGGGCCCGACTTGGTCGCGGCGAGGACGCTGCTCAGGTCGCTGGGCGGATTCTTTTCGCCCGGAAACAGGCTGTTGCTCAGGTCATAGGACGCATCCGCCGTCCAGCTCGCGACGCCGGTATTGGCACCCGCCGACGAGTCGCTGAGCGGGAAGCTGTTGACGATGCCGAACATCAGCGGCTTGCTCAGGCGGAAGATGCCGTCGATGCCGTTCACCCGCACCGCATGGCCGGCGCTGTCGGGGCCGATGGTCGTCGCGGTGGGATTCCAGGCGGCATCGAAAGTCCCCAACCGGGCGAGCTTGTCGTTCACCTTCAGGCCGGATCCCAGGTAGATCGCGCCGTTGGAATGGACGCTGCCCTGGACGTTCACGGCGGATGCGTGCGACAGTTCCAGGTCGCCCTTGTTGCCGACCTGAGCATAGAAGATCACGTAGCGGAACAGCGGTTCCTTGAGGATCGCCGCGAAGCGCACGCCCTGGGCGCGGTTCAGGATCTTGTCCCCGATCAGCGACTGGGCCTCGCCTGATACGCGGAACAGGTAGACCACGTCGTTGGGCTGCCAGGCCGGCTTGCTGGCGTCGGTCGAAAGCCGTGGCAGGTCCGGCGGAGTCCAGGCACCCGGGGGCGGATTGCTGATGAACTTGACGGTGTTGCCAGTGCCGTCTTTGCTCATTGTTTTGACCGGTTCGATCGTCCACAGGACGCGGGTGTCGCCGACCCAGTCGACGCCGTAGTTATTGGTAAAGTCGACGAAGCGTTCCGGATCGCCGGAACCGGCCAGGGTGATGATCGCGCGTTCGCGCCGGGCGAGGACCGAATCGAGCGCCGACAAGGTCGACACGCGGGTCAGTTCGCCGCCGATGCCGCGCGCGTTGTCCTGGGTGACCTCGGCGTTGGCATAGGTGGCCGTGTCGGTGGACAGGGCGATCACCCCGATCACGACCGTGGTCGCGGCCAGGGCGATGACGATGGAGTTGCCGCGGCGGGACGCGGTCTGGTTAGTGGAGGGGAAGGAATGCGTGGGACGGGATGAAAAGAGCATGGCTGGCCTTTCCGGGCTAGGGCTAGTATGAGATCGGAATACGCGTGGTGCCAAGGGTGGTGGCGTCGGTCTGCATGTCGGTGACCGAATTGCGGCCCCGCATGGTGAACACCGTGCTGATGGTCTGGCCGAGCACCGATTCGCGGGTGTCGCCGAATTTGCGCGCCATGAACAGGCGCAGGCGCACCTGATCGATCGCCAGGTCGGTGGCCTGGCGGTAGGTCTCGAACACCACCCGGGTCACGTCCTCGGACAAGACCTTGTCGACCTTCATGCCCCAGCCGCCATTGGCCGAGTTCCACGAAATCCAGTCGCCGGCGAGGGGATAGGCGGTGAACGCAGGAGCACTGGTGGAACGCTCCTTGTAGGCCCGCACCAGCCGGCCGAGGCCGACGTTGGACGGCACCACGGCGTACTGGAAGTCGCGGACCTTGGTCGCATCGAGCACCTGGTTCTGGTCGGAATCCATGGTGTAGCTGGTGCCGTCGACGGAATCGAACTGCACTTGCACGCTCAGGGTGCCGTTGTCGACCTTCAGGACGCCGCCCGCCAGGGACACGCCATAGGGATCGGGATTGCCATCGGCGTCGGCATCGACCGTGGCTGAAACCAGGGTGTTCGTGTCGGAATGCAGAACGAAGTTCCCGCCGGCATCGCGCGTCCAGGCGCTGGCGTACTTGACCCCGATGACGTTGTGGTTGTTGGGCACCGTCCACTTGGCGACCTCGGTCGGGTCGGTCGGGAAGCGCAAGGATGAGCGCGTGTAATTCGCAGGATCCGCGACCCAGGTGCCATTGGTCTGGCGCAGGAAGACGAGTTCCTGGCTGCGGGCATAATACGACGTCGTCCAGCCGGATTGGCTCGGGGTCAGGCTGATGTCGGTGGGCAGGCTGGATCCGAACGCGGGGCAGTCAGGCAGCGTCACCAGGGAGGAACTGCGCCCTTCGATGTGACGGAAGTTGCCGTTCTGGTAGGTGGTCGGCAACTGCATCTGGGTGACGTATGGCCAATAGCGCAGGGCGCGATCGGCGACCAGGGTCGTGGCCGGATAGGTCGTGGCGCCGTCAGGGAAGTACCAGCAGCTCAGGCACAGGTCCTGGCCGACCTCGCGCTGGATTCGCAGGGCTCCGACGCGCAGGTCGTCCTGGGTGTCGCCCAGATTGGCGTAGCGTCGGACGCCGGTCAGCCCTTCGGTGACCATGACCAGCGCCGTGCCGAGCAAGGCCGTGGCGATCACGGTCTCGACCAGGGTCATGCCGGATTGGGGTCGACACCGATGATCCTGCGGAATGCCGTTTCCGGCTCCGCCGTGAGGGTGGTGGAGCCGGATCGGGGGAGACGCCACTCCACGGACCAGCAGACCCGATTGGGTCTGCCGTCCGCCGGCCGGGTCCGTCTCCGCATGAGATGAGGACCGGGAGTGAGTCCCGCTGGTGTTGTGGATCATAAGGAGCTATGCTTATCCTACCTCAGGTGAGGTCCATGAGCAACTCCAGTCTTCCATCATTCCAGCGTGCCCGATCGATCATGATCGTCCTGGCCATTTTTATGGCCTTTTGCGCGAATCCGTCCGGCCTTGCTGGAGGCGAGATCGAGGCCGGCGAGGCGGAGACGGCGCGGTTGCTGGCGTCCCTAACCGCCATCGAGCGTGACTGGCCGACCCGGCCGGCCGATGCCGACCTGGCCGCCAAGCACCTTCAGGCCGAGGATCCCGCCGTCGCTGAACAGGCGCTGAAGGTGCTCCTGCGCATCGGCGACAAGCGCCTGCCTGACCTGCTTCTCGCCCGCCTGGCCACGGCGGGCGAGAACAAGGTCCTGGCTGAATCATCAGCCCGGTTGCTGCGCCGCCTGACCCAGGAGGACCACCAAGTCGATCCGATCGCTTGGCAGGAATGCCTGATCCGCCAGGTGGACGCACTCAAGGAACGCCTGGCCGCCATCGACGTCCGGCTCGCCAAGGGGAAGACTGCCGACCGCCTGGCTGCGGCGGATGATCTGCTCCCGCTCGCGCGACAGGATCCAGAAGCAGTCGCGACCCGCCTGCTCGAACTCGCCAAGGATGCAGATGAGCGCGTCGTCGACCTCGCCCTGCGTGGGCTCGCCACCTGCGGTCTTTATGCTCCATTGGTCAAGCGGGAAATGGGAGCTGCCGCCGTGATCGAAGCCGTCCGCAGCGAACTCCAGCGTCGCGGCGTGAAAGTTCCACCGCCCCCGCCCAAGCCCGCGCCGGTCATCAGCGCCTGGCAGGCGGCGGCCTACCTGGTGTTCTTCCTCGCTCTGGTCGGCGGAGTGCTGACCTGGGTCGTCCTGGCCGGTCGGCGCGGCGCCATGGACGAACGCCGGCCCGCCACCACCCGCATCGCCAATGATGGCACCCGTCGCATCATGCGTCGCCGCTGATTCGATGCGTCTTCAGTTCTGATCCGGCCGGTCGACTTGACAGCACCCACATTCCGGGTGTATGTATGCACTCCCTGACGGACAACCCGACTTTCCCCATGGAAACCCCGATTTTCAGCATGACTCCCACCCCAGGCAAGCCGCAGACTGATGGATTCGCCGCTGGTGCTGCGGCGGTGTGGTCGTTGCTCGGGGCGGTGGTGGTCGGACTCGGATCCGGCCTGGCGATCGATTCCTGGGCTGGCACCGGCCGGATGTGGACCCTGATCCTTACTGGTTTTTTCTTAATCGTCGGCCTGTACGGGTTGGTCAAGGAGCTGCGCCGGTGAGTCCTCCCCGCCTGCCTGCTGATCACATCCTGCGCCTGGCAGCTGCCGGCGTGGTCGCCCTGATCGCCGGCGGCATCGCCGCCTGCTGGAGCACCCCCGCTGCCGTGTTGGGCACGGTGGCCGGCCTCGTCATCGATGGCGCCGCCGCTCTGATCCTTGCCGCCGGCATGCGCGCCGACCTGCCGCTTGCCGCCGGGGCTGCCACGGCCGCGTTCGTGGTCCGTCTGGCGGGTCTTGCCATCATCGGTCTGCTTGCCACAACCCCGACCGCTCCGCTCTGCGCCATCGGCGTCGTCGGTGCTGGCCTGATCATCGACCTCATCCGCTGGACGCGGACAGCCCTGCGGGTTCCTGCCCATGTCTGAGCCGACCAAACCCGAAGCTGCCCCCGCCCACGAAGGCCCCAAGGTCGACGGCCACGGCTCCGGCCACGGTTTCAACTTCGAGGCCATCAATTCCGGCCACAACTTCCCCTATCCGGGCATCGAATGGGTGCACGGGTCGCCGGCCCTTATCCTCAATTCGGCAGACTACGCCGTCATCAACTGGTCGATTCTCAGCGGGGATCCGCACTTCGCCCAGGTTCCCGCCGCCAAAGTCTCGACGTACCAGGCTTGGGCGGATCAGGTGGCGGCCAAGGCGATGGCCAAGCCGGGCGACAAGCCGGCCTGGGCCGAACACCCTGAACACCTCGCCCGCGCGATGGCGCTCGCGGATCAGAAGGCCTGGCTCGGCTCGATGCCGCAACCGCTGGCGTTTCTCAATCACCAGACCTTCTGGTCGACGATCGCCCTGACCCTGTTCGCCCTCGTCCTGCTGGTCTTTGCGCGCCGCCGCCCGGATCAGCTCGCCCCCGCCGGCCGGGTCCAGAACATCCTCGAAACGCTGGTGCTGTTCGTGCGCGACGACATCGTCCGGCCGAACCTCGCGCACCACCACGCGGAACCGGCCGGTGCCGCCGCGGGCCACGGCGGTGCGCCCGGCAGCGCCGCTCATGCAGGCGCCCACTCCGCCCCGGATCCGACCGATCGCTGGACACCGTTCTTCGCCAGCCTGTTTTTCGCCATCCTGGCGTGCAACCTGTTCGGCCTGATCCCGCTCTTCGGCACCGCCACCGGCCACATCGCGGTCACCACCGCCTTCGCCCTGATCACCGGCCTGCTGATGCTCGCGCTTGCCCTCAAGCAGAACGGCGTGGCCTACTTCGCCAAGCAGGTGCCGATCCCGTTCAAGCTCGATCCGCTCAGCCTCGTGCTCTGGCCGTTCCTGTTCATCATCGAGACCCTGCAACTCGTCATTCGCCCGGCCGCGCTGTCCATCCGTCTTTTCGCCAACATGCTGGCGGGCCACATCGTCCTCCTGGTGTTCGCCTCGCTCGGCTTCATCGTCTTCGCCTCGGATCCGCACAATCCCAGTGTGGGCATGAGCAGCGTCCTGGGCGTGGTCGGCTGGGTGCTCAGCATCGCGTTCTACGCCTTCGAACTCCTGGTCGCCTTCCTTCAGGCCTACATCTTCACGCTGCTTAGCGCTGTCTTCATCAGCCTGTGCGCAAACCCTGAGCATTGAACAACTCGCCGTTGATCCGCCACCGCCTGCCTCATCCCCATCCCGAACACTGACGACCTTCCACCCAGTCTCCTCCCCGATAGGAATCCCATGACCGACCTCATCACCCTCGCCAACGCCATCGCCGCCGCCGCCCCTGCGGCCGACGCCGTCGCCTCCGTTGCCAACAGCGCGACCGACCTCAAGCCGCTCGGCAAGGGTCTGGCCTACGGCATCGCCGCCGCCGGCGCCGGCATCGGCATCGGCATGGTGGTCGCCGCGACCCTCGGCGGCATCGCGCGCCAGCCCGAGCAGACCGGCACCCTGCGCACCCTGATGTTCATCGGCGTGGGCTTCATTGAGGTGCTCGCCCTCATCGGTCTCGCCCTGGTCTTCATCATGTGATCGCCGGCGGGCCATTCCGGCCCGCCGCCACCCCGCACCCGAGGCGATCATGTCCATCGCGGAATTCCTCTCGTCCAATCTTGCCAGCTTCCTCTGGGGGCTGTCGGCGTTCGTGGTCTTCGTCCTGGTGTTCTACCGCCTCGGGGTGAAGCACATCCTCGCCGCGGTCGACGCGCGCGACGCCAAGATCCGCAACGAGATGGCGGAATCCGAGTCCGCCTACCAGAAGGCCAAGGGCATCCAGGAGGCCCTCGATGCCAAGATGCGCGGCGCCGAGGCCAAGATCCAGGAACTGATGAATTCCACCCGCAAGAGCGGCGAGATGTTCAAGGCCGAGCAGATCGACAAGGGTCGGGCCGAGATCGAGGCCTTCCGGGTCAAGGCCCTGCGCGAAATCGAAGCCGCCCGCCATGCCGCCCTGGTCGAGCTCAAGCACGAAGTGGCCGACATCGCCGCGATCATCGCTGAAAAGATCCTGCGCGAGCGCATTGACGCCGCCAAGCAGGAAGAACTCGTGGCCCAGACCACTGAGGCCTACGAAGCCAACAAGGGGACGTTCTAGTGGCTCGTGGCACCGTTGCCGGGGTGTACGCCGAGGCCCTGCTCGCCTTGGCGGACGAAAAGAACTGTCGCGAGACGGTCCTGGCTTCATGCCGTCTGCTCGTCGAGTCGCTGACCCCCGAGTTGGTAGCTGCGCTCGACGATCCCCGCCTGGGCCGGCACAAGGCCAAGGCGGCGCTCAAGGGCGCGTTCGCGGCGCGTCAGGCGGATCCCCTGGTGCTGGATCTGCTGCAACTGCTCATCGACCGCAATCGCCTGCCCGACGCCCAGGCGATCCTGAACGAAGCGCTGCGCCAGGCCGACGACGCGGCGCACCTCGTCCACGTCAAGGTCACCACCGCCGCCCAGGTGTCGCCTCAGGCGCTCGAACGCCTGCGTGCCGCCCTCGACCGCGACATCGACGGCCGGGTCGAACTTGATGTCCGGCTCGACCCCGAGCTGCTCGGCGGCCTGACCATCCGGGCCGGCGACCGTTTCCTCGATGGCAGCGCCCGCCGGCGGCTGCGCGACATGAAGTCCATCATCCTTTCCGCCCCCGTGGCCGACACGCTGTGGGATGGCGAACCGACAGGAGTACCAGCGTGAAGATCCGTGCCGATGAGATGACCTCGGTCATCAAGGAACAACTGCGCAACTACGGGGCGCAGGTGGTGGTCGACGAGGTCGGTACCATCGTCCAGGTGGGCGATGGCATCGCCCGCATCACCGGTCTCAGCGGCTGCATGGCCGGCGAGATGATCGAGTTCGAGAACGGCAGCTACGGCCTCGCGCTCAACCTCGAAGAGGGCGTGGTCGGCACCGTGATCATGGGCGAGTACACCGCCCTGCGCGAGGGCGGCATCGCCAAGCGCACCAAGCGCGTGCTCGAAGTCCCGGTCGGCCAGGCCCTGCTCGGCCGCGTCGTGGATCCGCTCGGCCGCCCGATCGACGGCAAGGGCCCGATCAAAGCCGAATCGACCCGCCGCGTCGAAAGCCCGGCGCCTGGCCTGGCTGACCGCCGCAGTGTGCACGAGCCGCTCCAGACCGGTCTCAAGTGCATCGACGCAATGATCCCGGTCGGCCGTGGCCAGCGCGAGCTGATCATCGGCGACCGCAAGACCGGCAAGACCGCGATCTGCACCGACACCATCATCAACCAGAAGGGCAAGGGCGTCGTCTGCGTCTACGTCGCGATCGGCCAGAAGGAATCGACCGTCGCTGCGATCGTGCAGCAGCTCGAAAAGGCCGGCGCGATGGACTACACCATCGTGGTCAGCGCCGGCGCGAGCCAGCCCTCGCCCATGCAGTACCTGGCGCCGTACTCGGGTGCCGCCATGGCCGAGTTCTTCATGTACAGCGGCTGGGAACAGGACGCCGCTGGCCTGCCGGTGCTCAAGGATGGCCGCTATGTGCCCAAGGCGATCGCCGACGGCGGCCGCGGCCTGGCGACGTTCTGCGCCTACGACGACCTGTCCAAACAGGCGGCCGCCTACCGCGAGATGTCGCTCCTCCTGCGCCGCCCGCCTGGCCGCGAAGCGTATCCGGGCGACGTGTTCTATCTGCACAGCCGCCTGCTCGAACGCGCCGCCAAGCTCAACGCCAAGCTCGGCAGCGGTTCGCTCACCGCCTTCCCGGTCATCGAAACGCAGGAAGGCGAGGTTTCCGCCTACATCCCGACCAACGTGATCTCGATCACCGATGGCCAGATCTACCTCCAGCCCGATTTGTTCAACGCCGGCGTGCGTCCGGCCGTCGACGTCGGCATCTCGGTGTCCCGCGTCGGCGGCAACGCCCAGATCAAGGCGATGAAGAAAGTCGCCGGCACGCTCCGCCTCGACCTCGCCGCCTACCGCGAACTCGAAGCCTTCGCCCAGCTCGGCACCGAACTCGACCCCGCGACCCAGCGCCAGCTCGACCGCGGCGCGCGCATGGTCGAACTGCTCAAGCAGCCCCAGGCCAGCCCGATGGAGGTCGAGGACCAGGTCGCCTCGATCAAGGGCGCCGGCGAAGGCATCTTCGACGCCGTCGCGCTCGATCAGGTCGGCGCCGCCGAGGCCCAGTTCCTCCAGATGTTCAACAGCGAATACGTCGAACTGGTCAAGGAACTACGCGAGAAAAAGGCGTTCTCGGACGCGGGCGAGAAGCGCTTCAAGGAAGCCTGCTCGCGCTTCAAGATCGCCTGGAAGAACGCCAACGAAGGCAAGGAAGGCGCGAAGTAGCCGTGCCGACCTTGCGCGCCCGTATCCGAACGCAGCACCCCGCCGCCGGCACCGGTCGGCGCCGGCGCGTCGTGCGCCGGCCGGTCGATCCCACCTTTCAGCGTCTCGCCAAGCGTTGGGACGAGGTCTGTCGCGATCCGTTCCTCGCCAATGCGCCGTACAAAGTCGAGACTACGGTTTCGGGAAACCTCCTCATGAGCCCGGCCAGCAACCGTCATAGTGTGTATCGGGGTAGAATCCTTCACTTGCTGCGCCTGCTCCTTCCTTCCGGGGAATCGATACCCGAATGCTCGGTCGCCACCAGCGCCGGGGTGCGGGTTGCCGATGTCGCCTGGATGTCGGACGAATTCTTCAAGCAGCATGCGGTGGAATCTCTTTATGCCGTTGCGCCGGAACTCTGCGTCGAGGTCCTCTCACCCGGCAACTCCGCCGACGAGATCCGCGAGAAGACCGAGCTTTACCTCGCCAAGGGCGCGCGCGAAGTCTGGCTCTGCTCCGACGACGGTCTGCTGACCTTCCACGACCATCAGGGCGCGCTCAAGCGTTCCGTCCTGTGCCCGAAGTTCCCGGTGCGGATCTAAGTCATGGCCAACCTTCGCGACATCCGCAAGCGCCGGCGCTCGGCCGGCAACACGCGCAAGATCACCCGCACCATGGAGCTGGTCGCCTCGGCCAAGCTCAAGAAGGCGCAGGACGCGGCCGCCGCGTCGCGGCCCTACGCCGAGGCGCTCCTTGAGATGGTCGGCAACCTCAGTGGCGGGCTCACGCATCCGCTGATGAAGACGCGGCCGGTCAGCTCAGTGGTGATCGTGGTCTCGGCCGCTGACCGCGGCCTGTGCGGCTCGTTCAACACCAACTTGGTCGATCTCGCGATCAAGCGCGGCGACCACCATCTGCGCCAGGGCCGCGAGGTGGAATACCTCTGCATCGGCAAGAAGGCGGTTTCGACGCTGGCGTTCCTCGGTCGCGAGGTCGCCGCCAGTCACGCTGGAATCGCCGGCAAACCGCAGTTGGCCAAGGTGACCCCGATCGCGAACGGTCTGATGGATGATTTCCTTGCTGCCAAGGTCGACCTGGTCGAGGTCGTCTATGCCAGGTTCGTCTCGGCCTCGCGCCAGGTGCCGGACCAGCTGGTCCTGCTTCCCGCCGGGGCCGCCGATGCCCACGCCAGCGTCAGCGGGGTGCGGCCGGCGGCGCGCCACGCCGTGCGCAACCTCGACTTCATCACCATTCCCTCGCCTGAAGAGCTGGTCGAGGTGATCATCCCGACCATGGTGCGGACGGTGCTCTACTCGGCCGTGCTCCAGACCACGGCGGGCGAGCATTCCGCCCGCCGCATCGCGATGAAGAACGCCAGCGACGCCGCCGGCGACATGGTCAAGTCGCTGACCACCGTCTACAACCGCGGCCGCCAGGGCAAGATCACCCAGGAAATCGCCGAGATCGTTGGCGCGGTCGAGGCGATGGCCTGATGAGCTTCCTGTCCCGCAACAAGCGACTTCTGACCGGGATCCTCATTCCGGTCGGCCAGCTCGTCGCCGCCGGGCTGGCCATGGCGGCGCTCTTCGTTTGGCATAGTGACCTCACCGCCTGGATCTTCACTGGCCTGTTCGGCGCCTTGATGGTGTCGCGTTACCTCATCAAGTTCCTTGTGCCCAATGAACCTGCCGCTGCGCATCCGCCAAAGATGCGTTTCGACTCCCCGGACCGTTAGGACCTCGCCATGACCGCCCCCGCGACTTCCCCCGCGCCTGCCCTTTCGACGCCCCATTCCAACGGCACCGTCGTCCAGGTCATCGGCTCGACCCTCGATGCCGAGTTCGACCACCTGCCCGCGATCTACAACGCGCTTGAGATGCAGGTCGCCGATCCGGCGACCGGCAAGACCAGCCGCCTGATCGCCGAGGTGCAGCAGCACCTGGGCCGCAACCGGGTGCGCGCGGTGGCGATGTCCACCACCGACGGCCTGGTCCGTGGCCAGCAGGTCGTCGACACCGGGGCGCCGATCAGCGTGCCGGTGGGTGAAGAGACCCTCGGTCGCATCTTCAACGTGCTCGGCGACGCGGTCGACAACGGACCCCAGGTCAGCGCCGGATCGAAGCGCCGCGCCATCCACCAGAAGGCCCCGGCGTTCGACTCGCTCAACCCCGAGACCGAGATCTTCGAGACCGGCATCAAGGTCGTCGACCTGCTCGCGCCCTATGTGAAGGGCGGCAAGATCGGCCTCTTCGGTGGCGCCGGCGTGGGCAAGACCGTGATCCTGATGGAGCTGATCAATAACGTGGCGAAGAACCACGGCGGCTTCTCGGTGTTCGCCGGCGTGGGCGAACGCACCCGCGAGGGCAACGACCTCTGGAACGAGATGATCGAGTCCGGCGTCATCGTGGTGGAAAAGGATGAAAAAGGCCACCCGAAGTGGAACGCCGACGGCTATCCCCAGGTCAAGCCGGGCGCCTCGCGCTGCTCGCTGGTCTACGGCCAGATGAACGAACCGCCGGGCGCGCGCCTGCGCGTGGCTCTGTCGGCGCTGACCCAGGCCGAATACCTGCGCGACGTGTCGGGCAAGGACGTGCTGCTGTTCGTCGACAACATCTTCCGCTTCACCCAGGCCGGTTCCGAGGTGTCGGCGCTGCTCGGCCGCCTGCCCAGCGCGGTGGGCTACCAGCCGACCCTGGCAAGCGAGATGGGCCAGCTGCAAGAACGCATCACCTCGACCCGGGGCGGTGCGATCACCTCGATCCAGGCCGTGTACGTGCCGGCCGACGACTACACCGATCCGGCCCCCGCCAACGCCTTCACCCACCTCGACGCGACCACCAATCTCTCGCGCGGCATCGCGGAAAAGGGTATCTACCCCGCCGTCGATCCGCTCGCGTCAACCAGCCGCATCCTGCAACCACACATCGTCGGCGAACGCCACTACAAGGTCGCGCGCGGCGTCCAAAAAGTGCTCCAGCGCTACAAGGACCTGCAGGACATCATCGCCATCCTCGGCGTCGATGAACTGTCGGACGAGGACAAGCACCTTGTCGCGCGCGCGCGCCGCCTTGAACGCTTCATGTCGCAACCGTTCAGCGTCGCCGAGCAGTTCACCGGCATGAAGGGCATCGCCCTGCGCCTGGAAGACACCATCCGCAGTTTCGAAGCCATCCTCTCCGGCCAGTACGACACCCTGCCCGAATCGGCATTCATGTACGTCGGCACCATCGACGACGTGGTCGCGAAGGCGGAGGCGTCGAAGGCGGAAACCGCAGCCAAGGCCGGCGCGGCTAAAGCTGGCGCGGCCTCGGCTGGCGCGGCAACCAAGGTCTGAGGCGCGGTCGTGCTCACCTTGCGCATCATCACGCCCGAGCGATCGCTCCCTGAATTCCAGGCCGAGCACGTCACCATCGTCTCGGTCGAGGGCGAACTCGGCATCCGCACCGGCCACGCGGCGGTGGCGGCGCTGCTCAAGCCGGCCGGACACGTGCTTGCCCGCGCCAAGAGCGGCACCGTGCGCGTCACCGCCGTCCTGGGTGGCGTCGCCCAGGTCTGCCGCGACCAGGTGGTGGTGCTGGCCGATGCGGCCATCCCCGCCGACCAGGTCGACGCGGCCAAGGTCAAGGCGCGGCTGGAGCACCTGCGCGCCAATCCCCCCGCCACCGATGCCGACGCGTCTGCGCAGGCAGCGCATCGCCGCGAGATCGCCTGGCTCGAAACCCAGCTCCGCCTGCCCCGGCAGGTGCTCAGCCGAGACGAGATGTTGGAACACGCCGACGCGCACGCCAAGGCGTCAAACACCCCACATTGACTATGGGGCAGCACTGGCCGAGGTTCCATGGCAGGCCTTGCCTCTAAACCTGAGCCAAGGTACTTTCCCCAACCATGCCGGTCGCCGCTGTCGATTTCTATCTGGTTTCCGCCGCCCGCCGCGCCCACCGGTTGCGGCCGGGCCGGGGTTACGTCTTCGGGCGCGAGGACGGCTGCGACGTGGTGCTCCAGGATGCGCTCGCCTCGCGCCGCCATGCCGAGGTCAAATGGGCCGAGGACCCCGGCAAGCCCGGCTACTGGTTCGTGGTCGACCTCAATAGCCGCAACGGCGTCCTGGTCGACAACAAACGCATCACCCAGCCGACCGCCTTGACTGATGGGGCTCAACTCCAAATCGGTGGTCAGGTCTTCCGCCTACACCTGCTGCCGCCCGGCGGCGATCCGGCGTCGCTGGGCAACCAGGCGCCGCAGATCTCCTCGATCGAAACCATGGGCCCAGGCGTCAACCTGAGCGAACTCGCGACCCAGGGCGCGACCTACACCGGCCAGGTGACCGAGGGCGGCGTGATGGAACTGTTGCAGTTCTTTTCGGCCACCGCCAAGACCGGCCGGCTCGACCTGCTTGGCAGCGGTCCGACGCCAAGCTCGGTCTGGGTCCAGCAGGGCACCCCGATGCACGTTCAGCACGAACGCATGACCGGCATCGACGCGCTGGCGGCCTTGGCGGTGAATCCGCCGCAGCGTTTCGCCTTCCACGCCGAGATCGAGCAGCCGCCCATGCGCAGCATGCAGGGCTCGGCCCAGGGCATCCTGATGGAGATCGCCCGGCGGCTGGACGAGGCACGGCGGGGCTGATCCCCAGCCAGATCACCCGCCCGCGACCACCAGCGCATCGCCATCCAACTTTCCGGCTACCGCATCCAGATCGCGGCTGCCGAGGTCGAGGTGGCCCGCGAAGAACCCCCCTGGCGCATGCTGCCGCGCCAGGCGTTCGACCTGCTCCGGGCTGGCTGTGCCGGCCGCGAGTCCGCGATAGGCGGCGACCACTTCGCCCACGGCGGCCGGTGCGAGATCGCCGAGTTCGAGCAGCCACGCGTCAACCAGGCCGGCGGTGCGCTGCACCTGGGCCGGGGCGCATAGACGGCGGCCCTCCCAGATCACGGTGTCGCCGTGGATGCGGCGTTGCAGCTCATACGGCAGGCCGCCGTCGCGCTCGACCGCCTGCATGCGTGACACTTGGCCAGGGGCCAAGCCGTGGTCCTGGCGCGTCAGCATCGCGGGCACGCGGCCGTGCGCGACGATGGCGATTGCTGGGCCGGCGATCGTTGGAGCGGTGATCGCCGGTGTGGCCTGGTCGCCTAAGCGTGCCGCGAGGTGAGCGATCTCTCTCGCGCTGCATTCCAGGCTGATCACGACCGATCCGGCACCGAGCTCGCCCAGGGCGGCGATCGTCGCGGTCGAGTAGGCGTTGCAGGGATGGTCGGCGATCGCTGGCAGACCCGCTGCCTGGGCTGCCGCCAGGACACCGATCTGCCCCGCCACGACGCCCAGGCCGATCGCGGCCAGATGCGGACTGACGCGGGCGGTGGCGGGATGGCGCAGGAACCATCGCTTATCGCTACGATCGCAAGCGATCGCGGGTGCGGCCGGACCCCACAGGTCGAGCGTCGGATCATCAAGCCACACCGCGTCCGCACCGGCGGCGATCGCCGCCCGGCCGGCAGCGATGGATCCCACTGCAGCCCAGATCGCGGTCGCTCGGCGGCGTGGCGTGCCCGGTGCGGCGGGCTGCCAGGCCGGCACCGGCACGGGCGCGGCCGGTTGGGCGGCCAGACGTTCAACCAGGGTCCGGCGCAGGTTTTTGAGTTCCGAGGCCGGCACGAAGCAGCCGGCTTCGCCGTCCAGGGTCACCGCGCCGCAGGCAAAGCCGGTGCCGCCGAACGCCCCGAGCTTGTCCGCGATCAGCGCGGCGGTGAGTGGCTGGCCGCTGGCGGGCGCGGCGGCGACCGTGCCGGTCACGCAGGCGGTGCGGCCATCGGCGCTGTGGGCGCTGACCTCCAACGGTTGGCCGACCTGGATGGTGACCGTGAGTTGCACCGGAATACCCGGTTGTTCCCGGTCGAGCGGCACCGTCGCCATCGCCTGGGCGGCCTCGTTTTGGCGTGCCTGATCACGATTGCGGTGGAGCGGCGTCCCGCTGGGGATGCGCGGTCCCCGGGCGCCGATGCGCAGCTTCAGCCGCCAGCGACCTGCGCCGGCGGGATCGACGGCCAGGACCAGGAACCCGTCGGTCCAGGCGCCGTTTTCGCCCGGCAGCGTGCAGGTGAAACCCTGGCCGGCGCGCGGCGGCGGATCGGCCTGGACCAGCGCGGTCGCCCGTTCGCGGTCGAGGGTGAGCAATATCGCATCGGGCGTGCGGTCGTCCTGCGGATCCTGTTTGCTGATGCGCGAGGCAGCGTCGTACACCCCCAGCAGCGGCGCGGCGGTGGGCGGCCGGGCGAAGACCTCGCGCAGGCGATCGCGTTCCGACGCCAGGTTTGCGGACCCCCCCGCCACCCACGCGTCGGCGGCGGCGCGGTAGGCGCGGCTGACGGTGTAGACGTAGTCCGGCCCCTTCAGCCGGCCTTCGATCTTGAGCGACGCGACGCCGGCGGCGGCAAGGTCGCCGACCTGGGCGAGCAGGTTGAGGTCTTTGAGGCTGATCTCGCTGTCGGCGACGCCGGTCTTTGTGGCGTAGTCGAAACGGCAGTTCTGGGCGCAGGTGCCGCGATTGGCCGAGCGGCAGCCGGCGAAGTTCGACATCAGGCACTGGCCCGAAAACGCATAGCACAGGGCACCGTGGACGAAGTGCTCGACCTCGATGCCCAGGCTCGCGGCGGCGGCGCTGCACGCGGCTACCTCGGCCAGCGTCAGTTCGCGCGCCAGGATCACCCGTTCGGCGCCGAGCTTGGCCAGGACCCGGATCTGGGCCGGATCGTGGACGGTCATCTGGGTGCTGGCATGCAGGGCGAGGGCCGGCAGTTCGCGCCGGAGCACCCGCCACAATCCAAGATCCTGCACGATCGCCGCGTCGACCCCGGCGTGGACGGCGTGCGCGGCCAAGTCCAGCGCCTTGGGCAGTTCGTCGTCATGCACCAGCGTGTTGAGCACCACATAGCATTTCAGCCCGTGCCGGTGCAGATACGCGACGTGGCCCGGCAGTTCGGCGCGGCGGAAGTTCTCGGCCCGCCCGCGTGCATTGAAGTGGCGTAGACCCAGAAACACGGCATCAGCCCCGCCCGCCACCGCTGCCGGCAGGCACTCGGGTGATCCAGCCGGCGCGAGGATCTCGGGCCGGCGCCGTCCGCCATGGTTCCCAGGCGGTGGCGCCATCGTCAGCCGTTTCGGTGCTTGCCGGGAACCCAGGCGAGGTCCGCCTTGCCGTCGTCGTTGCAGCGGCGCGACCAGGCGAAGCACAGGTCGCTCAGCCGGTTGAGGTAGCGCAGGCATTCGCGGTTGAGCGGCTTGGCCTCACCCAGGTCGCGAATCGCGGTCACCACCTCGCGCTCGGCCCGGCGCACCACGGTGCGGGCGACATGCAACTGGGCTGCCGCCCGCGTGCCGCCGGGCAGGACGAAGCTGGTCAGCGGTGGGATGCGCGCGACGCTGGATTCCACCAGCGTTTCCAGGCGATCGATGTGAGCGGCGGTGATGCGTGGCACGCGATCGGAATAAGCCCAATCCATGGGCGAGGCGAGGTCGCTGCCGAGATCAAAAAGGTCGTTCTGCACCGTCGGCAATGCTTCGGCCAGGTCGGTTGGGATGACCTCGCAGCGCACGCAGCCGAGCACGCTGTTGGCCTCGTCGATGCTGCCGATCGCCTGCATCAGGGCATGGTCTTTGGGCAGACGGCTGCCGTCGGAGCGCCCGGTGGTGCCGTCGTCGCCGGTGCGCGTGGTCAGTCGATCGAGTCGGACCATGGATGTCCCCTGTGGGCGGGGATGGTGACGCGGTGCGCCGGGCCTCAACCCCGGATCCGCCGAACCTGGGCGCACAATGCAGTCCCGGTAAGTCGTTGGCGTCCGGACGGCATTCTCCCGACTTCCACGTCGGGCATGAAAGCGGTTGGCGCGGGTCGATTTCCGGCATAGATTCCCTTTGTCCGTCTACGTGCCGATCGGCAGGAATTCCTGATGACGTTTGCGCCAGCACCCGGAATGGCTTGGTCGTCCATGCCCGCGTGGCCTGCGACTGGATCCACCGCTGTTGCGGTGGATCTGCCGGGTGGCGAGGCAGCCAGGAATCCCACCTACGAACTCTCCCTGACGATCCTGGCGGTGCTGCTGATCGGATTCGTCCTCGCTCTGTGGCTGCGCCGGCGCGAGAAGCGCGCGGTCCAGCGGCGCATCGAGGCCGAGCGCACCCGCAACCAGGCCGTGGCGGATCTGGTCGCCAAGACCGAGGAGACCCAGCGTTTCTTCGACCTCGCGCTCGATCTGCTCTGCATTTCCGACATGGACGGTTGCTTCCGCTGGCTCAATCCGAGCTGGGAGCAGATCCTCGGTTATCCCGTGGCCGAACTGACCGGCCGGCGCTTCCTCGATCTGGTCCACCCTGACGACCAGGGGCAGACCCGGGCGGTCATGCGCAACCTCGGCAAGGGCGAGGCGGTACTGAACTTCGTCAACCGCTACCGCCACCGCGACGGCACCTGGCGCTGGATCGAGTGGCGGGCGAACTGCCACGCGGGTCGACTCATCTACGCCGCTGCCCGCGACATCAGCGAACGCGTGGCGATGGAGGAGCAGGTGCGCGCGAGCGAAGCCGAGCAGCGCCGGCTGGTCGAGCGCCTGCGCCTCGCGGTCGCCTCGATGAACCTCGGCATCTGGGACTGGAACGTGGGCACCGACCGGCTCGACTGGGATGCGGGCATGTGCGCCATCTACGGCCTGGAGCCCGGGGAATTCTCAAACTACTACGAGGGCTGGACCTCGCGCGTGCTGCCCGAGGACCTGCCCGCGTGCGAACACGCGATGCTCACCGCGCTCAACGGCGGCGCGCCCTACAACATCACCTTCCGCATCCGCCTGCCCGATGGCAGCATCCGCCACATCCGGGGCACTGCTCTGATCAAGCACGATGCGGAGGGCCGGCCCGAGCACATGATCGGCCTCAACTGGGACATCACCGACAAGCACCAGGCCGAGCAGGAGCTGATTGCCGCGAAGGAGGCCGCCGAGGCCGCGACCCGCGCCAAGGCCGACTTCCTGGCGGTGATGAGCCACGAGATCCGCACCCCGCTCAACGGCGTGCTCGGCCTCGCCAACATGCTCCTCGACACCCGCCTCGATCCGGGCCAGCGCGACATGCTGCAGATGCTCCACACCTGCGGCGACGGGCTGCTGGTGCTGCTCAACGACATCCTGGATTTCTCCAAGATCGAAGCCGGCAGGATGGATCTGGAGGACGAGGAGTTCGATCCCGTCCAGACCATCGACGACGCGGTCACCCTGGTGGCGGAGCGGATCAACGCCAAGGGCCTGGAATTGACGACGGTGATCGCCGCGGGATTGCCGGCGCGCCTGCGCGGCGACCAGACCCGCCTGCGCCAGGTGCTCACCAACCTGCTGGCCAACGCGGTCAAGTTCACCGAACAGGGGACGATCGCGATCCGGGTGCGGGTCCTCGACCGGCCGGTCCCGACCCAGGAAATCGACGCCCTGATCCTGGAATTCAGCATTGCTGACACGGGCATCGGCATGACCCCCGAGGCGCAGGCGCGGTTGTTCCAGTCATTCACCCAGGCGGACGCCTCGACCACCCGGCGTTTCGGTGGCACCGGCCTGGGCCTGGCCATCAGCAAGCGGCTGGTCGAATGCATGGGTGGCAGCATCCGCGTCGACAGCATCGCCGGGACCGGGTCGCGCTTCCTGTTCACCGTCCGCCTGCACGGGGTGCCGCAGCTTCCCGGCGCGGCGGTGCATGGGCTGCGGCTGCTGTTCGCCCTGCGGCCCACACCGCTGCGCGAGGCGTTGGTCGAGCAGTGCGGCTGCTGGGGGATCCAGGCGACGGTGGCCCAGCCTGGCGAGCTGGCCAACCGCTTGCGCGCCGCCGCCGGCGCCGACCGGCCTTTTCACGCCGTGCTCATCGATGCGAACCTGGCGGTCGACGACGCCTTGCGCTCGGTCGCGGATCTTGGCACTGGGCGCGGCACGATCATCGACCTCGGCGGCAGCCGCGAGGGCCGGGCCGACATCGTCCTCGCCCGGCCGCTGCGCCTGGGGCAGCTCCACCACCATCTGCTGGAACTGGTCACCGGCACCAAGACCTACCGCATCCGCCAAGCGTCCCACGTCCGGCTGAAGGGCCACGTGCTGGTGGCCGAGGACAACCCGGTCAACCAGCGCATCGCCGTCAACCTGCTCGGCAAGATCGGCCTCACCTGCGATCTCGCCGCCGACGGCCAGGAAGTCCTCACCGCCCTCACCCGTCGGACCTACGACCTGGTGCTGATGGATTGCCAGATGCCTGAGCTGGACGGACTTGCTGCCACCCGGGCCATCCGCCTGCAAGAGGTCGCCAGCGTCGCCAACGGCGGTCCGGCGCGCCGCCTGCCGATCATCGCCCTCACCGCCGGGGTCACCCCCGAGGAGCGCATCGCGACCCAGGTCGCCGGCATGGACGCCTTCCTCACCAAGCCGATCCGGCGTGAGGATCTGGAAGCCGCGCTCGCCCGTCTGCTGCCCGAACGTGGCGACGCTGAGGCCATCATTTCGCCGGAACCGCTGGCCGACATCCGCGCCCTACGCCGCCTGCATGAGGACACCGACGACGTCGAGGAATATCTTAAGCTTTTCGCCGACGAGGGCGGCAAATGCCTGGGGTTGATCACCGCTGCCCTGGAGCGTGGCGATGTCCGGGCCCTCGCCGCCGGGGCGCATCGGTTGAAGGGCACCGCCCTGCTGGTCGGGGCGCGGCGGTTCGCCGCCGTCTTGATGCGGCTGGAGGAGGACTCCGCCAAGGCGGGGCCGGGCGCCCTGCGCGTGCTCATCGACAGCCTGGAGGACCTGCTCTCCGCCTCGGTCGCCGACCTGCGCCGCGAGGCGGCCCGGCTGGAGCGCCGGCACACCGGTGAGACGACGCTGTTGGCGCGGAGACCCTGATCATGGCTGGGGGATCTGATCCTGGCGCAAGCTCTGACCCGGCTGAGGGGCCCGGCCCCGTCAAGGACGAGGTGACCATCTCCAGCTCCGGTATGCGCCGGATCGCCTCGGCCGCGCGGCTGGTGGAGCCCGGTGCGCTCTGCCTCGGCCGCTACCGCATGGGGCGGTTGATCGGTCGGGGCGGGTACGCCGATGTGTACCAGGGAGTCCGGGTCGAAGACGGCCTGCCGGTGGCGCTCAAGATCCTCGCCACGTTGCCCGATGGCAGCAATCAGCGGTCGCGTGACCGCATGCTGGTGGAAGGGCACCTCGCGCTCGATCTCCAGCATCCCAACCTGGTGCGCTACCTCGATGTCGGCGAAGAGGCCGGCGTCCTCTGCCTGGTGATGGAGTTCGTCGACGGAGGCGATGCTGAACGCCTGCCGCGTCTGCACCACGGCCAGGTGCCGGCCGGGATCATCGCGCGGATCGGCCGCGACGCTGCGCGCGGGCTGCAGGCGCTGCACGATCGCGATCTCCTGCACCGCGACGTCAAGCCAGCGAATCTGCTCCTCGACGCGCAGGGGAACTGCAAAGTCGGCGACTTCGGTTTGCTGCGGCCGATGCAGGACGCCGGTTCGATGACCATCGACGGCAACGTCGTCGGCACCCCGGCCTACATCGCGCCGGAGCAGGCACGCAGCACCCGGGGCAGCGACCACCGCGCCGACATCTACGGTCTCGGCGCCAGTCTGCATCACCTCGCGACCGGGCATCCGCCGCACGATCACTCCAACATCTGGGCGACCTTGACCAGCCTGGTCAGCGATCCCTTCCCGGATCCCCGCAGCCTGCGCGAGGATCTGCCCGACGATCTCGCTCGCATCATCATGAAGGCCGGGGACAAGGATCCCGACAAGCGCTATCCCACCGCCGCCGCGATGGCGGACGACCTCGCCGGCTTCCTCGCCGGCATCCCGCTGCCGCAGCGCACCTCGCAGCGCATCAAGCGCCCGGTTGGAGCTGCCAGCACGGGTCCGGCGGTGCTGCTCGTCGATGATGATCCCCTGGTGCGTCGCCTGTACGCCGGCCGGCTCAAACTCGACGGCTTCCACATCGAGACCGCCGCGACCGTGACCGAGGCGCTGGAATCGGCGCGTCGGCATCGGCCGGCGGTGGTGGTGCTCGACCTCGTGCTCGATCCGCATCTGGGGCAAGAGGACGGAACCTCGGCGCTGAAACGCCTGCGCCTTCTGCCCGGCCTGGAATCGGTGCCGGTGCTGCTGTTCTCGAACGCCCTCGCCGCCGACGCGCGGCTCAAGCAGGTCCGCGACCTCGGCGTCACCCGCATCCTCGCCAAGGCGGCGACCTCGCCGCGCGAGCTTTCGCTGCTGCTCCAGGAGATGCTCGGATTCCAGGCCCCGGCGCAGGAGGTGCCGACCGATCGCCAGCCCGCCACCGAGCTCGACGGGGTGGCGCTGATCGCCCTGGCGCATCTGCAGGCGGTGTTACCGGGTCTGGGCGGGAATGCCCCCGCCGACAGCCAGGCGGGGATCCTGCGCGGCATCGTCCAGACCGCTCGCGGCCTTTCTGCGGCGGCGGCGGCCTGTGGCCGCCTGGCGATGGCGGCGGCGGCCGAGAGCACCGAGCACCTCGCGCGCCGCCTGGCCGATGACGCCGAGCCGATCACCCCGTCGCTGCACCGCACCCTGAGCCAGGCGGTCACTTGCCTGCAATCCCTCGCCCTCTGTCCCCGCTTGCCGGGCCAGCCGGTGTGGAAGCCGGGCAAGATCCTGGTCGTCGTCGACGACGCCCTCGCCAGCCGCTACGCCACCAAGGCCCTGACCAAGGCCAACCTGCCGGTGGTAGGCGCGCACCATCCCGCCGACGCACTGATGCTGCTCGCCGACCACGACTTCGCCCTGCTCATCTGCGACGCCAGCCTGCCCGACATGAGCGGCGAAGAACTCGTGCGCCGCTTCCGCAGCCATTCCCGCCACCGCGACCTGCCGATCATCTTCGTCACCACCACCGACGGTTCGACCCACCGCCTGGCCGACGACAGCGAGGCGGATGTCATCAGCAAACCTTACCTGATGGCGGAACTGGCGGTGAAGGCGCTAGTGTCCTGTAACTTAAAAGTCTTAAACAATATCGGCTGGCGACCGTATATGCTGCATGCCAACCGTGGGACGCCCTGTCAGACCGATCAACCTAACGGACGATGAACGCCGGATCCTCCAGGGGTACGCGCGGCGCTTCACCT
>CAMCMZ010000045.1 GCA_945876185.1 Candidatus Kuenenia stuttgartensis | reverse complement strand
TCGCCAACCGCGCATTCGGTCACATCGACCCAATGATCGAGCAGCTACGCAGCGGGACCAAACGAGCACACGAAGATCGCGACCGCATCCGTTCTCTCTGCGGATTCCATTGGATTATTAATATATGATAGATAGAGGATTGGTATCAGACAGACATCAGCGGCTACCTCACCGGTTCGACGATGCCTAAGCTCACGCAGGGCAACTTGAATCGACTGCCGGTTATCGCGCCGCCCCTCGCGGAGCAAAAGGCTATCGCGTCGGTCCTGGGCACTTTGGACGACATGATCGAGTTGAACCGCCGGATGAACACAACGCTAGAGGCGATGGCGCGGGCGCTGTTCCAGAGCTGGTTCGTGGACTTCGATCCCGTCCGCGCCAAACGCGACGACCGCCAACCCGGCCATCTTGATCCTGCTACTGCCGCTATCTTCCCCGCCTCCTTCCAAGACTCAGGTATCGGTCAGATTCCCGAAGGCTGGACAGTCGGCAAAGTCAGCGACCTCGCCAGGCTCATTCGTGACGCGATCAATCCGGGTGATTTTCCGATTGAGACCTTTGATCACTTCAGTCTGCCCGCATTCGACAATGGCCGAATCCCGAAGGTGGAGCTCGGTAGCGCCATCATGAGCAACAAGTTCATCGTCACGCCGAACTCGGTACTGCTCTCAAAGCTCAATCCGCATATCCCGCGCATCTGGTTGCCGGATCTACACGCTTCGCGCCGCTCCGTCTGCTCCACCGAGTTCATGGTCGCGTGCTCACGGCCAGGTGTTTCTCGCGAATATCTGTTCTCGCTCTTCACCAGTTCTGCCTTCGCCAGCATTTATGGAACGCTCGTTACCGGGACTACCGGCAGTCATCAGCGCATTCGCCCTGAGAGCGTGCTGGATATGAAAACCGTGATTCCGTCCGCTGCGCTGATTCAAGCCTTTACCGACATTGCAAAGCCAATGTTCGACCGCATCAACCGCAACACTGAACAATCCCGCACCCTTGCCGCTCTCCGTGACACCCTTCTGCCCAAGCTGCTGAGCGGTGAAATCCGGCTGGCTTGCTGACGCATGGAATTCCTCCGGCCAGAATTCGAGGAAATGGTTACCCCGACCGTCCAGGACGGGGTGGTCAGTATTGGTCCGAAGTCTTACACCGGTGCCGACATCCTCAATCTAGCCGGGCCAGCGGTCTACGATCAGGCATTCCAGGAATGGCTGCGCGAGGAATGGCTGCCGAGCCGTCGCGAGCGACGCGACGAATTGCTCAAGCTTCACGCCAACGAGACGCATTATGCTGATCTCGGGAAAATCGTCGCCAGCGGCGGAGCGATCCCCTTCGTGGGATCCGGCATGTCGGTGCCGACCGGCATGCCAACCTGGGCGGGATTCCTCCGGGCCGTTCGCCTCAAGGCGCCCTCCTTCACGGCCGAAGCGTTGGAAGAGTGCCTGCGCCAGGGACAGTACGAGGAGGCGGCCAGTCGTATCTGCGGCTGCATGCCGCACCAACTCTTCAAGGCCTGTTTCGACGAGCATTTTTACGCCCCTGATCCCACGGATGTCGATGGGGCTGTGCGAATGTTGCCGCTGCTATTCCAATCCAACATCGTTGTCACGACCAACTTCGATGCGATCCTGGAAACGGTGTACACCAGTGGCGGGACATCGTTCCACAAAGTGCTGTTTGCATCGCTTGTGGATAATTTTCGCCGGGAATTCCTAAATGGCGAACGCTGCCTGCTCAAGATCCACGGACATCACGACTCCAAAGCGGGCCGCGTACTACTGCGAGACGAGTACGAGCGCTTCTATGCTGCGGACAGCAGCGGACGGAAGGAGCTAACCCTGTTGTTCGAGCGCGGCGGGCTGGTCTTCCTGGGGTGCAGCTTGGAACAGGACCGCACCATGGCACTCCTCAAGGAATTAGCGGATGCGGACGCGAACATGCCAAGGCACTACGCGTTTCTGAAGGTTCCTGATCCGGCGGCACTGACGGCCCGAGAGCACTTCCTGGCCGAGCGCAACATCTTCCCGATCTGGTACGATGGCGACCACAACGCCGACATCGAGGCCCTGCTGGTCGGCCTGATGGACGACCTCAGGAGGCTCTGATCATGCGTGGCTCCTGGCATCGACTCCTCGCCATGACACCCCTGTCGCATACCCTTCCCCAAGGCATGCCATGAAACGGAAAACCGTCCTCGATCCGCGCGCGATGATGCTGAAGGCCATCGAGGTTATGCACCAGTCCATCCATGAACCGCAGCGGGATAAGCCCAGCCCCAAGGTCGGCGCGGTACTGGTCAAACCGGATGGCTCCGTGATCACGGCGTCGCGGGGCGAACTGCGCGAAGGCGATCATGCCGAGTTCACGCTGCTGGAGCGTAAGTGCCACGGAGAGGATCTCGCTGGCGGCATCCTCTTCGCCACGCTGGAGCCCTGCCTGGATCGGTTGCTGCCCAAGCGCGGTTGCGCCCGGCATATCGTCAATGCACGCATTGCCGAGGTCTATGTCGGGATTGAGGACGACAATCCGGCGGTGGCGGGCAAGGGCATCGAGTACCTGCGCCAGCACGGGGTGACCATCCATCTGTTCGACCGCGATCTGCAAGAGGTCATCCTGCAGGAAAACCAGGAGTTCTTCGCGTGGGCTCGGCAGCAGACGGAGAAGCCCGTCGAGAAACCCATCCAACTGTCGGCCTATGAGAACCCGGTAACGGCGGTGGAATTGCAGGATCTATCGGAAGAGGCGCTGAATCTCTACAGCTCGCGCGCCAATCTGTCAGCTCCAACAGCCTCTGCCGAGTTCCAGCGCCTGTTGCGTCAACAGGGCATTCTGGTCGAGGCCAATGGCGCGGTAGTGCCATCGGGCTTCGGCTTGGTGCTCTTCGGCAAGACGCCCAGCCAGGCCATACCGCAGGCCCGTCTGCTGGCCCGAGCGGAACTGCCGGATGGCAGCGCTTCGCGCATGGAGTTCGACAGCGCCTTGGTGCTGGTGCCGGATCGGTTGGCGGCATGGCTGAATACGGTGCTGCCGAGCACCATCGATCGCAGCCGCATGGAGCGTCGTGAACAGGTGGATCTGCCCTTCGAGATGCTGCGCGAGGCGGTGATCAACGCCCTCATCCATCGGGATTACGGTCTCGCTGGGCAGAAGTGCCAACTCGTCGTGACGGCGGACACGGTCACCATTTCCAGCCCTGGCGGGCCGATTCCCCCGATCACCCTGGAACAATTGCAATCGTTCTCGGCGCCCATGAAGAGCCGGAACCCCATCCTGCACTACATCTTCGCCCGCATGGGCATGGCGGAGGAGATGGGCTTCGGGCTGACCAGCCTAAAGCGGCAGGCGGAAAAGCTGGGATTGCCGCTTCCCACCTACGCGATGGTCGGCGAATCCCTGGTCCTCACGATCTATCGGACCACGGAAGGCCTGCTGAAGGGGCTTGGACCAATCCTGGAGGAACTGACAGACGAGGAGCGGGAAGGGTGGAAAACCTTGGCAAATCGCCGTGGAACGACCCAAGGCGAATATGCCAAAGCCCTTGCGATTACGCCTCGTACCGCGCAACGGCATCTGTCACATTTCGTCCAACTTGGTTTACTCCAACGCGTTGGCCAGGGTCCAGCCACCCATTACCGCAAGCCATGATCGCGACACCAATCACGACAGCGTGTCGCGATGACGGCGGACAGCCACAGGACGCCCGGCTATCGCGACACGCATCGCGACAGCATGTCGCGACAGCGATGGGGTTCCTCAATTCGTGGCATCTCCGCATGGACGCCCTGGGTGCTCGCCGAGGCACCTGGGCCGATCTCCGCCACCTTTTGCCCGACCGCACGACACGCAGGGACCGCGCATGAGCCTACTTGACGAAGCCCAACTCGAAGCCGTCGTCCTCGACTGGTTCCAGGGCTTGGGCTACGCCATCGCCCACGGCCCGGACCTGGCGCCCGGCGAGCCGAAGTCTGAGCGGACCTCGTTTGGTGATGTGGTGCTGCTGTCCCGGCTGCGGGCTGCCATCGCCCGGCTGAACCCCGGCATACCGGCCGAAAGCCAGGACGAAGCCCTGCGCAAGGTGTTGCGCCTGGAGGGCGGTACGCTGGTCGCCTGCAACCGCGCCTTCCACACCTGGCTACGCAACGGCGTGCCGGTCGAGTACCGCCGCGTCGATGGCAGCATCGCAGGTGATCGAGTGGCATTGATCGACTTTGCCGCGATCGAGGGCAACGACTGGCTGGCGCTCAACCAACTCACGGTCAAGGAGGGGAAGCACGAGCGCCGACCGGATGTGGTGGTCTACGTCAACGGTCTGCCGCTGGCGGTGCTGGAGCTGAAGAACGCAGCCGACGCCGAGGCCACCATCTGGACTGCATTGGCGCAGCTTCGGACCTACCAGGCCGAAATCCCCGGCCTGCTGCACTACAATGCGGCGCTGGTGATTTCGGACGGGATCCAGGCGCGCATCGGCTCGCTGACGGCGAACCAGGAGTGGTTCAAGGTCTGGCGCACGGTCGATGGGCACGCACCGGCCCCCAAGACGGCCTTGGAGCTGGACACCCTGACCCACGGCGTCTTCGAGCGGCATCGGTTCCTGCATCTGATCCAGCACTTCATCGCTTACGAGGATGACGCTGATCGGGGCACGGTGCACAAGCTGATGGCCGGCTACCACCAGTTCCACGCCGTGAACGCTGCCGTTGCTGAGACGGTGCGGGCCAGCGGCATGGCGGCGGACTCTGAGCGTCGGGTGCGCGATGGGGACGGCACCTATCGCGTCGGCAGCCCGGCCGATGCCAAACCAGGGGACCGGCGGGCAGGCGTCGTCTGGCACACCCAGGGCAGCGGCAAGAGTCTGACCATGCTCTTCTTCGCTGCACGCATCGTCCGTGAAAGCGCGATGCGCAACCCGACGCTGGTAGTGCTGACCGACCGCAACGATCTTGATGATCAGTTGTTCGGCCAGTTCCAGCGCTGCGCCGATCTGCTCGGCCAGACGCCAGTGCAGGCTGCCAGTCGGGAACAACTGCGTGAGCTGCTGGCGGTGGGCAGCGGCGGGGTGGTGTTCACCACCATCCAGAAGTTCCTGGCCCCAGGAGCTGGAACAGCAGGCGCACGGATGCCCTGCTTGAGCGATCGTCAGAACATCGTGGTCATCGCTGACGAAGCGCACCGCAGCCAATACGACCTGATCGACGGCCTGGCCCGCCACATGCGGGATGCCCTGCCGCAGGCTTCGTTCATCGGATTCACCGGCACGCCCATCGAGAAGACTGACGCGAACACGCGGGCCGTGTTTGGCGATTACATCAGCATCTATGACATTCAACGGGCTGTGGCCGATGAGGCGACTAAGCCGATCTATTACGAGAGTCGCATCGCCAAGCTGGGCCTGAACGCCCCCGCCTTGCCGACCATCGACGCCGAATTCGAGAACATCACTGAAGGCGAGGAAACGACGCGCAAGGAGCAGCTCAAGACCAAGTGGGCAGCATTGGAGGCGCTGGTCGGCGACCCCAAGCGCATCGCCCTGGTCGCCGCCGATCTGGTCGCCCACCTGGAGAAGCGTTGGGAGGCGCTGGACGGCAAGGCGATGGTCGTGTGCATGAGTCGGCGTATCTGCATCGAGCTGCAAGATGCGATCATCAAGCTGCGTCCGGCTTGGGCCAGCGCCACCGACGATGATACCGAGGTGGAACGCGCCAAAACCTGCGTGATCAAGGTGGTGATGACCGGCGGAGCCGACGACGGTCCCGACTGGCAACGCCACATCCGCAACAAGGAGCGGCGCAAGAAGCTCGCCCTGCGCCTCAAGGATCCCAAGGATCCCTTCCGTATTGTGCTGGTCCGCGACATGTGGCTGACGGGCTTCGACGCGCCCTGCCTGCACACCATGTACATCGACAAGCCGATGCAGGGGCATGGCCTGATGCAGGCCATCGCCCGGGTGAATCGCGTCTTCCGCGACAAACCGGGTGGCTTGGTGGTGGACTACCTCGGCCTTGCCGAACAGCTCAAGCAGGCCCTGCGCACCTACACCGAGAGCGGCGGCACCGGACGGCCAACCTACGATACCGACCAAGCGATCGCGCTGATGCGCGAAAAACAAGGCGTGGCACGGGACATGTTGCATGGATTCAGCTGGTCGGCCTGGGTCAGCGGGACGCCGGCCGAACGCCTGGCTCTGATCCCAGCCGGCCAGGAGCACATCCTGGCACAAGAGGACGGCAAATCCCGCTTCGTCCGGGTGGTGTCCGACCTGTCCAAGGCCTTCGCCTTGTGCGCAGCCAGCGATGAAGCCACCGAGATCCGCGATGACATTGCTTTTTTCCAGGCCATACAAGCAGCCCTGAGCAAGCAGGCGGGCGGTGGCGACCGCGCAAAGACCCCGGAACAACTCGACGTTGCTGTGCGCCAGCTGGTGTCCAAGGCGATCACCACCGATGGCAAAGTGATCGACGTGTTCACGGCGGCCGGTTTGCCGAGGCCGGACATCAGCATCCTTTCCGAGGAGTTCCTGGCCGAGGTTCGAGGCCTGAAACACAAGCATGTCGCGGCCGAACTGCTGGCGAAGCTGCTCCACAGCGAGATCCAGACCCGGGGCAAGCGCAACGTGGTGCTCGCCCGCCAGTTCAGTGAACTGCTCCAGAAGACCCTGAACGCCTACCACAACCGCGCCATCGCCACGCAAGAAGTCATCGAGGAGCTGATCAGCCTGGCTAAGCAACTCAGTGAGGCCAACCAGCGCGGCGAAAAGCTGGGCCTGAGCGAAGAGGAGATCGCCTTCTATGACGCCTTGGCGACCAACGACAGCGCCAAGAAGGTCATGGGCGACACCAAGCTGCGCGTGATCGCCACGGATCTGGTCACGATGGTGCGCAAGAACGTCAGCATCGACTGGACCCTGCGCGAGAGCGCCCAGGCCCGCATGCGAGTGCTGGTCAAGCGCGTGCTGAACAAGTTCGGGTATCCGCCCGATCTTCAGGATGCGGCGGTGCAGGAGGTGCTGGCGCAGGCGGCACGGCTGTGCGCGGATTGGGCGACGGCGTGAGCCAAACTGACGATCAAGGCAGTCGAAAGCGATCGCCGCTGGCCAGCCGGTTGCCCGGCGGTCAGGGGCGGATCAGGTGAACTTCACCTGCGGCGCCTGGCGTTCGGCGGCGTTCTCGATCTCGAAGGGCTGGGCGGCCTGGAAGTTGCCGAAGCCGGCGATGATCGAGGCGGGGAAGACCTCGCGGCCGGTGTTGTACTGCATGACCGCATCGTTGTAGGCTTGGCGCGCGAACGAAACCTTGTTCTCGGTCGAGGTCAGTTCTTCCGTCAGTTGCGCCATGTTCTGGTTGGCTTTGAGGTCAGGGTAGTTTTCGGTCAGCGCGAACAGGCGGCCGAGGGTGGCTCCGACCTGGCCTTCGGCGGTCATCATGCCGCGGATGGCGTTGGCGTCGCTGGGATCCGACGCGGCGCGCACCTGGGCGCTGGAGGCCTGGTTGCGCGCGGCGATCACGGCCTCAAGCGTTTCGCGTTCGTGCTTGATGTAGCCCTTGGCGACCTCGACCAGGTTCGGGATCAGGTCGTAGCGGCGCTTCAACTGCACGTCGATTTGCGAATAACCGTTCTTGAAGCGGTTGCGTAGGACGACCAGGCCGTTGTAGGTGGAGACTGCCCACAGGATGGCGATCACGATGAGCAGGATGGGAAGACCGACGAGAGCGATGAGTGCCCAAGACATAGAGTTGACCTCCGGCGGCGGATCGTGGTGGGCAGCCGGAATGGTCAACCCTTCGGGCGGTCAGTCGTGACGCGGCGTTGGCGGCGACGCGGGGCCGGCTTCACGGTGTCGACGGGCACGCATTTCCCATGCAGGACGCAACCCGGCATGGCGGGGGTGCATTCCTTGTGGGTACGGGAGCAATGCGAGGTGGCGAAGTCGAAGTGCGGGCACGAAAACGAGGCCATGGCGATCCTCAGCGCGGTGTCGGTGCCGGGTGGCGTTCCACCGCCTCGGCCTGGCGACGGTGCTCGGCGGCGTCGGGGTTACGGCCGAGGGCCGTGGCGACCTCGGCTGCGCGCCGGTGGTAGGCGGCGGCCTCGGCCCAGGCGCCAGTCGTCGTGGCGGTGCGCGCCAGTCCGCTCAGCGCGGCCAGCAGTCCGGCCCGGTCGCCGGTGGTGCGAAATGAATCAGCCGCCTGTTGGAAAAGGATCTTCGCCACCTCGGGCCGCGCGGGTTCGTCGCGCCGGGCGCGGATGAGGGCGATCGGACCGTCGATCTCGGGTCGGCCTCCGGCGGCCGTCGCTGCCTGGGCAAGGAAGCCCGTTTCAGCCTGGGCGTTGGTAGCGTGGGCAGCCTGCCCGATCAGGGCGAGGGCTTCCAGGACGCGGTCTCCGTCCTCGCGGGCGAGCGTCAACGCGCGCTGGAGATCGATGGAAATCCGGCTGCCGCTACCAACCCGGGCGCGCGTGAGCAGCGCCCGGGACAGGATGCCGCGCGCGCCGCTACGCTCGCTGCGCAGGACAGCTTCATCGAGCGCAGTCAGGGCCGCCGCTGCATCCCCGGTCGCGAGGTGCGCCAGGCCGAGGCGATACGCGAGATCGGCCGCGAGCGCGTCCTGGTCGCCGGAACGCGCGGCCTCCAGGCCACGCGCATAGGCGCGCGCAGCGGTGACGGGCGAATCGAGGCGCAGGCTGCTGTCGCCGGTGTCGCGTTCGGCGCGGGCGCGTTCGACGGCGGCCGGCACCGACGGCCGGGTGCTGGAACAGGCGGCGAGCAGAACCACCAGCGCTGCGCCAGACCATTTTCGCACGTTGGCGAGAACGCTGGAAGATACGTCCAGAATCATGGTTTCGCTCCGGTTCCGCCGGGTGCGCCAGGTGCGACTGGAGCGACCGGCCCCGAGGGCTGCACGGCGGCGGCCGGTTCCGGCGGCAGCACCGCCGGCGGCAACGGTGGGGGATTGCCGGCCTGGACCCCATCGCGCAGCAGCCACGAACGCTGCGCCGCCTCCAACGTCCGGTTGGCGTTGAGCAGCATGCGATCGCTGCGATCGACGATGGCCGGCAGGTCGTTGGCGCGGGTGCGCAGGGCGGCCGACATTACGGACGCGTCCTCCGCGACCTTGGCGGCCGAGGCGATGACCTTGGCGAGTTCGCCCCAACTCGCGTGGACATCGTCGAGGGCGGTGATCACGCGCTGGTGCAGGGCGGGGTCGCGGGCGAGTTTCCCGAGCGAACCCTCGCCCTGGTTGATGGACTTCAGCAGCGCGGCCAGTTCAGCGGCGGTCGCGGCGGCGTGAGCGGCGAGCTGCGCCGATTCGGCCTGGGTGGTCAGGCGCGCGGCGGATGCAGCGAGCGCGGCGACGTGTTCGCCGGCGCGGTTCTGCTCCAACTGCTGCAGCAGCGCGTTGGTCCGCACCAGCGCGGCGCGAGTCTCGCTCAGGATGGGCGGGATGTCGCGCGCCAGGGCCTTCATGATCACCTCGGCATCGCCGAGCACGTCGCCCTCATTGCTGCCGGGCAGGGTGTCACCTGCCCGTATCACCGTACCGGAACGGCCGGGGGTAAGGTCGATCGCGAGGTCGCCGATGAGGCCAGCGATGGGCAGGCGCAGCACCGCCTTGCTGTCAGCGCGCAGGCCGGCGAGCGCCGAGCCGGCCACGCGCAGGCGCACCCGCAGGTCGTCGCCGTCCAGCACGACTTCCGTGACCAGGCCGATACGTTCACCGGCCAGGCGGACTGGCAGGCCGCTGCGGATCACGCCGGCGCGCTCGGCTGGGAAGACGGCGGTGAGATCGACCCGGCGCACGAACCAGTTGCGGCCTTCGCCGACCAGGAAGAGCGAAGCCAGCGCGGCAAGCAGCGAGCCCAGCACGAAGAAGCCGACGATCTCGCGCAGGTAGCGGAACTTGAACGGTTCGCTCATGGGCTCTCCGGGCTGGGCATGGTCACGCAGCGGTCGCCGAAGGACCGGGACAGATCGGGGTCGCAGGTGGCAAGCAGGATGCCGGTGCCGCGCTGCGCCGCCAGCCGGCGCAGGACGGCCAGGATGGTTTCGGTCGCAGCGGGATCGAGATCGTCGGCGGGGTCTTCGAGGATCAGCAGTTCCGGATCAAGGATCAGCGCCCGGGCGAGCGCCACCTTCCGGCACAGCACGGCTCCGGCCTGGCCTGGATTCAGCGCCGGCAGTTCAACCACCCCGAACCAGGCCAGGACCTCGGCGGCGCGCTCGCGCAGGGGCGTGCCATGCGCCCGCCGGTGCCAACGCAGGGGCAGGACGAGGTTTTCAAAAAGCGACAGGTTGCTGATCAGAGCGCCTCGGTGGGGCATCCAGCCGACGCGGGCGAGCAGGGCCGCGTCACCGGTGCGGTCGGCACCGGCGGGATCGGCCCCGAACAGCCGTACTCTTCCGGCCAGCAGCGATTCGAGACCGATGGCGGCGCGCAGCACGGATCCGACGCCGCTGTCCAGACCCCCGTGCAGCACCACGCATTCGCCACGATCCACGCTGAGATCCGGGCCGCGCCGTTGCGGTCCGGCGGCATCGGAGAGGACCAGGCCAGAAAGTTCGAGCAGGCGTGCCATCGCGGTCAGGGGGTCGGAAGGAGGGGTCAGGCGACGAACAAGAGGGCGGTGACGGCGGCGTTCCAGACGAACACGGCGGCGATCGAACGCACCACGGCGGCGGTCACCGCCGGCGGTACGGAGGTCATCGAACCGGAGGCCGACAGACCCTCGACGCAACTGATCGCCGCGACCACCAGGCCGGGGACGATGGTCTTGGCCGCGACCGCAAGGTGGTCGGTGATCCCGAGGTTGCTGCCGACGAGGCGGAACAGCTCCTCGGCCCGCAGACCGCCCCCGGCGAGCGAACTGAAGATCACCGCCGTGCCGAGCGAAACCGCGACGAACACCACAGTCAGGCACATCACCGCCAGGGTGACGCCGGCCAGACGCGGTACGACCAAGTAGATGAAGGGATCGACGCCGAGGGCCTGCAACGTGTCGACTTCGCGCGCGACGCGCATGTTCGCGAGTTCCGCCGCGATCGCGGTGCAGGACCGGCCGATGACGATCATCGCCACTACCAACGGACCGAGTTCGCGCACCAGCACCACCACCAGCAGCTTGCCGATCACGCTGCCCTGGATCAGCGCCCCGCCCTGAACCTGGGCCTGGACCGCGACGATCAGCCCGGTCAGGCCGGCGATCAGGCAGGTGAAGGGGATGGCCTCGACGCCGGTGAAAAGGATCTGGCGTTGCAGGACGCCGCGAACGGCCGGCGGCAGCGAGCCCCGCCGCACCGTCAGCGCCCACAGGCCGTAGCCGACGATGGTGGCGATATGCACGGCGTAGCGGGCGAGGTCGATCGCCGTACCGCCGGTTCCGCGTACGAATGCCAGGACGGGTGCCATCTGGCAGCAGTCTACCATGGGCCTGCGGCAATCGGAATGGGCGCGTCTGGCTGGAAAATCAACGGCGTTCGAACACACCCTCGCCGACCACTGCGCCGTCAAGGCGCAGCGTCACGCGCCAAGCCCCGGACCGGGCCAAACTCAGGTCGAGCGGCTGCCTTGGGTCCGGCCAGGGCTGGAGTTGGTCGAGTTTCGCGTCATCGGGCCGGTAGACGCCGACCGCGAATGAGCCAAGGGCGCTGCTGGCATCGCCTCCGCTCAGCGTGCATTGCACCCCGGTCGCGGTCGGTGCCAGCGCGAACCTCCAGCCGGCGGCAGTGAACGCCTTGGCCTTCGCATGATGCTGGTCGATGAGTCCCGAGGCCAGCCACGGCTGTGCCTCGACCCGCGTCGGCTTCACCTGCCTGGCGACGATGATCATCGCGGTGTTGGCGATGGCGGAGGCGCCGATGACGAAGACCGGCAGCCAGACCCAGAAGTTGAAGCGGCGCGGCGCCGTCGGGGGGGTCGCTGCGGGTTCCGTCATGGTTTCCTCAGGCGCAGCTTCGTTTCGGTCTGGTTGGTTGCGGTCGTGCTGACCAGGACGACGTCGAGATCCGGGCCGGTGAATCGTTCTGCCGGCAGATCGATCACCACCGGTTCAGCGTGGCGTTCGTGGGGGGGCAGATCGATGTCCTGGTGCCGGCTGACCAGTTTTGCTTCGGGGATGGCGCGGATGCTCAGCTGGGCTCGCTGCGCCGTCGAAGCATGGTTGATAAGGCTGAGCTGGACGACGTTGCGGATCCAGGGCCTGCCCTGGTCATCGCTGATCGCGACCGGCGGGATGGTGGAACGCAGGAGCACCGCGTTGAGTTCCTGCCGGCCGCCGATGCGGATTGCCGCCACCGTGATCAGGATCAGCAGGATCACCGCATAGGCGATGGTGCGCGGCCGGATCAGTCGGCGTTTCTGGCCGGACAACGCCGCTTCGCTGGCGTAACGCACCAGGCCCTTGGGCCGCCCCAACCGCGTCATCACCCCATCGCAGGCATCGACGCACGCCGTGCAGTGGATGCACTCCAACTGGTTGCCGTTGCGGATGTCGATCCCAGTCGGGCAGACCGCGACGCAGAGCTTGCAGTCGATGCAGTCGCCTTTGGGTGCTGTCGCGGCTGCGCTGTCTGCGGTCGCGCCGGTCGCGACGGATCCAGCAGCGACATGCCCGCGCGGTTCACCGCGCTTGCTGTCATAAGCGACCACCTGCGAATGCGGATCCAGGAGCACCGCCTGGATGCGGCCGTAGGGGCAGACGATGGTGCAGGTCTGCTCGCGAAACCACGCAAAGTCGAACCAGATCACCACGAAGACAATGGCGAAGAACACCGCGCCAGACGGATGCGCGACCGGGTCGATGAGGAAGCCCCAGCGCCAGCCCTCGGTGCCGACGAAGATCGCAGTCATGGTGTTGGCGAGGATCCCGCCGACCAGGGCGTACAACACCCAGGTGGCGACAAGGCCGGGGAGGCGCGCGGGATCGTTGCGTTCCTTGCGCACCGCCCGCCGCCCGGCCGGCCCCTGACAGAGCCGTTCGATCGGCCGGTAGACCATCTCCAGGAAGACGTTGTGCGGGCACATCCAGCCGCAGAGCACGCGCCCCAACGTAGCGACGGCGAGCAGCGTGGCGAACCCCAGGATCAGTAGCAGGATCAGGAAATACCACAAGTCCTGCGGCATGAACGCCTGCCCCGCGATCCAGAACGTGCGGTGCGGCAGGTCGAGGCGGAAGAACGGATGCCCGCCAACGGTCAGGAACGGCAGGCTGAGGTAGAACGCGATGAGCAGCACCGCCAGCAGCACCCGCCGCCGGCGCCACACCCCACCGATGAGATGGACGTGCAGCCAGCGCCGCCGGCCGTCCCGATCGACCGAGGCGAGCACGGAACGGAAATCGTCGGGGTCGGAGAGGAGGGGATCGGCCATGACGTGGTGGCCAGAAACTAACGACGGAATCGGCTCGCGGGAGGGGGCCTGTCCGGCGTTGCGAAACGACCATCACGCCAACAGGATCTCCGCTGTGCGCGCGACGGTTCCGGCGATCGGATGTAGATCAGCCGTCATCCGCGCCGCTGCACGGATAGCCGGGTCGTGGCCGAATCCAGCCCAGGTGTCGAGCGCGGCAGTGAGATCGGCAGCCGGCGCGTCTACCGGCACGATCGCGCCGACGCCGGGATCGACGACCTCGCTGCCACCGTTGCCGTCCGAGGTCACCACCGGTACGCCGCTGGCCAGGGCTTCCAACGTCGCATTGGCGAAGGGATCGTAACGCGTGGGCAGGGCGAAAACGTCGGCGGCAGCGTAGCAGACCTGCGCGTCCGTGCGTTCGCCCAGAAAGGCGACTCGGTTGCCCAGCGGCAGAGCGCGGCGCTTCCATTGGTCCAGATGGCCGTCGGCGCCGACCACGATCAGGCGCAGGTCGGGTGCAAGGGCGACGGCGTCTAGCACCGCCGCAAGGCCCTTGCGGGCGTAACCAGAGCCGAGGAACAGCACGACGCGGTCGTCGGCGCCAAATCCGCACGCCCGCCGCAGTTCCAGCCCAGGACCGGAGCGCAGGTCGGGGTTGAAGCGGGCCAGGTCGGTGCCGTTGTGGACGACGGTGATCTGCTCGACAGGAATGCGGTGCAGGGCGGCGACCTCGGCCGCGACGAGGTGCGAGTTCACGATCACCCTACGCCCCCCCCGGCGGAAGGACGTCTCGGCCAGCGAGCGTTCCTCCAACCTGATCTCGACCCGGTCGCGCCAACCCGGTGTCAGCCCCATGCGCTTCACATACGCCGCATGGCAGCCCATGCCCAACCGGATCGCGTCATGCGGCCAGGTGCGGCCGAACGCCAGCACGCGGTCGTAGCCCCCGCGTTCGACCTGGCGCGCCACCGCCGTCGCAAAAGCGTGGGCACGCCAAGCAGCCCCAATCGCGAAAGGCCGCAGGCGCACGAAGCTGACCCCGGGATGCGGCGCCGCGCCATGCTTGCGGCAGAGGATGTCGACCTGATGCCCGACCTCGGCAAGCCAACGCGCCAGGTGATCCAGATTCCGTTCGACGCCGCCCGTTGCGGCGTGGCGGGGATAGACCAGGGCGACGCGCATGCGGGGGGCAGGATACGTTGGGATGGGCCTGGCCAAAGAGGACATCCCGAACAGATCCTGGCGGGCTCGCTGACGCCCCGGCCACGCTGGTGCGTGGCGGTCCCAGGGGGATTCCCGTCAGCCGTTGGAGCTTACCAATGGTTGCCAGTTCACCCCACCCGCGCCAACGCCGCGCCCCAGCCGGAGGTATCAATCAACCGCGCGCTGGCATCCAGTTCGGCATCGATCAGGGCATTCCAGTCGCGACTGGCGCCGCGCCAGCCCAGGCGTTCAAGATATGCTTGGCGGTAGGCGGTGTTGGCGAAGAGGTCGTGCAGGTAGACGCCAGTGACGTTGCCCTGGCGCCAGCCCAGGCCGTCGGCGAGGTGTTCGCGGGCGAGCGGCCCGGCGCTGGTGACGCCGTGGTGGATCTCGTAGCCGGTGACGTCGCCGCCATCCATCCAACGGACGCGGCGCTGGGCGGTGGTTTTCGCGGGCGCGAGCACGGTGGCGACATCGAGCAGGCCCAAGCCTTCGCTGTCGCCGGATTCCAGGTGATGCGGATCCTTGAGTTCACGGCCCAGCATTTGCATGCCGCCGCAGACCCCGAGCACCAGCACCCCGCGCGCGGCGGCGCGGACGACGGCGGCGGCGACGCCGTGCTCCTTCAGCCACGCAAGGCTGGCGACGGTGTTCTTGCTGCCGGGCAGGATGATCGCGTGGACGTCGTCGAGGCCGGCCGCGTCCTTGACCGGCACCAGATCGACGCCGTCCTCGTGCGCGAGGGGGTCGAACTCGTCGAGGTTCGAGGCCCAGGGGAAGAGCACCAGGGCGATGCGGACGTGGCCGCTGCGGCGATGTTCGCGGTGAAAGAACGCGTCTTCTTCGGGCAGGCGATGGCGGTGGAACGGCACGATGGCGACCACCGGCACGCCGGTCTTGTCCTGCAACCAGCCGGGGGCGTTGCCGAGCAGGGCCGGATCGCCACGGAACTTGTTGAGCACGAAGCCGCGGATCCGCGCCCGGTCCTCATCCGGCAGGGCGGCCCAGGTGCCGTACAAATGGGCGAAAGCTCCGCCGCGATCGATGTCGGACACCAGCCAGCAGGCCGCGTCGGTGTGCCGCGCCGGGGCGAGGTTGACCAGGTCGTAGGGTTGCAGGTTGACCTCGGCCGGACTGCCCGCGCCTTCCATGATCACCCGGTCATAGGTGGCGCGCAGGCGGTCGAGCGCGCCGCTGATCACCGGCCACAGGAGCGGTCGGCGTTCCAGCCACGGTGTCGCCGCGATCACCGGGTCGGCGCGACCGAGCACGATGACCTGGCTGCGAGTGTCGGACTCGGGTTTGAGCAGCACCGGGTTCAGGTCGGCGCACGGCTCGACCCGCGCCGCCAGCGCCTGCAGCCACTGGGCGCGGCCGATCTCGGCCCCGTCGCGGCAGACGGCAGCGTTGTTCGACATGTTCTGCGCCTTGAACGGCGCGACTTTTTCGCCGCGGTTGGCGTACCAGCGGCAGAGGCAGGCGGTGAGGAACGATTTGCCGGCGTCGCTGGTGCAGCCCCAGACCATGTGTGTGCGCTTGGCCATGGCCGGCAGGGTGACGCCATGCCGAGCGGGGCAACCCTCGGCAGCGGCCTGCGGCCGTTGGAGGCGCTGGTTCCCGCCGCCGTTGCCAGGATCATGCCGCCGTGCCGGTCCAGCCGCAATCCGCTCAGCTCTTCGAACCCCCACCGGTTGGCTGGGTGCTTTACGATGGCGCGTGCGGCCTGTGCGCCCGTTGGGTGCCGCGCTGGACGCCGACCTTCACCCGCCTGGGTCTGGCCACCGCCGCCTTGCAGGAACCTTGGGTCACCGCGCGAACAGGGTTGGGGGCGGACGAACTCCTGCGCGATTTCCTGATCCTGTTCAACGACGACACGGTGCTGCGTGGGGCCGATGCCTACCGCTGGATCCTGCGCCGGCGTTGGTGGGGCTTGCCGCTCTGGCTGATCGTCGTCGTGCCGCCGGGGCGTTGGCTCTTCGACTTCGGCTACCGCCGGCTCAACCGTAACCGGCACCAGGTGTCGCGCTGGTGCGGGATCGTTCCTGGGAGCGCGCCGCTCCGCGGCGCTTCTACATGCGCCACGGAGTTGCGCACTCCCAGGCCGCGACGCTAGGCTGGCTCCTGCCGTCGGCGCGGGCGGATGTCGAGTTCCGGTTCCTTGTTCCGCACCACGCTGCCGGGGGCTACCGATCTGGTGACCCAGACGTTGCCGCCGATCACCGAATGGTGGCCGATCACGGTGTCGCCGCCGAGGATGGTCGCACCGGCGTAGATCGTGACATGGTCTTCCAGGTCGGGGTGGCGCTTGTTCGATTGCCCCCGGCGCAGTTCGCCGTGTTCGTCGCGTTCGAGCGGATTCCAGGCGACCAGACCGACGCCCTGGTACAGCACGCAGTTGCGGCCGATGCGGCTGGTCTCGCCGATCACCACCCCGGTGCCGTGGTCGATGAAGAACGAGGCGCCGATTGCCGCTCCGGGGTGGATGTCGATGCCGGTGCGGCTGTGCGCGATCTCGGTCATCATGCGCGGCAGGATCGGCACGCCGAGCAGGTAGAGTCGATGCGCGAAGCGCTGAATCGCCAGGGCTTCGATGCAGGGGTAGCTGAGGATAATGGTCGCCCGGTCGATCGCGGCGGGATCATTGGCGAAGGCCGCGTCGACGTCGGTCTGAACCAGAGCGGCAACCTCGGGCAGGGCCTCCAGCGCGGCGACGGCGAGTTCGCGAGCCTTGCTCGCGCCAGGAGCCGCCGCGTCGCCCGGCCGGGTGCCGAAGTGGCCGGACAGCCGGATCGCGGCCTGGAGCAGCACCTCGCCCTCGGCCAACGATCGCGCCAAGAGGCCCGCGACCTCGTTGCCATGCACGGCGGTCCCTGAGAAATACCCAGGAAACAACAGCGCCAGGACGTGGTCGCACAGATGCGCGATCTCGCGCCGGCTCGGCAGCGCGGTGGTGTGGTCATTGACGGTGCCGCCACGGGCGTGGGTCGCAGCCAGGGTTGCCGCCAATTGGTCGATGCGGTCCTTGGTCGGGTTGACTGGGTTCATGGCGTTGGTCGGGAGGGGGTCGGTGTGGCTGCCGTCGGCAGGGATGGCCCAGTTGCGGGCAGGGCAGGTGCGACCGCAGCTGGCGCCGGCATCATCGGCAGCGGTGCTGGCGGCAGGCCGTGCAGCGCGTTGACGGCGGCGGCCTCACGTTGGTTATACAGGTCAAGCGAGCGCTTCCGGTCAGGCTCGGGCAATTCCAGGTCACGGGGCAGCTGGCTGCGGGCGGAAGCGAACGATTCCTTGGCGCGCTGATAGTTTCCCAGCCGATAATGGATGCAGCCAACGGTATCCCAGATGGCGTGGTGGGAATTAGTCTTCAGGGCGGTGTCGAGGCGGACGAGCTTGTCGCGCAGGAGGTCGGTCTCCTCGGCGCTGAGTTGTTCCGCCCCGGCCGCGAGGCCGTAGGCCAGGACGTTGTCGATTTTGAGGTTCACCTTGGGGTCGCCGGTGCCGAGGCGATGAAAGGCGGCCAGGCGGTGGCGCATCCGGTAGAGCGTACGCACGGATTCAGCATCGTCGGGGCCATTGGCCGATTTGATCAGGAGTTCAGCCAGGTAGCGCCGCCGCGTCGGTGAGGCTTCGGTGATCCAGCGCAGAAGCAGTTTGGCTTCGCCACGGTCGGCGTCCTCCAGGGCCTTGTTGAGATCAGGTTCCCGTTGCTGCCAGGCTTGCAGATCGGTGGCCGCCGTCTGCGCGGTGCCGGCACCCGATCCCTTGTGGTACAAATCCCACCCGGCGCTGAGGCTGAAAACGAGCACCAGCAGCAGGAGCATGGAACGGAACGAGCGCACGAGCTGGTGGTGCGCCAGACCCAGGATCGGCTGGCGGCGGACCTGATCGAGGAAATCGACGCGTTCACGGATCGAATGGTGGCGCCAGTTGGGCAGATCCTCGCTCTGGCCGGACAGGCGGGCGACCGCCTTGAGCGCATCCTGCATCGCGGCTGGATCGCCGGAGATCTCGACCCCGGCGAGGTCCGCCTCGCGTTCGCACAGGCGGCTGACCCAACCGAAAAGGACGCGGAACTGGATCAGGATGAGCGCCAGGGTGATCAGGGTGCCGACCACCTCGGGTGGGAAGCGGTCGATCCACGCCTGTCCCGCTAGACTGCGCTGGAGGGTCTCGGCGAATTGACCGCCGACGAGCATGGTGGCGCAGAAGAACAACAGGTAGGTCCAGAGGTGCCCATGCCGGGCGTGACCAAGTTCATGTCCGAGCACCGCGACGAGTTCGCGCCGGCTGAGGCCGCGCAGGAGATCATCCGTGAACAGGACATAGCGAATCCGGGGCAGGCCGCCCAGCACGGCAGCGTTGAGCATCCGTCCGCCCGGCACCGGCCAGTGCATGAGGCCGGCGACCTTCACCCCGGCGCGCTGACAGATGCCGGTGAGGTCTTCGGTCAGTTCCGAGGGCTGCATCCGCCGCGCGCCCCACAAACGGAGGATAAGCAGCGGGAAGAGGGTGATCGCGAGGATGCCGAGCGCCGCCATGCCCAGCACCTGCGAGATTCCGATCAGGTTGTGGGACTTGAGCCAGGCCTCGTAGCCGGTCGAGGCGAAGACCGCGATCGCGAGGTCGCTCACCGGCAGGATGATCAGCACCGGCACCAGCACCATGCGCGCCTGATGCCAGGTCCAGGCGAGCCGCGACCAGGCGACGCCATCCAGGCGGGCGACGATGGGGGCAGTGCCCCACCACCAACCCAACTGGGCGACGATCCAGGGCAGGATGGCGAGCCCGCTGCTGCGCCAACCGCAGGGCCAATGCAGGCCGAGGCAGAGCCAGGCGAACCAGGTCAAGATGGCGATGTCGCCGATCGCATCGGCGCGCAGCATCAGCCGGCGCGAGGCGAGGCGACGCAGCAGGATACCGGCGCCCAGCGCGATGAGCGGCCACAACACCAGCCCTAGCGCGGCGACCAGCGTCGGCTTGCGCCAGTCGACGGACGCGCCGCCGCTGTAGGAATCGGCGCTGGCGGCGATCACCAGGGCACAGAGAAGCGGGATGAGTCCACCCATGCGGGCGGGCATGCTAGGGCGCGCGGCGGCGGTACCACCCGGCAAGGCCGGCGGAGCCCGGGGCGCCTCAAAAGTCGGCCTTCCTGGGCGGACCTGTCTCCCGCAGGGCGGAACCTCTGCCCCCACTTGCATTGGTTTGCGCCCTGCGCTTCAATCCAGCTAGCCTCCATGGTCTTTTCCCTCGCGATTTCAGCGTTGCCCGGGCCTGCCCCCGGGACGTCGGCCTTTGGCGCCCTGCGCTGCGCCGTGCTGAATGCCTGGATTCGGGCGGAAACCGTGCAGATTCCTGCGTGTTGCCGCGCAGCGTTGGCGGAGTGGCTCGATGGTCTCGCGACCGGCTGCGGTGGGCCGGCGCAAGGGCTCGATCCGATTGGCGTGCCTGCCGACTGGGCCGATACCCTGCGCTGGTCCGGAGTGCCGTTTGCCAGTCCCGGCCAAGGATCGCTGCGCTGGGGCCGCGATTTGATGCTGGCAGAGGTCGAGGCGCCAGAACAACGCGACGGCCAGCTCCTGCTGCCGCCGGTCAAGGTGCTTGCCCGCCTGACCAGTCTCTCGCTCAAGCCCGCCCGGACCTTCGTCGGCCAGCGCCTGGGCGTGCGCCTGCAGATGGCTCCGGCGGTGCATCTCTTTCTGTGGCCGGCGCGGGCGGTGGTGGTGTCGCAGGCCGCCCTGGACTTGGCCGGCTTCCTGATCGGACCGGGGCCGGGGCAACGCAGCAGCCTCGCGCTCGAACCCGGCAGCGCGCAGACCGTTTCCCTGGCCGTCCCGCCATGAACCAGGAACTGGCCGAAGCCAAACGCATGCTGCGCGCTGACATGCGCCGGCGCCGGCGCATGCTCGGCCGACCCGAACGCGAGCAGGAGGCCACCGCCGCCGCCGCGACGCTCGCCCGCATCATCACCGCCCTGTCCGAGGACGACCTGCCGCGCCCGGTGGCGAGCTACATGGCGACGCCGGAAGAGATCGATCTCCACCTGGTGCATCAGGCCGAATGGGACGCCGGCCGACCGGTCTGGCTGCCACGCATCCAGGGTCCGCGCCGGTTGGAATGGTACGCCGTCCATCATCCGGATCAGGTCCGCATTGGCACCTTGAACCTCTGCGAACCGGATCCCGAAGCGGTCACGCCCTCGACCCTGCCGCCCGGGGTCGTCCTCCTGGTGCCCGGCGTCGCCTATGGCGCCGATGGCCGCCGTCTGGGTATGGGCGGGGGCTTCTACGACCGGGTGCTGCTCAATCTGATCGGGATCAGCATCGGGGTGGGTTTTTCCTGCCAGCGCGCCGACGACCTGCCGGTCGAACCCCACGATCTGCCGTGCGCGGCGGTGGTGCTCGGGGGCGAGATCCTCTGCCGACCTGAGGACCTGCGGCACCTGTTCGACCAGCGCTGACATCGTTTCCGACCTATTTGCTGGCGGATTGGCATCCCATGTGCGGCTGACCACGCAAGGTCGCCCCTCAACCGGGGCGGTGTGCAGGAACTGCACACGGAGGCCGACATGCCCAAGGGCGTCTACGCTGCTGCCAGTGCGATGGTGACCGAGACCCGGGCGCTTGAGGTCACTGCGCGCAACCTGGCCCACGCCACCACCGCCGGCTACCGGCGCGAAACGGCGCTGCGCGATTCCTTTGCGAATTCCCTGGCGCAGGAAGGCAAGACCGGGATCAAGGGTTCCGGCGGCGCCGGGGTGCAGTCGGCGGGCAGTTACCATTCATTCAACGAGGGCACCCGCGACCAGACCGCCGCGCCGTTCGATCTCGCGCTGTCTGGTGATGGCTTCTACCGGGTCCGGCACCCGGATGGGCGACTGTTGCTCACCCGTGCCGCGCATTTCCAGCTCGACAACCAGTTCCGGCTGACCACGCCCGAAGGTTGGATCGTCGAGGGCCAGGGCGGAGCGATCACCATCCCGGCCGAGGCGCAGCAGGTGCGCGTCGATCGCGCCGGCCGGGTGAACGTGGTCACCACCAGCGGCGGAGTCGTGCAGGAGTCGGTGCTGGACCAGTTGCGCCTGTCCAAGGTGGCCAAGCCGTCCGCGATGCCGGCGCACAACAGCGTCTATTTCGAACCTGGCAGCCAGGAGGTGAGCGACGCCACCACCGCCCAGGTGCACCAGGGCGAGATCGAGCGCGGCAACGTCGATCCGATCCGCGAACTCGTCGACATGATCTCCCTCCAGCGCCGCTACGACGCGGCCCAGCGATCCTTGAAGGAAAACGCCAACGCTGGCGCCGGCTTCTCGGACATTCTGCGTTCCTGACCTGATGCCCTGATCGAAAGGATCCCATATGCCACGATCACTTTGGACGGCCGCCTCCGGCATGAGCGCGCAGCAGACCAACGTCGATGTCATCGCCAACAACATCGCCAACGTGTCGACCAACGGCTTCAAGCGCCAGGTCGCCTTGTTCCAGGACCTGTTCTACGACATCGCGGTCGCCCCCGGCGGGAAGGCCGGCGATCTTGGCCGCAACCCCACCGGCACCCAGATCGGTACCGGCGTCCGGCTGTCTTCGACGCCACGGGTTTTCACTCCGGGCCAGATCGAACCCACAGGCGTCCAGACCGACATGGCGATCGAAGGCGATGGGCTCTTCCAGGTCCAGCTTCCCGATGGCACCACGGCCTACACCCGCGCCGGCGACTTCCGCGTCGATGCCGATGGCAGCCTGGTCACGCCTGAGGGCTATTATCTGGAACCGCGCATCACCATCCCGGACCAGGCCTCCCAGATCTCGATCTCGACCACCGGGGTGGTCACGGCCACCGTCAACAACGCCGAGACCACGGTCGGCACCGTCACGCTCGCACGGTTCCGCAACAATGCCGGGCTCTTGGCCCAGGGCAGCAACCTGTTCCGCGAGACCGCAGCCTCTGGCGCGCCGATCACCGGTAACGCGGGGGCATCCGGTTACGGTAACATTCGTCAGTCTTCCCTGGAAAAAGCCAACGTCGAGATCGTCACCGAACTGGTCGACCTGATCACCGCCCAGCGGGCCTACGAATTGAACTCGAAGTCGATCAAGACATCAGACCAGATGCTGAGCACCGCCAATGACCTGGTGCGTTGAACGTATCCTGATCATTGCCCTGCTCGTCCTGGCCGCTGGTCCGGCCAGGGTGGCCAGCGCGGCCAGCGCCACCGGAACGGTCAAAACAGCAGAGGTCGTCGCCATCCTCAAACCCCAGGTCGAACTGGCGGCCGAGCGCGCCCTCTTGGCGCAGGTCGCCGACCTCAGCGGAGACGCCGAATTGATCGCGCAGCTCGGCGCGATCGCGGTGCAGGACCTCCCCGGTCTCGCCCCTCGCCGCCTCAATGCCGCTGCGGTGCGGGCCGCGCTCGGGCCAATCGCTGGGCGGTTGGACATTCGCGGCGAATGCCGGCTGTCGCGGCGCGCCCGCACCATCACGGCCGCCGAACTCGCCGCCGCAGCGGTGCGGTGCGCCACCGCCGCCGCCGGAACCGATGAGGTTGCAATCACGATCGCCAAGAACGCCGGCGACCTGGTCGTTCCCGACGACGGCACCCCGGCCGATTTGACCGCCGATCCCCTGGACAACGCCCTATCGGGAACCATCCCCTACCGGGTGCGCGCCGGTCGCGGCAGTCGCGAATGGGCCCGCGCCCTGGTCACCTTGGATATCCGGCGCTGGCGCACGGTCCTGGTCTCCGCCCGCGATCTGCCCCGGGGGGCGAAGCTGGGCGTTGGCGACCTCGTCCCCGGCCGGATCGAGGTCCGCCGCGGCGGCGATGCGCTGACTGACCCGGCCGAAGCCGCCGGCCGTGCCTTGCGCGGCCCCCTGGCCACGGGCGCGGTATTGTTGCGCAACCAACTCACGGCCCGGGCTGACGTACACGGCGGCGAACCGGTCGAACTGGTCTATCGCTCGGCCGGCATCGAACTCAGTGCCGGCGGAACTGCCCTCGCTGACGGCCAGACCGGCGACCGCATCCAGGTCCGGCGCGGAACCGACGGGAAGAGCCTCACCGGCACGGTGCTTGGGCCCGGTCAGGTCCAGATCAATTGAGGGAAAACCCCTCGATTCACTCACAAAATAAGACAGGGGTAATCGGGCCACCGCAGCAGATTGTGCACTTCTACCGGAGCACTCTCCGGGTGAATGGTTCTCGGCAGTGCACACGCCGTCGTCCTGCGTGCAGCACGCCGCCAACCGACTTTCGCGGTGCCCTGGTCCCGATGGGTCCCGATGCAGGATGCAGGCTACCTTCCAAAGAACTTGTCGTAGCTTACTGCAGCACAGACGGTGGCCACAAAGAACACAAAGGTCACAAATGAGGACTCCTGTCCGCCATCCGGACGCTGGTCCTATCTCAGGTGGGGGGTGGTATCAGGAGCGGGAAACTTCCTTCAAGAGTTCGACGAACCGGGCATCGGTGACGGCGTAGTCATCGAAGAGGCGATGGTATTCTTCGACGAGGCGTTTGCTGAGTTTGGTGGCACGAGCGGTTTCATCGACATTGAGTCCTTTGGCCTTGCAGGTGAAGACTTGACGGAAGTTGGTGATGTAGCGGTCGATGGCCTTGGTGCTGTGCTTGGTGGTGTTGACGGTTTCGGCGACGGTCATGCCTTTGAGGAAGAGGAGGCGGCAGATCTCTTTCTTGTGGGTGAGGGTTGGCCCCATGTCGTGGATGGTGCCGCGACGGGGTAGGAGTTTGCCATGAATTTCTTGCCACTCAGCAATGTAGCGACCGACGGTGGTGGGGGTGGTCTTGAGCAGGATGGCGATCTTGAGCCTGACCCGATTTTGTTGACAGCCTGATAAGCACATTCGTGCAGATAGGATATCATCCATGACCACGACCCCCACATCATCAGCGTCCCGGTCGAAGCGCCGGACGTATTCCCCGGATTACAAGCGCGAGGCGGTCGCGCTGGCTGCGGCCATCGGTGCCAGCAAGGCTGCGAGCGATCTGGGCATTGATCACTCGTTGATCAGCGCCTGGAGGAAGGCACAGACCAAGGAAGGCGGCGATGCTTTCCGCGGTCACGGCGTCCGAACTACGGAAAGTGCCGAGTTTGTTCGGCTGCGTCGCGAGGTGGCGCACCTGCAGATGGAGCGGGAGATTTTAAAAAAGCGACGGAATTCTTCATGCGGGAACAGATGTGAAGTACGGCTTCATCTTCGAGCATATGCCGTTTTATCCGATCAAGCGGATGTGCCACGCGCTGGAGGTGACCATGTCGGGATTCCATCGTTGGCGGCATCATCCTCGGTGTCGTCGTCGGGCCGACGATGAGAGCCTGAAGCGGGAGATCACGGTCATCGCGGACGAAGGCCGCGGTGTCTACGGTAGTCCGCGGATCCATCAGGCACTGCGGGGACGCGGTCGGAAGATCAGCCGCAAGCGCGTCGCCCGACTGATGCAGGAGGTCGGCATACGGGCTGCAGCGCCGCCACGGCGCGTCCGGACGACCGATTCGGATCACGACGATCCAATCGCCGACAACGTCCTGGATCGCGATTTCACCGCCTTTCCGATATCGACTCGGACGTAATTCATGGCAGACTCCTTTCGTGCCACCCCGGCAGGCCTGGGCAGCAATGCGCCGAACGCCTTCCATCCTTGTGGGAATACGTCGTAGGCTTACGCCCCGGCAACAAGCGATCAGGAATCGCGCGCGGCTGATTAAATGACCGGTTGCCGCAAGCTAAACTCAGTGGTCGGCGGCAGCCGCCACAGGGTTGAACAGCGGTAAACCGGTCGATGGTGAGCCCAGTTAACCTGCCGGGGATGCACTTGTCCATGTAGGGAGAGCATAGCTCGATCCCCCATACAAGGATAATACCACTACCAATCCGGTTCATCACGACCGGGTTCAGCTGAGTCCGGCAGCCACCGCGACCTCGGCGCACGATCCGTCGCGGATCCAGTCCGGCACCTGGCCGATGTCCTTCAGCTGCTGGCCGCGCTGGCGTGGGATGGCTAGGTACCGGCAGGCGCACTCAGGTAGGACGCTGAAATCGCTCCAGAGCTGCTCCGCCTGCGCGACCGGGAGCTGATCCTCGTGGCCGTGGCCCCAACGCCGTTTGACGAGCTTTACCGTGAGGTAGACGGGCAGGCGGAGGGCGGTGCGGCGCACCGCCTCGGCGACCCGTGCCGGGTCGCCGAGATCGGACCGGCTCAAGCCGAGCACGCCCAGCCAGCGATCGAGGTCGATCCACCAGGTATTGCTGTTGTACCAGCGCAGTCCGAGTTCCTGGCCGGGGTCGGGCATGGCCAGACCTTCGACGATGCGCAGCCGGCCATCGACCACCGCCAGGCTGCCGCCGGCATCGCCAGTCAGCCGCGGCAGGACCTCGGCGCTGAGCACCCCGCCGCCGGCGAGGTGCCTGGCGAGGAGGCCGGCATCCACGCCGGCGCCAAGGACATCGACGTTGTGCAGGCACAACTGGCTCACTTGCGGTCGGGCGGCGAGCAGTCGGGCAAGTTCGCCATTGAGCAGCGCCGAAGGAAGTTCCCACCAGTGGCCGGGCGGATTGAGCACCTGCACCGGATCGCGGTCGGCGTAGGGCGTGGCGCCGCCCTGGCTGCCGGCCCAGGCGAGCCAGGCGCGGTCGAGCGCCTGGCGCTGCTTCTCGGCCTGAGGATCGAGCCGGGACCGCGAAGTACGGGTGAACCAGGTCGCCAAGTCGGCCTGGGTGGGAACCATGCGTTGGCAGACCCCGCGGCCGCTGCTGACCCGGACCTCTGCCACTAGAGCGGGATCACTCGCCTGGAGATCGCCGAGCCAGCGCCGGATCGGTTCCTCGGTGAGGAAGCTTGCGGTGATCAGGAGCGGATGCGCGCCTTCGCGCTGGTGGCGGCGCAGATGGAGTTCGAGGAACGAGCGCCAGGCGCCGCGCAGGCGCACGAAAGGACTGAGGGCCTTGACCACCCCGGCGCCACCGCTCCAGCGACTGCCGACTCCGCCGGCCAGGATGACCTCGGCCACCGCTCCGGCGGCGATCAGCCGTTGCGCCTCGGCGAGGAGGGTTGCGCTGCCGGGCTCGGCGTCGATCACCGCGTCGGCTGCGACCTCGGTGATGTGCGCCGACAAGGGCAGCTGGTTGCGGGTCAGGCCGATCAGGCCCGAACGGTACTGGGCTTGGAGCACCGTTTGGCGCTCGGGATCGAAGCCATAGCCGGCCTTGGTCCCGGTCAGGCGTTCATCCTCGGCACCGCCGCCGTGAGCCACCGGATCGGGGAGCAGGTGGACCACCAGGGTGCGCAGCATGTCGCTGTGCTCGGCGACGCCGGCATCGCTGCGGTCGAGGTGGAGGAGGAGATCGGCGCGCCGGCGCGGGCTGAGCCCATCGTGGCGCAGGCGGGCGAGTAGCGGTGCTTGCAGGCGGTAATAGGCCGCCGGCATGCAGGCGCCATCGCCACGCTTAAGACGGGCGACGGTACCCTCGCGATTGAGTTCGGCGCGCATCAGCACTGGGGTGATCACGAACGGCATGCTGGCCCGATGGAGGTCGGCGAGGTCGGCGAGGATGCCGGGGAAACGTGCCTCGACTCGGTGGCGGATCGCGGGATCGACCCACATCGACATGCCACCGCCGCTCATCCCGCCGAGCATGCCGAAGCCCCAGAAGCCGGCGCCGAACTCGGCCCGGGCGACGTCGATCACCGCGCTGGTGAAGGCGTTGTCGACTGAAGGGATGATCGCCGGCAAGGGTCCGGTGAACAGGCCGTGGGTGAGCGTTCCCAGGGTCTTCGCATCCCCGGCGACCAACGCTCGCTCGATCGCGGGGAAGGCCGCGGTAAGTTCCGCCCGGGCGGCGCGGGCATCGTCCCAGCCGACCAGGTGCGCCTCGGTGACCAGCTCCAACACCGGACCCACGTTGCCCGCCATGCCGCCGTGGAAGACCACCAGGCTGGACATGATCCGGTCGCGAGCCGGGTCGTCGAGATCGATCAGGCGATGGCGTGGGAGCAGGCAGCCGGTGGATTGCCCAAATTCGGGATCATCTGGGCCGGCGGCGACGCCTTCGATGGCCTTGAAGCCCGGCCAGATGCCGCCGCTGTCTTGCCAGCCGCCGCCGCTGCCGCCCAGCCATTCGCCGAGGATGGCCCGGCTGGCGACGATCCGACGCTCGCTCTCGCCCAGCGGCCCTTCGAGGCTGGCGGTCTGGCCGGTGGCGCGCATCAGCACCGCCACCAGCGAGGCGAGCAGGTTGGTGCTCACCGCTAGGCGCGATCCTCGCGGAATGTCGAGGACATGGCTGACCACTTCAAGGCCGAGGCCCGGACCGACGAGGATCTCGAGGAGCTGGGCAAGGCTCTGGCAGGTGCCTTCCAGGGCGGGCGGCACCACCCCGCTCGCGACCACGGCGGCGCGCAACAGGGACAGGTGGTCGGCGGCGAAGTCGAAAACCTCGTCGAGCCGGCCCAGGTCGCGAGTCTCGCCAAGATCGACCGCGGTTAGCCGCAGGACCGGTTCGTCGATGACCCGCACGCAAGTGGTGATCGGCGGGCGCGCCGCCGTGTCCGGCGCCGCACCAGGCCGGCCCACGGCCAGGGCCACGCTGGCGTTGATGACCCGGGCGAGGTCGGGCCGGTCCATGGCGAGGAAGAAAATGTCCGACCAGCCGCTGTGGGTGAGGTCGAGGCGCACCGGGGTCGATTCGGCGAGGATGGGATAGGGTTCTTCTGTTGCGATCCCGGACCACAGCCCCGGATGTAGGCGCAGCGGATATTCCTGCAGGCTGCCGCAGCGGAACAGCCAGCGGTTGCCCCGGTTGGCGCGCACGCTGCGCTGGACCTGGTGGGCGAGATCGGCGAACAGCGCGGCCCGGTAGGCGGCGGCGAACTCGGCGGCGAGCATACGGCCGAAGCCATCGCGTCCGGCGGCCGTCCAGAGGACGGCCAGCGCCTCGTCGAGGCGACCCTCGAGGCGCGCGCGCCAGGCGCGCTCGGGCACCGGCGGAAGATGCGCCAGGGCCGGATCCGCCTGGAGCCGGAACCGCGCCAGGGCCGTGGCATAGGCGCAGGCGCGCACCCGGCGGTACAGGCTGGATGACGAACTCCGCGCCGCTTCAAGTTGGCGCAGGACCTCGATCAGGCTGGCGGCGCCCCGGCCCGCGAGCAGCCCGGCCCAGTCGAGTGCGGCGGCACCCTGGTCGAGCGCGAGGACGAACGGCTCGCCGCTCACCGCCGCCGCCCTTCCCGCCGGGCATCGCGGGCGAAGATGTCGACCAACTGGGCAAGCATCCGTTCGCGATCCAGGCCGATCAACGCCCGTTCGATTTGGGCCTCAATCAGGCCGAAAGCGGTGCCGATGTCCTGGTGGACGCCCTCGACGCGCAGGGCGTGGTAGGTGGCGGAGCGGGCCATGGCGTCGAGTACCGGGGTGAGGTCGCCAGCTCCGGGCTGGGTCGTTGCCAGGTGCTCGTCAATGCGGTCGAGCACCTCCACTGGCAGGAGATGCATGCAGGACAGGCCGAGGTACTCACCCCGCCGCAGCCCGGGCGTCTCGAGTTCGAGCTCGGCCTGGGTCGGCGACGGCTTCTCGATCAGGCGCGAGACCGTCCACAGGCGGTCGTCGCCGCTCACCGGAACCCCGGCTGCAACACCGTAGCGATGTAGGAGGTGCTCCGGCAAGGGCTCGACCAGGCTCACCGGTCCAGGCAAGTTGGCCGCGCGCTGGAGGAGTTGCTGGGCACAGGGCAGGTGGTCCTGGGCATGCGACAGCGGCAGGTGATCGCTGAGCATGACCAGGAAGCGCGGCGACCGCACCAGCGCCCGTGCGCACCAGAGGGCGTGCCCGAGCCCCAGGGGCTGCTCCTGGATGGCGAACTGGAGGCGATCAAGGAGATCCTCCAGCCAGATCCCCTGGGTGCGTTGCTGCGGACTGGACGCCGGCGCGAGCTGCATGGTCTCGGCCAGGACGCGGAGCAGGTGGCGGTATTCGGCGTCCTCGCCCGGGCTGACCACGAGCACGATGCGGTCGCAGCCCGCCGCGAAGGCGTCCTCGGCGAGAATCTGCAGCACCGGCTTGGCCACGCCATCGCGATCGACGATCGGATGCAGTTGCTTGTGCACCGAATCCCAAGCTGGGTATGGCTTCAGGCCTCGTCCGGCGGCAGGGATCACGGCGGTCAGGGACATGGCTTCATCTCCGGCATTCCGGGCGGGTCGAAATGTTTGATGGAGTCGAGGATGACCCGTCCAATACCGGATCCCATCTATTTCCCTGGCCTTCCAGAGGAACTGAGGTCGAGCCAGCCGGAAGGAGGCACCCAGGTGGTGCTGGGACCGAGCGCAGAGCTGGAGGCCCGATTGCGCGTAGAATCCCCTATCCGTGCGCGTGGCGAGCGCGGCGTGGGTGCTGGTGGATTCAGCGGTTAGGGGCGGTTAGCTAACTACCGCTACGCCGCCGTCGGTCTCGATTGATCAAGAACAATGCCAGACCGATCAGCGCCAAGCCGCCACCGACACCGCACCCACGCTGTCCTCCGCCACCGCCGCCACCGCCATCTCCTCCTCCGCCATCATTCGCTGCGGTAACGGTCAGGGTCGCCGCATTCGAGGTCGCGCTCCCCACGCTATTGGTCGCCACGCAGCGGAACTTGGCGCCGCTGTCGCCGATCACCGTCGCCACGGTGGTGTACGCCGAAACCGTCGCGCCGGTGATCGGATTCCAGGTGGCGCCATCGTTGGAACGCTGCCACTGGAAGGTCGGAGCCGGCGTGCCGCTGGCCGTCACTGTGAAGGACGCGGTTTCGCCCACGGTCACCGTCTGATCGATTGGCTGACTGGTGATCACCGGTGATCCAGCCCCAGCCGGGGTCATCACGATGCTAAACGTCTGGGTGGCGTTCGGGGTCACGCCGTTGCTTGCGGTGATGGTGATCGGCCCAGCCGTGCCAGCCGCCGGAGGCGTGCCCGACAAGGTGCTGCCGGTCAGGGTCAGCCAGGTCGGATTGCCGCTCACCGCCAAGGTCGGCGTCGGCGTGCCGGTCGTGGTGATGGCATAGGTGTAGGCGGTACCCACCGTCGCGGTGGTCGGGGCGGTGCTGGTGATCTTCGGTGCGGCCGAGGCCGCACTGATCGTGAGACTGAACGTCTGGGTGGCGTTCGGGGTCACGCCGTTGCTCGCGGTGATGGTGATCGGACCAGCCGTGCCAGCCGCCGTCGGCGTGCCGGACAGGGTGCTGCCGGTCAACGTCAGCCATGATGGATTGCCGCTCACCGACAAGGTGGGTACCGGAGATCCCGTGGTGGTGATTGTGTAGGTGTACGCGGTACCCACTGTCGCAGTAGTCGGAGCGGTGCTGGTGATCGCCGGGGCCGCACTCACCGTGATGCTGAACGTCTGGGTGGCGTTTGGGGTCACGCCGTTGCTCGCGGTGATGGTGACCGGACCAGCCGTGCCCGCTGCCGTCGGCGTGCCCGACAGCGTGCTGCCGGTCAAGGTCAGCCAGGACGGATTGCCGCTCACCGCCAAGGTCGGCGTCGGCGTGCCGGTCGTGGTGATGGCATAGGTGTAGGCGGTGCCCACCGTCGCGGTGGTCGGGGCGGTGCTGGTAATTGCCGGGGCAACCGTGGCCGCGCTCACCACGATACTGAACGTCTGGATGGCGTTCGGGATCACGCCGTTGCTGGCGGTGATGGTGATCGGTCCGGCCGTGCCAACCGCAGTCGGCGTGCCGGACAGGGTGCTGCCGGTCAGGGTCAGCCATGACGGCTTGCCGCTCACCGCTAAGGTCGGCGTCGGCGTACCGGTCGTGGTGATGGCATAGGTGTAGGCGGTACCCACCGTCGCGGTGGTCGGAGCGGTGCTGGTAATTGCCGGGGCAACCGAGGCCGCGCTCACCACGATACTGAACGTCTGGGTGGCGTTCGGGATCACGCCGTTGCTGGCGGTGATGGTGATCGGTCCGGCCGTGCCAACCGCAGTCGGCGTGCCGGACAGGGTGCTGCC
>CAMCMZ010000044.1 GCA_945876185.1 Candidatus Kuenenia stuttgartensis | reverse complement strand
GGTGAAGCGCCGCGCGTACCCCTGGAGGATCCGGCGTTCATCGTCCGTTAGGTTGATCGGTCTGACAGGGCGTCCCACGGTTGGCATGCAGCATATACGGTCGCCAGCCGATATTGTTTAAGACTTTTAAGTTACAGGACACTAGCTGGCGTTGGGCCATGGCCCGATGGCCTGCAACCATCGCGTCATCAGCGCACCGCGTGGCACCTGTCCCGGGTCATCGCGCCAGAGGACGCGCCAAGGACGTGGCCCGGTTAGCGGCGGACGGTGATGGCGATCAACGCAGGACGGTCCTGCCGATCACCACCACCAACGCCTGAAAGGCGCCCATGACCACGAACACCTACGACGGACTGATCGACCCCTGGAAGATGGAGATCGTCAGTGCAATCGCGCTACGCATGGGCCTGCGCCCCAGCGAAATCGACGACGCCCAGCAGGAGGTCGCCGTCCAGTTACTGAAGCGCTCCTACGACAAGCAAAAGTCCAACGGCGCCAGCGAAGCAACCCTGGTCGGAATCATCGCGCGGAATGTCATCCAGAAGATGCGCCGAGGCGCCTTACGCTACGCCGACCTGATGGAGCGCGCGCGCGTCGCCGAACCGCCGGCCATCGAGAGCGAGGACCCGGACCGGGATCTCGGCGAGGTGTGGACGGTGCTGGACGCAGAACGCCCTGAATGCCGCCAGGTCGCAGCGCTCTTGGCGCAGGGCCTGGATCTCAACGGCATCGCCCGCCAGCTGGGCTGGAAGTGGGACCGCGTCGAGCGGGTCGTCGTCGAACTGCGCCGTATCCTGCGCTGCGCGGGCTTCGCGCCTGCGTGAGCAGCCGAACGGCTGCTCGGGGGAGCGCCGCAGGCGCGTTCCGGGGGCGATGAGCCCCCGGGTGACGAAAGCACTTTGGGGAATCAGGGCGCTGGCGTGACCAGTACCCAAGCGCCCTGATTCCCGGCGCCGTCATAGCGTGCCAGGCCACGCGAGCGAAGTTCGCCCATGTCGCGCTTCACCGTGCGTTCGCTGATCCCGAAGTCTTCCTGCATGCTGCGATTGCGCAGCCGCTCACCGGCCCGCAGGCGATCGAGGATCTGGCGCTGGCGGCCGGTGAGGCCGTCGCCGTCAATCGGCGAATCCTCGCAGGGTTCAGGCGAGGCCGTAACGCCGGCCGGTGTGATCTGCGTCCCCAGCGCATACCCGGAACGGCTGCTGCGGATGATGCCATCGGCTGGGCAGGCGATGCGGCCCTGCTCCAGCAGCAAAAGGCAGACCCGCTTGCGGAATGCCGCGATGGCGCTGGCCACCGAGCCGGCTTCGGCGGCACCCACCTTATCGGCAAGGTCGCTGCCAGTCATCCAGAGCCACTGGTTGCCGCCGCGATGGCGGTACAGCAGGTCGAGGATGCGCCGCATCATGCCGCTGTCCTCGTCGCCGCAGAGGACCACGCCATGGAACTCGACCCGATCGGGGTGGAAGTCGAGCTGCCCGCCTGGAAATGGCCGTGTCTGCGGCTGGGCCTTCTGATGGTGCTCGCGCCGGCGCTGATAGGCCTGCCGCACCGCCGATTCCAGCGTCTGGTGCCGGCTCGGCGGAGTCGGAAAAGGTTTGCGCAGGTAGTCCACCGCCCGGCCGTGGCGCATGACTTCGGCCGAGAGATCCGAGGAATCGTGATCGTGGGCGGTCATCACGACGACGGGGAGATGCTGGTCCACGTCGTTGATGTGGCCGAGCAGATTCAGGCCGTGCTGCTTATCGGGCAGCTGGCCGTTGGCGATGGGCAGCTCCAGATCGAGCAGCACGTAGTCGAAGGCGGTCCCGCAGCGCAGGCTGATCCGGGCCTCTTCCACGCTTCCCGCGGTCTGCACCGCATGGCCGATGAGGTCTAGGCGTCGCGCCACGTTGGCGAGCAGGAGTTGGTCGTCATCGATGGCCAGAGCCAACGGCTTCATAGCAGGTCCTCCTTGATCGTCTGCGCCTGCAGCGGCAAACGGATGGTCACCGTGGTGCCTTTCTCAGGCGAGCTCTCGATATGCAGACTGCCGCCATGATCGGCGACTTTGCGGTAGGCGATGGGCAGACCGAAGCCGGTGCCGTAATCCTTCTTGGAGGTGCGCCCGGGCTCGAAGGAGCGGATCTTCTCCAGGTCCGCAGCCGCCAGGCCCGTGCCGGAATCGCGCACGGTGATCACCGCGTGTTGACCGGATTCGTCCTTGCTGACCCGCAGGACAATCGATCCCGGGCGGACGTTCCGGCCACGCCACACCAGCAGGCTCTCGACCGCGTTTTTCACCAGGTTGCGCAGGGCGACGAGGATCTGATGGCGGGAAATCTCGGCGAAGGTGCCCGGGTCGGCATGGATTGCGATCCGGGCCGGCGTCGGATCGATGCCATTGGCGACGAACCAGTCCACGGCCAAAGACACGGCTTCATGGCAGATGCCGCTGAGCGCCTCCGGCCGGCGCGTGACTGGCGTGGCCCGGCTGAATTCGCGCATGTCATCCAGGACCCGTTGGACCAGATCCATACGCTGCTTCACCAAGGGCAGATGCCGTTTGGCCCAGGCGAGGTCCATGCGGTCGTCCTGCAGCTGCGCCTGCAGGGTGGTGACGGTATCGATCAGCGGTGTCATCAACCCGCGCAGCTCATGCACGGTGCTGCCGACGGCGACGTCGTAGAGGCGGTCGGCAAGGCGACGGGCCTGCCGGCAAGCGGGGGTGCCGTAGCGTCGCTCAAAGTGCTGGACCATGGTCTCGACCTCGGACTGCGCCTTGGTCCGGCGATGGTCTTCCTTGGCGCCCTTGCGCCGGCGATCGAGGGAGCGCTGCACCGCCTCGACGACGAAGCGGTTGCAGTCGCTGGCCAAGGCGCCGGCGAGGCGGGCCAGCCGATCCTCGTCGAGCGCCACCAGATGCTCAGCAAGCTCCTTGCGCACCTGCCACTGTTCATCGCGGACCAGGATCTGGAGGAGCGCATCGGAGCGCTCGGGATCGGTGGCAGCCAGCCCCACCGCTTGACGAACGGCGGCACGGCGGTCACGCCAGGGCAGCGATGCCAGCTGCGCCGGATCAGTAGCGGTAGCGGTCACGGCGACGCTTGAAGGCATCTTCTCCTCCTTCCAGCAAGGTGACGATGGCGGTCTGGCAGGCGTCGACGTCGCCGAATTGGCGGACGCGGCCGGCGATGCCGTCCGATTCCATGACGATCACCTGTTCGGCCTCGGCCAAGACCGGGATGTTGGGGTTGTGGGTGATGAAGATGAGCTGGCGGCTGATCTTGACCTTGCGTACCGACGCGACGACGGCCTCGAAGACGAAGCGGTTGTCGAGGTTGTCTTCGGGTTGATCGATGAGCAGGGGCGTGTCGCTGTCGAGTAGGAGGATGGGCAGGATCGCCGTGCACTTCTGCCCGGTCGACAGATTAGCGGTCTCCTTCCAAGTACTGTTGTCATTCAGCTCGATGATCGGCTGGTCCACCAGCTCGACGGATTCCAGCTCGGCCAGGCGGTCGTCATCGGCCAAGCGCTCCAGAACCTTGTCAGCCTGGTTCTCATTGAGTCCGGCGCGCTCGCGCAAGGTGGCGCGATTGCGGGTGCGCAGGGCCTCGGCCAGTTCCTCCGGTTCCAGACTGGTCACCAGCTTTTCAGCCACCTGGCCGGGCCGCGGACCGGATTTGAACATGGCATCCTCGATGAGGTCGCGGTACTCGCTGCGATCGCCGTACTGGCTGACCGAGACGCGAATGGCCGGCGCGACTCGCTCGGTGATGTGCGCCGCCACCTCGGCGCGGATGCGGTAGCGTTGATCGCGGACTTTCCAGAGTCGATCGAGCAGGGCGCTGCGCTCCTCGCCGAGCCTGGCGTATTGGGATTGCGCCTGCTCCAGCTCGCGCCGTTTGGCCAGCAGATCATTGCGCGCGCGGTCCAGCCCGGCGCGTTCGCTGGCCTTGCTCCGCGCCGCTTCGTGGCGCTCCAGCAGGTGTTGGAAGGCGACCTCCTGCTGCTTGTGCGCCAAGTCCAGGGTCTGCTGCTGTTCCTGGACCCCGGCATGCAGGGTGAGCAGAGCCTCGACCATCCAGTTGAGGCCTTCGTCCATCTGGCTCGCGCTGGTGACGACGCTGCGCCGCGCCTGCTCCAATACCTCGGCATTGGGCCCGACCGAGAACTCCTCGAAACCCAGCTGCGCCAGCCCGTGCTCCAAGCGACCGATGAGCCCACGCGCATCGCGGCCGACGGTCTCGATGAGCTGCTTGGCCCGGGCCAGGCAGCGGGCCTCGCGATCGCGCATCGCTTTCAGACCGTGCGCCTGGTTGATCAGTTCGGCGTCGTCACCGCCTTCATCGCCGTAGGCGCGCAGGCGTTCCTCTATCGCGGGAAGATTTTTCAGCTCATCTTCGAGGGCCAGGATGCGATCGCGCAGCGGCTGCATCAGCCCGGCGTTGGAGCCAAGTCCGGAGCGGGTCTCGTCGACCTGCCGGCTGAGATCGGCGATCTCCTGGGGCTTGAAGCTATCGATCAGCTCCAGCTGCGAGCGGGGCCGATCGGCGATCAGCTCGACCTCGTTCTGGCTGAACATGTCGGGCCGGAACAAGCCGCCCCGCACGCTCATGCCGGTGACGCGCCCCTCGACCGTGGCCACAATAGGATCCTCGCCTGGGGACCTGGTGATGCGGTATTCCAGCCCGTCACGGGTGCGGACGGTGATCTCCACCCGCCCACCGCGCAGGTTGCGCGTCACCAGGTCTTCCAGCCGCTTGCGGCCGGCCTGATCGGCGGGCAGGCAGTCCAGGCCGTAGCGCAGCAGCTCCAGCAGGGTCGTCTTGCCGGTGCCGCGGGCACCGATGATGGTGTTCAGGCGGTGATCGAAGCGCAGCTCCTGGCCATCCAGGAAGCCGCCGATGATGACCATGCGCACGAGTTGATGACGGGATGCGGTCACGAGTGTCCTCCTGGCGGCTGCTGCCGCGGCTGGGTGATAGGGTCAGTATAGCCACCATGATTGCGGATTGGCATGCAATCATCGACGGCAGCCGGGTATCTGCCGGCAACGTCCCGGGCCATGGCACCCCGCCCATCCCGGTGCCACCGCCGCCACGGGCAAATGGCCCGGAGACGTCGGGTTATCTGCGGGGAATCTTGGAGTGGAGACCCGCCGCATGCAGATCGAGACCTGGCCCATCGACCGGGTGCGCCCTTACGAGGGAAACCCGCGGACCATCACCCCGGCGGCCATCGACAAGGTGGCCAAGTCCCTTCAGACGTTTGGGTGGCGGCAGCCCCTGGTCGTCGACGCCGAAGGGGTGCTCATCGTCGGCCACACCCGGCTGGCTGCTGCCCGGAAGCTCGGCTTCACCCAGGTTCCGGTCCATATCGCTGCGAACCTGACGCCAGATCAGGTCCGCGCCTATCGCCTGGCAGATAACCGGACCCATGAGGAGGCGACCTGGGACGAAGAGGCCTTGGCTGCTGAGTTGCGCGCCCTTGGTAAGGTCGACCTGGCTGCCCTGACCGGATTCGACACCTCCGAACTGGACCGCTACCTCGCCGAGTTGGGAGGCGCGCCGGCCGCACCCGGCGATGTCGGCGCCACCGAGAATGGCTTTGAGTATCAGGAGAAGTACGGAGTGATCGTCGAGTGCAGCGATGAGGCGCAGCAGAAGCGGGTGTTCGATGAACTGACGGCGGCCGGCCACAAGTGCCGGGTGGTGGCAGTATGAAAGTCCAGGTCCGCAACCGCTGCTCGGACGCCAACACCTACCGCGCCGCACGGGTGAAAAGCCTCTTCAACGCCGAGACCGGCGCCAACTTCGACCTCGACGCCGATCTGGAAATCGAGCGCGACGGCGACTGGAAGATCGGCGTGGTGGTCGGCCCCTCAGGTTCTGGCAAGACCTCCATCGGCCGACAGTTCTTCGCCCGCGAGGGTTGCGACGGCCGCGAGGCGTTCTTCGCCCCGGCCTGGCCCAGCGACCTGCCGATCATCGACGCGATTGGCGCCGAGGCCGACTTCGACGCGGTGACCGGGGCCATGGCCAGCGTCGGGCTGGGGGACGTGCCGGCCTGGCTGCGCCCGTTCCACGCCCTCTCCATGGGTGAACAGTTCCGCGCCACGCTGGCCCGCCTGGTGGTCGAGGCCCCGGCCGAGGCGGTGGTCGATGAGTTCACCAGCGTGGTGGACCGGCAGATCGCGCGCATCGGCGCCCTCGCCTTCGCCAAGGCCTGGCGGCGCGGAAGCGGCCGGGTGGTGCTCCTGACGCCGCACTACGACGTACTGGAATGGCTGGAGCCGGACTGGGTCTTCGACACCGGCACCAAGACCTTTTCCCGGAGGTCGCTTCGGCGACCCCGCTTCGAGCTGGAGATCGTCAAGACAGATTGGCGTTACTGGCCGCTCTTTGCACCGCATCACTATCTGAAGATCGGCACGATGCCGGCGGCCATCTGCTACGTCGGCCTGGTCGATGGCGAGCCGGTCGCGCACCTCGGCGTCGGCTGCAAGAACAAGGGCAAGGCAGTCGAGGCGCGCGCCTGCCGCCTGGTGGTCATGCCCGAATGGCAGGGCGCCGGCGTCGGCGTGCGCTTCCTCAACTGGATCTGCGAAAATCAGCTACGCGGCGGCGATGGCGCGCGCCTGGCCTATCCGGCGACGACCTGCTTCCACACCAGCCATCCCGGCCTGTGCGCCGTCCTGCGCCGGCAATCCTGCTGGACGCAGATCAGCGCCCACCTGCACGGCAGCCACAAGGGCAAGTCCGCCGAGTCGATCCGGCGCACGAGCCGGTCCGGCATCGTCATGGGCTCGGGTTTCGGCGGCCACTTCCGCGCCGTTCAAGGATTCCGCTACATCGGTGAGAAGAAGGAGAACGCGGCCCATGTATGACCCCGACCCCATCCGCGTCTTCCTGATCGGCTCGCGCGCCTTTGGCTGCGCCGTGCGCGACCTCATTATCCGGCGTTCCGGCTACACCCTTTCCGGGATCGCCGCGCCGCCGGGCGATGCCCTGACTGCCTCCTCGGTGGTGCCGGAGCCCTACACCGGACCGCTCGTGCCCGAGGCTGTGCCTGCCGGCACCGACCTGATCGTCGCCGCCCATAACCAGCGCTTCATTCCGCCGGCGGTGCTGGCGGCGGCCCGCCTCGGCGGCCTCAGCTACCATCCCAGCCTGCTGCCGCTGCACCGTGGCCGGGATGCCATCTACTGGACTGTGCGCGACCACGACCGCGTCACCGGCGGCACCGTCTACTGGCTCGACGATCGGGTTGATGGTGGCCCCATCGCGGCGCAGAGCTGGTGCTTCGTCCGTCCAGACGACACGCCCTCGACACTGTGGCGGCGCGAACTTTTCCCCATGGGGCTGCGTCTGATCGACCAGGTGTTGGGCGATCTGCTCTCCGGGCGCGCGCAGCGCCAGGCGCAGGACGAGGCGTGCGCCACCTGGGAGCCCGCCCTCACCCGGCAAAACCTGGCCGAGGGAGGTGGCGCTTGAACCACGTCCTGATGGACACGACCCTCCATGCCTGTGCCAACCTTTCGCGCCCTCTCCATCAAGCAACCCTGGCTGAACCTCATTGTCAGTGGTCGCAAGACCATCGAGACGCGGGTCTGGTCGACGCCGCATCGCGGGGACCTCTTGCTGTGCGCCAGCGCAGCACCGCGCATCGCGCCATTCGGCTGTGCTGTGTGTCTGGTAGAGCTGGTCGATTGCCGGCCGATGCAGCCGGAGGATTGGGTGGCGGCCTGCATCACCCCGTATGGCGGGACAGTGCCGGCGCCCTACGCCAAGAAGGGGACCCCGCCGCCAAAGGTCGTCTACGGCTGGCACCTGGCCAACCTTCGGCCCGTTGCGCAGATTCCGGTGCTTGGTCGCCAGCAACTGTTCCCGGTGACCTTGCTCGACCTGAGCTAGCGCCGCTAAAGCCAGCAGAATCAGCTCGGATTCAGCCCCGTCGATATCAAGCAGAGTCACCGACTGACGGTGGCTTAGATCAGGCTAACTCACCCGTCTCAGGAACTGCAACGTCGCTGGCAGAGCGCGGCCAACCCAGGCCCGCGCCGCTGGAGGCGAGCGATGGAGACGGACCTGAACCTGGAGCAGCTGACCGACCGCGAGGTGGTTCAGGCGTTGCTGGGGACGAAGCCGAAGGCCGGGTTTTGCGCCGAATCGCGCGATGCCTACGCGGCGGAAGCCCTGGAGGCTCTGACCAGCAGCGACCCGTTGGTGCTGCAGCGGGCGCTCTGCCTCACCCCGGGCGCGGCCCGGCGCCTGGCGGCAGCGGTGGAACTGCACCGTCGGCTGCTGCGTGCCCGCCGGCCACGCACGGCCCTCACCCAGCCCGAGCCGGTCGCCCAGGTCATGCTGCCGCTGACCCAGCGGGACCACGAGTGCCTGTGGTGCCTGGCGCTGGATCCCCGTTCACGGCTCATCGGCGAGCCGATGCAGGTGTCGCAGGGAGACATCGACAGCTGCGATGCTGGGCCGCGCGCCTTCTTCCGGTATGCCCTCAGCCGCGGCGCGACGACCGCCATCGCGGCGCACAACCATCCGACCGGCGATCCGGCGCCGAGTGCCGCTGATGCCGCCGTTACCCGTCGCCTCGTCGCTGCCGGCCGCGCCGTCGATGTCGCCCTCGTCGACCACATCGTCGTCACCGCCACCGGCGCCTTCGTCAGCCTGCGCCGCGCCCAACCGGACCTGTTCCGGTGAGCTGGCTCCGGATTTGGAAACCACCGTGACGGAGGTGGCTCGCCTCCTGTCCATCGGCCTCGCGCGGGCGCTCGCTCGCCAGGCCACCCAACCCCAACCCACGGTGCCCTATGCCTCCCTTCACTCTGGACGAACTGTTCAAGCTGCCCCCCAAAGACCTCCGGCAACTGTACTGCGCGACCTTCGGGATTAAGCCCCGGTCGCGTAGCAAGGCCTGGATGATTAAGCGCATCTGCGCCGCTCCGGTGTTCGCCGATTCCGTCGAACCGGCGGCCCAGCCCACATCAAACCATGGTGCAGCATGAACCTCTCCAAGCTCTCCACCAAGGACCTGCAGGCCCGCTTTCAGGCGGCATTCGGCAAGCCCACTCCATCCCGCAACCGGCCCTGGCTGATCAAGCGCCTGGCGTCGGCGCCGCAGACCCAGGCGCCAGCCGCTGTCGCCAGGGTCGCCACCGCTGAAGCCGAGCGGCAGGCCCCGACCGCAACGGCGGAAGTCGCCATCCCGCCGGTCGGCTCGGAGATCCGCAAGACCTGGCGTGGCCAGGAACTGGTGGTCCAGGTCCAGGCCAATGGATTCCTCGTCCAGGGTACGGTCTACCGCAGTCTCAGCGCTGCGGCGACCGCCCTGTGCGGTAGCAACCGCAACGGCCTGGTGTTCTTCGGTCTGAAGCCGCGGCCGGCCAAGGTCGCCCAGGGGAAGGGGGGTGCGGCGTGAAGCCGGCCACCGTGGCCGCCGTCGCTCGTCTCCCCGAGCTGACGGTGGCCGTGCTCCGCGACCGCTACCAGGCGCTGTTCGGTGAGCCCACCGGCACCGCGACCAGCGCCGAGACGGCAAAGGTGAGGCGGCGGCCGAGGTGAGTGCGACCGGCCATGGCTTCAGCGCAGCGGGATGCAGCCACGTTCAGCGACGACCTTCTGGCCTTCAGGCGAGAGGATCGCGGTGACCAGATCCTTGATCACGCCCTGCGGCTCGCCCTTGGTCAGAAGGTAGAGCGAGCGCGACAGCAGGTAGTTCTTCGACAGCACGTTGGCGTCGGTCGCCTCGACGCCGTTGAAGTTGAGGATGCTGAACGTTGACCCTTTTGCCTTGGCCTCGCGTGCCACGCTCAACGGCAGGAAGGTGAAGCCGTTGGGGTCCTTGATCACCATGGCGAGCGCGTCGAGGTTCTTGCCGGTGACCGGCACTTTCAGCGAGCCGAAGGCGACGGCGCCTTTGGCCTTGTAGAGCATGCCCTGGTCTTTGCCTTCTCCGGCTACCTGGTGCTCAACCCCGATCACGCCATTGAGGAACTCGACCACGGCGTTGGACTCGGTGCGGCCGACAGGGGCGATGGTCCCGTTGGGTCCGCCGAGCTCCTTCCAGTTGGTCACCGCACCGGTGAGGATGTCCACGACCTGCTTGGTGCTGAGGTTGGTCACCGGGTTGGCGGAGTTGACCACCAGGGCGACGCCATCTTTGGCGATCTCGGTGAGGATGAGGTCGGGAGCGGCCGCCTTCTCGTCATCCTTCAGCTTGCGCGCCGTGGCCCCGAGCTGGGCGGTGCCTCCGGCGACGGCCTCGATCGAGGCCTTGGTGCCGCAGGGGGTGATCTTGAACGATGCGTCGGGGTACTTGGACACGATCAGCGGTTTGGCCGACTCGATGATCGGAGTGACCGCCATCGAGGCGCGGATGACGATGGCTTCACCGGCGCTGACGAGCGAGGTCAACAGGACGAGATAGCAAGGCAGAAGAGGGCGGTGCATGGTTATCCTTGTCGGGCGAGGTGGGCGACGGTCAGGCCAATATAGCCAACCCTGGAGTGCAGCGCAACTAGCACTTGCAAGCGACGGCGAGGCCGACCTGCTGCCTGTGGGCCGGGTGCCCCGCATCGCCAAGCTCATGGCCCTCGCAATCCGCTGCGACCAGATGCTGCGTTCCGGTGAGGTCCCTGACGCCAGCGTCCTGGCCGAGATTTCCCGCATCAGTCAGCCGCGCATGACGCAGATCCTGAACCTGACGCTGCTGGCGCCAGATATTCAGGAAAAATTGCTGTTTCTCGATCCGGTCGATGCGGGGAAGCCGGAGGTGAGCGAGAAGGCGATGCGGCGGATTTGTGCGGAGGTGAGTTGGGTGCGGCAGAGGGAGATGGCTGCTGGGCTGATGTCACCAGTACAGACCGCCGTACGCCCAGCCGACGATTGCACACCGCCTCGTCATCCTTACCATTAGTAAGGACAACAGGAGAAATCATGCCCACCTCGACTCTCACCAGCAAGGGCCAGATCACGGTCCCCAAGCCCATTCGGGAGCACCTGCATGTCGCTGAGGGTGATCAGGTGGACTTCGCCATCGCCGCCAACGGCGATGTGGTAATGCACCGGATCACGGGATCGGTGTCGGCCCTAGCTGGCCTCCTTCACCGGCCAAACCGGAAGGCCGTCAGCCTAGAAGAGATGGATCACGCCATCGGGGACGCGGTGATTGAGAAGGTGAGGACACGGAAGTGATCGGCCTCGATACCAACGTTCTTATCCGCTACCTGACCCAGGACGACGCCAAGCAGTTTCAGGAAGCATCGGCCCTCCTGCTCGGCCTGGAGAAGCAGCAGCGATCAGCCTACCTCTCGAACGTCACCCTCTGCGAGACCGTGTGGGTGCTCGCCCGCGCCTACAAGATCGACCGGCCGCAGATTGTGGAAATGTTCGTGAAGCTGCTCGACACCAGCCTATTCGTCATTGAGGACAAGGACGCCGTGCGCGAGGCCGTGGACCTCTACCGCACCGGCAAGGGCGACTTCGCAGACTACCTCGTCGGCATCCGCGCACGAAACGCAGGAGGCATGACCATGGCGACATTCGATGAGGCCTTGCACACGCACCCCGAACTTTTCAGCGCACCAGCTGCAGCATTGCGGAAGGGCAAGCCCGCTCCTCGGCGGTGACGTGGCAGTTCCTGGATCAGTAATCGCGGTGGCAGCCGGCCCAGCCAGGATGGCCCGCGCCGCCACCAGCATGCACCGCGCATCCGGGGTCGGGAAGATGGCGACCTCGGCAGGCATGGACACAGCGTCGGTCCCAGCAGAACGAGGCAACGCTGGTCGCTTGCAGTTCTACCCCGGCCGCATCAGGGTCAGCATCCACCGCGAGGGTTGCTCGGCCTTGACCCCATGCGGTTGGCCGTCGGGCATCAGGATGATCTGACCTGCCCCGACCACGAGGACGACTTCCCCGATGGTGGCCTGAGGGACGCCTTCCAGGACCTGGGCCAGTGCAGGTTATGTCACCGTGTTTGCCGATCGCCTGTCCAGCATCTATATGCGACGAGGATCCTCTTTCTCTGTTCGGCACTCCTCCCGCTCGGAGGTCCAAGCAGTCCAACTGGCGGCAGGACTGGGTTATGTGCGTCCAAATCCCGTTTCTAAAACCATGCGTTTTCCCAGCGTTTTTTCATGTCATTTCGACCTATTTCGCATCCTTCTCGATGCCAAGCAGGACCGGTGCGTTAACCCGGACGGTTCTCCAGCCCTGAGAATTGGAGAATCGGGGGTGGAGAGGACCCGTCCTGGTTGGTGTCCGAAAAAAGGTCGCCAAAACGGAGAAAGCGACTTTGCTCCAGCCCAGCGATAAAGCTTGGGATTTTGCGCAGCATACGGGTTGGTGTGATAAACAAAAAATCCCTGGTTTTTGCCAGGGATTTCTTTTTGGTTGCGGGGGGAGGATTTGAACCTCCGACCTCAAGGTTATGAGCCTTGCGAGCTACCAGACTGCTCTACCCCGCGTTGCGGTAGTTCCAACCTTGCGGTGGGGAGGAGAAGATAACGAGGGTCAAGGGGCTGTCAAAGGGTCGGCCGGGGATGGGCGGGGCGGGTTGAACCAGCGGTCGGTCCATTGGCGCTGGGGTGGTTTCAGCGCGGTGGGATTGTCGGCGCGGATGGCGGCGGCGGTGGCGTCGCGGGATTTCGGCCCGATTCCAGGCAGGCAGTCGGCCATCCAGGGCTGGCAGAGCGATGGATGGATGGCGGTGGGGGCTGAGCGGGGTGGGGGGGGGCGGAACCAGGAGAAAAGGCTAATGACAAGGATGAGGGCTGCGGCGGCGAGGCCGGCGGTCAGGCGCTGGTCGGGAGGGGGGCTGATGGTTCGGGGTTGTTGGGCGGTTTCCGATCCTGGGTGAATCGGACGCTCGCGACCTGGATCAGTATGGAAGGAGTCTGACGAAGCCGGTCGAGGCGTTGGGCGGAACGCGTGGGGCGGATCCCGGTTTGCTCCCTCATCACCTGACGATGCACCTTGGGCCGTGTTCATGGACCCGCTCTGGTTCGCTTCGGGATGAAACTGATGCCGGCGACAACATTATTTCGGTTTTTAGGAGGCATAACTCGACGCCAACGAACCCCGAATCGTGTGCCTTCATCCCGAGGCGGGCAAGAGCCCATGGCCCATTGAGGTCCCGTGTCGCGGTTCACGGCGCGTGGATCTCGGTGAAGCGATCCTTGCCGGCCCCGTCGCGGTGGGATTGGGCGACCAGATTCGCGGCGGTGGCCAGTCCGGTGATCGCGCCGGCGTGGTCGTCGGCGTGTTCCAGCCACAGTTGGCCGCCCGGGGCGAGCAGGCGTGGAGTATCGGCGACCAGTTCGGTGATCAGGTTCAGGCCGTCAGAGCCGGAATACAGCGCGAGCGCCGGTTCGAAGGCCAGTTCCGGGTCGCAGCGGTGCCGCTGGTTCTCGCCGATGTAGGGCAGATTGGCGACGATGCGGTGCCAGCCTCCATCAAGGTGCGTGGCGAGGTGGCCGTGATGGAAGGCGATCGCGAGTCCGAGCCGTTCGGCGTTCGCGCGCGCCACGGCGAGGGCGTCAGCGCTGGCGTCGGTGGCTTCCACCTGAAGGTCCGCACGTTCGTGCTTGAGCGCGCAGGCGATGGCGCCGCTGCCAGTGCCGAGGTCGAGCACGCGTGCGCCGGGTGGCAGACCGGTGAGGACCAGCCCGACCAGTTCCTCGGTCTCGGGGCGCGGCACCAGCACGGCCGGGGTGACGGTCAGGGTGATCTGACGGAACGGCTGGTTTCCCAGGACATAGGCCAAAGGTTCGCGTTTGCCGCGACGGCTGACCAGGGCGCGCAGCCGGGTCACGTCGGCGGATTCGATCGGCATGTCGTGGCGGGTGTAAAGGTTGATGCGGCTGAGTCCCAGCGTCTCGGCGAAGATCCACTCGGTCTCGCGCCGGGCATTGGTGATGCCGCGCGCCTCCAGCCAGGTGGCGCTCTTGCCGAGAAGCTCCATCAGCGTGGGAAGTCCGGTGGTTTCGGTCACGCCATCACGCTGTTGCGCAGGTCGTTGATGCGCTTCGCCAAGGTCCGATTGGTGCTGGCGCGGGCGAGCGTGTCCAAGGCGTCGACGAGTTCGCCCTTGAGGGCCGGCGGACAGTCGGGGATCGCCTGCAGCAAAGGGATTTCGATTTGTTCCCAGGATTGCTGCCGTGCATCGGCCGCGTCGGAGGCGAGTCGACGCAGCAGCGCCGGCGCCAGGATGCAGCGGCGTGGTCCGGTGGCGCCAAGGAATGACGCGATCAGGGATTCGGCCTGGTGGCGGCGGCTCGACCAGAAGAGCAGTCCGGCACCGGAAATCACGAGCAGAGCATAAAGGACAACCTCCACCCAAGTCGGGAATGGACTAGCCCAGACCTGGACGATGAGCAGCACACCCGCCACGAGGGCGAGGGCAGAGGAAATCATGATTCCGGGACGACGTCTCACCCGCGCGATGCTGGCCCTGACCGGTGGTGGTCAAGGCGATCCCGGAGATGCTACAGCTTCGCTGCGGGTGGGTCCTGGGCCAAGCCAGTGCGCGGCAGCTTCGCCTGCTCATGGAAGTAATGGATCGCCATCTCCTCGGTCTCGACCTCCAGCATGAACACGTCGAGGCCGATGACCCGAAGCATGGCCCGAATGCGCTGGTTCGGCCCCAGCACCAGAACCTGGCCCTGATGATCGGTGGCGGCCTTGAAGAATTCCATCAAGGTGCCGAACACGCTGGAGGACAGGTACAGGCACTGGCGCAGATCAATGATCGCGCGGGGCGGCGCACGACCGTCCATGAGTTGCGCGAACCGGTTGCAGAATTCGTCCGGGATCGGCTGCAGCACCCGGCCGCTGACGACCAGGAAAAGGCAGCCCGCGCGCTCCTCCAGCCGGATCGAGTAGTTGGGGTCGACGATCGCCTGGCCGCTTGATCCGGCCAGGAGTTGCGCCAGTTCGTCATTGCCGAGTTCATCCGCCATGGTCAAGGCTACCCCAGGATTGGCCGTGTCGCCAGTCACCTGCGGGGCCAGGACCAACCAATTCCCACCGCCCGTGGGCTGCAAAACTGGATCGTTCCGGCCCGAATCCATGCGCGGCAAATCCTTGCCAGGAAATGGATTGGGGAATTCTTCACAGGATTCACCCGGGATCTTCACACACGCCTTGCGATCCCCAGGGCCTCCGCTAGGGTGCCGCCGATCCCGGCCTGGGCGTGGTCCAGACCGCGTCGATTCCGCCGATAAACCCGTGGAGCGCTTCATGGATCCCCAGATGGTGGTAATTCCTGGGATTTTTGATCTCAGTGGCACGCACATTCTGATCATCCTCTTCGTCGCGCTCCTGCTGTTCGGGCACAAGCTGCCCGAGGTCATGCGCAACCTGGGCGGCAGCATGCGCGAGTTCAAGAAGGGCATGAGCACGGAAGATCCACCCAAGCCGGCCGCGCCGCCCGCAACCGTACCGTCCGCTCCCGTGCCGCCAGCGACCAGCGAGACCTCGGTCCAGCGCGAGGCCGCCACTCCCCCGTCCCCCAAGTGAACAAAGCGAACACATGACGGAATCCTCGGAAAAGATCGCCAAAGTCCGCGCCTACCTGACCCAACACAAACTCGACGGCATCGTTCTCAACTCGCGCGCCAACTTCGCCTGGCTGGCGGGCGGCGGAGACAACCACGTGGTGAGCCAATCCGAACGCGGCTTCGGCGCCCTGGTGGTGACGGCGCGTTCGGCGTGGCTGCTCGCGAACCGGATCGAGGTCGACCGCCTGCACACCGAAGAGCACCTCACGGCCTTCACGCCCAAGACCTTCGCCTGGACGGAACCGATCGGTGACGCGGCGATCAAGCTCATCGGCGACAAGGTAAAAGCCAAGCGTTTCGCCACCGACGATCCCGAGATCATCCCGCTCCAGAAATTGCCGGGTGATTTCAATGACGAGGTGCGGGCCCGGCTGTGCGAGGCCGAGATCCGTCGTTTCAAAGGTCTTGGCCGCGACTGCGCCGTGGTGATCGAGACCGTGGCGCGTCAGCTCAATCCTGGCGACAGCGAACACCAGGCCGAGGCCGACCTCGCCAAGCATCTGCTCGCCCGCGGCATCCAGCCGTACGTCTTGCTCGTCGCCTTCGACGAGCGCATCCGCCGCTATCGCCATCCGACGCCGGTGCAGAACCATCTGCGCAAATGCGCGATGCTGGTGGTCTGCGGCCAGCGCAACGGCCTCATCGCCAGCCTGACCCGCTTGGTCCACTTCGGGTCGCCGGCGGTGGATCTCGCCCAGCGCCATGAAAAGGTCTGCGAGGTCGAAGCCGCCCTGTGGAAAGCCACCGTCCCCGGCGCCGCCTGGGGCAAGGTCCTGCAAGTCGGCATTGATGCCTACAAGAAAGCTGGATTTGCCAAGGAATGGGAACTCCATCACCAGGGCGGGCCGACGGGTTACAGCGGCCGGGACTTCCTGGTCACTCCGGATGAGAAACGCAAAGTGCAGGACTTCCAGGCGGTGGCCTGGAATCCGTCGATCACCGGCACCAAGACCGAGGACACCTTCATCCTCGAAAACGGCCAGCGTACGGTGATCACCGCGTGCTCGCCGGAATGGCCGTCGCTCAAGATCGGCAGCGGCAAGGACCAGATCGTCCGTCCGGGGATTCTGGTCCGCTGAGCGTGAGGTCCGCTGATCGATTTCTCCGCAGAGCATTTTCTCCGCGGAGCGTTTTCTCCGCGGAGCGTGAAGAAGTCGACCTACCCCACCATGCTGATGGCAGCCTTCGGGCGAACGCCCCTGCTTGAGCCGCCGGCCTGGATTCCGAGCATCCGCCCATGCGATTCCATTCCCTGCTGTGTCCGCCCCAGATTGTGTGCGTTGCCCTCGCCGTGTTCGCCTTGAGCGGTTGCCCGGACGACGAACGCAAACCGATCCCGATCATCACCATCACCGTGCAGGATGACGGCGGTTACCGTCTCGCGGGAAAACGCTACGACCGTGATCTGCTGTTCAGCGAAATCACTCGTCTCGCGATCGAGCATCGCAATGGCACCAGCGATGCCCGCGCCATCGTCGAGGTCCGCACCCAGCCCGGGGCGAGTTTCAGCCGCGCCCAAGACGTGATCAGCCATTGCGTCAGCGCCGGCTTCAGCGACACGCGATCCGCAACGGGGAATTGACCATGTTCGCCATTGGCTGCCTGACGGTCATCGGTCTGATCGGCGTGCTCGCGCTCGAGGTCTGGGGCTACATCCTGGTCTCGCAGTGGTTGCGACAGTTCCCCCAGGTCGGGACCGGCTATCTTGAGGCGGCGATCATCCTGGTCGTGCTGATGTTCATCGGCTGGCGCATTTTCAAATACCACATGGCGGCGATCCCGCCGACGTTGGTCGCGGCTCTTACCGGTCAGGGCGGCTACCAGGGCGGCCGCCACATGGTCGGCATGGTCGCTGGCATCTTGCTGGTCTTCCCGGGTTTTTTCACCGCCGCCCTCGGACTGCTGCTCATCATCCCACCCGTGCCGTATCTGTTCGCGCCGCTCGCGCAGCGTTTCGCCATCAGCATGGCCAAGCGCACCTTCCAGAAGATGATGGCGCAGGGTGGAATCCCTGGCATGGCCGGTTTCCCTGGAGCGGGCATGCCTGGCTTTCCTGGTGCCGGCGGCATTCCGCCCGGTGCGTTTCCGGGCGGCTTTCCCGGCGGCTTTCCTGGTGCTCCGGATGACCGGGTCTTCAAACCGCGTCCCAAGCCGCGCACGTTCGATACGACGGCCGAGCGGGCTGAGGGGAACAACGGTGCAGACAAACTCGGCAAGCCGGACGGGAAGTGACCGGCGCGATGCTGCCCTATGCGCCGCAGACGGTCGCCGAGGCGATCCTCGCCCAGCTCGACCAGGCGGCGCTGGCACGCGGTCGTGCCACCTTGGCGATACCCGGCGGCCGTTCACCCGCACCGGTGCTGACCGCGTTGGCAAGGATCGTCGAACCGTGGCTGCGTGAACGCCTTCACCTGCTCTGGCTTGACGAACGCGCGGTGCCGCTCGGCCACGCCGACCGCAACGACGGTCCGACCCTTGCCGCGTGGGGCGCCGGCGGACCTTTGCCAGGCCACGTCCACCGCATGCCGGCCGAGGACGCCGACCTCGATGCCGCCGCTGAGCGCTATGCCCAGACTCTGCACGCCGCCTGCGCCGGGAATCCGATCGATGCCTGCCTGATCGGCATCGGTGAGGATGGGCATCTCGCCAGTCTGTTCCCCAACCATCCGGGGTTGAAGGAACTGGCCGAGGTGTTCGTCGTGCGCGACAGCCCCAAGCCGCCAGCGCAGCGGTTGACCCTCAGCCTGCCAGTTATCCATCGCGCCGGATTGCGCGTGGTGCTGGCGCTCGGGGCAGACAAAGGCCGCGTCTTCGCCCGCGCCAGGCGCGGCCCGGATCCGGCGCTGCCGGTCAGTCTTTTGCCACGCGAAAACACCGGGTGGTATCTGGATGACGCGGCGGTGGCAGCGGCGGAACAGATGTGAGGCGCTTCACGGCGGTGTGGTATTTCCAGCGGGCTCTGGCGGTTCGCTACCACGACTGAAGTCCGGCATATCGACCGGCTTTTTGGCGTACCACCAAAGCATCAGGCCCATGCCCAGGCAAATTGCGCCGAAAAAAATCATGGCGCCAGGCAGGAACCAGGTGCTCAGGTACAGCGGCTGGATAATGACCTTGGGATTGGTGGGGTCGTACCAGACCAACGTCGAACAGGGCAGGCCATCCTGATCGCGCAGCAGTCGCCGGTTTTTTGGGTCTTCTCCAACGGGTAAGACCCGCACGCTGATGGGTGAGCGTGCCTCTGTTGGTTGGCCAGTGCTGAGGGCGAAGCGGTATTCGACCACCAATACGGACTCGCGGTCGCGGGCGATCTTGGCGTCCTCAATGGCCGCCGTGATCGCGGATTCCGAGGTCAGTACGGTTTCCTTGCCATTTGCATTGATCCGGACGACCCGAACGGCCTCGGCGCGCGTACTGCCCCCGGCCGACAGGGCCCGGATCACCGGCATGAAGCGATTGATCCCGAGCAGCACCAAAGCGAGTCCCAACGCGGCCATGGCCAACTTGGCGAAGGCAAACCCGGGAACGTAGCTCACGGTCCTGGCAACGCCTAGGGGTGAAGCCGATGGTGAGGTAATCATGGACTGGCCTCCGCTTCTTCGACTCCACGTCGACGGACCGTTCCGCGCCTGACCATGCCTAGGAAGGACAAGGCGATGCCGAGTCCGACCACCTGCAGCACCAATACAGCAACATACCCGGCAAGGTAGTCGTACTGTTGTTTGGCAAAGGCAGCGGTCAGCACCGGCCGGGCCACGGTCATGCGTTGTTCCCTGGCAGCCACGACCGCGAGTTCATGCAGGGCGCCCATCTTGATCGCGTTTTCGCCCAGTGCCGCGAACTTGGCCACGACGATAGCCGTCGGCGGGTCGGCCTTCTGGTCTTCGGGTTTGGTTCCGACCATGGCTGATATGCGGATCGCATGATCGTCGCCGGGCACCAGGGCAACTCCGACGTGCTCGATCCAGTCCGGCCGACGCAGGCTGCGCCCGACGGCTCGCAGCCGTCGTTCGGGTGCAGGCGCCGCGTCGAACCAGGCCAGGACGCGGTTGACGACTCTGGTCACTGGAGATGGATGACGGTCAAGCGGATCTTCAAGGATCCGTAGGTCGAGACGAAGGACCGTGGATGCTATCGGCATGTCTGCTGCGAATGTCTGCGGGAAGGCGTTTTTCAGCGTAGGACCCGCAACGGTGGTGATGGCTGTAGTCAATCGACCGGTTACCGATCCATCCTGTGATGGGTCCACCGCAAGACTGGCCTCCATGCGGTAACTTTCACCCCGGTGAATGAGGCGGAGGTCGACGAGTTCAGGTATGGACGAGCGCAGGAGGTCGAGAACACGCTCAATCTCGCTTACCTCTGGTCGCTTCGTGAGCGGATAGCCGACGATCAGGCCAGGCAAGGCCTTAGCCCCCAGGATGTGTTCGCCGTCCACGATGAGCTTTCCTGCCAATGCGGTTTCGACCTGGCCCTTGAAGCTGTTGGCGCGGCGTTCGAGCTCCTGGTCAAGAGAAGCAATGGCCGTTTGCAGTGCAGCGGCCTTGGCTGCTTCGGCAGCGGCCTCGGCTTGTCTTTGTTCAATTTCCGGCTGGTTTTTCTTGGCCGGTAATGGTTTCGCATCGGTGGTAGTCGCAGATCCCCCGGTGGAGGCAGATCCGGGGGCCGACGGCGATTCGCCGAGCTTCACCAGCCTGGAACGGGCGTAGGTTTCGCGCGCCAGGTGTTTACCGCGATCGGATTCTAATTGCTCGCGCAATTCCCTAATTTCCACACTCTTCTCATCCTTGATGCGGATCTCGAATCCGCGGCCGTGATCCAACCTGGCTCCGGTGGCATACCAGGGCTCCACCGTCACATGTGGGCTGTTGATGGGAGCACCGCTGCCCGGTTCATTCCAGGAGGATTTCTTCAACGTTTCCAAGACTTGGGAACTGGCGCTGTCCTCGCGCAAGGCAACCCGCGCCATCTCGCCCCCTGGGGCCAGAAAGAAGTAGGAATAGCCGGTGACGAACAGTCCCATGAGATTCACCGTGACGATTCCGGTGACCTTGCCGACCAGGCCCGAGCCGGCTGCGAAGGTGCCCAGTTCATTGCGGGGGATGAAGTCATACATGAGCGGGGTCAGGGCCATGCTCGTCAGCACCCCGATGATCGAAAGCATCTCGCCGAAGAGGATCATCTCGACCAGAGTCGGTCGGGCGTCGTACAGGACGTAGTTGTAGTAGAGATACATCGCTAAATTGACGGCGATTCCCGCTAACACCAAGGCAACATAGACCTTTGATCGGCCCATTCGGCTGGCGAAGATACCCAGGGCGGGGATCAGGAAGATGTTGATGATGCCGCCTACGGCGATGTTAGTGCCGATGTCCTGCTTGGTGTACCCCCACTGTTCGGTGGTGAGCAGGTTGGCGAAGACGCCCAATCCGGTGCCGAGGATGGCGGTCGAGAAGACCAAGATGAAAACCGGCCAAAGCTGCGGATTGATGATCTTGCGCAGGGAAAAGCCTTGATGCAGGGATGCGCTGTGGGGGTTGGTCTCCTTGATGCCCAGAGTCAGGAAGAGCAGCATGATCACCATGGCGCCTGAGGCCATCCAGTAGAGTCCCTGTTCACCGAACAGGCTCATTCCGAACAGGTCGGTCATCTCGTCGAAACGGCCGATGGCGACCACCCAGAAGGTCAACGAGGCAATGTTTCCTAACCAGGCCAGCACCGCTGCCGCGCCAGATCGCTGGGCTGGCGGGACGATCTCCATTTTCAGGCTTTCAACCGGACCCCCCAGATCATTGAAGACGATGAATGCCGTGTAGGCGATCAACAACGTGGCGAAATCGGGAGCGAGTGGCATGCAGAAAATGCTGGCGATGGTCCCGATCCACGAGGTCACGATGAAAGGTTTTCGGCGACCGATGCGGGTCCAGATCCGATCAGCGAAGTAGTTGACCAGTGGCGGTACGAACCATGACAGGAAGAGCGGGATTGAAAGGATGAACGTCAGAGCAGCCGGATTATCGACGAATTTCCGCATCGAATAGGTGAACGCGATCCCCATCGTCTTGTCTTTGAGGATGACCGCGACCCACGGCAGGGTCGCCAGCACGATCCAGAGGAAACTGATGCGCTTTTTGCAGGTGATGATCATAGGGTGCCAGGGCGGGGAATCGTGTGGCGGTGGCTGTCGACACAAGCCTGCGGCCCGCCGGAATGTCCTTACGCTCTGAGCCACCGGCCGTTGCGGCATGGCCAGGGCCTGCAGAGTGGCGTAACGCGAGCGAGCACTTGGTCGGGCCGGCCGCGCGGATAGCCTGCGCGCGCCTCTGCTGCGTTCGAGTTCCGGCCGCAAGCCCCTGACCTTTCATTCCCCCAGGGGGCCGACGCCGGCGCAGGCCATGCCTGCTATGGGCGGCTCCCACCTGAACCACAGGGTTCAGGGCACGCCGCTGGATACGGCGCGAGTGGAGGCATTTTCCTGACCCGCCGTTGGCCGGCCACTGGGGATTGGCCATTTGCGTCGTCAAACTTCAAAAACCAGCGAAAACGCTTGCGTCTGGGACCGCCGGTTTGCAACCGGCCGCTGACCGCGAGGCGAGACGGCCAAGGCGGGAAAGATGGTGAATTGCTGGATAATTGTGGTCGGCATTGGCCGGCTCGCCTGATCACCCCGTACGAAATGGCCAATCCCCAGTGGCCGGCCGTTGGCCGGCCAAATCCATTTATCGTGGGGTCGAAGCCTCGGCCGAGCCTTGTCGGGCTGCCGGTCCATGCAGCGCCGTGATCCGACGCAGCGCGGTGGCGCAGCGCTCGAAGCGATCTTCATCGAAGGCATGCAGGTCGCAGCGCTGGCCCAGGCCGTCGGGCATCGCCAGCGACAGGTCGCCGCCGAGGTGCTCGCGGAAGCGGACCAGGCCGGCCAGCACCTGCCGCCGGCCGCTGGCGTCGCGCAGGTCTAAAACTTCGTCCCAGAGGCGGAAACCACAGGTCAGCAGCGCATCCAGGACCGGCAGGACCTGGCGCTGTCCGATCAGGCCCAGGTCGGCGGCGTAGAGCAGGTCGAGCGCCACGCCGATCGCGACGGCCTCGCCGTGCTGCAACCGGTGCTGGCTCAGGATCTCGAGCTGGTGCGCCGACCAGTGGCCGAAGTCGAGCGGACGCGAACTGCCGCGCTCGAAGGGATCGCCGCCGTTCGCGATGTGATCAAGATGCAGGCGGGCGCAGCGTTCGATCAGCCACGCCATGCTGGCAGGGTCGCGCCGTGCCAGTCTGGATGCAGCCTCGACCAGACCGGTCAGGAAGGTCGCGTCCTTGATGATCGCGACCTTGAACGCCTCGCTGATCCCGGCCCGCCACGACCGCGCATCGAGGGTCTCCAGGAAGCGCGCGTCGTTGATGATCGCCCAGGGTGGCGTGAACGTGCCGAGGAAGTTCTTCTGACCACAGGCATTGATGGCGTTCTTGACCCCCAGGCCGGCGTCGCATTGGGCGAGCGTGGTGGTGGGCAGGCGCACCTGGCGCACGCCACGGTGGATGAGCGAGGCGGCAAAGCCGACCGCGTCCAGCACGCCGCCGCCGCCGATGATGATGATGAAGCTGTGCCGGCACAGGCCGACCTCGGCCGCGCGCCGACCGATGCGATCGACGATAGCCAGATCCAGTTTGCCCTCTTCACCCCCGGCCACGATTTCCGGCACGGCGGCAAGGCTCACTCCGCGCGGCTCATGCACGCCGAACCAGGCATGGATGCGGCGCGGCAAGTCGGGCGAACGTTCGACCACGCCCTGGTCGAGGTAGACCAGGGCCCGCGCCGGGCGCGCACCCGGGGTCGGACCGGCCAGCACCCCGGCCAAAAGATCATGGTCAGGGGCGAAGCAATCGCTGGTGAAATGCAGGTCGAAACGATAATCGACGGTGAAGGACTGGTTGAGCGTGGTCATGGCGGCCCCTTTGACGTAGCCAGCGTCCTAGTCGTGGCCATGCCTAAGAACCTGTCGGTCGGCACGGTGAACTGATCACCGGCTGGACAGTAGCGGCCTCGCATGCACGCGGCATAAGCTGCTTTCGGCCCGCCAGAACTGACGTATCACGAATGTGAATTCGTCTTCATCGAATGTACATTGTACCTTAATTAAACATTTGCGCGCGTTCTCTGAGCAACTATACCACCGCGCATCACTGGTTTGGCGTCCAACCCGGCGTACTCAGCCGACCGACCGCCTGACCACCGGCCACCCATCCCGGGCGCCGGTCACCCACCAGACCTTCCCAGGAGGCCTTCGTGAAACTTCGCTCCCTCGTGCCCATTCTCGGCGTCCTCGCCGCCCCTCTCTTCGCCGGCGAGAGCGTCGTGACCGTCGCCGACGGCACTAAGCTCAAGCTGTCCGGCTGGGTGGACACCACCTTCACCGCGTCCGACACGACCGACGACAAGGTCAAGGCGACCAACATGGACACTGGCTTCTATGCCAAAGCCAGTCTCAAGGCCGAAGTGACCTTCGAGAAAGTTCGCGTCTACACCAACCTGTGGATCGACCCCGACTTCGCTCAATTGCAGACCCGTGAGGCCTACGTCGCCTTGACCCTGCCGAACTCGCTGACCCTGACCACCGGCAAGTACATCAACCATGTCGGCTGGCTCGCAGCTGAACCGACCGGTCTCTTCACCGTCAATGCCTCGACGATCGGCTACACCGGTGCCTATGGCAACGACGTGGTCGGAGCCAAGCTGAATTGGGCCAGCACGATGATCGACGTACAGGTCGACATCAACAACGGATACTTCAGCCTTGGCGATGAAAAGAGTCGCAGCACGGCCCCGCAAGGCCGTTCGCGTTCCGGTCTCGGCTATGGCGCCGATGTGGTCGTCCGCCCGCCCGTCGATGGCCTGAGCATGAATGTGGAATGGGCTTACGACCAGACCAGCGGCGCCGCTGCGGGCACTACTGGGGGCGATATCTGGCAGGTAGGTTTCAATGCAACCTATGCCGGAAAAGACACCAAGATCGAGTCCCTGAAGCCGATCACCGTCGGTTTGGAATACATCTATCGCAAGGCGATGGGCAGCAGCACTACCGCAGGCACCGATATCACCCGCAATCAAGACAGCGCTGAATGGAATCAGGGCATGTTCTTGATCAACTACGTCCTGCCTGCCGACAAGTTGCCCTTCCCGATGGCCCTGACCGGCATGGTTCAGTACATCAACAGGGCGACCGGAACAACTCAGGGTGTTGGTCCTACTCTCGCTAATGAAACTGGGACTAGTCGCGCGACCGAGTTTGCCTTGGCCTTGATGACCAATCCCTTCAAAGTCAGCAATCTTGGTGTGAATTTTGAAATTGCTTGGAACAATAAAAAGGATGTTTCGTTCTCCACCGACCAAGCACAAGGAAATGCCGTAGTTCGAACTGAGACAAAGTCCAAGGGTCCGACTGCGACCGTCGAGGTCTTCGCCTCGTTCTGAACCCTGCGTCAACCCGGTTGACCACGAACCCCGGCGGATTCCGCCGGGGTTCTTTTATCTTCAGGGACGGTGGCGACTGACGGGTGTGTGACACCGATGATCGGAATGCCTGAGGCCCTGTGCGACACCCGAGTCACATGCGCGGCGTTGCCGTGGTTTTCCACTGGCACCACCTGGGCGGTGGGCAACCATGCCGAGGAAACCGTGGAACCCTTTGGTGCCACGCGGATCCCCAGTGACGTGCAAGGAGACCCACTATGTCGAAGCAGATCCTGAACCGGCTCATCCCCTCGCTGCTGATGGTGTCGGGGCTTGCGGCCGCCGACCTGGTCAACGATCGCGCCCAGCTCCAGGCGCGGGTGCCTGGCGTCAAGGTCGACCTCAATGTGCAGGAAGACGCTGCCTCGTGGGTGATCTCGCCTGATGGTCGCATCACCGGTCCGGGCGGGGTCGGCAAGGCCCTCGCTGCCGATCCGGGGAACGTCGACAACCGCGATGGTCTCGGCGTCGTCCGTCGGTTCCTTGCCACGTATCCAGAGTTGTTCGGCGGCGGGCCGGAACTCATCCAGGATGCGGAAAAGGTCATGGATGGCACGAATGGTCTGTCCAAGACCCGCACCGTGATCTGGCGCCAGCGCATCGACGGGGTGCCGGTGGATGGCGGATTGATCAAAGCCAACATCGCCGGCGATGGCGCCCTGATCGCCATTGGCAGCCACTTCGTGCCGCATCCAGCGGCGGCCGCCGGCAAGGTCGCCAAGCGTTCCGCCTTGCTGAAGAATCCAACCATTTCCGCCGCCGCGGCGATCGCGAACGCCTTGCGCAAACTGGATCCGGGGGCTCCCGCGGATGAGCCCAAGGCCCTGGCTGCCCCTTTCGGCGCCAGCAAAGAACAGGTCATCACCGCCAAGGGCCTCATGCACCCAGCTGAAGCCGAGCTGATGTGGATCCGCGAGGCCTCCGGAAATCTCCGTCTTACCTGGCATTGCGCCGTACCGGTCGAAGCCTGGCTCGAGACCCATGACGTCCATGTCGATGCAGAAACCGGCGCGATGCTCAAATCCCACCGCCGCACCCGCTGGTTCGTCGAGCCATCGGCCGATCGCAAGCCGCTGCGTTCCGGCAGGCCTGCGCCCAGCCTGACCGAGCAGCAGCAGAAGCGCATCGCCAAACGCTCCCTGGCGACCCCTGCCGTCACGACCAAATCGGTGGCGCCGCGCGCCGCCGGCGGCGGCTTCAGCATGACCGTCTACGACCGCGAAAGTCCGAATCCGATGCTGCCCGGTCTTGCCGCGCCCTCGACCGCGCAGGCCGATGAGGTGCCGCGCGTCACCATCACCGATTCGGCGCTGGATCCCACCCCTGCCGCCAATGGGTACGATCCCTCGCCGGCCGGCTGGATCGACAGCAACCTGACGCAAGGAAACAACGTCGACGCCTTCACCTATTTTGAAGGTACATATCCAGCCAATCCGATCGGCAGCAACGCTTCGCGCGCCGCCGGTACCGGCACCTCTCCGGTCGTCTTCGATTTCCCGATCGACCTCTCCCAAGCGCCCAATGCGGGGACCAACCCCAAGGCCGCCACCGTCAACATGTTCTATTGGCTCAACCGTGCCCATGATCGGATGTACCGCTATGGTTTCGACGAAGCGCACGGCAACTTCCAGATGGACAATTTCAGCCGTGGCGGCATTTCCGGGGATCCGATCAAGGCCTGCGTCCTCTTCGGCTATGATACCGGATCGCGAAACAATGCTTTCTTCGCCTCCGAAAGTGGCCTTAATGTCACTGACGGCACCCAGTGCTATATCGCCATGTTTGCCTGGGATGCTCCTCAACCCGATCGCGACGGCTCCTTTGATGCGACCATCATGATCCATGAATACACACATGGCGTCACCATGCGATTGGTTGGCAACGGGCTTGGTGGCCTTTGGTCGCTCCAAGGGGGTGGCCTCGGTGAGGGCTGGGCTGATTTCGTTGCCCTTGCCCTGCTAGCGCCCACCGACCCAGCCCTAACGTCAAAATCCTACCCGGTCGGTTCCTATGCCACCTATGGATGGATTTCCGACAACTACTTCAGGGGGATTCGCCGGTTCCCCTACTCCACCGACCGCAAGCTCAATGCCCAGATTCTCAGCAACATTGACGGCAATCTGCCAGAAGTGCATGATATGGGTGAGATCTGGACCTCGTGCCTGTGGGATCTGCGTTGCGCCCTGGTCAACAAGTACGGTGGCGATGGCACGGCGGGCAACGACCGCGCCATGACCCTGCTGGTGAATGGCCTGGCCCTCACCCCGACCGAGCCGACCTATATCCAGGCCCGCGATGCGCTGATCCAGGCCAGCATGAGCACCAACTTCGGCAACGGCTATGGTGCCGATGTCGGCGAGATCTGGCTCGCCTTCACCGGCCGCGGATTCGGGCTGAATGCCTCGGTCCCCACCAATCCCTGGGAATCTTCACCGGTCAAGGCCGACACCACCCCGTACATCGTCAAGGTCGGTTTGGGCGCGACGACCTATTCGGTCAAGAAATCGGCAGGATCGATCGACATCCCGGTCTCCTTCAGCAAGGCGACCCAGTGGCAGACCTCGGTGAATTACACCACCGTGGCGGTGAGCGCCAGTGAAGTGTTGGACTACACCCCGACCTCCGGAACCCTGACCTTCGGTACTGGTACGACCACCGGCCTGTACAAGATCAACGTGCCGATCATCAGGAATTCCCTGGTCCAAGGGCCGGTGCACTTTCAGGTCGTCCTGTCTGCGCCCAGCGCCGGTTTAGTGCTTGATGCCAACGCCACCACCGACGTCACCATCACCGACGTCAATGGGCCATCCGTCGGCGTCATTGCGATCGATCCGCCCACCTACCGGGTGAATGAAGGTTCGACCGTTCGCGCGGGAGTGGTGCGCGCGGTCGGCGCGACTGGACCGACCTCGGTGACTTGGACTGCCGTTCCGGGTACCGCAGGTGCCTTGGATTTCCTGGCCAGCTCGGGAACTATCATCTTCAACTCCGGCGAGGCCGGCCCGAAGTTCATCGACATCCCCATCCTTGCTGATCTCATTTTCGAGGACGACGAACAGTTCACGATCGAATTGTCGAATCCGACGCTGGGTGCTGTCCTCGGTGTCCAGGCCGTCGGCACGATCACCATTGCCAACGTGGCACCCGCTCCGGGCGATGGCGCCAGCACCACCAGCACCTCCTTCGGCTGCGGCAATGGCACCACGATCGCCGTGATCGGCATGCTGACCATCTTCCTGATCCGGCGTCGTCGCACGAACTGATGCGTTTTGGGCCAATTCGGTACCGTGGCACCCCGGGCATCGATGCCTGGGGTGCACCTGAACCAAGCATTCCAGTCATGGGAAGTTGCGAGGTGCGGTCGCCTCTTGCACCCGGCCGGGGCTTCCACACTGCCCCAGCGAACCACCCGGGAAACCCACCATGGCCAAACTCTCCATCGACCGCCTCGACCTCGCCGGAAAACGCGTCCTCATCCGCGTCGACTTCAACGTCCCCCAGGACAAGAAGACCGGCGCGGTGACCAACACCCAGCGCATCGACGCCGCCCTGCCCACCATCCGCTATGCGCTCGATCACGGGGCCTCGGTGGTGCTGATGTCGCACCTCGGTCGTCCTGACGGCAAGGTGGTCGCCAAGTACAGCTTAAAGCCGGTGTCCGACGTTGTCGCCGCCAAGCTCGGCCGGCCGGTGCAGTTCCTCGCCGACTGCGTCGGGGCCGACACCGAGAAGGCCTGCGCCGCCCTGAAGCCCGGCCAGGTTGTGCTGCTGGAAAACCTGCGCTTCCACCTCGAGGAAGAAGGCAAGGTCAAGGTCAAGAACGCCGACGGCACCGAGACCTCGGTCAAGGCCGAGAAGCCCGCGATCGAAGCCTTCCGCGCGTCGCTGTCGAAGCTGGGCGACGTCTACGTGAACGACGCTTTCGGTACCGCCCACCGCGCCCACTCGTCGATGGTCGGCTGCGCCCTGCCGCAGCGGGCTGCCGGTTTCCTGATGAAGAAGGAACTCGACGCCTTCGCCGCCGTGCTCGACAACCCCAAGCGGCCGCTGCTCGCGATCCTCGGCGGAGCCAAGGTCGCCGACAAGATCCAGCTCATCAACAACCTGCTCGACAAGGCCGACGAGATCATCATCGGCGGCGGCATGGCCTACACCTTCCTCAAGGTGCGCGACCACATGGAAATCGGTGGTTCGATCTTCGATGCCGAAGGCGCCAAGATCGTTCCGGAACTGCTCAAGAAAGCCCAGGAAAAAGGAAAGAAGATCCACCTGCCCACCGACTGGATCACCGCCGACAAGTTCCCCGGTGATGGCCCCGGCACCGGCGTCGCCACCAGCACGGCCACTATCAAGGGCGGCATCGCCGCCGGCTGGATGGGTCTCGACATCGGACCCGAGTCGACCAAGCAGTTCATCAGCGTGATCCAGCGCGCCAAGACCATCATCTGGAACGGCCCCGCCGGCGTTTTCGAGTGCGTGAAGTTCGAGGCTGCGACCAAGGCGATGGCGGCAGCGATCGCTGCGGTGACCAAGACCGGCGCGATCACCGTGATCGGCGGCGGCGACACTGCGACGGCAGCCGAGAAATATGGCGTCGCTGACGTGGTGACGCATTGTTCGACCGGCGGCGGCGCCTCGCTCGAACTGCTCGAAGGCAAGGTGCTGCCGGGCATCGCCGCCCTGTCCGACGCCTGATGCCTCGGCGGACCAGCGTCCGCCCAGCCGCACCCCGTCAACGCCCGGAACTGACCCTTCCGGGCGTTGACGTTGCATCGCTCCTGGCTGGTCCGGCGACCACCGCTGCGCCGGCGCTCATCGGCTGGCGTCTGGCGATCGGTGGCCGGGTGGCCGAGATCACCGAGACCGAGGCCTACCAGGGCGTCGAGGACCGTGCCTGCCACGCCAGCAAGGGTCGCACGCCGCGCACCGCGACGCTGTTCGGACCTTCCGGCACGCTGTACGTCTACCTGTGCTACGGCATGCACCACCTGCTGAACCTGGTCTGCGACCGCGACGGCGTGCCGGCGGCGGTGCTGATCCGCTCCGTTGCCATCCCTGGTCTCGATCCACGTCGAACCAATGGTCCCGGCAAGGTCTGTGCGACGGTCGGTCTCGACCGCCGGCATCACGGACTTCACTTGGATGATCCGTCGTGCCCATTGGTCTTGCTGCCGCCAACTGGGGAACGACCGCAGATCCGCTGCGGTAAGCGCATCGGCGTCGCCTATGCCGGCGCCTGGGCGCGACGGCGCTGGCGCTGGTGGCGCGAGGGCTTTCCGGTCGTGCCCGAGCCGGAATACTGATTCCTTCATACAGCGCCTTCCCCCAGCGGCTTTCCCCAGCAAGGAGTTCAACCATGGCGACGATCCTGGTCACCGGCGGTGCCGGCTACATCGGCACCCACACCAGCGTGGAACTGCTCGCTGCCGGGCATGAGGTCGTGGTGGTCGACAACCTCAGCAACAGCAGCCGCGAAGCGCTGGCGCGGGTCAGTGCGATCGCTGGCCGTGCGCCGGTCTTCCATCTTGTCGACCTCTGCGATCGCGCTGCCCTGGCCGGCGTGTTTGCCGCGCATCGCTTCGATGCGGCGATACACTTCGCGGCGTTGAAGGCGGTGGGCGAGTCGGTGCAGAAACCGCTGGCCTACTACCGCAACAACCTGACCGGAACCCTCAACCTGCTCGATGCGATGCGCGCCCAGGGCTGCAAACGTCTGGTATTTTCCTCATCGGCAACGGTGTACGGCCAAGCCGAGCGCATGCCGCTGAACGAGGACGCGCCGCTGGGCGCGACCAATCCCTACGGCCGCACGAAACTCATGATCGAGGACATGCTGCGCGATCTCGTGGTGGCCGAGCCGGACTGGCGCATCGCCCTGCTGCGCTATTTCAACCCCGTCGGCGCGCATCCCTCGGGCACCATCGGCGAGGATCCCAAGGGCCTGCCCAACAATTTGATGCCGTACCTGTTGCAGGTCGCGGTCGGTCGCCTGCCGACGATCGGCGTCTACGGCAACGACTGGCCGACCCCGGACGGCACTGGCGTACGCGATTACATCCATGTCGTCGACTTGGCGCAGGGCCATCTTGCGGCCTTGGCCGCCCTCGACCGCCTGAGCGGCTGCACCGCGATTAACCTTGGCACCGGGCGCGGCGTGTCGGTGCTGGAGATGATCCAGGCTCTGGGCAAGGCCGTCGGTCGCGACCTGCCCTACCGCATCCTGCCACGCCGCAGCGGCGACGTGGCGGTCAGCTACGCCGATCCGGCGCGTGCGCGCGACATGTTGGGCTGGCAGGCGGGTCTCGGACTGGTCGAGATCTGCCGCGATGCCTGGACCTGGCAGTCGCGCAATCCGCAGGGCTATGTTGGTGTAACCCAGGCTTGACGCCCAGGATGCCGGCCTGGGATCGCGGGCGTCCCGCCCGCTCTGGGGTTTGGCCATTTGTCCAGAGTGGTCCGACGATCCAGCCAAGGCTGACCACGCTTTCGCTGCAATTCCATGGTCATTCCGGCCTTGGCCGGATCGCCGCGTGGCCAACGGCCGGTTGCAAACCGGCGGTCCCAGGCGCAAGCGTTTTACCATCGTTGGACATAGCCGGCGTCGCCGGCGACCGGACGTTGGCGTTGGCAGTTCGTCGCCGGTGAATCGCAAGGTTTCACGTCGATAGGGCAGTTCACCAGTTGCTCGTGCGGTGAATACGGCCGCGCTGCCGGGAACCCGTTCAAGGCGAAT
>CAMCMZ010000043.1 GCA_945876185.1 Candidatus Kuenenia stuttgartensis | reverse complement strand
CGAGGTGAAGCGCCGCGCGTACCCCTGGAGGATCCGGCGTTCATCGTCCGTTAGGTTGATCGGTCTGACAGGGCGTCCCACGGTTGGCATGCAGCATATACGGTCGCCAGCCGATATTGTTTAAGACTTTTAAGTTACAGGACACTAGCAGATCGGCGCAGAAGGACGTGGCACCAGGACATGGGTCGGCCTTTCATGCCAGAATCAACGCCGGGCAAGCCTGGCGTCACGGAACCGCGACCGAGGGAACCTGCACCAGAGACGCCGCAGTGCGGATCTCGGCGATCACCTGCATGGACCTGGATGGGGAAGGCGCCTGATTCAGGATGCTGGCGGTGAAGCGGGTTCCTGGCCAGCGCGGCTGGCCCAGCGCTTGAACGCAGGCAGCAGTTCGGCGGTGATCAGGATCTTGCCGCAGGCTGCGACCGGCACGGCGAGGAGCATGCCGTAAAGACCGGCCAGGCTGCCGCCGGCGATCACCGCCATCATGATGACGGCCGGATGCAGTTCGGTGGCCTTGCCCTGGATCATCGGATTGAGGACATAATCCTCGGTCTGCTGCACGATGAAGTTCACAATCAGGGGGAAGAGCAGGACCTTCCACCAGACGATGGCCATCGCCCCGTCTGCGGCAGCCACCAGATACCAGCTGTCGGGCTCCGGATGGCTGATGAGCCGCAGCGCCAGCAGGAGCCACGCCACCGGCAGGCCGATCGCCGCCAGATACGGCACCAGGCTGAGCACGCCAACGATCAAACCCAGGACCAGGCCATAGGGCACGCCGACGATGGTCCAGCCGATGGCGTACAGGCAGCCGACGATGCTGGCGACGATGAGCCGGCCGCGCACGAAGGCGCTGACGGTGCGGTCCATGCGGCTGATGTGGCCAACGATGCGATCCCGCTGCGCCAATGGGATCAATTCTCGACCAGATGCCAGCACCGTGGGCCAGGCGAGCGAGAAGGACACCATCGCCACGGCGGTGATGCCGAGGCCGACGATGAGGCCGAGCAGACCACCGGCGAAGGCGGCCAGGCCGGCGCCCACGGTTTTCGCCATAGCAAAGACGCGTTCGCTCAGCGATTCCCCTGCCATCGCGGGCTGGGACGCGGCGGCCAGTTCCTCGCGCACGAGCTGACGGATGCGCGCCTCGTCGGGCGGTGCGGTCGCTGATGCTGGTGCGGGTGGCGCCATCGGGGCCGGGGTCGGAACCGACGCAGGCAAGGCTTTCACCGCATTTGCGCGCGGCTGCCAACCCGCCTTGGCCAGGGCCTCATCGAGCACCTTCACCTTGTCGCGCAACCAATCCGGTCGATCAGCGTGGTTCAACCAGGCGTGGGCGGAATCCGCATAGCCGCCCGCGTTGTCGGCCAGCGCGAGGCCCTGACGCACCAGCGGCGGCACGGTGAAGAACAACAGGGTTCCCAGGAGCAGCGCCACGCTGGCGCCGATGATCAGGACCGCCCGCAGCCGGCTGATCCAGCGCCAGCGGGTCAGCCAGCCCACCACCGGCTCGATGAGGTACGCAAGGCCCAGTCCGATGAGCAACGGCACGGTGACCATGCTGAGCACACTACCGAGCCAGATCAGGGCGAGGATCGCGATGATGACCAGGGCGTCGCGCACCGCCTGGAATTCCCAGAGGCGGATCTGATGCAGCGGCTTGGGGTCGTTCATGGTCTGCTTTCCAGAAGATCGATGGGGTCAAGTCGCGCGCCGATGCGCTCCGGCACCTTGGCCTGGCGCATTTCTGGCCTCATGGCGAATGCGACGCTCGCCAGGTGCAGGCACATGGGCGGGCATGGTGACCCGGTGCTTGGTGAAGCAACCGCGACCCATGGCGTCAGTCCAGGCGGCCTCAAAAGTCGGTTGGTAGCATCCTGCGGATGACGGGTGGATTACCACGGTGATCCCGGTCCACGACTGCGCATCGCTTCGTGCGGTTTCAGCGTTCGCGCCTTGCCGGATCCTAGCGTCTATTACTTGGACATGCGAAAGGGGGGACGCTGGCGCTCGACCCGCAACCGCTGGAGACCTAGGGCTGCAACCTGCCGGAGGTGTTGCCGCCGGAAGAGGTCGAACTGGTGCTTCCTCTATCCGGAACTCATCGCCGCTTGCCGCGAGATGAGGGCAGTGATCTACCGCAGGCGTACACGGCTGATTGCTCCACCTTGAAGGAGCAAGGTACCGAAGATCGCGGCAAATGACCGATCGCCTCGGTGCCTGCTGATGCGCATGCTCGTCCGCGCGGTAATCAACTCCAACCACACACGGAAACGGCCGGCAAGGGATCCTTGCCGGCCGTTTTCGTTTCGCGCCTGACCCCCACACGACGGATGCCGGGTGGGAGTGCTTTGCTCAACCCCTGCGGGTCTCGCGTCGACGCATGACGAACATAAGCATCAGGACGGCAGCGAGACCGCCGAGACCTGAACCCATGCCGCACTTGTTGTCCTTCTTCGATTCCTCCTGGGCCGCCGCCACGATGGTGTAGGTGGCCGACACCATCGCGCTGTTGCCGATGCCGCTTTTGGCCGCGATCGCATTGATCGTGGTGGTCGAGTTCACCGACAGCGCGCTGGCATAGACCGGCGACGCCGTGGTCGGGATCGAACCGTCGGTGGTGTAATAAATCACGGCTCCGGCGGTGGTGGTGGTGATCGCCACTGACCTGGCGCCAGCATAGGTACCACCCGCCAGCGAGAACACCGGCAGCGCCGGGGCGATGGTGTAGGTCGACGTCGCCAGGGCGCTGTCACCCATGCCCGTCTTCATCGCCATCGCCTTGAGGGTGGTGGTGGAACTCAAGGCCACCGGGGCGGTGTAGATGGGCGAAGTCGCGGTGGGATTGCTCCCGTCCGTGGTGTAACGGATGACCGCACCCGTGGTGGTGCAGGCGATGGTTACCGTCTGTGCCGTCTCGAAGGCACCCGACGCGACGCTGAAAGTCGGGGTCGCCGTTGGGGCCACCGGCGCGCTGGCCGGTGCCGGGATGGTATAGATCGCGGTCGCGATCGGGCTGACGCCCCCACCAACCACCGCGATGGCGTAGAGCGTGGTGGTGGTCGCGACCGGGATCGCAGTCGAATAGGCCGTCGAGGCGACGGTCGGCAGCGTTCCATCGGTGGTGTAGTAGATGCTCGCCCCGGCGGCCGCCGTCAGGGTGACGTTTTGACTGGTGGCATAATACCCCGTCGCCACCGAAAAGGTCGGCGCGGCCACGCCCGAGACGGCGATGGTGAAGGTCTTGGTCACCGGCGTCGCGCCCGGAACCGCGCTGCCGCCCGTCGTGTAGACATTGGTCGCGGTCACCGTGACGGTGGCGTTGCCCACCGCACCCGGAGCCGGTTCAAAAGTCAGATGCCCGTTGGCATCGATCGCCGGCTGGGTCTTGAACAGGGAGTTGTCGCTGTTGCTGGCCGTAAAGGTCACGGTCATCAGCGGATCGCCGGATTCGACGCGGGTGAGCGGGGCGCCGAACTTGGTCAGCAGGTAGGCCCGCTGGGTGGCGGTGTCCTCGTCGGAATAGACGTTGGCAGCAATTCCGCCTCGGGCCGGATCATAGCCGATTTTGGCGTAGGCGATCTGCTTGGCGTGGTCGGTATTGGCCTCGACATTGTCGCGGTTGTAGACCGGCGCCGTCTTGGTGGCATCGGTCAGAGCGGTCGGATCCGGGTAGGTGAAGCAGCGCTGGTTGTACCCGGTGACGTCCCAGGTGGCGACCACGCCCTTGCGCACCGGGACGCCGGGGGATTCGACCCAGGCATCCCACGGCATGGCGATGTCGCTGCCGTAGCGGTAACGGCTGTAGGCTACCTCGTGCGCCTTCTGCATGCCGTCCGGAATCCAGAACACGATGTTCTTGACCGGGTTGGAGGTGCGGGTCGCGGCCTGGTTCATGACCTCGAAGATGTGGGTCTGGTCGATCATGTTCTTGGCGTTGGACGCGTACCAGCCCTTCTTCGCCGAGTCCATGTACTGGTCGAACAATTCGGCGCCGGCACCCCGGGCGTAGAAGTTTACCAGTTCATTGGTGTGGCTGTTCCAGACCGTCGCGCTGTAGGCGGACTGGCCGCCGAAAAGGACTGACAGGTCGTTCGGGATGCCGTTGGCATCGACGCCCGGCAGGATGCCAAGGCCCATCGGCTTGGCGCGATTCAGGCGCATGTAGCTGTTGCCGTGGTCGGCAGCGACGATGAACAGCGTGTTGCTCCACGACATGCCATATTGGTTGCTGTCGACCAGGGACACGCCGGTCTTCACGGCATCGTCGAACTGCTTCATCCCACCCAGCATCCAGTTGAAGTGGTCGGCGTGGTTGGCCCAGTCGATGTCGCCGCCTTCGACCATCAGGAAGAAGCCGTTGGCGTTCTTCGACAGCACGGTAATTGCCGCCACTGCCGAATCGGTCAGCGAGGGATTCTCGGCCGAACCGACCGTGAAGGCGCCGTTGCCGTTGGCGTCCTCACCACCGATTGCGACCGGTTGTTCCATGTAGCCGCTGGTGCCGCCGAAGAGGCCGAACAGTTTGGTCGCACCCGCCGCCGCAGTTTTGAGATCGGTCCCGGCGGTGGTCACACCCGCCTTGCGTTCGACGAAGGTGTAGCCGGCGCTGCCGTCTTTGAGCTTGTTGTAGTTGGTGGCGTCGGTGGTGCTCTTGACCGGGCCGAGGTAGTTGTAGTTGAACTTGGTGCTGTCGATGGTCGTCGAACCGTAGTTGCCTTCGTACAACGGATGGCCAGCGCCGATCACCACCTCGGGCTTGGTGGTGTTGATGATCTCATCGCCGATCTGCCAGTAGTTGCCGCGCATCACATTGTGCGACACGAACACCGCCGGGGTGGCGTGGCTGAACTCGACCGTGGTCACCACCCCGATGGCCTTGGGTTTGCCAGGGATTTCCCGCACCACTTCGACGATGGTCTTGAGCGAACCATTGTTGGCGCTGCGGTTTCCGCCGACGCCGGGATCGCCGGGCAGCCAGGCGACGTTGCCGTCATCGGACTTGAAGCCGGTCGCGAACGCCGTGCCCGACGAGGCCGAATCGGTCGCGCCACCATAATAGAGACTCCACTTGGTCTTCGAATCGTACTTGCCACTGTCCTTGGCGACGGTGACGGTGGAACCCGTATGGCGTATGGTGTCCATCCCGATCAGGAAGTTGGGGGCGATGCCGGTGATGGTGAGGGTGGCCGGGGCGGATCCGATCATGCCGCCGCTGTTGCTGACCAGGCAGCGGTATGACTTGCTGATGTCCGCTGCGGTGGTTGTCGGGGTGGTGTAGCTCGCGGCGGTGGCGCCGGTGATGCTGGTCCAGGTCGTGCTGCCACTAGCCTGGGACTGCCACTGGTAGGTGGGCGAACCGCTGGCCACGACCGAGAAGGTCGCCTTGGCGCCGAGAGCCACCGAGGCGGCTGTCGGCTGGGTGGTGATGACCGGGCGGGGGATCAGATCCCAGGTGGTACTGGCACCCCAGACAAGCGTGGCGTTCGCGGCCTTGGTGGCGTTCCACAGGCATTCGCGCACCGTCATCTTCATCGCGGTGGGCGTGGTGGTGTCGATGGAGACGACCTGGAACGAGAGCTGGGTCTCATCCGTGGCCGAGATGTTGCCCTTCATCGGGGAATCGACGCGGGCGACATGCAGGCCGAGGTCGCCATCGGGACCGTTGTAGGTGTAGCACTCGTTCTGGTTGTCGTTGCCGTGGAAATAGACGGTGAGGTTGGGGTACTGCTTGAGGAAGGCGACGAGTTGGCGCTGGTCGTAGGTGCTCGCGGCGCTGGTGGGCACCTTGCTGGCACCGCCGACGGAACCGTCGAGGTTGTGCAGTTTTTCCGCGAGCAGGTTCTCGAACTTGTCGGTGGAATTGATGTCGAACGGCGTGTTCGGGTTGGTGAAATGCTTGCTCTCGACTGCCGGCTGGTCATGGGTGAACAGGATGACCGGACCGGTGGCGGCCGGAATGCCGGTGAGATTGCCTTTCAGATTGTTATCCAACCAGGTGCGCTCAGTGCTGTCCGGCCACATGTTGATCACGACGAACCGGATGCCGTTCTTGTCGAACGAGTAGTGCACCTTGTCGGTGGCATAGTCGTAGGTGGCGGCAGTGCGCGCGGTGGCCGGGGCGAAGGTGCCCGGCATCCGATTGAAGATCTCCGCCATCGCGGTGGCGTCGACGGTGAACGGCACCGGCGAATAGAAACCGACTGCATTGGAGACGTCGTGGTTGCCAGGCGCGAGATAGATGGGGAAACCGTAGCTCGTGAGTCCATCCAGGTAGTCGGTCTTGAACATGCCCCACGAGACCGCAGACACCGGATAGGCCGGCGTCTTGCTGGAATCGAAGCGGTTGGAGATGTCGCCGGTCTCGACCAGGAAGTCGATCGCTTTCAGGGTCGCGCCGGACTTGAAGCCGCCATCACCGGGAAGGGCGACGCCAGGATCGGCCATGAATTTCTTCATCTGGGCGACCATGGCCTGGTTGACCGGCTGGGCGTCGATGTTCGTCCCACCCTGGAAGGTGGCGCGCGGGATGCCGTAGTGCGCGTCGGAGGTATAGATGAAGTTCACCTCACTCGCGGCGACTGCTCCCAGGCTGAGGGCGAGGACGCACGCGAACGGCGTCGGTGAGAGGAGGAAGGATTGCGCGGAACGGCGATCCCTGGCGTGGCGGGGCATGGTGGCTCCTTGGTGGGCCGGATGGTTCGAGGATGTAGAGGAAAGTGGAAACCGGAAAACCTTCTACGAACCCCTTATGAACACGCCGTGAATTTTGGACTAAGGACTAAGGAATTAACCTAGGTCCATATGGACATGATCTCGTTAAATCGTTTTAAATATGTCGTTATAGGCCGTAATAATAGTCGTAATAGAACCATGCGACCGGGCTTGGTCCTGACTGCCGCTGAGACGACGACGCCGGTCAGGTCGGCGTTGTGTATTTCGCCACGAACGCGGTGACGTCAGCCATTTCATCGATCCGCGCGGCGATCGTGGCGTGATCCCAGTCCCACCAGGCGATCGCCAGCAGGCCGGCGATGATTTCGTCGGAAAAACGTAGGCGTTTCACCCGCGCGGGCACCCCGGCGGCAATGGCGTAAGCGGGGATATCCTTGGTCACCACCGCGCCGGTGCCGACCACCGCACCGGTGCCGATGTTGACGCCGGGCAGGATGACCGCGCCATGGCCGATCCAGACATCGTGGCCGATGCGGCAGCGGTGCTGGCGTCGCCAGGCGAAGAACGCGGCATCGTCGGCGCCGAAGCCGTACTGGGCGCGACGGTAGGTGCAGTGGTGCTGGGTTGCGCGTTCCATTGGATGGTTGCCGGGATTGATCCGCACTTGGCTGGCGATGGAGCAGAACCTTCCGATGTCGGTGCCGACGATGTCGACCTGGCCGGCGGCGTAGCTGTAGTCGCCCATGGTCGATTCCACCAATTGGCAGCCGGGCATCAGTTCCGTCCAGGCCCCGAGTTCGCAGTCCACCACGGTGCATCCCGGGCGGATGCAGGGGAGTTCGCTGAGGCCGTCGCTGCGCCAAGGTCCGGCTGGATCGGCGGGGAATCGGGCGATGTGCGGCATAGGTCGGGCAGCATGGGCCGGATTGGGAAGGGCTGGTGAAGGCGCGCATGCGAATCCCTTCTTCACTGGACCTTGATCGGATCTTCATGGATGCGTGCGAAGGTGGCTGACCATGGCGAACTCCCTTTCTGACCGCTTGCACCAGCGCGTCTTCGATGGCCTCTACAACCGGTCGCTGCTCTACAACGCGTGCTGGGAAGACCCCGCCTGCGACCGCCAGGCCCTGCGCCTGGGACCGGACGACAGCGTGCTGGTGATCACCAGCGGCGGCTGCAATGCCCTCGACTATGCCTTGTGCGGGCCACGCCGGGTGGTGGCGGTCGACGCCAATCCGCGCCAGGGCGCGCTGCTGGAGCTGAAACTGGCCGGTATCCGGGCGCTGGAATACGAGGATTTCTTCATGATGTTCGGCTATGGCCGGCATCCGGATGCGGTGCATCTGTACGACAGCCGCCTGCGCCAGGAACTACCCGCCTGGGCCCGGCCGATCTGGGACCGCCGCATCCGCTGGTTCACCGGCCGAGGCCGCGACAGCTTCTATTACCATGGCCTCGCTGGCGCGGTGGCACGACTCGCGCGGTCGTATCTGCGTATGCGGCCCGGACTCGACCGCGCGATGCGCCGGCTCATCGACGCCAAGGATCTGACTGAGCAGCAGGATCTGTATGACCGCGAGGTCGCCCCTCGCCTGTGGACGCCGATGCTGGCCTGGGCGGTCTCGCGCCAGGCGACCATGAGCCTGCTCGGGGTGCCGCCGGCCCAGACCCGCGAGGTCGCCTTGCACCACGATGCCGATGCCCCCGCCGACCATTCCGTCGCCGGATTCATCCGCGCCTGCATCGAACGGGTCTTCCGCCAGCTGCCGTTGTCCGACAATTACTTCTGGACCTGCTACCTGCGCGGCGGCTACACCCCGACCTGCTGCCCGGAATACCTGAAACCCGGCAATTTCGCAGCACTCAAGGCGGGACTGGTCGACCGTGTTGAAGTCCGCACCGCGACCGTCGCCAACCTGCTCGCCGCCGATCCCCGGCCGCTCAGCCGCTTCGTGCTGCTCGACCACCTCGACTGGATGGGGGCGCACTGTCCGATGGATCTGGGCGAGGAATGGCGCCTCATCCTGGAACGCGCCACCCCGGATGCGCTCGCGCTGTTCCGCAGCGCCCGCGCTGAACCGGGTTGGTTGGCCGATGCGCGCATCGGCTCGCCCAACAGCCCGATCCGCTTGAAAGACCGTCTGCGCTTCGACCGCGCCCTGGCCGACCGCCTGCACCAGCTCGACCGCGTCGGCACGTACGGCGGCTTCCACATTGCTGAGATCCTGAAATGAGTGATCTGGGAGTGCTGGCGAAGCTCGTCGTCGGCATGCCGCGACGCGGCAGCCACGCCGAGCGCCTGGAAGGATTCTACGCCGGCCAGGCAGAAGATTACGACCGTTTCCGCGTTGGTTTGCTGCACGGCCGCGACGAACTCATCCAACGCCTTCCTCTCGAAGCTGGCAAGCGCCTGGTCGAACTCGGCGGCGGCACCGGCCGCAACCTGGAGGCCATCGGCGAGCGCCGCGCCGCGTTGGAGCAGGTGTGGCTTGTCGATCTCTGCCCGGCGCTGCTGGCCGTCGCCCGCCGCCGCAAGGACGGCCCCGGCTGGGCCAACGTCGAGATGATCGCTGCTGATGCGTGCACCTGGCAGCCGCCACAACCGGTCGACGTGGTGATGTGCTCGTACAGCCTGACCATGATCCCCGACTGGCAGGCCGCGATCGCCAACGCCAAGGCGATGCTGAAACCGGGCGGCACCTTCGCCTGCGTCGATTTCACCTGCCTGCGGGCCAGCCCCGACGAACGCCTGCAGTCCGGCATCGAACGCTGGTTCTGGCGCCGCTGGTTCGGCCACGACGGCGTCCGCCCCAGCCACCTGCACCTCGCCCACCTGCGCCAGACCTTCCGCGAACGCCACGCCGAGGTCCGCCGCGTCCGCCTGCCCTACCTGCCGATCCGGGCGGCGTATTACCTGTTCGTGGGCGAAAAGGCCTGATTTTTCAACCGATTTCAAGGTCGGCGCAGACGAACCAGTGGTCGCTCGGCCAAGTGTCCGGTCCGGCAGTGCGGATGACGTTGGTTGATCGCACCTGCACAGCGCCGCGCACCAGGATCCAATCGATGCGGCGTTGATCGCCGGTCCAGGCCGAACCTTGGAAACCATGGAAGGTCGATTCGGGCGTGCCGGCGGCGGATGCCACGGCATCGCGCCAGCCGTGGGCCAGCAGGTGCGCCGGCGCGGGTTCCTCGTCGCCTTCGTTGAAATCGCCACCCAGCACCTGGGGCAGGTCGGCGGGCCAGGCGCTGGCATCCTGGACCAGCATGGTGGCGCTACGGCGGCGGGCGAAGGCGCCGACGTGGTCAAGGTGGGTCGAGATCAGGCGCAAGCGGAGTCCCGTCTGGCGATGTTCGAGCACCAGCCAGTTGGCGAGCCGGATCGAGGCGGCGTCCCAACCGCGCGAGCCCGGAACATGCGGGCTGGTGCTCAACCAGTAGCCGCCACGATCGCGTACGTCCCAGCGGTCGGCGCGCCAGAACATGGCGTTGACCGGGAAACCGTCCTGCGGCGTGCGCGCCAGGCCCCAGGCCTGGAAACCGTCAAGGCGGGCGAGCAGATCGTCGCGTTGGTCCGGGCGGCATTCCTGGGTGCAGATCAGGTCGGGCTGGGCTTCCGCCAACGTGCGAGCGCACAGGTCGCGACGATGGGGCCAGCCATGCGCGCCGTCGTCGGCGTCGGATTTCCGGAGGTTCGCCGTGACGACGCGAACGATCATTTTAAACCAGACCCGGATCCACACTGGGTCGGTCCCCCCTGGCTACATCCATCCAATCCATGTATTTCCAGAAAAAATCGCAAGTGTGCCCCAGATGCAAGGCGGGAGGAGGGAGTTGGGCAGCGCCCAATGACCGACGACCAACGCAGCAGATGGGGTACAATTGCGATTTTTGGATTCATGCAAACCGCGCCACCTCGCGGCCGGCGACCCAGACTGAACGCAGCCGGGGACCGCGCGGCGTGGGCTCGACCAGGATGAGATCAGCCGCGCACCCCGGCGCGATGCGGCCCTTGTCCGTCAATCCCGCAGCCTCGGCCGGCCGCTGGCTGACCAGGGCCCAGGCGTCAGCCAGCGGCATAACCTGACGCTCAGCCATCAGGAAGGCGGCGTGGAACAGGCTGGGGTAGTGGTAATCGCTGCACAGCGCTCCGGCGACGCCGGCCGTCAGCGCCTCAGCGACTGATAACAGGCCGAGGTGCGAGCCACCGCGCACCCAGTTGGGCGCACCCAGCAATACGCATGCGCTGCGCTCCTGCGCTATCCGAGCCACCGCCGTGGTGAACGGGAACTCGACGATGCTGCACCCGCGCGCCAGGCTGGTGGCGACGGTGGTTTCGTCGTGATCGTCGTGGCTGGCGAGCGGGATGCGCAAGACCAGCGCGGTGCGGCAGAGTTCCGATTCCTGGATGCGACCAAGCTCTCGTTGCGCCGAGGCGCGGGCGATCAGGTCGTCGATCGCCGTCGGGGCCAGGGTCGAACGGGTCGAAACTGACCTGAGGAAGCGAGTCCGGCGCACGGGGTCGCCGTCCTCGGGCAGATGATCGGCGGTGGACAGCAGATGGACGCGGCCCTTCACCATCCAGTCGAGCAGTTCCGCGTGGCCATCCGTCAGGCAGACCTCGTGGCGGACGTGCAGGCGGATGTCGCAACTGAGCGGGAAAGCCTCGTCGGGATCGAGGAGTTCAACCAGGTGGCGCAGCGTTTCCCGGCTGCGCAGGCCGGGTTCGAAGGAATCCGTGGCCGACAGGAAAGCGGTGGTGATGCCGGCGGACAGCAGCCAGGAGTCATTTTCGGCCAAGGCGATCCCCATCGGCACCACGACCCCGGGACGCGGGCAGATAGCACGCTCGAAGGCATCGCCATGCAGGTCGATGATGCCGGGCAGCACGAGCAGGCCGCTGGCATCCACGTCAGTCGCACCCGGGGCGGAGTCGACGATGCGACCTCCGGCCAGCGCTACCTCGGTCGGAACCAACTGGCCGTTGATGAGGACGGATCCTCCGACGATGCGGGTGGGTACCGCTACAGGGGTGTCGACAGTGATCATCCAAATGATCTTTCAGCATGACGTTCATAGCGGACACCAGGAAGAACGCGACTCCGCCGCGCCTGAACCGCGAAGCCTGCACCGCGGAGCGGTGCGCTCCCAGGGACGAGTGCCACAGGGGACACAGAGACGCAGAGGTGTTCCACGGTTTCCAGATGGAAGATCGGTGTCTGTGCCTGATCTCCTGCTGGACTCCGCGTCTCTGAGTCCCCTGTGTGAAAAAATACAAATTGAAAAAATCGCAAGTGCGCCCCAGATGCAAGGCGGGAGGAGGGAGTTTGGCAGCGCCGAGTCAGGACAGGTGTGGCCACGCGGTTACTTAGCCCCCATAGAGATGCTTGAGTCCCAGCGTCGTTCGAGGGCGGTGAAATACACCTGTCCGGACGATGACAGAAGACGACCAACGCAGCAGGTGGGGTGCAATTGCGATTTTTGGGCTCACAACGCCGCCTTGCGGATGCGGGCGGAAATCACGTCGATGACCATGACGGTGGCGATGATCATCGCCATGATCGCGGCGACCGCCGGATAGTTGTAGGTCTTCATCGTCTCGTTGAGGAAGAAGCCGATGCCACCGGCCCCGATCATCCCCACCACCGCCGCCGAACGCACGTTGCTTTCGAAGCGGTAGAGCGTGTAGCTGACCCACATCGGCAGCACCTGCGGGATCACGCCGTAGACCACTTCCTCCAGCCGATTGGCGCCGGTGGAGCGGATGCCTTCGACCGGACGGTGGTCGATCGATTCGACCACCTCGCTGAACAGCTTGCCGAGCACTCCCGCCGTATGGACAGCCAGGGCGAGGGTGCCGGCGAACGGGCCGAGACCGACCGAGACCATGAAGAACAAGGCAAATACCATCTCGTTCACCGCCCGCAGCATGTCCATCATCCGGCGGATCGGCTGGTAGATCCACCACGGCGTGATGTTGGAGGCACCCAGGATACCAAGCGGTATGGCCGCGATCACCGCCAGGAATGTCCCCCACAGCGCCATGTGCAGGGTGACGGCCATCTCGTCGACATAGATGCGCCAATCGGTGAAATCCGGGGGAAAGAACTCCCGCGCTAATTTCATGCTGTTCTCAGAATGCTGGAGGAACAGCACCGGATCGATGCGCGCCCCCTGCCAGGCCCAGGCCATGAGCGCCGCAAACCCGAGGAGGAAGGCGCCGTGCCACAGGGCACGGCGCCAATCGAAACCCTCGGGCGGGGTCGGGGTCGCAGACGGTGGCTGGTGCGAACCGGCAGGGAGCATGCGCGTCGATCAGGTTGAGGGGCGAATGGGGACCGGCCGCCTCACATCCCGAGCTTTTTGGACTCCACTTCCAGCTCAGCCTGCTTCTTGGCCAACTCGTCGAGCTTAGCCTGCTTGTCGGCCTGGGGGATCTTGCTGTCGGACTCAAGCTTGGCCTTTTCCTTGAGGACGCGGATCAGGCGGTAGGGCACGAGCTGGGCGTTGCTCGACTCCTTGAATCCGGACCACTTCAGGTTCGCGATCTTGGCCTTCTGCTCGTCGGTCTTGCCGTAGGAGATGAAGAACTCGCGGATCTTGGCCCGAGTCGTGTCGGAAAGATCCTTGCGCATGACCAGCGGGTCGGACGCGATGAGCGGGCTCTTCCAGATCGCCTTGATGTTCTTGGCCGACTCGGGCTGCTTCCGTTCGAGGTGGAACATGGCTTCGGTGTTGAAGGTGGAAGCATCGACATGCTTGTTGGCCACCGCCATCGCGTTTGCTTCGTGGTTGGCGTTGCGGCAGGCCTTGAAGTCCTTGGCCGGGTTCACGCCGTTGCGGCCGAAGGCGTAGTAGCCGGGCACCAGGGTGCCCGAGGTCGAGGACGGATCACCGAGCGAGAAGTTGATCTCCTTGCGCTTGGCGAGGAGTTCTTCGAGCGAACTGATCGGGCTGTCCTTGTGCACGATGATCAGCGACCAGTAGCCGGGGTTGCCATCCTTGTCGACGACCTGGACGAACACTTCACCATTGCCGCGATCGACGGCGTCGATGGCGCTCGCATTGCCGAACCAGCCAAGCTGGACCTTGTTGAAGCGCATCGCCTCGACCACGCCGTTGTAGTCGGGGGCGAAGAACAGATCGACCTTCTTGCCGATCTTGGCTTCGAGATCCACGCGCAGGGGCTCGAAGTCTTTCTTGAGGTTGACTGAGCTTTCAGTCGAAATGATGCCGAAGGTGAGAACAGCGGGTTCATCCTCGGCGTTGGCCATCGTGAAGGTGGTGGTGAGGGCGGTGAGGGCGAAGGCGGCGACGGTGCGGAGCATGGAGTCCTCGATGGGGTGGTGGGACGGTGAGTTGGCGGGAAAAAGCGTGGATGTTCGTGGATAAATGGCGTCAGGCCACGGCGGCCGGGGTCAGAGCGAGAGTCGGGCGCGGGGTGTCGGTGGCCCCGGAGTCGCGCGGGGCGAGCAGGTCCGGCAGGTCGGAACCATAGATCTGGGCCAGACGTTCGTGCGAAAGCTGGGTGCTCGGTCCGTCGTAGGCCACTGATCCGGCGCGTAGGGCGATGGTGCGCGGGCAGTACGACAGCGCGTAGTCGACCTGGTGCAGCGACACCACCACCGTGGTGCCGTCCTCGCGGTTGATGCGGGCGAGCGCATCCATGACCTTGCGGGCGGAATCCGGGTCGAGCGACGCGATCGGTTCGTCACCCAGCACGACGTGGGCGCGCTGGACCAGGGTGCGGGCGATCGCCGCGCGTTGCTGTTGACCGCCACTCAGGGTGCTGGCGCGTTGCAGGGCCTGCTCCGCCATGCCGACCCGGGCCAACGCCTCAAGCGCGATCATGCGCTCAGCGCGGGTGAAGCGCATCAGGCAGGAACGCCACAGCGGCAGGTGATGAATCGTGCCGGCCAGGACATTGGTCAGCACCGACAGCCGGCCGACCAGGTTGAATTGCTGGAAGATCATGCCGATGCCGGCCCGCACGTCGGAGACATCGCGCGCCAGACGGCCCTTATCCTGGATGCTCCGGCCGCCGACCGCGATCTGCCCAGCATCGCCGACGCACAGGCCGTTGATATGGCGCATCAGGGTAGACTTGCCGGAACCGGAGGAGCCGATGAGCGCCACCATTTCGCCCGAGGCGATGCGCAGGTCGATGCGGTCGAGCGCCTTGCAGACGCGACGGCCGGCATGGAACGACTTGCACAAGCCGGCGATGGCGATGTCCATGGTGGCCTCCCGGCGGTGAAATGCCCGCATTCCATGAAGGTCTGGTGAATAGGCGATGAATTTTCGACGATGTCGGCGCCGGGCCCTGGACATCCAGGCGCAGGGCTTCCCGGGAAATCGCTGCAAAACCAAGGGCAGCAGGCGTCTGTGACCCAATCCGCCATTCACGATCCGGGTAGACAACTCTCGCACCTGCGAAGCATTCGCAAGGAATTCACCAAAACTTCATAGGTAAATCCGTTGATGCCGCCACGACGCCGATGACTCCGGGCTTGCCGCCACTGACTCCGGGGCTGCCGCCGCTGACTCCGGGGCTGCTGCCCCAGGCCCCAGGGCCGCCGCCCAGGCCACGTGGCCGTCGCAGGAACCACCGCATGGACTCCAGCCGTTTCAGCTTCCGCCCAGCGACCCGCGCCGATCTGCCGGTCATACTGGAGCTCTACGCCCATCTCGGCTATCCCGGCGAAACGCCGTTGGATGCCCCCGCCGCCCAGGCGATCTGGGAGCGCATCAGTGCGACCCCGGGCTACACGATCTGGCTGGTCGAGGAGTCCGGCCGGGCGATCGCGACCTATACCTTGGTGATTCTCGCCAATCTTGGCCATCGCGGCCGGCCGAGCTCAGTCGTCGAGAACGTGGTGGTCGAGCCGGACCGGCGCGGTGGCGGCCTTGGCAAGGCGATGATGGCACACGCAGCTGAAAGGTGCCGCGAGGCCGGCTGCTACAAGCTGGCGCTGTCGTCCAACCGCAAGCGCACCGAGGCGCACCGATTCTACGAATCCCTGGGATTCGAGCGCCATGGCTATTCTTTCGTCATCGACCCGTGATCGCCCCATGATCGCCCTGCCCTGTTTTCCACCGCCGCGACGCCGGTCGCGCACGCGCCGGTCTTCACGGGAAATTCATCCGGGGTTCACTCGCGGTTCACGATCGCGCCGAGGCTGTCTAGACCACGGAGCAGCCATGATCGACATCGACCGCGATGGTCCGAGACCGCTCTATTCGCAGATCGCGGGGCGTATCGCTGCCGATCTGAAGAAGCGCCACACGCCCGGCGACCGCCTGCCGCCCGAGATCGAACTCGCGCGCCGATTCCAGGTCAACCGGCACACCCTGCGCCATGCGATGGAGGTTCTGGTCAGCGGCGGCTGGGTCGAACGCCGACGCGGACTCGGCACCTACGTCCTCGACCGTCCGATCGAGTATCCGCTGCACAGCCGGACCCGCTTCACCGAAACGGTGTCGGGACTCGGCCATGCCCTCGGCGGCAGCCTCATCGCGGCGGAATCCGTCCCCGCCGATGAAGAGATCGCCGCCCGGTTGCAGTTGTCGGTCGGCGACACCATCTACCGCATCCAGACCGTGCGCCTGGTCGACGGCCGGCCGACGACCTCCATCCTGCATCACCTGCCGTGCGGCCCGCTGCCCGAACTGCTCGCGCGGTACCAGGGCGGATCGTTGCACGCCCTGCTCCGTTCCGGCTACGGGATCGGGCTGCGACGCGCCACCACCCTGGTGTCGGCGATCCTGCCCACCGAGGCTGAAGCACGTCTGCTGCATGCCCCGCGCCACCTGCCGATGCTGCTGCTGCGCACCGTGAATGTCGATCTCGCCACGGGCGAACCACGCGAATACGCGGTCGCCCGCACCCGCAGCGACCGCATCGAACTACGCATCGACCATCCCGATGACCGGGTCGTGGCCGAAGCAGATCGGGTCGTGGCCGAAGCAGATCGGGTCATGGCCGAAGCCAGTAGAGAAGCAGGCGCATGAATCCCGACTCCGCAATCGCTTTACGCCATCGCGCCCTGGTCGCCGCGCCGCGCGCCGAAGTCGTCGCCCTGGCCGCGCGTCTGGCCGGTCGGCACGAGGTGCGACCCCACGCCCTGCCGCAAGAGGGTCTGGTGCTGCTGACCCTCGAAGACGGCGTCTTCCGCGACCATTTCCACCTGGGCGAACTGGCCGTGGCCACCGCCGAGGTCGAGGTCGCCGGCGTGCGCGGTGGCGCTTGCCTGGTCGGCGGCGATCGCGAATGGGCCGAGGCCGCTGCGGTGTGCGATGCGGTCGTCGCCGGTCGCCTTGCTGGCGTGGACGAGGTCGAGCAGTTGCTCGCCACCGGCTGGGACAAGATCGGACAGACCGCCAGCGAGCGTGCCGCGATGCGCGCCGCGACGCGGGTCAGGTTTGCTGAACTCGGTGAGGAACCGCCATGCTGAAGCTGGAATCGCTGTGGGGAGAGGCCTCGCAGTCACGTCTGCACCGTTCGCTGATCGCGGCCATCGCCCGGCCCGGAGAGGTGGTCGACTCGGTGAGTTGGCTCGGGGGCCGGCGCGCCTGGCTCGGCGTCCTCGCCACCCTCGCCGACGGCGGCACCACCCTGCACGATCTGCACGGCCTTATCGATGAACGCGACTGGGCCATGCTGGGCGCCAACCGCGCCGGCTGGGGCGATGCGGCGTTCGTCCTCGCCGACGCCGCGCGCGCGCCCGCCGACGACCTGCGTCTGGATCGCGGCTCGCTCATCCGGCCTGAAACTGGCGCCACCCTGGTGCTTGATTGCGCCCAGGTCGGCTCCGGCACCGGGTCAGAGATCCTGCGTGGCCCCGGCGTCGATGGCCAGCGCATCCTGCGCTTCGACGGCATCGATCCGCTCTGGTGGCGGCTGCGCGAAGCCCACGCCGGATTCCCGCAGGGCATCGACCTCGTCCTCTGCGATGCGCGGCGGATCGCCTGCATTCCGCGCTCGACCGTCCTGGGCGGCACCACGGCCGGCGGCGGGGGTCGCTGATGGGCTACGTCGCCATCCGTGGGGGCGAATCAGCGATTGCCGCCGCCGCCCGTCTGCTCGATGTCCTGCGCGCCCAGGCCGGCGGCGATCCGATCGGGGTCGAAACCATCCGGCACCAGCTCGGCCGCCTGGTCGACCGGGTCTGCGGCGAGGGCGGCTGCTGGCACCCGCAACTGGCTGCCTTGGCGATCAAGCAGGCCTCGGGCGACACGTTGGAAGCCGCTTTCCTGCTGCGCGCCTGGCGTTCGACCCGGCCGCGCCTGTCTGCGACGGCGCCGCATCGCGGAACAGACCTTAGGGTCGTGCGCCGGATCAGCTCGGCTTTCAAAGAGATCCCGGGCGGCCAGATCCTCGGCCCGGGCAGCGACTACCTGCAGCGCTTGTTCAGTTACGAACTGCTTGATGAGGATCCAGACAAGTTCCGCGCGATCGCCAAGGATTTCTTCGGTGAAGAGTGGCCCGGTCGTGGCACGGACAGTGCTTCTGACACCGTGCCCAAGGTGCTCGATGCGCTGCGCGCCCAGGGCCTGCTTGCCCAGCCCCGGCCGCCGCTGCCGGCGGTCGACATCACGCGCGAGCCGATCACCTTCCCCTGCCCGCGCCCGGCGGCACTCGCGGCGATGACCCGGGGCGAATCCGGCGGCCTGCTCGCGATGGCCTACACCACCATGCGCGGCTACGGCTACCTGCATCCGACGGTGGCGGAACTGCGCTACGGATTCCTACCGATCATGCTGCCGCATCCGGTCAGTGGCGAACTGGTCGAGGCCGGCGAGGTGCCGGTCACCGAATGCGAGATCGTGACCCTGCACGGCAAGGACGATCCCGAGGACGCCCCGCCCAGCCTAGGGCTGGGCTACGGCTGCTGCTTCGGACACCAGGAAACCAAAGCCATCGCCATGGCGATGTGCGATCGCAGCCTGCAAAACGGCGCCCAGCACGGGGTCCGCCATCCGGCCGAGGACGGCGAGTTCGTGCTCATGCACATCGATGGCATCGAAAGCATGGGATTCTGCAGCCATTACAAGCTGCCGCACTACGTCACCTTCCAGAGCGACCTCGACAACCTGCGCAAGAGCCGGGGCAAGCTGGATCATCCCGGGGCGGCTGAAGCCGTGTTCACCGATCCGGAACAAATTCCGGATGGAGATGAGCTGTGACTGCGGCGTCAACGTCATCCACAGTGTCAGCCGCGAACACCGGGGCCGGTGACCACTTCGGCTTCCTCGACGCCTTCGCCAAACGCGAATTGCGGCGGGCGAGCTTCAAGGCGCTGTGCATCCCCGGCTATCAGGTGCCTTACGCCTCGCGCGAGATGCCGATCGCGCGCGGTTTCGGCACCGGCGGTCTGCAACTCAGCCTGTCACTCCTCACCCCCGAGGACACGCTGAAAGTCATCGACCAGGGCGCGGATGATTCCGTGAACGCGGTGAACCTGCGCCGCTTCATCCTCGCCACCTGCCCTGGGGTGGCCGCGACCACGCGCACCACGGCGGCGTCGGTGATCCAGACCCGGCACCGCATTCCTGAAACGCCGCTCCACGCCGGACAGATCATGGTCTACCAGGTGCCGTTCCCGGACCCGCTTCAGATCATCGAACCGTCGGAAGCCAAGCGCCGGCGCATGCACGCCGAGGTGGACTACGCCCGCCTGCTGGTGCGGCTGTATGAAGACCTCGTGCGCTTCCGCGAGGTCGCGATCACCAATCGCTACCCGGCCCGGGTCGCCGGACGTTACGTCATCGATCCGTCGCCGATTCCGCGCTGGGACCTGCCGAAGCTCAACCGGTCACATGCAATCCACCTGTTCGGAGCGGGACGCGAGAAGAAGATCTACGCCGTGCCGCCGATGACGACGGTCGAGCCGCTGGCATTCAGCGACGTGCCGTTCCAGGTCGAGGCCTTCACCGACGACGAGGGCGGCCGCCACCGCTGCGCCCGCTGCGGCGCCGGCGACAGCTACCTGGACGAGATCGTTCTGCCCGACGGCGGTCGACGCTGGCAGTGCAACGACCAGGACCACTGCGACTCGCACCGAGAAGAGAGCCTGCGATGAACCAAAAAATCGCAATTGCACCCCATCTGCTGCGTTGGTCGTCAGTCATTGGGCGCTGCCCAACTCCTTCCTCCCGCCTTGCATCTGGGGCGCACTTGCGATTTTTCCACGAACAAAAGGCGAGGGTTCATTGCGATGATTAGGATGAACGAGCTTTCCACCCCGGTCCCACCTGCCGCGCCGCTCGCAGAGACAAGGCTTCCAATCATTGCGGCGCGCGGCCTCACCCGGATCCACGGGCCTGGCTGCCTGCGCTGCCTGGAATCCACCGGCGGGACCACCGGTCGCAACCTCTGCCCACACTGCCGTTCGGTGGTCGCGGTGGCCGGGGTGTCGTTCGACCTCCACCCCGGCGAGATCCTGGGCGTGATGGGCGAGTCGGGTTCCGGCAAGTCGACCCTGGTGCGCCTGCTGCACCTCGATGACCGGCCGACTTCAGGCACCGCCCATTGGCGTGGAACCGACGAGGGCGGTCATGCGCTGGAGGTCGAACTCACCGCCTGCGATGCCGCCCAGGCGCGCTGGCTGCGCGACCGGCGCTTCGGCATGGTGTACCAGAACCCGCATCTTGGCCTCAACTTCCAGGTCACCGCCGGCGGCAACATCGCTGAGCGCCTGCTCACCGCCGGCGAAGGTTCGTTCCGCGCCATCCGCGACCGGGCGCTGTCGCTCCTCGACCGCACCGAGGTGCCACGCAATCGCGTCGACCACAAGCCCGGCCACTTCAGCGGCGGCATGCAACAGCGCCTGCAGATCGCCCGCGCCCTGGCGCCTCGGCCGCAACTGCTGCTGCTCGACGAGGTCACCACCGGCCTCGATCTGTCGGTGCAGGCGCGCATTCTCGACCTGATCCTGGAAATCCAGCGCCGCACCCGGGTCGCGATGATCGTCGTGACGCATGATCTCGGGGTGGTGCGCCTGCTCGCCGGCCGCACCCTGGTGATGCGCCACGGCCGGGTGGTCGAATCCGGGATCACCGACCAGATCCTTGAAGATCCCCAGCATCCCTACACCCAGCAACTGGTGTCGTCAGCTCTATGAACCCTTCGGATCCCACCCCCGTCCTGCGCGTCGAAGGACTCGGCAAGTCGTTCACCGTCCACGCGGCCGGCAAGCACCTGCCGTCGGTCACGGATCTTTCGTTCGCCGTCCACGCCGGCCGGCTGACTGCCCTGGTCGGGCCGTCGGGCGCCGGGAAAAGTTCGGTGCTGAAATGCATCTGGCGCACCTACCTGCCTGAGTCGGGCCGCATCCTACTTTCTACCGGAAGCGGAACCGGCACGGACAACGACGCGGTCGACCTTGCCGCCGTCGATGAGCACGCGGTGCTCGCCCTGCGCCGCAGTGCGATGAGCTTCGTCACCCAGTTCCTCCATGTCCTGCCGCGCCAGGGGACCTTGGCGGTAGTGGCTGAACCCTTGCTCGCACTGGGGGTCGACGCCAAGGCCGCGCGGGAACGGGCGGCGGAACTGCTGCGCGCGCTCGAACTACCAGAACGACTGTGGGACCTGCCGCCGGCTACGTTTAGCGGCGGTGAAAAGCAGCGCGTCAACCTGGCCCGGGGTCTGGTCGTACGGCCGCGCCTGCTGCTGCTCGATGAACCCACCGCCAGCCTGGACGCGCACGCGGCCGGACTCGCCTGCGCCGCCGTCAACGCCGCCAAGGCGGCCGGCGCGGGCATCCTCGCGATCTTCCACGATCCGGACCTGGTGCGCCGGCTCGCCGATGACGTCGTCCGCCTGCCCGCCCCCCTCCAGCCCGCCGCCTGACCCTCACCAAAACCACGGATGAACCCATGATCGCCGAACTCCCCAGCCGCACGCGCCCCATCGCCCGCAAGGCCGTGGTGAAGACCGTCGCCCACGCCAACGAACCGATCTGCCTGTGCGCCAAGCCGAGCTGCCAGTTGTCGCCCCTCGCCATGCTGCTGGTCGCGGATCTTTGCCCAATCCACCCCGGTGCTTCGGTCAAGACCACCCGGCGGCGCGCCTCGTGAGGACGCTGCTCATCAACGCCAGGGTCATCCTGCCCGGCGAGGTGATCGAGGACGGCTCGGTCCTGATCGAAGACGACCGCATCGTGGCGATCTGCCCCCAGGTCACCGACGCTCCGACGCTCGACCTCGACGGGGCGTGGCTGCTGCCGGGGCTTATTGATCTGCATTGCGACGCGCTCGAAAAAGAAGTCGAGCCGCGCCCGAAGGTGCTCTTCCCCCTGCCCTTCGCCGTCGCCCAGGCCGACCGCCGCAACGCCATCGCCGGCATTACTACTCCGTTCCACGCGCTTAGCTTCAGCGGCAGCGAGTGGGGCGTGCGCAACGACCGCCTGGCCGCCAACCTCGCCCACGCCGTGCACGCCCATCAGGGCTTGGTCGACAACCGCGTCCACCTGCGCTACGAGGTCACTGAACCGGCCGCCGAACCAGTGCTGCGCGAACTCGTCGCGGCCGGCGACGCCGACCTGCTGTCGTTCATGGACCACACCCCGGGCCGGGGCCAGTTCCGCACCTTCGCCGCCTATCGTGATTATTTTTCCAGCGCCTACGCCGCCAAGGACATCGAGATCGAACAGATCGTCGCGCTCAAGCGCGAGCGCCAGTCGACCGCGCACGAACGCGTGGCTGCGCTCGCGGTGCTCGCCCGGGCCCATGGCGTCGCGCTCGCCAGCCACGACGACGACAGCCCAGAGTTCGTCGAGACTGCCAAGCGCATCGGCGTCGCGATGAGCGAGTTCCCGATCAACCTCGCCACCGCCCAGGCCGCGCACTCGCACGGAATCGCCACCATCTTCGGCGCGCCCAACGTCATCCGTGGGGTGAGCCAGTCCGGCAACATGCGCGCCCTCGACGCCATCCAGGCCGGCGTCTGCGCCTGCCTGTGCTCGGACTACCATCCGCCGAGCCTGCTCCATGCCGCCTTTTTGCTGCCGGAACTCGCCGGGCTGACTCTGCCGCAGGCGATCCGACTGGTCACCGCCAACCCGGCAGCGGCGGCGGGCCTGGCGGATCGCGGCTCGATCGTCGTCGGCGCCCGTGCCGACCTCATCGCGGTGCGACATTCAGCCCAGGGCTGCGCGGTCGAACTGGTGCTCAGCGCCGGCCGCACGGTGCTGCGCACTGCGACGCAGCCTGCACCGGCCCTGTCGGCGGCGGTCGGGTGAAGCGTCCATGCGTGCGGTGCTCCTCGGCTCCGGCAACACCCATGGCATCCCCGCTCCGGGCTGCACCTGCGTCGCATGCGTCGCCGCCGGCAATGGCAGCGGCCCGCGCCGCCGGCCCTCGTGCGGAGTGATCCGCGCTGACGCGATCACGGTCCCGATCGACGCCGGCCTGCCCGGCCTCGCCCAGGCCCTGCCCGATGCACGCGATGTGCTACTCACCCATTTCCATCCCGACCACGTCCTTGGCCTGGTTCAGGGTCGGCACGAGTTCTCCGGCCCGGTGACGGTGCACTGCCCCGACGATTGCCAGCGGGTCCACGAACTGGCCACTGATCCGGGCCGCTTGCGCCTGCGCCCGGTGCCGCCTTCCAAGCGCTTCACCATCGGGCCGATCGCGGTGATCGGGGTGCCGCTCAAGCATCCCGTGCCGACGCTTGGCTGGCTGCTGGAATTCGGCCGACGGCGCCTCGCCTGGCTGACCGACACCTATGATCTCGACGAGGGCGTGGCCGCCTTCATCCGCTCCTGGGCCCCCGACACCGCGGTGATCGATTGCTCGTTCGCCCCCGAGGATCCGCGCGCCCAGGCCAAGCAGCACAACGATCTGCCCATGGCGCTGTCCTGCCTGAGCCGCATCCAGGCCAAGCGCGGCGTCCTCATCCACCTCGACCACAGCCTGCAAGCGCATCTGATCAACCGTCAGCCGCGCCTGCCCGCCGGTGTAGTCGTGGGCGAGGATGGGATGGAGTTGTAGCCGCCCTGCGGTACGCGCGACTCAGCCGCCGGTAGCGAGGCCGTAGCGCTTGGCCATGGTTTTGCGTAGACGGCTTTCCATCGCTGGCTGGTCCGGGGCGCGTTCGATCATCAGGCGGGCGCGCTGGGTCTCGCCGTTCACTTTGATCTCTGGGCCGGCACCGGGGATTGTGCGCCAGGCGTCGGGCATGGATCTACGGCCGGCGGCAATGAAGGCAGAGTGGGTCGACTTGCGTCCGAACAGATAGAGTTCGCGTCCCACCAGCTCCTCGGCGTAGAAGGGTGAGAACGCCGACGATTCCGCGAGGTAGCTTCCCGGCGTTGGCGGGGTCGCCGCACCGGCACCGGACTCGGCCGGACGGTCACCGCAACTAGTGGCAGCGATGACGATGATTCCAGCAATGGCCAGACCGGCCATACCGACCCTATCGCGACAGAAGATAGTATTGGACATGGGATTTCCTTCAGGGGTTGGCTGGAGCGGCAGGCGTGACCGGATGGATGACCGCCGTCCCGTTGGCGAGGACGGCGATGAGGGCGTCGTGGTCGTTGGCGACCATGAGGGCGAGCGGCGCAGAATCGAAGGCCGGACAGGCGAGCAGGCTGCGTCCGCCCTGCGGATCCCAGACCCGGATCGCGCCATCGCCGGTGGTGGTGAACAGGCGGCGGCCGCCATCGCCCGAGACCAGGGCGGCCACCGCACCATGACCGGTCAGCCGGTTGCGCACTGATCCGTCGGCGAGACGCCAGATCACCGCCCCGCGTTCGCTGCCGACGACGAGCGACTCGCCATCGTCCAGCCAGGCCAAGCTGGTAGAGCCGCCGTCGCCGGCCTCGAACTGGCGCCTGACCTGGCCATCCGGCAGGGCGGCAACGCGCACCCCGCCATCACCCCCGAGGCTGGCGAGCGACTTGCCGTCCGGGGCGAAGGCGAGCGCCGCCACGGTTCCGCGATGCGCCGACGATTGGGCCGACGATTGGATCAGTACAGCACCGATCTCGGCCCCGCCCTCGGTCTTCCAGGCCCGCACTCGACCATCGGCGCCGCCCGTGGCAAAGCTGCTGCCATCGGGCGAGAAGCTGATGCAGACCAGGGCCGCAGGAGGTATCTGCACGTTGGCCAGCACCTGGCCGCCGCGATCGCTCCAGACCCGGGCGACCCCGGCATCGCCGGGCACGGCGACGGCCCGGCCGTCGGGGGCGAGCGCCACCGCCCGGACCTGCCGACCAAGCAGAACCGTCTGCACCGGCCTTCGCGTCGCCAGATCCCATACCGTGGCGCTGCCGCCATTGCCGACCACGGCGCGCCGACCATCGGCAGACACGGCGGCGCAGGTCGCCTGGCCGAGTGCAACGACCTGGCGGTCGCGCCGCTGCTGGCCATCCCACAGGCGAAAGCTGCCGTCTGCGCCGGCGGACAGCACCAGCCAGCCCTGCTCAGGTCCGTTCCCCGCCATTGTTACTCCGAGTCCGCTGATCCGGCCCTGGTGCCCATACAGGTCGAGCAGCATCCGCCCCGACCCCGCATCCCAGACCCGCACCGTCGCATCGTTGCCGGCGGTCACGATGCGACCGTTGGGGGCGAACGCCGCGACCGTCACCGGAGCCTGGCCCTCCAGGCGGATGCCGGCCTCCAAGCGGACGAGATCCCAGCTCCGCACCCCGTCGCTGGCGGCGACCAACAGGCGCGTGCCATCGGCATTGATCGCGAGCGTCCTGCCATCGATGCGACGACGGGCGATCTCCTGCCGCGAGGCGAGGCGCCAGGTCGCGACCCGGCCCTCGGCGCTGGCCGCGACTACGCGGTCACCGTCATCACCCGGAATAATGCGAACCGCTGCCACGCCGGAGTCGAGCCGACCGAGTACGGCGTCGCCGCCGTTCGCCAGATTCCAGGCCCGCACCACCCCGCTGGCATCGCCGCTGGCGAACGCGCTCCCCGCCGACGCAAACGCAAGGGCGGTCAGCGGCGCTTCATGGCCGGTCAGCGTCCGGGGCGTGCCAGCCGAACCCGGCTGCCAAAGCCGCACCGCGCCGTCATCGCCACCGCTCGCCACCAGGCCTCCGGCCTGATCGACAGCCAGGGCGCGGATGCGACCAGGATGCAGGCGATTCGTACCGGTACGCCGCTGCGTCCGCAGGTCGTAGAGGTCGACCATCCCGTCGCTTCCGGCCACCGCCGCCACCGCACCATCACCGGATGCGGCGAGAGCGGTCAACGGCTCGGTGCGTTCCCGAAAGCACGCGAGGTGGGGTTGGGTGAGCAGGTCGAGCCGGCGCCAGACCCAGTCGCGCAGTTCCACCGGGCTTCCGGCGAGGGCCGTGGCGGCGTTCGTGTGATCCCCGCGGACCAGTTGCTCGTTCGCCATGGCGATGGCGGCAAGGTGCTTCGCCTCGCCGACCTGGGCGCGATCGCTGCGCTGACGTTCGTCGGCCACGCGAACGCGCTTGCGTTCGTGCTCAAGTTCGCTGCGGACATCGGCCACCGCGCGGCGTTCGCGTTCGACCGCCCGGGTGCTGCCGAAGGCGACCGCCAGGGCGACGACCAGGACGACCACCGACAACGCGACCACCAGGGCGGCGCGGCGGTTGCGCCGGACCACCCGCACCAGACGGGTGCCATGGTTGCCGTCACCGACTGAAACCGCGCGACCTTCGATGAAACTCTCGATGTCGCGCCGCATGGCGATCGCCGAGCGGTATCGCCGCGCCGGATCCTTGGCCAGGGCGGTGAGGGCGACGGCGGCAAGATCCTTCGGCACCGCCCGGCCGGCCCGACGGGCGGGATCGATGATGTTCCCGCCGATCACATTCATCAGCACCTCGTTGACGTCGCGGCCATCGACCGGCGGGTGCAGGGTGATGATCTCATAGAGGATCGCGCCGAGCGAATAGATGTCGCTGCGCGCGTCCATCTCGGCGATGCGTCCGCTCGCCTGCTCCGGTGGCATGTAGACCGGAGTACCGAGCACCGCGCCATCGTGAGTGGCATCGATCGGTGCGTTGCGAACCTCGCCTGGCACCGGGAGCGTACCGGAGCTTGCGTCCGGATCGATGGCGATGCCCTCGGGCCGAAGTCGCTGGATCTTCGAGGTGTCGCCCGATGGCGGCAGGGCCTCTTCAACCGTGTCGCTGCCAACCGCACCGCCCGCGACGACCTTGGCCAGGCCCCAGTCCATCAACATGACCTCGCCGAAGTCGCCGACCATGATGTTTGCGGGCTTGATGTCGCGGTGGATGACCCCGCGTGCATGCGCGAAGCCAACCGCATTGCACACGTCGACGACGAAGCGCAGCATGCGGGTGAGCGGAAATTCGCGTGCTGCCTCGACGGCATCGTGGCGGTATGCGGCGAGGATGCTCGCCAGCGTCCGTCCGCGCACGAGCTTCATGGCGAAGAATGGCCGGCCGCCCGGACCGACGCCGAGTTCGTGCACCGGCACGATGTTGGGATGCTCAAGCTGGCCGGTGATCTGGGCTTCCAGTACGAAGCGCGCGGCGCGGTCGGAGGAATCGGGATCGCGGATGACCTTGAGCGCGACCTCGCGCTGCAGGCTGCGATCGCGGGCGCGGTAGACCGCTCCCATGCCACCGTGGCTGATCTCCTCGATCACCCGATAGCGGTTGACGACGCGACCTGTCCCGCCGGCTGCCGCTTCCTGCATGTCGCCGTTCGCGTCATCGGGAATGAGGATGATGGTCTCGTCGCGATCCGGCTTGGCACCTGTCGCGGAGGTCGACACCTTGCCCGCCACCCGCGAACCAGATCTGGTTCCCGAGGAGTCGACTGCCGACCGCCGCTGCCGAGGAGCAGGAAACGGCCGGGCGCAGGAATCGCAGATCACCGTGCGGCCCGGCTTCCCGGGCACGGTCTGATCAGCAAGGCAGAAGGGACAGGTCGCGAGCATCGGTGTCCAGGTTTATTCCAGGTGTGAATAAGAGATGAATTAGGAAGGTGCGCCGGTCTGCCGCCGAATTAATTTTGTTTCTAGCAAAAATCGCAAGTGCGCCCCAGATGCAAGGCGGGAGGAGGGAGTGTGGCAGCGCTGCGTCCGGAAAGGTGTGGCCGCACGATCCCTTGGTGGCTTCGACGCCACTCGATTGGGCATGCGCGTTCGCAGGCGCAGTAAAACACCTGCCCGGACGACGGAAGCCGACGACCAACGCCGCAGGTGGGGTGCAATTGCGATTTTTGCCTTCAGCGCAGCCACCGGTTCCAAGCCTCCAACCCGGCGGAGACCCGGACGGCGCCGTTTTCGACCAGGCGGCGGCACGATTCAGCGATGGCGTCGGGGCCTTCGCCGAGTTCCTCCGCGACCAGATCGAGCGGCTTGCGGCCGTCGAGCAGGGCGAGCAGATCGAGGTCGAGCAGGGTCAGGCGAACGAGCTGCTCGGCTTCCTCGGCCGGGAGCAGCGGGGCCAAGACAACGCTGGCCAGGAACTCGCTGCGCGGGGCGGTGCGGACGAGCCCGTGGCGGCCGAGGCGCTCAAGGGCGAGGGCGCATTCCAGTTCCGCTCCCGGTTCGAGCTGGATCAGGGTTGCGATGTCGCGCTGGCCATCGACGGATTCCAACATGCGCCACTCGCGCCAGCTCAGCGACTCGGCCGCCAGTCGATCCCGGTCGCGTTCGGGAAACAGCACCGCGTGCGGCGGTGGCAGGCGCGAACGCGCCTCGGCCAGTTCATCCTGCCGGCGCATGCCTTCGAGCAGCAGCCGTCCGAGATCGGTGGTGATGGTCTCGCGCTCGGGGATCGCATCGGCGAGGAACAGGAACCGGCCCTCGTGCCAGCTCAGCAGGTCGAGCAGGGCGGTCTCGCCTTCGAGCGGCGGCCGATGCGCATGCACCACCCGACCCGGCACGAAGTACACCGCAGCCGAGGCCGGAGGCTCGGCGCGCTCCAGGAACAGCTGGCCGCGTTTGCCAAGTTTCTGCAGGTATTGCAGCAGTTCAGCCAGAGGCTGGACCGCCAATTCGCCCTGGATGACCGCCGAGGAGGACGTCATGTAGGGTTTCAAGGCTGGGCCGTGACCTCTCCGATCCAGCGTTCACAGGTCCGGCGGAACTGCGCGATCGCCTCTTCACGCTGGCGCAGCGCTTCAAGTTCAGGCCGCGAACGGGCGCCTTCCAGCAGCGCGACCTGGTCCTTCGCCGCAGCATCAGCGGCATGGAGGGCAAGTTCACGCAACACGGCGGAGTCAATCTTGGCCTGGCGCTGCCGCACCAGGTCCAGGGCAGAGGCGCGCAGGCTGTCGATCCCACTCGCGATGGCGGCCTCAAGCAGGCGACGGTCGGGGATGGCCGACTGCACCGCCGCAAGATCGGCCTGAAGCTGGCGCACGCGGGATTCGATGTCCTCCAAGGTGCTGGACTGGTCAATCGCCACCCGCGCCATGGCCAGACTGGCATCACCGACCCGGACAAGCGATCCGGCAAAAGCGTCGCCGATGATGATCGGGCGCGGCGATGGACTTGGTGCTAGGGCCGGTTTCGCTGGTTCTGTTGCCTGGGCCTTGGACGGCAGGACGACAAACGTGGGAGCAGCCACGATGGCCGGGGCAGGAACAGCCTTTGGCACCGATGTCGCGGAGGTGGCCGGGAACGGCGCGTTGGTGGGAGCAGGCGCGACGGCCGGGCCAGTCACCCTGGCCGGCACCACCGCTACGGCCGGCTTGGAGGCGATCGCAACCTCGGTGGAAACGGCCTTGGGGCCATCTCCCAGGCTGGCGATCAGGGTTTCGGCCAAGCGCGACTGGTCGTGCGGCGTGGCCAGGATGCTGCCGCTGGTGCGCGCCTGCCAACGCGCGGTCACTCCTGCAAAGGATCTCTCGTCCATGGAAACGTAGCCGACTTCAGCCGCCACTTTCGGGACGAAGCGCAGGTAGCCGTCGACGAAGGCGGCAACCTCGGCCCGTTTCTGTGCCTCCGCCTTGTTGACGTAGATGAACAAGGGTCGGGACAGCGGGTGATAAGAACCATTCCGTACCGTATTCGCATTGGGGGTCACCGGCCCCTTGCCAGCATTGATTGGCACGGCCTTCAGCATGGTTGCATTTTCCGTGTAGTACGAAATGCCGAAATAGGCTATCGCATTCGGGTTACCGACGGTCCCCTGGACCAGGGTTTGATCGTCTTCGCTTTCGCTCGCATCTGCCCGCTGGCTACGCACCTTGCCGTTGACGGCTTCAGTGAAGTAATCCATCGTACCTGAATCCTTGCCCGGCGAGAAACAGGTGATCACCGACGCCGGCCACGCGGCGCGAACCTCGCGCCAGTTCTGGGCCGGACTATCAGCCCGCCAGATGTGTTTCAGCTCTTCCAGGGTCAGGTTGTCGACAAAGGTATTCTTCCGGCTTACCACCACCGTCAGTCCGTCATAGGCGACAGGCAACTCAATATAATCGATCCCATTCTTGGCCGCCTTCTCACGTTCTCCCTCGTTCATTGCCCGCGAGGCGTCGGCGATCGGGATCTCGCCGGCCAGGAAGCGGCGGATGCCAGCCGACGAACCCGAGACCAGCACCTCGATGTTGGCCTGGGGATTCTGCGCCACGTAACGTTCAGCCACCGCGACCGTGATCGGATAGACCGTGCTGGAACCATCAATAAGGACGACGGCGTTATCGGCGGCGGGGGCGCCCAGGGCGATCAAGAGAAGGGTGGTGGAACGCATCGTGGTCCTTTGCTCGGCCGGGGTTCTGCTGCGGCGGGGTCGTGTAGCCCACAATTGTGAAAATGAGATGAAGACCCGGGGTGGATGGCGCTAAAACGCTGGTAGGTTCCGTTCATCCGTCATTTGCACATTCTTAATAATCCCGCCGATCATGCTTCTTTGGACCAACCCATGAGCAGACCGGATCAGCCCCCCAGCCGGCGCGTCGCCGTTCCTCATCCTTCCATCCCGGGCTTCCATATCGTCGAATGCATTGGACGCGGCAGCACCGGAACGGTGTTCCGGGCGGTGCAACTTTCCTTGCGGCGCGAGGTGGCGCTCAAGGTGCTTCCCGCCGAACTGGCCGAGCGCCCGGGGTTTTCCGAACGCTTCCTCCTCGAAGCGCGGGCCGCCGGGGCGGTCCACCATCCCAATGTCCTCACCTGCTACGATGCCGGCGAGGCCGAAGGCACCATCTACCAGGCGCTCGAACTCATGACCGGTGGCGATCTCGCGCAGTACCTGCACTCCCGGGGCGGCAAACTGCCGTTCAAGGAGGCGCTGCTCATCGTCGTGGAATGCGCCAAGGGCCTCGATGGCATCCACCGCGCCGGGATGGTGCATGGCGACCTGAAGCCGACCAACGTCTTCATCGCCGAGGACAACGGCGCCCTGGTGATCAAACTCGGCGACCTGGGCATGGCGCGATCGCTTGCCGGCAGCGGCGTCTGGGATGCCGAATCCATCGCCTGCAACGCCGCCATCGCCCCCGAACTGCTCGGGCCGGGCGGTCCTGCCGACATCCGCACTGACATCTACGCCCTGGGCGCGATCCTCTACCTGCTCGCCACCGGCAAGCCGCCCTACGTCGCACACAGCCGCGAGGAACTCGCCCGCATCCTGCGCCATGATCAGTTGCCGGATCCGTGCGCCCTGGATCCGACCTTGCCAACCACGCTCGCCGCCGTGGTCGCCCGCGCCATCGCCCGCGATCCGGCCGACCGTTATCCGGCCCCGGCCCAGTTGCGCGAGGATCTTGAACGTCTGCATTTCGATTTCGTTCCCATCCATGCCCGATTAAGCGACGACAGCACCCGCAACTTCGCCAAGGGTTCCGGCGAACGCCGCGCCACGGGATCAATCCGACGCGGACTGTCTGCCTCATCCGCGACCCAGGCTGCCGTGCCGGCGGCGAGGCCGGTATCCTCCGGGACGAATCCGCAGCCAACCAGGCAGGCCGATTCCATCCGGCGTGGTCCGCCCTGGGCCCTCATCGGTGGAGGTGCGTTCCTTGCCGTCATCGTCGTCCTGGCCCTGGTGTTCTCGTTCAAAGGCGGTGACGAGCCGAAGAAACCGCCGGTCGTCACAATACCTGTTGCCCCACCGACGCCTGCGATCATCGCCAAGATCGAACCCGTTTCGCCGCCACCGCCGCCTGTCCCGACCTGGGCGCGACCTGCGTGGGCCAGGGCGCACGGCGAAGACGCCAGCGGCCGCTGGGCCGATCTCCAGGTGAACCAGGTCGTCCAACGCTTCCGGTTCTGCCCGGCGGGGAACTTTCGTATGGGCAGCGCCAACGACCAAGCCGAACGCCGTGAGGACGAGACGCTGTTCCAGGTCACGCTGAGCCGGGCCTTCTGGCTCGCCGACAGCGAAACGACGCAGGCCCTGTGGGAATCCGTCACCGGGGCGGCCGCCAAGAACCGCCACTCCGGTCCCGACTTGCCGGTCGAAAACGTGTCATGGAACGACTGCCAGGACTTCCTCCGCCGGTTGAACGCACGCCTCGACAGCCGCGCCGCCTTCCGCCTGCCGACCGAGGCGGAATGGGAATACGCCGCCCGGGCCAGCGGTGATGCTGGCGCCTGGACCGAGGTCAATTCGGCCGGCCAATCGCATCCGGTGAAGACCCTCGCTGCCAACGCCTGGGGCCTGCACGACCTCGCCGGTAACGTGATGGAATGGTGCCAGGACCACTATGGCCCCTATCCAACTCAACCGACCACCGATCCGCTCGGCTGGACCGGCGTCCATCGCGTCGCGCGCGGCGGCGCCTGGTCGGCCGGCGCGATCGAGGCCCGTCCAGCCGCCCGAACCAAGTACCTGCCGGTGGCGCGTTACTCGTTCCTGGGTTTTCGGCTCGCGATCAGCGAAGAAGCCGAAACGAAGAAATAGGGTCGCGGATCAGGCGGGATGACAGCAAAAGGCAGCGGGCGGGACGCCCGCGCTGGGGTTTGGCCATTCGGACCCAATGTCACGGAAATGCATAGCGTTGCTTCAAGCCGCGGCGTGAACGTGCCCCATCCAGCGCGGTGAGTGGCGTTACGCCGCGGGTTGAAGCAACGAGTGGTTGGACATGGCCATCAGCGCTGTGGGTGGCGCAGGGTATTTTGCTCCTGGGCGAGTA